>NZ_JBSGIB010000007.1:0-304936 GCF_053604885.1 Nocardia sp. NPDC003999
TCGGTGCCAAAGACGCGTGGGATGGCCCAGGTCCAGGCCGGAACAGGCATAGGAAGAGAGGCCGGGCCAGTCAGGAACTCATCGACTGTTGATTACCCGTCAGGCATGCTCGAAGCTCCTGAAGTGTGCGGCCACGGCGGGAGGTCAGGTCGTGACGGGTTGGGTGACGCGGCGGACCGGGCGGATGCGGATGCCGAACTCCGGGCGCAGGTTCACCGAAGCCAGCGGCACCACCGGGTGGGTGTCGTCGAGTTCGAGGCGGAAACGCTGCACCGTCATGGCCAAGATCAGCACCATCTCCGTCATCGACATGTCCTTGCCCAGGCAGATGCGGGGGCCGCCGGAGAACGGGAAGAACGCGAACTTGTGCCGTTCGGCCACGGCGGCGTCGGCGAAACGCTCCGGACGGAACTGCTCCGGGTCGTCCCACAGACGTTTGTCGCGGTGGACGTAGTACATGCACAACGTGACCCGCGCGCCCGCGGGCACGTGGTAGCCACCGATCTCGTCATCGGCGATCGGCGTGCGTTCGACGATCCAGGCGGGCGGATACAGCCGCATCGTCTCCTCGATCACCATGCGGCAGTAGCTGAGCTGTCCCAGATCGGCGAAGGTGGGCGTGCGGTCGCCGATCACGGAGCGCACCTCCTCGGCCAGTCGCTCTTGGATCTCGGGATGGGTGGCCAGCAGGTAACACGCCCACGACAGCGCGTTGGCCGGTGACTCGTGACCGGCCACCAGCAAGGTCTTGATCTCGTTGAGCAAGTCCTCCTCCCGCATGCCCTGCCCGCCCTCGTCGCGAGCGCGCACCAGCGCGGTGAGCACGTCGCTGGTGTCGCCGCCGCGGCGGCGTTCGTCGATGAGATGGCGCACCACGTCGTCGAGTTCGCCGACCTTGCGCGCGACCCGGCGGGCCTCCGGCGTCGGGAACGACTGCGGTAGCTTCACCGGCGCGTTCACCCGCTTCATGATGAGCGCGAACGCCGCGCGCATCGCGTCGGTCACCTGTGTGGTGTCGGTGGACAGGTCGATGCCGAACAGGATCCGGCCGGTCACCGCGAGCAGCAGTTTGACGTAGTCGTCGTAGATGTCGCGGAATTCTCCGGCCGCGGCGTCCCAGCTGTCGAGCATCGCCGCGGCGCTGTCGGTGATGTCGTCGGCGAAACCCTTGACGTGCGAGTGGGAGAACGCCGGGGAGATGAGTTTGCGCTGTCTACGCCAGTACTCCAGGTTGTTGGTGGTCAGCTGCCCGTCGCCGAGCAGGATGCTGAACTCGTCGTAGATCGGGCTCTTGCGATAGTTGGTGTAGTTGTCCTTGAGGACGTACTCGGTCATCGCCGGATCCGCGACGAGGTAGACCAGCATCGGGCCCGCCTTGACCCGCACGACGTCGCCGTAGCCGTCCAGCAACGCGCCCACCGTCGTCAGCGGGTTCTTCGCCAGTTTCGGCAGCATGCGTCCGGTTTCCACCAGACCGGGCCCGGGTGCTTTCATGGTCCGACCTTTCACTTCAAGAGCTTGGCGTGCTTGCGCAGTTGGTTCACGTAGTCCTGTTTCTCCACCACCAGCGGGTACTGGTCGGCGTGATAGAGCCGCAGCCCGGCGTACAGGTCGGGCTGGCGGCCCTGGGTGGCGCGGTCGAAACGCTCGACCCGCACCGGGTCGTTCGCCTTGGCGCGCAGATATTCGGCGACCAACTCGGCCTGCTTCTCGTAGACGTCCCAGTGCGAGCCGATCGGGCGCACCATCCCGATCACGAACAAGTCCCGGGTGTGCGGCGGAAAGATGTTGAGATACAAACCCGGTCGCAGGCTGCCGTC
This sequence comes from Nocardia sp. NPDC003999, assembly GCF_053604885.1. Lineage (NCBI taxonomy): Bacteria > Bacillati > Actinomycetota > Actinomycetes > Mycobacteriales > Nocardiaceae > Nocardia > Nocardia sp. NPDC003999. Next base: position 1,821 of record NZ_JBSGIB010000007.1, read on the forward strand.
GGCCCAGTTCAACAGAGTTCGGTCGACGACGGGGTAGTTCGGCACGAACCCGGTGGCCAGCACCACCAGGTCGACCTTCTCCTCGGTGCCGTCGGCGAACGTCACCCGGTCGTCGTCGATCGATGTGACGTCGGGTTTGGGTGTGATGTCGCCGTGCGTGTAGTAGTGGTGCAACTGGTCGCCGAGCATCGGGATGACGATGCCCTCGGCGAAATCGGGCACCGGAAGCCCGAACGAGCGGGAGCGGCCGCGCAGATAGGAGAACAGCCGCTCGAAGGCCCGCTTGCGCAGCGGCCGCCACATCCGGCCCTGCAGCATGCTGTCGGTCGGGCGGCCCAGCATGTACTTGGGCATGCAGTAGAACCCGCGCCTGCTGCTGTGCAGGGTCAGCGCGGCGTTGACCGCGCAGTCGGACAGGATGTCGGCCGCCGACTGCCCGGCCCCGATCACCAGCACCCGCTTGCCGAGCACCTGTTCGGGATCGCGGTACTCGCTCGAATGCAGCACCGGCACCGTGCCCGAGCCGGGGATGTCGATGCGGCGCGGGGTGCGGTCGTGGCCGGTGGCGATGACGACTCCCGCGTAGCGTCGCTCGGATCCGGCGGCCAGCGTCACCGACCAGCCGTCATCGCCGGGCTCGACGTGCCGCACCGCGGTGTTGAACCGGATGCGCGGCCACAGCTCGAAAGCGTCGGCGTAGGCGTTGAGGTAGCGCAGCACGAGTTCGTGCCCGGGATAGTCGGGATAGTCCTCGGGCATCGGGAACCCCGAAAACGCCTGCACCCCTTTGGAAGCGATCACGTGCGTGTTGCGGCTGACCGGCGAGTCCGGGCGCCGGGCGTCCCAGATCCCGCCGATACCGTCGGCCGCTTCGAGCACCTCGAAATCCAAGCCGTGCGCGGCGAATTCGCGTGCGGTCGCCAGACCGGCCGCACCCGCGCCGATCACGCAATAGGTGCTCATGCCGCGGAGACCCGTTCCGTTCGAGGGGAGTCCTCTTGCGGCGGCGTTGCTTCCGCCTCGGTGCCCGCGCTCGCCCGCCAGGCCACGAAGAAGCAGGCCACGTAGATGATCGTCTGCGCCACCAGCGTGAAGTAGACGTTCTCGTTGTAGACCGCGATGATCAGCCAGGCCACCGTCAGCAGGGCGACGGTGCGTTTGCCGCCGCGCATCAGCCCCGCGTACACCGCCAGCATCCACACCGCGCCCACCGCGATGTACACCCACGGCCCGAACGGCGCGCGGAACGACGCCAGCGTCAGCACCGCCAGCCAGATGGCCAGCTGCTCGGCGCGCACCCGCGGCCCTTCGGCCCACGCCGACAGCCGCCGGTGGATGCGCACCGCGGTGACCGCCACCAGGATCAGCAGCAGCAAGGTGTAGACGTTGGTGATCAGGCGAGCGGGACCGACGGGATCGCCGATGTCCCAGCCCATGATGTTCGCCTTGTAGGGCAGCCCGAACGGCGAATAGTTGACCAGCTGATTGGCGCGTTCGACCAGCACGAACTGGTGGAACTCCCCGCTGGCCAGCCGCTTCCAGGTGCCGTCGGACAAGAACTGCCGCCACGGCTCCCAACCGAAGATCGCCAACGTCGCCAGCGAATACAGGCCGCCGAACACGGCCGTCCAGGCCGCGGGCCGCCAGCGCCGCTGGACCAGCAGATAGACCAGCAGAATCGCCGGGGACACCTTGGCGACGATCGCGAATGCCAGCGCCGCGCCGCCGAAGATGTTGCGCCGCAGATGGAAAAGCGCCATCGCGCCCGCACCGCCGACATACAGCACCAGCACGTGGACGTTGCCGATCTGCATGGTCGCCAGCGTCGGCAGGCTGATCCACACCACCGGGGTCAGCGCCGCCAGCACCCCGCCCTGCCTGCCGCCGATCCAGCGGGCGATGGCGAACATGGCCACCAGCACGATCGCCACGTACAGCGAGTAGTACAGCGCCCGCAGCGTGGCGAAGTCGTGGCTGAACAGCAGCAGCAATCGCGGCAGCAGCAGGAACGGCGGCGGGTAGAGGTAGGCGTCGCGATCCTGTGGTGTCACCGCGGGCAGGATCGAATCCGCCTGGGGCGACTCGTAGCGGTGACGGTCGTAGAGACCGGCCGGGTCGTGTTCGGCCATGAGCGCGCCGCTGATGTAGCCGGACAGGTGGGTCTTCTTGACCAGGAAGTCGTCGTCGGCCGACAGCGAGGCGTCCACGTTGTCGGCGTCGAGGATGAACTGCGTCAACCGGGCCAGGACCGCGACGACGAGCACGATCACCAGGCTCCACAGCACCCGCACCACGATCGGTTTGCTGCGCACCACCTCCCGCCACTCGTCGGGCACCCTCGGCACGAACAGCACGAACAGCACCGCCGCGCACACGATGCCGAGCACGGCGGTCACGGGGCCCGGTAGGCCGGTGAGCGCGAGCACGATCATCACGACGGGGACGAGAATGCCGACCACGAAGACCGCGTACATCGCGGCGTAGTAGTCGAGCGAACCACGGAACCTGGTCCATGTCCTGGATATCATCTGCAACCTACGGCTTTCGGTTCCCGCGCCGCCCGGTTCGGGCCGCGCGGACGGTCTATCTGGTCGCTGCTCCGGCGTGCTCGGCCAGCAGCGGAACAACCTGGGACACCACGTCGCCCGGTGCGGGCGCGGCGCGCAGGTCGGCGCCGATCTGTTCGGCGGCGGCGCGGAAACGCGGCTCGCGCAGCAGCGTGCGGATCGCGGTGGTGAGCGCCTCGACGTCGCCTTGCCCGGCAGCGGTCTCTGCGGTCAGCCCGGCCCCGCTGCGCACCAGGCCTCTGGCGTAATCGAACTGGTCGAACATCTGTGGCAGCACCAACTGCGGCAGGCCGAACCAGCCCGCGGTGAGGCCGGTGGTCGAGCCGCCGTGATGCACGAGCAGATCGCAGCCCGGCAGGAAGAGGTTCAGCGGAACCTCTTCCACGACACGGACATGGTTGGGCAGTTCGCCGACCGTGGCCCGGTCCGGTGCCGAGAGCGCGACGACGACCTCGGCGTCGTCGACGGCGGCCAGCGCGGCGAGCACGGACTCCAGCGGCCGGGGACCGGTCAGGCCGAGCGTGCTGCCGCCCATGCAGACCGCGATCCGTTTGCGGCCGTGCTCGTTGCGGTGCCACGGCGGCAGCACGCCGGTGCCGTTGAACGGGACGTAGCCCAGCCGGATGCTCGGCGCGGCGTCGGGCGCTTGCAGCCGCGGCGGGCAGATGTCGAGCACGGCGACCGGGTCGGCCAGCCGAGTGCCCGCCTCCTCGGCGAGTGCGGCGGTGCGGTCGGTGAAGGGACCGCCGGTGGGGTCGATGCCCCAGCGGTGCACCAGCACCGGCAGATCCAGTTGCGCGCCGAGCGCGCGGCCGATGGTGGCCAGCGGGTCGGTGAGGATCACCTCCGCGCCCCAGTCGGTGGCCACCGCGGCGAACGTCTCGAGGTACTGGCGGGCGTGGTTGTGCCAGTTCTGCGCGGCGATCTGCCACAGGCCCTGTCCGCTGGACTGGTCGCGGTCGGCGAACAGCGGCAGCGGGAACATGCCCGGGTTCACCTGGGTACGCAACTGGTCCATCGGCACGTTCAGCGCGGTCACCTCGACGGCGTTGAGCCCCGAGCGCAGCGCGGTCGCCGTCACGTCGTCGCGCGAGGCGACCAGCACTTCGTGGCCTGCCTGGCGCAGCGCCCAGCAGAACGGCACCATCGCCAGCAGATGGCCCGACGAGGGCACCGGCACGACTAGAAACTTCATCCGATCACTCCTTCGGCTTCATCCACTCCATCGGATTGGTGTGCCGAGGCACCCATGATGGAGCCGATTGCTCGGCATTGCGGCGTTTTTCGATCACCACGATGTTGTGGTAGAAGTGCAGCGCCCCGATCCAGTCGTCGAAAGCGCCTGCCGCTCGGCCGGATTCCTTCTCGAATTCCTGGTGGTGCAGGGCGTCCACCAGGGTCTTCAGATAACCGATGGTGGTGGCCGGATCGTCGGTCGCGGTGCTGCTTCCGCCCCAGCCCGACCAGTAGGAGGTCTGAGTGTCCTCCACCACGTACAGTCCGCCCGGCCGCAGGTGGGCGAACAGCGCACCGAACGAGGCGATCACGTCGCCGCTGATGTGGCTGCCGTCGTCGATGATGATGTCGAACGGGCCGAGCGAGTCGCCGAGCCCGTCGAGAAACGCCGGATCGCCCTGATCGCCGCGCAGGGGTTGCAGGCGCGGCTCGGCGATGCCGGACTTGTCGAAGTAGTCCAGCCCGAACACCAGGCCGCGGCGGAAGTACTGCTTCCACATCCGCAGCGACGCGCCGCCGACGTCGGGGGCGGTGTATCCGCCGATGCCCAGTTCGAGGATGCGGATCCGGCTGTCGCGCAGCGGCGCGAAATGCCGCTCGTAGTGCTGGGTGTACCAGTGCCCGCCCCACTTGTCCGAACCGAAGTGCAGCGACAGCGCGTCGAGGTCGTAGTGGTGGGGACGGCAGGCGGTGACGATGCGGTCGGCGGCGACGGCGGCGGCGTCGCGGGCCAATCGCCACGGGTCGTCGGGCGCGAAACTGCCCGGCCCCGGCTCGTCCTTGATCGTGATGGCGCGGGTGCCCAGGGCGGCGTCGGGCGGTCCGTAGACCGCGCGCAGCAACTCCACCAGATCCTGGCGCACCACCAGCCACGGATCCTCCAGGGTGCCCGGGGCGATCGCGGGGTCGTCGGCGCCGAAGGTGACCAGGTAGTCCAGCTGTTTGCCCTCGTGGGTCAGCTCGAACACCGCGGTCACCGGTTGTCCAGGGCGCGCGCCGTAGCCCGCGCGCCAGGCGATCTCCTTCAGCACCGCGTCGGCGACGGTCTCGGTGCCGATCTCGCCGATCCGGGCGGCGGTCTCCTCGGGGACGCCGTCGGCGACGGAGATCAAGTGGGCGGCGAGAACGTTCTCGTCGTTCAGGGTCACGTCATCCATCCGTTCCGCCGGTGCGTACCGGCCTCGATTGCTCAGCAAGGCGCACGCCCTCGGCGACGAGCATGGCCCGCACCATGCCGTGGAAATCCACCGAAGGGCGCCACCCGGTCCGCGCGCGCAACTTCCTCGACTCACCCACTCGCGGTCGCCCGCCGCGGGTGAGCACCGAGGACCGTTCGCGGACATGGTCGTGCCAGTCCAGTCCGGCCATCCCGAACGCCGCCGCGCAGAACTGCGCGACCGTGTGGTGTTCGCCGGTGGCGACGACGAACTCCTCCGGCTCGTCGAGCGCCAGGATCCGCGTCATCGCCTCGACGTAGTCCGGCGCGTATCCCCAGTCGGCGCCCGCGTCCAGCCTGCCCACCTCCACCGTGCCGGTCTCACCGCGCTGGATCCGGGCGACGGCGCGCACGATCTTGCGGGTGACGAATTTCTCTGCACGCAGCGGAGATTCGTGGTTGAACAGGATGCCGGCCGCCGCGAAGACGCCGCGGGCACGGTAGGCGCGGCAGGCCAGCAGGCCGGCCGCTTTGGTCACCCCGTAGATGGAGTCCGGCCGCAGCCCGCTGTTCTCGTCGCACACCGCGTCGCCGTCGGAGCCGAAGACGTGCGACGAGGCCGCGTAGAACAGGCGGGTGCCGGTGCGGTGGCGATCGATCGCCTCCGCGAAATGCTGCACCGGCAGCGTGTTGACCCGATGCGAGGCGCGGGCCAGCTCGTGCGGGTCGCCGTGGTCGTCCTGCGAGGAATGTTGCACCGCCGCCAGCAGGTAGACCTGCCGGGGGCGTTCGGCGGCGACGAATTCCTCGACCGCGGCGGCGTCGGTGATGTCGACCGGGCCGTCGCGGCCGATGCGCAGCACGCGCTCGCCGCGCCCGGCGAGCAGGTCCGACAGCAGCGTGCCGTCCTGCCCGGCCGCGCCCGTGACGACGATGGTCATCTCACACCACGTCCAGTTCCGGCAGCGGGAACACCAACCGCCCGCCCGCCGCGCGGAAAGCGCTCTCCCGCTCCAGCATCATGGTACGGAAATGCCAGGGCAGCACGAAGAACTGGTCGGGCGCCATGGCACGCGCCTGCTCCTCGGACACGATCGGGATCGCGCTGCCGGGGGTGAACTTGCCGAACTTGTCGTCGTTGACCTCCGCGATGCACGCCAGATCCTCCGGCCCGATCCCGCAGTGCTGCAGCACCACGTTGCCTTTCGTGGAGGCTCCGTACCCGAGCGTGCGCAGACCGGCCTTGCGGGAGCGGTCGAAGAACTCCCGGACCTGTTCGCGGTGCTGGTCGACCCGTTTGGCGAATTCCGCGTACGGCTGCGAGGTGTGCAACCCGAGCGCGGACTCCTCGTGGCGCATCCGATCCAGCGCGGCGGCGTCGGCAGGCGAGGCCACCCCTTGCTTGCCGAGTGTGAGTGCGAAGCTGCCGCCGTTGACGGTATTGCGTTCCACCTCGAGCACCACGAATCCGCACCGCCGCGCCATCCACTCGATCTGGTCGAGGGTGTAGTACTCGAGGTGCTCGTGACAGATGGTGTCGTAGGAGGTGGTGGCCAGCATCGCGGGCAGATAGCTCTGTTCGAGCACCCAGATGCCGTCGTCGGCGAGGTTGTCGTACACCGCGCGCATGAACTCCAGCGGGCGCGGGACGTCATAGAACATGGCGATCGAGGTGATCACCTTGGCCCGCCGCCCCGCGAGCACCGATTCGGCCAGCTCGTGGTCGAAGTAGCCGGTCACCAACCGCACGTGCGGCGGATAGAACCGGCGGAACTTCTCCCCCAGCGGGTCGATGCCCAGAATCGTCGCCGACCCTTCCGGATAGGCGCGCAGCAACGTCGCGTCGTTGCTGCCGATGTCGATCACCACGTCGTCCGGTGACAGCGGCACCCGCTGCCGAATCCTGTCCACCCGGTGGGCGAGGTGCTCGATCATCGATCGATTCAGCCCGGAGCGGTATCCGTAGCCGGGCGAATACATTTCGCCGAAGTCCGCGGTGTGGCGCAACTGCACCAGCCCGCACTCCTCGCTGCCTTCGGGCACGCAGCGCACCAACTCCAAGGGGTAGCGCGGCACCTCGGTGGGATCGGTGGCCGGGAACACTCCCGTCAACGCCATCGTGCCGAGGTCGACGACCGTTTCGAGCCGGGTGTTCCCGCACACCCGGCAGCCCTGCACCGCCACTGCTTGCGTCACGCGTTCTCCATATCGTGGGCGACCATCAACTCGACGAGTTCGGTGAAACTCGTCCGGGGCTGCCACCCGAGCTTCTCGCGCGCCTTGCTCGGGTCACCGGTGAGATGATGCACCTCTGCGGGGCGGAAATAGGTCGGATCGACCTCGACGAGCACTCGCGAGGTTCGCCGGTCGATCCCCTTCTCGGTCAATCCGGTTCCTTCCCAGATCAATTCGACACCGGTGGCGGCGAACGCGGTCTCGCACAGCTCGCGCACGCTGTGGGTCTCGCCGGTGGCGATCACGTAGTCGTCGGGTTCGGACTGTTGCAGCATGAGCCACATCGCCTCGACGTACTCCTTGGCGTATCCCCAGTCCCGGCGAGCGTCCAGGTTGCCGATGAACAACTTCTCCTGTTTGCCCTGCGCGATGCGCACCGCGCCCCTTGTCACCTTGCGGGTGACGAAAACCTCGCCGCGCCTAGGTGATTCGTGGTTGAACAAGGTGCCGTTGACCGTGTACATCCCGTAGGCCTCGCGATGATTGACCGTGATCCAGTACGCGTACAGCTTCGCCACCGCGTACGGCGAGCGCGGATGGAACGGCGTGCGCTCGCTGAGCGCCACGTCGTGCAGGCCGCCGTAGAGCTCCGAGGACGAAGCCTGGTAGAAGCGGGTCGCGATGCCGGTCTTGCGGATGGCGTCCAGGATGCGCAGTGTGCCGATCGCGTTGGTCTCCGCGGTGAACTCCGGGATCTGGAACGAGATGTGCACGTGCGACTGCGCGCCCAGGTTGTAGATCTCCGCCGGTCGTACGTCCTCCAGGATCCGGTTGAGACTGCTGGAATCCATCAGATCCCCGTAGTGCAGGAACAGCCGGCGTTGGGAATGGGTATCGGAATACAGGTGGTCTATGCGGTCGGTATTGAAATTCGACGCACGCCTGACAATCCCGTGCACCTCATATCCTTGCTGCAACAGGAATTCTGTCAGATAAGACCCGTCCTGGCCGGTGATGCCGGTTATCAGTGCCTTTCTCATCAAACCTCCAGCCCCGAGACTAACCGGTCGTCAAATGGCGGGCAATACCTATCTTTCGGTCGCCGCCGGTATTAGAATTCGATTGCATGAGCGCGGCCTCCGAAAAAACTCTGGTAATGATTCCGACGTACAACGAGCGTCGCAACGTGGGCCCGTTGCTCGCTCAGATCCTGGAACAGGGCTCCGATTTCGACGTCCTGTTCGTCGACGACAATTCCCCGGACGGCACCGGAGATCTGCTCGATGAGCTGGCCCGACAGCACGCGCCCCGCATCCACGTGCTGCACAGGGCGGGACGGCAGGGCGTGGGCTCCGCACACCAGGCCGGTATCCGCTGGGCATACGCGCAGGGATATGCGCACATCATCACGATGGATTCCGATTTCGCGCATCCGCCGTCGTATCTTCCGGCATTGCGCGCCGCTTCCGACGGTTTCGACATCGTGGTCGGATCGCGCTATCTGAAAGAGGACAGCCTCGCCGACTGGACTCCCTTCCGCAAGGTCCTCACCCGGGTCGGGCATTTTCTCACCGTGACACTGCTGCGGATGCCCTACGATGCCACCGGCGCGTTCCGATACTACCGGTTGGACACGATTCCGGTGGCGGCTTTCGATCGCGTTCGCTCGAACGGCTACTCCTTCTTCTTCGAAAGTCTCTACATCCTCGCCGCCAATGGTTTCCGGATCGAACAGGTGCCGATCCACGTCCTCAACCGCACCGCGGGCGCGTCCAAGATGCGCACCCGCGATGTCGCGACCAGCGTGCGTTTCCTGCTGGTGCTGTGCGCGGAGAAGTACCTGCGCCCCGGCAGGCATCGCGTCACCTCGCCCGCGCATCGCTGACCCTCCGCCCCGCCAGCCAGTCGATCACCGCCGCCGCCTCCGGCCAGTCCGGGCCGGTGGCGGTGGTCGGGAACTGGTCGTCGACAACATCTTTGGCGAACTGCGAGGACGAGCCCACCGCGTCGCGTACCTCCGCCAGCGTCACGGTGGTGCGTGCGCCGACCTCGCGCAGGCCGGTGTCCTCCAGGTGGGCGGCGATCCAGTCGGCGCACCAGTTCACCGGGGCGAAACTCTGCCGGGAGCGGCCGCTGGCGAATACCGGACGGTCGGCGGCCATGTCGGCCAGCACACCCTTGCGGTAGTCGCCGCCGTACATCGGGCCGAGCCGGACGACGAAAGTGTCGCGGCCGGAACACATTCGCTCGGCCTCCGCGCGATGGCGGCCGTAGACCGTGTCCAGCTGGGTCCGTGCGGAGATGCTGCTGATCTGCACGAACCGGTCCCAGCGCCACTGCTCGCGCAGCAGGCGCGTCTTGTCCACCGTCTCCCGGCGATCGTCGCCGGGATGCTGCTCGGCCCAGAACCGCTTCGACGGGCAGGCGGCGTTGATCAGCACGTCGTAACGACCTGCCGTGCAGTGGAATTCGTGGTCGTCGCGCACCACGGGCACGACCTCCCATCGCCGCGTCCTGCCGAGCGCCTCGACCAGTGCGGCGCCCACGTATCCCGCGGCGCCGAGCACCGCCACCCGCATCCCGCTCATGCGAGGTCCTGCCCGGCACGGGCGGCCGCGCTGGTCGGCCGCACCGATATTCGGCCGCTCACGACTTGCCTTCCAAGGTGTGTGGCAGCGGCGCCACCTGCACGATCGGCGGATCGCACTCGTCCCACGGCTTGGTCAGCATCGCGACGAAGGTCAGCGGGGTGATCGAGTACACGGTGTGCATCACCCCGATCGGCGTGCGCGTGCAGATGCCCTTGCCCACATGGATGAACTCCTCCGGGCAGTCCGGATCCGCGTAGTCGTCCTTGGTCACCAGCACGCCGTTGCCCTCGACGAACAGCAGGTACTCGACGAAATGCGGGTGGTAGTGCAGGCCGCGCACCTTGCCGGGGTGCATGTAGATCAGGTTGAACTCGAGCAGGGGTTCCGGCGGGACCCAGGTGAAAATGCCACCGCGCCCGTCGCGGACGGTGTCGAGGTTGCACGACGGGGTGAGGACTTCGACCTTCATTAGTGAATCCCTTCATCAGGCGGATACCGCGTCGGGGCGGACAGCGGCGAGCTTGTCCGCGAGCGAGTCGAGCAGCGCTGCCCGCTGCTCGACGAGAAAGAAGTGGCCGCCGGGCAGCAGCTCGGTGGAGCGCAGTCCAGGCAGGACGTCGCGCCAGGCCTCCAGCTGGGAGACCGCGACCTGGCGGTCGTCGCGACCACCGAACAGGTGGGCCGGGCACGACGGCGCGGCGGCGGGTGTGAATCGGTAGTCGTCGAAGATCTCGAAGTCGCTGCGCAACGCGGGCAGGAACAGCGCCATCACCTCCGGGGTCTCGCGCACTTCCGGCGGGATGCCGCCGTAATGGCCTACCGCCGCGACGAACTCGTGGTCCGGTAGCTCCGACAACCGACCCGGCCTGGGGAGATGCGGGGCCACCGCACCACCGAGGAACAACGCGCGTGGCGCGATCCCCTCGGGCAGGCGGCGGGCGACCTCGTAGGCGGCCAGCGCGCCGAGGCTGTGGCCGAAGAACGCGAACGGAAGATCGGTCAGCGGCAGCACCGCGGTCAACGCCGTCTCGACCAGATCGGTGAATCGCCGGATCGGCGTCTGCGCCAGATGCCGTTGGCGGGCAGGCAGTTCCAGAACGCACAGCTCGATCCAGTCGGGCAGCTGGCGCCGCCACGGCGTGTAGGCCGCCGCCTTGCCGCCGGCGAAGGGCCAGCAGAACAACCGCAGGCTCGGCGTCGCGGCGCTCTTGCGATGGATGGTCAGCCCTTGCGCCTCGCGAATTGGTTGCGCCGCAACCGCCGTCGGAGAGGTCATCGCAGCCGGAGCGGATTCCGGTGCGACCGGCATAGCCGTTCTCGGTGTGACCGGCGCAGCCGCTGTCAGTGCGGCTGCCGAGGAAATCGCCGAGACCGTCTCAGCCGGAGCGGCTTTCGATAGGGGCAGCGCACGTACATCAGCTACCGTCGCGATCCGGGTCACCGGGGCATCCAGCGTCGCGAAGAACTTCGACAGCGGTGCCGACGGGCCCACCTCGTAGCGGGGTGTGCCCGAGCGCAACAACGCTCGCATGTTCGCCGTCCAGCGCACCGGGGCGGAGATCTGGCGGACCAGATGCTCGGCGAGGGTTTCGGGCCGATGGAACTCCCCGGTGTAGTTCGAGGTCACCGCGACCGCGCGCTCAGCCCGTATGCGCGGTGTGCATTCGGCCAGATGCCCCGCGAACTCGTCCTCGATGCCGCGCATCCAGCGGGAGTGGAACGGCGCGCTGACCCGCAACGGGACGAACCGCAGTTCCGGGAAGCGCTCGCCGAGCACGACACGGGCGGCCGCGACAGCGTCGCGTTCACCGCTGATGACCAGCTGATCGGTGGAATTGTCGTTGGCCACCTCGACGCCCGCCTCGGCCACCAGATCGGCCACCCCCGAGTCGGCGATGCCCGGCAGGATCAGCGCGGCCATCGCGCCCGCGCCCTCCGGCACCGCGCGCTGCATCAGCGCGCCGCGCGTGCGCACCAGCCGTACCCCGTCGGCGAGTTCGAAGACGCCCGCCGCGACCAGCGCGGCGTACTCGCCGAGACTGTGCCCGCCGAAAGCGACGGGCTGCCAGCCGGATTCGCTCACCAGCACCCGGTAGGCGGCGATCTCCATCGTCAGCACGCACGGCTGGGTGTACTCCGTGCGATGCAGTCGCGGATCCCGCTCGACGCAGATCCGCAGCAGGTCCTCGCCCACCGCGGCGCTCGCTTCGGCGAAAGTGTCTTGCGCGAGCGGGAATTCGGCGCAGAAATCCGCTCCCATCCCGGTGCGCTGCGCACCCTGCCCCGGGAAGACGATCGTGCAGCTCACCGCAGCACCTCCGCGGTCGGCTCGGCCCCGCGGGGTGCGGGGATGTAGCCCACCTCGGCGCAGTGCGCCAGGTACACCCGCACCAGGTCCTCGGTCGGCGGGCAGTCGATGCCCGCCGCGCCGAGCACCCGCCGGGTGTAGGTGCAGTCGGCGTAGGAACTCTCCTCGTAGTGGATGGTGCCGAACAGTTCGATGCCGTACTTGAACATCTCCAGGGTCTGGCTGTCGTACACCTCGTCGGTGCCCAGCCGGTAGATCTGCCGGTCGGTGGCCCTGCGGTGGAATTCCTCCAGCGGCACCAACGCCACCTCGTACCCGGCACGCTGGACGTAGCGGACCACGTCGTAGTAGCGCCGGATGTCCGGATTGGTCAGGTGGTAGGTCTCCCGGTAGGTGGCGCGGCGCGTGGCGATGTGCACGATCGCGGCGCTGACGTAGTCGACCGGACTGATGTCCCAGTGCACCGGCGTCAGCATCGTCTCGCCGGTCTCGATCATCGTCTTGAGGATGTCGTAGTACGCGCCTTTGACGCTGACCTCGGAGAACGGGTACCGGCCGGTCCGGCTGTCGCCCATGATGTTGCCGGGGCGAACGATGTCCCACAGCAGTCCGCGTTCGCTCGCCTCCCGGATCAGCTTCTCCGACTCGTATTTGGTCTGCTGGTAGGGCAGATGGTCGTAGCCCTGACCCAGTTCGAGATCCCGCTCGGTGAACGGCGGGTTGTTGAAATTGAGCCGATCGCCCAGCGCGCTGAAACTCGACACGTACACCAGGTACTTGCCGCGCGAGCGCAACGCGAATTCCACCGCGCGACGGGTTCCTTCGACGTTGATCGGGGCCAGGGCGTCGTAGAACGTGACCAAGGTGGTGCGGCCCGCGGCGTGGATGGTCAAGTCCACGTCGTCGGCCAGCCGCCGCCAGGTGACCTCGTCCAGGCCGAGCCGTTCGCTGGAGACGTCGCCGAGCACCGCGGTGACGCGCTGCGCGAACGCCTCGTCGAGGGTCGACTCCGGGTCGTAGGTGCTCAGGAAGTGCTTGATCCGACGCTCGGCCGCGGCCACGGTCTTGCCGCGCACCAGGCAGGTCACGCGGACGTCGGTGCGGGTGAGTAGATCGTGCAGCAGCTTGCCGCCCAGCACGCCGGTCACGCCGGTGATGAAGACCGACCGCACCGGGATCGGGACCTCTGTCGTCACCACGGGGATGTCCTGCTGGGCCGCTGTGGCCGCGGCGGCCACGGTCGGGCGCGGAGCGTCGTCGTGTGCCGTGCCGGAGATGATGCCTTCGGCCACCAGATAGTGCGACAGCGACGCGATCGTCGGATGCAGCTCGGTCGATTCCGCCGGGATCTTGACGTCGTAGTGCTTCATCAGCCGGTTGAGCATCCGGACGGTGGCCACCGAGTCGAATCCGAAGTCGGCGAATTCCGCGTCGAGGTCGAGCTCGGCCGGGTCGGACTTGGTCAGATCGGCGAAGATCTCCCGGATGTGCTCGGCGAGCCGGTCGCACAACTCGCTGTCGAATTCGTCACCGGAGGACTCGGCGACGGCCGGTGCGGCGACTTCGGCGGTGGGCGTTTCGACCGGTTCCGGCGGTGCCGCAACGTCCTGAAGCGCTGTGCCGTTCGGTGAGTGCCCGTTGCGCTGCTCCGACTGCGGTGGCTCGATCTCCTGCGTGACCACCGTCTTCGCGACCACGTGCGGTGTTCGTCTGCGGTAGTCCTCGGGCACGATCCAGTAACTGCGCCGGGCGAACGGATAACCGGGCAGACCCACGATCCGGCCGAACGGCTGCTCGTAGCCCTGTTCCCAGTCCACGGTCCATCCGCCTGCCCACAGTTCCGCGACTCGCGGCAGGTTGCCCGACCGCAGCAGGGCGCGCACTTCGGCGCGGTCGGCATCCGATTCGCCGGGCAGCTCGTCGAGGTCGCGGTGGGTGCGGGCCACGCCGCGGAAGACCAGTAGTCCCTCCGCCGGTGCGGGTGCGCCGGCATCGGCTGTGCTGTCGAGTAGTTCGACGAGTTCGGCCGTCGAGGTGGCGACCACCGCGAGTCGATGTTCGAACGGTGTCCGGCCGACGGCCAGCGTCCACGCCACATCGGGCAGGGCGAGCGGGTGATCGCGCAGCCGATCGGCGGTGCGGGCGGCCAGCTCCGCGAGCCGGTCGGCGTCGCGGGCGGACAACACCACGATCCTCGGCCGCCCATCTTCCGGCGTTGCCGCCACGGGCTCGGCGTCGGTGAGGATCATGTGGGCGTTGGAGCCTCCCGCGCCGAACGAGCTGACGGCGGTGACGCGTGGTGTGCCGTCGACGGGGCGCGGCCAGGGTGTGGGCCGATCGATGACGTGGAACGGTGTCGCCGCGAAGTCGATTCCCGGGTTCGGTGGATCGCTGTGCAGGTTGGGCGCGATGGTGTCGTGGCGCAGTTGGAGCAGCGCCTTGACCACGCCCGCCGCGCCCGCCGCCGCTTCCAGATGTCCGACACTGGATTTCGCCGAGCCGATGCCGCAGTAGCCCTGCTCCGCTGTCGAGCGCCGATAGGCCTTGGTGAGGGCGGCGATCTCGATCGGGTCGCCCAGCGCGGTACCGGTGCCGTGGGCTTCCACGTAGCCGATGTCGGCCGCGTCGACGCGTGCCGCGGTCAGGGCTCGGCCGATGAGGTCGGCCTGGGCGACTGGGTTGGGGACGGTGAACCCGTTGGTGCGTCCGCCGTGGTTGACGGTGCTGCCCCGGATCACGCCGTAAACGCGGTCACCGTCGGCGCGTGCGTGCCGCAGCGGTTTGAGGACCAACGTGACCACACCCTCGCCCGGCACGTAGCCGTCGCCGCCCGCGCCGAACGTCCGGCAGCGGCCGTCGGTGGATGCCCAGCGGCCGTAGCCGAGCAGCAAGTACTTGCCGGGATGGATGGACACGTTCACCCCACCGGCCAGCGCGTAGGCCGCTTCGCCGCGGCGCAGACTCTCGCAGGCCAGATGCAGCGCGGTCAGCGACGCCGAGCACGCCGTGTCGACCGCGAGAGACGGGCCGGTGAAGCCGAAGTGGTAGGACACCCGATTCGCCACCGCGAAATACCCCGAGATCGGCACGCCGACGAACGCCTGGTACTCGGCGTATCCGACCCCGGCGAAGACGCCGGCATCCGGCAGGCCGCGTGCGGCGGCGCTGCGGCGTACCCGATCGGGCGAGTAACCCGCGTCTTCCAGAGCCGCCCAGGAGGTTTCGAGGAACAGCCGTTGCTGCGGGTCCATCTCCTCGGCGTCTTTGGGGGTGATGCCGAAGAAGCGAGCGTCGAACTTGTCGACGTCGTCGATGAATCCGCCCCAGCGCGCGTAGGTGGTGCCCGGTTCGTCGGGATCGTCGGACAGGTATTCGCGGTGATCCCAGCGTTGCGGCGGCACCTCGACGATGCAGTCGCGACCGGCGACCAGGTTGGCCCAGAACTCCTCGATGTCCCCCGCCATCGGGAACTTGCCCGCCATGCCGATGACGGCGATGTCCTCGGCGTCGTCCGCGTCGTCCGCGTCGTCGGCGGAATGCTCGGCGGGAGCGGTGGGCTCGGAGGCGACCGAGCCCACCGACGCGGGTGCGCCGCCGGATGCCGCGGTTGCGGTCGTCGTGTCGTCGGTGATGGCGGCCAGACGCGGCCCGTGCTCGTCGGCGAGGTAGCCCGCGAGGTCGCGAACGGTCTGGTATTCGAACATCAGCGTGCTCGGCATCGGTCCGAAGTCGGTTTCCAGCCGGTCGTTCATCTTGCTGATCAGCACCGAGTCGATGCCATAGTCCTGCAGCGGGATTCGGGTGCGGATCCGCTGCGGGTCGAGTCGGCAGTACTCGGCGAGCAGGCCTTTGAGGTAGGTCTCGGCGGACTGCCGTCGCTGCGTGGGGTCCGGCGGTGTGGGCTGGGCATGATCAGGCGCAGCAAGTCCACGAGCCCGATCGTCGGCAGGGTTCTGGAGCGCGCTGTTGTCCTGGAGCGCAGCGGCCGTCTGTGTCGCGGGCACCGACGAGCCTCCGACAGCTTGCGAGGATGTCGCGGGTCCATCGAGTGCCGTCTCGACCGTTGACGTGCCGGATGCCACCGCTGCGGCGGTGCTGAGCTCGCGGGGCGCCGCGCCGGTCGATGGGGCTGCGGTGCGCTGCGTCGCGGCGAGGTCCTGGGCTTCGCCGACAACGGAGCTGTGCGACGGGCGCGCCGTGTGCTCGGACGAAGGGGCGCTCATGTCCGGTGCCCAGCACCGTTCCCGGTCGAACTCGTAGCCGGGCAGATGGATACGGCGCGCGGCCGGGTCGGCCCAGCCCGCATGTGAGACGTGCCCGCCCTCGACCCATTGCCGTGCCACCGCCTCCGGGTCGTCCAGCACGGTGGCAGTGTCGCGGTCCGCGGCGGGGGTG
This sequence comes from Nocardia sp. NPDC003999, assembly GCF_053604885.1. NCBI lineage: Bacteria > Bacillati > Actinomycetota > Actinomycetes > Mycobacteriales > Nocardiaceae > Nocardia > Nocardia sp. NPDC003999. The sequence continues at coordinate 18,249 of NZ_JBSGIB010000007.1, forward strand.
TCGGTCGTTCCGGTGTAGACCCCGGCAGGCCGGTCGCCGTCGGCGAAGGCGGCAAGCCGGGCCACGACCGCATCCACCGAATCCCCGACCACCGCGAGCCGATGCTCGAATTCGCTGCGCCCGACCGCGAGCGTGCGCGCGACGTCGGCGAGCGACAGATTCGGATGCGCCGTGAGCTGCCTGCGCAGCGTCCGCGCCATCCGCGACAGGCTCGTAGCGCTGCGCGCGGAGAGCACCACCACCTGCGGTTCCCCGGGCCCCGCACGCCGTGCGGTCGCTACGGCCGGTGCGCCGTCGACCACCAGGTGCGCGTTGGTGCCGCTGAAACCGAAGGAACTGATCGCGGCTCGGCGTGGCGCGCCGTCCCAGGCCCGCAGTTCGGTGTTGACGAAGAACGGCGACTGCTCCAATCCGAGCAGCGGATTCACCGAAGCGACGTGCAGCGACGGCGGCACCTGTCCGGCGCGCATGGCCAGCAGCACCTTGAACAGGCTCGCCATGCCCGCGGCGTGCGAGGCGTGCCCGATGTTCGATTTCACCGATCCCACCGGGATGACGCCGACCGCGTCGGTGTAGCGACGGAAGGCCGCGGTGAGTGCCTCGAGTTCGATCGGGTCGCCCAACCGCGTTCCGGTGCCGTGCGTTTCGACGTAACCGATGGTGGACGGATCGATCCCGCCGTCGCGATACACCGCCAGTTCCAGTTCGGTCTGCGAACGAACGCTGGGTGCGGTGATGCCGTTGGTGCGGCCGTCGTGGTTGACGCCGATCCCGCGGATCACCCCGTGGATCGGGTCGCCGTCGCGTTCGGCGGCGGCCAACGGCTTGAGCACCACCACGCCGACACCCTCCGCGATCACGAAACCGTCGGCGTCGGCATCGAAACTCGCGCATCGCCCGCGTGGTGAGAGCATGCCCATCGAGGAGGCGAGCAGGTGGTATTCGGGTGTCACGAACACCGCGACACCGCCGGCCAGCGCCAGCTCCGACTCCCCTGCGGTGAGACTGCGGCATGCCTGGTGCAACGCGACCAGCGCCGAGGAACAAGCGGTGTCCAGACCGAGACATGGGCCGGTGAGATCCAGGTGATAGGCCACGCGGGCAGGCAGGATGGCCGGGCTGTTACCGGTGAACACGTGATGGGAGCCGACCGTTCCGCGGTTGCGCAGCAGGGTGGCGTAGTCCGATCCGGGTGACCCGGCGAAAACGCCGCAGCGGGTGCGCCGCAACGACTTCGGGTCGATGGCGGCGTCTTCCAGGGCCAGCCAGCTGTGTTCCAGGAACAGCCGCTGCTGCGGGTCCATGTAATCGGCTTCGGCAGGCACTATGTCGAAGAACGCCGGATCGAACTCCTCGACGCCGTCGAGGAAGCCGCCCCACTTGGAGTAGGTCTTGCCCGGCGTCGCCAGGCCGGGACGGAAATGCTCAGCGATCGGCCAGCGTCCGGCGGGGATCTCGGTCACCGCGTCCCGCCCTGTGGCGAGATCGCGCCAGAACTCCTCGAGGTTCGCCGCGCCCGGGAACTGCCCGGACATGCCGATGATGGCGATGTCCATCGATGTTGACCTTTCGCTGGGCCGTGCGGGCGGCGCGGTGGCGGTTCGAGGAGCGGAAGCGCCTTGTTCGGCCATGTGCCTGCTGAGCAGCCGCACCGACGGATGGTCGAACACCACCGTGGGTCGCAGCGCCAAGTCGTAGCGGGCGTTGACTCGATCGATGATCTTCACCGCGAGAATGGAATCGACGCCGTAGTCCGACAGCGGCAGCTCCGCGCGCACCTCGCCGCGCCCGACACCGAGGCCCTCGGCGACGAGGGCGACGAGTTCGGCTTCCAGGGCGGCCGCACCACTCACGGTGGCCGGTTCCGCGTCCGGCCGCGCACCGGCGGGCGGGTTCTCGGTATCGGCGAGGCCGACTCGCGCGGTGGCGGGCTGCACATCGGCCGGGGGTAAGGCGACAGCGGGCAGCGTGGTGGCGCTGACCGCGGCCAGCAACCGGAAACTCGGCTCCGGGTCCTCCGACAGGCCGGGACCCCAGGCGCGGATTTCAGAGAAACCCGCCGCACTCATGGCGTCCCGCCACTGCGATTCGGACAGCAACGGCGAATACGGGAGACGCGCCTCGGGATCGCGATACGCGTGCCAGCCCTCCAGCAGGCCGAACGTCAGCGCGAGAACCTCGAGGTCGGCGGTCGCTTCGGTACAGGCGAGCACGCCACCGGGCGCGAGCAGCCGCCGGACGTTGCGCAACGTCGCGTCGATCGACCGCGTCGCGTGCAGGACGTTGGCGCAGATCACCAGATCGGCCTGGTGTGCGGGGAAGCCTTGCGCGATCGGATCCGTCTCGATGTCCAGCACGCCGAACCGCACGTTCGACCGCGTACCGAAGGTGCGTCGGCCGTGCGCGACGAAACTGTGCGATACGTCGGTGTAGTGATAGTCGAACGCGATCCCGCGTTCGGTGAGCGCGTCGAGCACCGCGTGCGTGGAACCGCCGGTGCCCGCGCCGACTTCCACGATCCGCACCGGCCGGGTCTCGCCATGCCGCTGCGCCACGTCCGACACCAATCCGGCGAGCAATCCGTTGGTGAAGTCGTAGGCGGCGTTGCCGCGATAGATCGCGCCGACCAGTTCGAGGTCCCCGCCGGGGAACAGCACCTCGGTCGCGGACATCTCGCCGCGCAGTACGCGCGGATAGGCGGCCAGGCAGGCATCGAGCAAGGCCACGTATGGTTCGGTCTCCGGGAAGCGCGCGAGCAGGTCGGCGCGCATCCCGCCGGTACCGGGTGGCGGACCAGGCACTTCGATCCGGTCGTCGTGCCATCGCACCAGCCCATGTCGCCGCAGGATATCCAGGCAGCTGGTGCGTAGCCGGTCGAATTCGGGCCGCACACCAAGGCGCGCGTCCAGCGACCGCGTGGTCCACTCCCCCGGCGTGAGCCCCATTCCGGCGAAGGTGGCGAACAGCAGCATCGCCGCGTAGCGGCCGAGTTCGGCCTTACCGGGCTCCACTGTGCCCGCGGGCTGGATGGACGCGTCGAACCGCTCCACCGCGGCATCGAACCCCGCACGCGGCGGTGCGATGATCCAGTAGTCGGTGCGCTCGAACGGATAGCCGGGCAGCGGGATTCGCTGGCGCGGCCCGCCGCGTCCACGCCAGTCGACGTCGGCACCCGCGACCCACTGCCTGGCCAGCTCTCGGTCGTCCGCCGCGGGCGCGTGCAGCGGTGGCCGGGTGTGTGCGTCGACGCTGCCGGTGACCACGGGGCCGAGCTGGTCGGCGCCGAACTGATCGAGCGCGTCGGCCACCTCGAGCGGCGAGGACGCGACCACCGCGAGCCGGTGGGCCAGTGCGGGCCTGCCCACTTGCAAGGTGCGCACCGCGTCGAGGAAATCCGCGGGGTCGAGGGTGCGGAAGTGCCGTGCCATGATTTCGGCATAGCGGCGCAGCCGCTCCGGAGTGCGCGCGGACAGCACGAAGATCTCGGGTTCACCGGTGGCGCCCGGACGCACTCGGTCGTCGATGAACTCCGCGAGCACCACGTGAGCGTTGGCGCCGCCCGCCCCGAAGGCGCTGATACCCGCGTGCCGCGCCACCGCGACGCCGTCGACGGTGCGGCGCGGCCAATCCTCCAGTTCACGCGGTAAGCGGAACGGCACCGAGTTGAACGCGATGGCCGGATTGACCTGTGCGGCATGCAATGTCGGCGCGATCCGGCCGTGACGCAGCTGCAACAGCACGCGGGTGAGACCCGCGACGCCCGCAGCCGCTTCCAGGTGCCCGATGTTCGACTTCGTCGACCCGAGTGCGCGGGAGCGGCCGCCGTCGTTCCTGCCGAAAGCGGCGGCAAGCCCGGCTATTTCGATCGGATCGCCGAGCGGTGTCCCGGTTCCGTGCGCCTCGAGGTAGTCGATCGCGGCGGCGTCGACCCCGGCGGCGCGCAGGGCCTCGCCGATCACGTCGGCTTGCGCCCCTGGATGCGGCACGCTGTACCCGGAGGTCTGCCCGCCGTGATTCACCGCGCTGCCGAGGATCAGGCCGTGGATGGTGTCGCCGTCGGCGCGGGCGGCCGACAGCGGCTTCAGATACAGCGCCCCGACGCCTTCGCCGGGCACGTAGCCGTCGGCGCTCGCGGCGAAGGGCCTGCACCGGCCACTCTCGGACATCATGCCCAGGCTGTGCAGCAGCAGGAATTTGTCCTCGTGCAGCAACAGGTTCACCCCGCCGACGAGCGCCGCGTCGCATTCGCCGTCGAGCAGGCTGCGCCGCGCCAGATGCAGTGCGGTCAGCGACGCCGAACACGCGGTGTCCACGGTGAGGCTCGGTCCACGCAGACCGAGGGTGTAGGAGGTGCGGTTCGCGATCGACGACGGGATCGAGGCCACCGCGACCGGATCGCCGTCGCGGCTGGCCGCCACTCCGAGCAGCCGGTAGTCGCTCCAGGTGGCGCCTACGAACACACCCACCCGGCGGTCGCGCACGGCCGGGTCGGTGTGGTGGTAGCCGGCGTGCTCGAGCGCCGCGTACGCCTGCTGCAGGAACAATCGCTCCTGCGGGTCAAGCAGCGGCGCCTGAACCGGCGGGATGCGGAAGAACTGGGGGTCGAAACCACCCACGTCACGCAGGAATCCGCCGGTCATCGGTGGCGCGCCGGGCGTGCCTCGGACGGAGGTGAGCCACCAGCGTTCGGCGGGGACCGGGCCGACCGCGTCGTGTCCGTCGCGCAGATTGCGCCAGAACTCCTCGATGTTTTCCGCGTCGGGGTAGCGGCCGCTGATTCCGACGATCGCGATGGGCTCCTCGACGGACTTGCGATGCTCGTCGACCGGCACGGTCGCGTGATGCGCATCGCCCGGCGCGGATGGCGCGTCGGACGGTGCGGTCGCCGGTTGTAGTCGTGCTCGCAGGATGTCGCTGTGGCCCCATACCGCGGCCAGTTGTGCGCGGTGGAGCGTCGCGCAGGACAACAGCAGGTCCAGTCCGGTCGCGGTGGGCAGCAGTCCCACACCGGCGCGCCGCAGCGCGGCTATCTGCTCGGCGGGCGGACGCATACCGCCTTCGGCCCACAGCGGCCAGCCGATGCTGATCGTCCTGCTTCCGGCTCGGTCGCGCTGTTCGGCGAAGACGTCGAGATAGCGGTTGGCCGCCGCGTAATCGGCTTGCCCCGGGTTGCCCAGCACCGCGGAGACCGAGGAGAACAACACGGTCAGGCGGGTCTCCGGCAGCGCCCGCGTCAAGTGCTCGACGCCGTAGACCTTCGGTGCGAGAACGGTTCTCGCGTCGTCGCGGCTGCTGCCGGACAGCAGTCCGTCGCGCAACTGACCCGCACCGTGGTAGAGCACGTCGACCGGCCCGAAGGTGGCGTGGGCGATCGTGGCGACGCGTTCGGCGTCGGCCGCGACCGACACGTCGGCGCGCACGTGTACGGCTTCCGCGCCGAGTTCGCCGAGCTCGGCCAGCAGTCCCGCGGCCGACGCGTCGAGCGGACGGCGCGATACCAGCACCAGCCGTGCGCTGTACTCGGCGGCGAGGCGGCGGGCCAGGTGACGGGCGATCCCGCCGAATCCACCGGTGACGACGACCACCGACCCCGTGCGCAGCACCGCGTCGCCGGAACTCGGCGTGGCATCGGTGAGCGGGCGGGTCCGGCGGATCCGGCGTTCTGCGCCGTGGTAGCGGATCTCGGTGGCGGGGTCGCGTTCGTCGACGCCCAGCTCGGTGGCCACGATGTCGTCGATCGGACGGGCGGGGTCGCGTTGGATGGCCCGCAGCAACGGTTGCGGCTGCTCGAGCCGCAGTGTGCGGGCCGCACCGCCCAGGAGGGCGCAACTCGATTCACCCGCGGGTGTCGCCGGTGTGAGAGCCAGCACCAGGCGCACCGGCGGTTCGGACACTCCCGCGACCGCGCGCAGCAGATCGCGCAGCGGCAGGTACACCCGTTCGATCAGCGCCTGCGGGTCACTGTCTGTCGTCGTTTCGGGCCACAGGTACACCGCGGCGTCGAAGCGCAGCCGCCGGGCCGTCAGCTGGTCGACCAGCGACTCCATGTGCCGTGCGTCCGCCGGGTGGACGACGAAAGCGTCTGTACCGGAGACGAACTCGCCACCGGGACGGACCCGGATGACAGTCGCGGCCGCGCCGTGCGGGTAAGGGTGCTCGGCGGTATCGAAGACGAGCAGGCTGGTGGGTTCCCGACGCGTATGCGCGGTGGTGTCGGGCTCCCAGTCGAACCCGAAAACGACGAGGTCGTCTGCCACTACGGATTCCGGCGACGCGACCTGGTCCACTGTCGGCGGGGCTGCCACCTCGGCGATCACGGTGGATTCGGCGGGCACGGTGTCCGGGGTCGACGTGGCGGGGCGGTAGTTCGCGCCGACGATGTCGGCGAGATGTCCGGCGAGCGCGTCGATGGTCTGGTACTCGAACAGCAGCGTCGGATACAGCGGCTCGCCGACCCTCGCCTCCAACTCGGCGGTCAGCCGCAGCAGACGACCGGAATCCAATCCGAGCTCGTAGAACCCGACGTCGGTGGCGATCCCCGCGGCGTCGGCGCCGAGTTCACCGGCCACGAGAGCGGCCAGATCGGCGGTGATCACCGCACGCGGATCACCTGAGGCCACCGGCACAGTCGTCGGTCGCGGCGTGGCTTGTCCCGTGGGTGCTGCCTGCGGCCGCGTCAGCAACCGCTGGATATCCGCGCTGCCACGCACGCGCTTGGACGTCAGTCGATACCGCGCCACCGGGGCTCCGTCCCGGTCGTAGAGCGCCACATCGGCTTCGAGCAGGTCCCCGCCGTGCCCGCCGCCGCGGACCGCCGCTCGCACGAGCACCTCCTCGGGCGTCGGGCGCCAGGCGCGGACGTCGCCGAAGAAGATGGGGATGAACGCGCTGTCGTCGTCCACGCCGAGCCGCTGCGGATCGATGAACGGCACGATCGTGGAGGCGTCCAGGAACGTGGGATGCAGCAGGAAGCCGGGCAGATGCGCCGCGGCCTCCGCGCCGAGACCGAGCGTCGCGGTGACCACATCGTCGCGCCGAGCGAAATACCCAGTGGCGCGCATGAATTCGCGATGATCGATACCGCGGCCGCCGGTCTGGGCGTACAGCTCCGCCATGCCACGCGCACGGGACGCCGCCCGCAACTCGGCCGCATCGATCCCCGGCGGCTGATCGGAGGAAGCAGACCGCACCACAACGCATTCCGCGACAGGCTCGATCGCGCCGACCGGCACGCCTTTCGCGTCCAGGCTCTGGACGTCGATGGCGATCCGGCCGGTCGGACGATCCACGCGGAACGCGATGCGCACCGCGCCGTCGTCGGCGAGGGCGACCGGACGCTGGAACAACGCCTCTCGGATCGTCAGCTCGCCGGGCCGGTACCCCGCCGCCATCGCCGCGCGCAGGATCATGTCGAGATACACCACGCCCGGCAGGATCCGTACACCGTGCACGCGATGGTCGCGCACCACCGGGTCCTCGGCGCGCAGGGTGGTGGCGAAGCTGTCCAATTCGATCCCGCTCATCGCAGCGGCTCCACCTGGAGGAACGACGGTGCGGGCGCGCTGATCGGCACCACGATCCGCGGCGCGGGCTCCGTCGATGTGCTGGGAACCGTTTTCGGCAGCATGAAGCTCCTCTTGCGGAAGGCGGGTGGATCCAGGGGGTGGCGTGTCGGACGGTGCCCATCGGGCGCCTGCTCGACGATGAGGTGGGCATTGGTGCCGCCGAAGCCGAACGAGCTGACGCCCGCCGCGCGGGGCCTGCCGTCGGCCGGCCGCCACGGGCGCAGTTCTCGGTTGACCTGCAGCGGCGATCCGGCGAACTGGAATCGCGGATTGAGGTTGTCGCAGTGCAGCGACGGCGGCAGCGCCGCGTGGTGCACGGCCAGGATCGTCTTGACCGCCCCGGCGATGCCCGCCGCGGACAGCAGGTGCCCGATATTGGTTTTCACGCTGCCGACCGCGCACGGCTCCGGGCCGCGCGACCGGTCGCCCAGCACGGTCGCCAACCCCTTCAGTTCGATGGGGTCGCCGATCATGGTGCCGGTGCCGTGCGCCTCCAGATACGACAGCGCGTCCGGGGACATGCCCGCCACTTCGAGCGCCGCGGTGACCACCTCGATCTGTGCCCGCATGTTGGGTGTGGTGATGCCCATCGTGTGCCCGTCGTTGCCGATCGCCGAGCCGCGCAGCACCGCGTAGACCCGATCGCCGTCGGCGAGCGCGTCGTCCAGCCGCTTGAGCATCAGCAGCGCCGCGCCCTCGCCCGGCACGAAACCGTCGGCGTCCTCGGAGAACGTCGCGCACCGCCCGTTCGGCGAGAGCACACCCGCCGCCGACAACGTGACGAACAGCATCTCGTCGAGCAGCACTTCGACCCCACCGGCCAGCGCCGCGTCGACCTCGCCCGCTCGCAACGCCTGGCAGGCCAGATGCACCGACAGCAACGACGACGAGCACGCGCTGTCGAGCACGACATTGCCCGCGTGCCAGTCGAAGAAGTCCGAGATGCGCGCTGCGATGAAGTTCTGCCCGATGCCGATGATGGTGTGCCGGTCGGCGACCGGGATGCGGTTGAAGTAATTCGCCGCCCTGCTGCCGGCGTAGACGCCGACTCTCTTGCCCGCCAACTCTTCGCGCCGGTATCCGGCGTCGGTGGTGGCCAGCACCGACGTCTCGAGCAGCAGCCGCTGCAACGGGTCCATCTGCCAAGCGAGCTCGTCGGTGACCCCGAAATACCGCGGATCGAACAGATCGACACCGTCGACGAACCCGCCCCATTTGCTGTTGGTCAGACCGGGCCCGCCGCCCGGGCGGTAGAACCGGGCGGGATCCCAGCGAGCCGGGTCCACCTCCCGGATGCCGGAGGCGCCCGTGGCGAGCAGGCGCCAGAACGCGTCCGGAGTGTCGCCGCCCGGAAGGCGGCAACCGATGCCGACCACGGCGATGGGCTCGGCTGCCCGGCCACTGCGGGCGTCGGCCGCCCAGGTGGCCGCACTGGGACGGTATGTCCCGCTGTCGAGTGTGCGTTGATGATCAGCCGGTGGCCGCTGCGGATCGGCCGGTGGATCCGGCGGCGCTTCGGGCGCGAAACGTTCCGGGAACTGCTCGGTCAACAGACCCGCCAAGTCGTCCAGGGTCGGGAACTCCAGTACCAGCGCCGGGTCGAAGGGCGCGTCGACGACCTGCTCGATCCGGCGCACCGCCGAGGCGATCAACACCGAATCCGCGCCGTACTCCTCGAACCGTTTGTCGCCCTCGAAGCGGGCGGGGGCCAATTTCAGTTCGTCGGAGAAGATGCGCAGCAATTCCTGATACGCCGCCGCGGAGCCGTTCGCCGCCGTGGGCCGCGCAGTCGGCACGGGCGCCACCTCTGCTGCAGGTCGATTCGTCCGTGTCGAAAGATGAAGTGCCGCACCGTGATAGGGCAAGACTACCGGGGCGGGTAGACCCAGTGCCGCGTCGAGTAGCTCGAATCCTTCCTCGGCGCTGAGGGTGGGCAGGCCGGTGGCGCGGTAGGCCGCGCTGGTCACCTCGCCGAACCCGGTGTCACGGAACGACGGCCAATTGATCGACCGGAACCAGTGTCGTCCCAGGGCGTGCTGGGCCTCGGCGAAGCGGTCGAGGTGCGCGTTGGCCATCGCGTAGTCCGACAGGCCTACCGACAAGCCGGGCAGCACGGCCGACACCGAGGAGAACAAGACGAAGAAGTCGGGACGGTCGGCGGCCAGGACGTCGGCGAGGACCGCGGTGCCCCCCAATTTGGGCGCGAGCACGGTCGCGACGGCGTCGCCGGTCTTGCGCACGAACGCCGGGCTCTCCGCGGATACGCTTCCCGCGCAGTGCAGCACGCCGCCGATCGGGCCCAGCTCGTTGCGCACTCGGTCGAAGAAGCCGGACAAGCCCGCCTCGTCGGTGAGGCTGCCGAAGTAGGTGCGCACGGCGACGCCGCGGTCACGCAACTGCACCAGCCGCCGAACCTTCTCCGCCTCGGGGCCGGTTCCGGCAGCGACCCGGTCCCATTCCGTCTGCGGCGGTAGCGGTTCCCGGCCGAGGACGGCCAAGCGGCGCGCTCCGCGTTCGGCCAACGCCGCCGCGAACGCCGCACCCAGTCCGCGCGTGCCGCCGGTCACCACATAGGTGCGGGCGGGATCCACCACCAGACCGTCGCGGGCTGTCGCGTCGGTGAGTTCGACGGCTTCGCGTATTCCACCGCGATACCGCACCCGCGGCGCGCTGTCCTCGGTGGCCGCGCTCTCCGCGCCCAGTATCGCCAGCAATCGCGCGGGATCGGCGCACACCGCGTCGCGCTCGTCACCTATATGGACGCTCCGTGTGCGCACGTCGCGGATCTCCTCGGCGAGCGCGGCGACCAGGCCGCCCAGCGGCGCGGACTCCGGGCCGTCCGCGCCGGGGTGTCCGGCGGCGATGTGCAGCAGCGCGAGCGAACCGGCGCGCGCCTCGATCACGCCTTGGTAGAACCCCATTCGGCCGAGGTCGCCGGTGGGTCGTCCGGTCGCCGCGGGGACGAGATCGCCCACATCGAGGACGCAGTCGGTGTCGGGATAACGGGCCGCGAGCGCCCGGCCGAGCGCAGCGCCCGCGTCGAAGTCGTCGCGGTGCAGGTCGCCCGGTAGTTCGGAGAGCCGCACCAGGCGGCCCGGATCACCGGTAGCGGCGGTCAGCGCCTCCAGCAGGTGGTGCGGGGTTCGCGCGTCGTATACCAGCAGGGCGCGGCGGGAACGCAGGTCACCGCCGGGCAGCGCGGCTTCTCGCCAGACCGGGACCAGCAACCGTTGCGCTGCTGCCCGGCGGGTCGGCGCGGACTCCCGCATCCCGGCCTCCGTCTCGAATCCGCCCGTCGAAAGCTCCGACAACGGCTCGAGTGCGAGCCATTGCGCTGATACGGGTTGCGGTGCTCCCGCTTGGAGCGTGGCCTGCCCATTCAGCGCGGGTTGCGCGACCGGAACAGGTTCCGAAGTCGGCGTGGGCTGCGGCAGCGAGGTGTTGTCCGGCGTGAATGTGGACTGGTCACTGTGCCCGGCACCCGGTTCCACGCTGGACGCGACGTCCGGAATCCAGTACCGCTCTCGGGCGAACGGGTACGTGGGCGCGGGAATCCGGCGTCGCGGTCCCGGATCACGGACGGTGGCCCAATCGAGGTCCTTACCGCCGAGCCAACGCGCGATCCGGGAATCTTCCGCCGCGTCCCGGCAGGATCTAGCGCCCGGCACGTCCTCGACCCAGGCGCGGACCGCGGCGCGCAACTGGCCGATGTCGCGCGCGACGAACGCGGCGCGCGCGCTGCCCGCCTGCCGACCCACCTGCATGGTGAAGGCGAGATCGGCGAGGTTCGGCTGCTGCCCGGAGAGGAAACGATCCAGCGCGGTGACGTACTCCGTGAGCCGCTCGCCGTCGCGCGCGGAGACCGGGACGACCTGACCGCCGCTGAACCGCGTCTGCGGCCTGCGATCCACGTACTCCTCGATCACCACGTTCGCGTTGGCCCCGCCTGCCCCGAACGAACTCACCGTCGCCCGGCGCGGCCGCGCCGGATCTCCGCCGGGCCATGGCAGCGGGCGGGACGGGATTCGGAACGGTGTGGCCGCGAAGTCGATGTTCGGGTTGGGCGGCGTGGCGTGCAGCGACGGCACGATGGTCCGGTGGCGCAACTGTAGGAGCACCTTCGTCAGCGCCGCGACACCGGCCGCGGCCTCGAGGTGGCCGACATTGGACTTCACCGAACCGATCGGCAGCTCGGTCACGCCGGACGTGCCGAACACCTTTGCCAGACCGGCGATTTCGATGGGGTCGCCCAGCGCGGTGCCGGTGCCGTGCGCTTCGACGTAGGAGACCGACGCCGGGTCCACGCCACCGGTGCGCAGCGCCGAGCGGATCACCGCCGCCTGCACGTCGGGATTGGGCACCGTGAACCCGTTGACCCGGCCGCCGTGGTTGATCGCGGTGCCCTTGATGACGCCGTAGATGGTGTCGCCGTCGGCTTCGGCGTCGGCCAGCGGCCGCAGCACCAGCGCCCCCACACCCTCACTGGCCACATACCCGTCGCCCCCTGCGCCGAAGGAACGGCAGCGGCCGTCGGTGGAGGCGAACTGCCCCTGGCTGAGCGCGACGAATTTGTACGGGTGCAGTGACAGATTGACGCCGCCGACCAGCGCCAGCCTGCATTCGCCGGTCCGGATGCTCTGGCAGGCCAGGTGCAGTGCGGTGAGCGAGGACGAGCACGCCGTGTCCACCGCCATGCTCGGCCCTTGGAAGTCCAGGGCGTGCGAGACACGGTTCGGGATGCTCCAGAACGTCGACCCGGGCAGCGTGCCGCGCCCGAGCCGGGACTCCTCGGCCCCGAACATCTGATAGGTGCCCCACATGACACCGACGAACACACCGGCCTGCTCCGGACGCAGGCCGCCACGGGCCAGGTCGGCCCGGGAGTGTCCGGCGTCTTCCAATGCGGCCCAGGCGGTTTGCAGGAACAGCCGCTCTTGCGGGTCCAGGATCTCCGCCTCGCGCGGGGAGATGGCGAAGAACAGCGGATCGAAGCAGTCGACGTCGTCGAGGAACCCGCCCCACTTGGTGTACGCGGTGAAAGGGTTGTGGCGGTCGGGGACGAAATAGCGGCTGTGATCCCACCGCTGCCGCGGGATCTCGGTGACGCAGTCGCGTCCCTCGACCAGCACCCGCCAATACTCGTCGAGCCCGTCCGCGCCCGGGTAGCGTCCGCTCACGCCCACGATCGCGATGTCCCCCACCGCGTCGATGTGGCGATCGGTGTTCGAGATGGCGGCCGCGGTCGGTGTCTCGCGCGATGCGAACGACTCGGCCGACGCATGTCGAACCTCCTGCCGACCGACGCTGGGCGCGGACGACCCGAACGGGTCTGCCGATGCGTGCGCGGTCACGGGCCGCCGGTCGCGCGAAGCCGAGCGGTCGGCAGCGGCCGCGTCGTTTGTGCCGGTCTGGTGAGTGCGTGGGGCGGTATCCGTTGCCCGCGGCGGCACGGTCGCGACGCCGTTCGACATCGGCACGGTGCCGCCCACGGCCATTTCCACGTTCAGCCGGGGAGCGGGCGTCCGCGCCGCCGTCCGATCGGAGGAATCGCCATTGCTGTCGATCGGCGGCGGCGCGGACGGCGCTTGCGCGGAGGTCAGCCGCACCAGCAGGCCGACCACCGCGCGCGGGGTGGGGTACTCGAAAGCGAGGGTGGCGGGCAGGCGGTGACCGCTGGAGCGCGACAGTTCGTCGCGGATCTCGAGCGCCGCGACCGAGTCCAGCCCGAGTTCGTGCAGCGGCCGATCGAGATCATCGCCGGGCGCCAACCCGAGGCAGCGGCGCACCAGCGCCTCCGTCCGCGCGGACAGGTCGGCGGCCGAATCTGTCGGCGTGGACGCATTTTCGATCGGCGCGACGAAGTCCAGCAGCACGTCCGGCACGTCGGCGGCGGTCATACCCGACATCGTCAACGGCATAGTGGTGACCGCCGGAGCCGCGGAACCGATCAGTTCGGCGAGCGTGTCGAAAGCCCGGTCGGGCCGCAGCAGGCCGTAACCACGGCGGGCCAGCCGTTGCACCGCGCCGCTGCTGAGCCGCTCGACCATTCCCGTGTCCGCCCACGGGCCCCACGCGATCGACAGCGCGGGCGTGCTAGACGCGTCGCGCGACTCGGCCACGCCGTCGAGGAAGGCGTTCGCGGCGGCGTAGCCGGCCTGACCGGGCAGTCCGACCACTGCCGCGGCCGAGGAGAACAGCAAGAAGAATCGCAAGGACCGGCTCTCGGTCAGCTCGTGCAGATGCCATGCCCCGAACGTCTTCGGCGCGAGCACCCGCCCGACCCGTGCGGCCGTCTGCTCGGCGATCACGCCGTCGTCGAGCACCCCGGCCAGGTGCACCACGCCCGCCAGCGGCGGCAGCTCACGGTCGATCCACGTCAGCGTGGCCGCCACGGCCGTACGGTCGGCGACGTCGAGCGACCGCACCTCGATCCGAGCGCCACGCCCCCGCAATTCGGCGATGGCGGACTCCGCTCGAGCATCGGGCGCGGACCTCCCGGCGAGAACCAGGTCCGGCCAACCGCGATCGACGAACCAGCGAGCCAGCCGCAGACCGACCCCACCCAGGCCACCGGTGATCAGCACCGTCCCACCCGCGCCGGAGGCGACCGTCGGCGCGCTGGGCACTGTCAACGGCACGAGCCGAGGCACCCGACGACGCCCCTGACGCAGCGCGAGCTGCCGCGGCGACGAGGGTGTCAAGAACATGTCGACCACGGAGCGAACGTCGGCGTCCTTATCGAGATCGATTACATGACAGCCCATTTCGCGGTGTTCGAGCTGCGCGCTGCGGGCGAATCCCCACAGCGCCGACTGCTGCGGCGCCACCCGATCGGAAGGCTCGACTCGCTGACCGTGACGGGTGAGCAGCCACACCGCCGGTTCTCCGGCCAGCGCCGCGGCCTGCACGAGATGCAGCGCGCCCACCACCAGACGTTCCGCGGCCACCGGTGCGGGCGTGTCCTCGTCGGACAGCGCGACCGCGGAGACGATCCCGCGCATCGGTGCGCGACCGTGAGCCACCGCGCCGAGCAACGCCCGCACGGCCGCGGGCACGCCGAGGTCGATCTCGAACTCGTCTTCCCCGCGGAACCTGAACCCGTCACCGGGCCTGGCGACTACACACTCCCCGCCACGTGCCCGCACCTCGTCCGCGACGTCGTCGGCGAAGCTTCCGGGCGCACCGATGACGAGCCAGCGCCCGGCCGCGGAGGCCGGTGCCGCCGGGCCGGTCTCCCGCCAGTCGATCCGGTAGGTGTCCGCGACCGACCGATCGGGGGACGCCGGGGCGGACGACTGCCCGGCCGAATTCGGCGTGGGCATCACTCGCAATCCGTTCGCGACCAGCACCGCAGAGCCCTCCTCATCGAGCAGTCGAACATCGGCGACACACAGCTGCGGCGTCTGCTCGAGGACGCGCACATGGCCGAATCGAACGGTGCCCGCCGCGGCGGAGACGAGTACCTGGTCCACCGCGAACGGCACCCACGTCTGCTCGTCGGCCCGCGGCGACATCGCCGCGTAGGTGGCTTGGAACGCCGCGTCCAGCAGAACCGGGTGCACCGCCCCAGGGCCGGTATCGGTCTCGAAATCCGACAACGTGGCCAAGGCTTCGCGCCGACCCAGGCGCAGGCCGACGACACGGCGGAACGCCGGTCCGTAAGGCAGGCCCGCGCGGGTCAGCCGTTGGTAGAACTCCGCTGCGGCCAGGTGTTCCGGGCAGGCGCCGAGAATCTCCCCGAGAGAGGCACCATCCGGGATCCGGTGCGTTCCGGTGCGGAGATGGGCGCGGGCGTGTGTGCCTGAGCTTTCCGTCCGCACGTGCACCGCGAATCCGTCGGCGGCCGGGTCGAAGACGATTCGTACCTGCTGCGGGCCGGTCAGCGCGAGTCCGCTGGTGATCACGAGGTCCTCGATCGCGACGACGTCACCGGCGACGAGTCCGCGCGCGATGTCGGCGATGGTGGCGACGAACCAGGCGCCCGGCACGACGACAGTCCGATCCACGACATGGTCGGCCAGATATGACGGAGAATCCGGCCCGAGCGTCAGATCGAAATTCGTTGCGGTGCTGCTCGATATCGAATGATCTGCCTGCCGGGCCGCAGCCGCGGCGATCTCTTGCCGCGTCCGAAGACCCGCATAAGGGACGGCATCCACCTCGGCCGACGGAGGCGCGGTCCCGAGGTGCGTCAGAGGATTCGGCTCGGCTGCGATGCCCGATCCCGGGACCGTCTCGTAACCGCGAGTTGGATGGGTCGTGACGCTGCGATCCGATAGCTCGGCATGCAGATGCATCGAAACCTTCGAGTGTCCTGCGCCGGCGGCCTCAGAGTGCGGAAGGACTGCGTCGACCGGACGCGTCGAGTAGCCCACGGCGGGTGTCGGTGCGGTTCCGGGCTCCTCCGAGACGCTGCCCGACCGCGTGGAGATAAGCGTGTGCCCGTCGCCAGCGCTGCTCGGTGCCGCCCCAGCGGCGTAGGACCGGGATTCGACCCAATAGCGTTGCCGCTGGAAAGGATACGTCGGGGCGAACACGCGCCGACGATCGTGCGGACGGTGCACCTGCTCCCAGTCCACCGCCACGCCCCCGACATACAGGCGTCCCAGCGCCGTCATCATCGTCTCGCGATCACCACGGCCGCGACGCAGCGACGCGACGAACCGCGCCGAGTCACCCAGCACGCGCCCGCCGAGCGCGGACAACGTCGGATGCGGCCCGATTTCGAGGAACTCGTCGATCCCCAGCTCGGCCAGCGCACGCAAGCCCTGTGCGAACCGGACCGGCTGACGCGCATGCCGCGCCCAGTACCGCGGGTCGAGTTCGCCCGGGCGCAGCACCGCACCGGTGAGGTTGGAGATCAGCGGAATCACGGGATCGGACATCCTCGCCCGGGACGCCGCCGCGGCGAGGTCGTCGAGAATCGGGTCCATCGCCGCGGAGTGGAAGGCGTGCGAGACGGTGAGATCGGCGGACCGTATACCGTCGGCCGACAACTGCTCGCGCAGCGGATCGAGTGCGGCTCGCGGTCCGGCGACCACCACCTGAGCCGGTCCGTTGTATCCCGCGATCGACACCGCGGGCGCATACCGTGCGACGAGCGGCGAGATCTGCTCGGCGGGGGCGTCGACGGCCACCATCGCGCCTCCGTCCGGCAGGCGCTGCATCAGGCGACCGCGCACGGCCACGAGCCGCAGCGCGTCCTCCACGCTCATCGCCCCGGCGGCGCAGGCCGCGACGTATTCCCCGACGCTGTGCCCGAGCACCGCCGCCGGGGCGATCCCCCACGACCGCCACAGCTCCCACAGCGCCCACTCGACCGCGAACAACACCGGCTGGGTGAACACCGTGCGACGCAACAGCTCCGGACCGTGATCGCCGTAGAGGGCCTCGATCAGTCCGATACCGTCCGCGATCGGCCCCAGCGCCGCGTCACAGTGCCGCAGCGCGTCACGGAAGACCGGTTCGGAGTCGAACAACTCGCGTGCCATGCCCGGGTACTGCGATCCCTGCCCGGTGAACAGCAGCGCCACCTTCGTGCGCGCGGTTCGCTCCACCCGGCCACGGATCGGAATCGGCCCACGCAGCTCTCGTGCCGCGCCGGCGCTGGTGTCGGCGACCACCGCGAGCCGTTCTTCGAAGTGTGTCCGCGCGGTCGCGGCGGTGTAGGCCAGATCGCCGAGTGCCGCCTGCGCCGAGTCGATTCGGTCTGCCCAGAGCCGCGCGCTGTCGGCGAGGGCGGTCTCGTCGCGCGCGGAGAGGACGAGTACCTGCGCGGTCGGCGATTCCGGTCGCGGCGCGGGTACCGGATCACCCTGCGCCAGGATGACGTGCGCATTGGTGCCGCTCATCCCGAAAGAGCTGACGCCGATCGCCGGTTCGTGCCCGGTGCGCGGCCAATCCCGCGCCTCGCGCACCACTTCCAACGGCAGCCCGGCCCAGTCGATCAGCGGGTTCGGAGTGTGGAAGTGCAAGCTCGGCGGGATCCGGCGGTGCTGCAACATGAGCACGGCTTTGATGACGCCCGCGACACCTGCCGCCGCCTCGGTGTGCCCGATATTGGTTTTCACCGACCCGATGAGCAGAGGCTGCGTGCGGCCCGATCCGTACACCTCGGCCAGCGCGGTGGCCTCGATCGGATCGCCGAGCGGGGTGCCGGTGCCGTGGGCCTCGACGTAGTCCACCGTGTCCGGCCGCAGGCCCGCCCGTTCCAGCGCGTCGGTGATGACGCGCTGCTGGGCCGGGCCGTTGGGTGCGGTGAGACCGTTGGACCGTCCATCGTGATTCACCGCGACGCCGCGCACGATCGCCAGCACCCGATCGCCGTTGCGCCGGGCCTGCGACAGCCGGGTCAGCACCAGCACGCCGCAGCCGTCGGCGCGGACGTAGCCGTTGGCGTCGGCGTCGAACGCTCGCGAGCGTCCATCGGGCGACAGCGAGGCCAGGCGGCAGAAACCGATGGTGGTCTCCGGAGCCAGCTGGAGGTTCACCCCGCCCACCAGTGCCAGATCGCAACGGCCCGCTCGCAGCCCGTCTTCCGCCGCTTGCAGCGCCACCAGTGAGGAGGAGCATGCCGTGTCCAGCGTCATCGCCGGGCCTTGCAGCCCGAGAACGTAGGCCAAGCGCCCCGCCGCGACGCTCGGCGCCGAACCGATCACCGAGTAGGCGCCGATCGCGGTCGGATGGTCGGCTCGGGTCGGCGTGGCCGGATATTCGCTGAAGCACAGTCCGACGAACACGCCGGTGCGGCTGCCCGCCAACGCGCCGGGTGCGCGGCCCGAGCGCTCCAGCGCCTCCCACGTGGTTTCGAGCAGCAGGCGTTGCTGCGGGTCCATCGCGCGTGCCTCCGCCGCGCCGATACCGAAGAACGCGGGGTCGAACTCGTCGGCGTCGTCGACGAAACCGCCCCAGCGGGTGTACATCGTGCCCAGAGACGCCGGGTCCGGGTCGTAGTAGGCGTCGATGTCCCAGCGCTGCGGCGGCACCTCGGTGATCGCGTCGCGTCCGTGCCACAGCAGGTCCCAGAAGTCCTCCGGTGTGCGCACCCCGCCGGGGAAACGACAGCTCATGCCGACGATGACGATCGGGTCGTCGTCGGTACGGTCGGTCTCGAAGTCGATGCCCGGCGAAACATCCTGTCTCGCAAGCCGTCCTGGTGGAGTCGCGATCGGGTACCGCGGCGTGGGTGCGACCGGGTTCACCTCGTCAGCGACCGGGGGCACATCAGCCGCGACCAAGGGCGCGTCAGCGGGCACCGGGGACACGTCGGCCGCGACAGCGGACACGTCCGCCGCAGGCAAGAGCACGTCAGCCGCGACCAGAGGCACGTCGGCGACGACCGGGGGCACCTCAGCCCCGGCCAGAGGCAAATCGGCCGCGTACGAGGGCACATCAGCGGCGATCACGTTCGCGCCGCCGGCGGGAGCGGCTGCGCCTCCGCTGGGAGCGGCTGCGCCCTTGCGGTGCAGGAACCGCGCCATCTCACGCACAGTCGGATAGTCGAAGACGAGCCCGGCAGGCAGCGGCATTCCGACCTCGACGGCGAGCGCGGCCCGCAGTTCCATTCCGGTCAGGGAGTCGACGCCCGTGTCGTGCAGTGGCAGATCAGGATCGAGTTCGCCCGCGCGATCGAGTACCCGCATCGCGACGCGCTGGACGAGCGCCTCCCACGGTGCGAGATCGTCGGACGCCGACTGCGTTCGCGGTACCCCGGTGGTCTCCCGTGGAATCGTCGGCGGTACGGCCGGCGCGATCTGCGGCATGCGCTGCGCATACCACCGCTCCGGCACGAATTCGAAGACGCCAGGGGCAGCACTGTCGTGCCGGACGAGGTGCTCCAGCGCCGCGGCCGCGTCGCCCGCGGACAGCGGAGGCAGCCCGCGCCGCACGAGACGTGCGGTGACGTCGGGCCGATCGGCGGCCATGCCCACGTCGGCGAACGGCCCCCATCCGATGCTCAGCGCGGGCAGTCCCTCGGCACGCCGCCGCCAGGCCAGCGCATCCAATGCCGCGTTGGCCGCGGCGTAATTCGCCTGGCCAGGGGTGCCGAGTACACCCGCAACGGAGGAGTAGGTGATGAAGAGTTCGATCGGTTGATCGCGGGAGAGCTCATCGAGGTGGCGCGCCGCATGGTATTTGGGTCCGAGCACGGTCTCGAACCGCGACCAGGTCTGCTCGCTGATCACGCCGTCGTCGAGCACTCCCGCGCAGTGGACCACGCCGCGCAGTGGCGGGAATCCGGATTCCGAAATGCTTTGCAGCAGTTCCGCGACGGCCGCGCGGTCGCCGACATCCGCCTGCCGCGCCGTCACTCGAGCGCCGGTGCCGCGCAGCGATTCCAGCAGCCGTTCCCCTGCGGGATCCGGCGCGCGTCTGCCTACCAGCACCAAATGCCGTGCTCCGCGGTCGGCCAGCCAGTGCGCGGCCTCGGCGCCGAGGCCGCCGAACCCTCCCGTCACAAGATAGGTGCCATCGGGCAACCGGTCGCCGCCCGCGGCGACCGGGACGTCTTTGCCGAGCAGGACGACGCGACCGGGATGATCTCGTTGCGACATGGCGCGGAACGCCTCGGCGGCACGATCGATGCCGTAGGCAGCGTGCGGCAGCGTGGTCAAAGCGCGCTG
Source organism: Nocardia sp. NPDC003999 (assembly GCF_053604885.1). Classification (NCBI taxonomy): domain Bacteria; kingdom Bacillati; phylum Actinomycetota; class Actinomycetes; order Mycobacteriales; family Nocardiaceae; genus Nocardia; species Nocardia sp. NPDC003999. The sequence goes on from NZ_JBSGIB010000007.1 coordinate 38,437, forward strand.
CTCGAACAGTGCCAGCACACTGCGCAAGGCAGCGCCCAGTCGCCGCGGGTCGACAGCGACCGGATCGAAGGTCCGGTGGTCGACATCCGCATGCCGATGCACCGTTCCGGTCTGCACCGGGTCGACGATCTCGACGAATCGGCCTCCCGCATGCAGTACTTCGGATGCGTGTGCGGCGAAGCCGTCCCCCGAGGTGTGCACGACGACGTCCAGTCCGTGCCCGGCGGTCGCCGCCCGAACCCGTTCGCCCAACTCGTGGCTGCGCCAGGTATGGATCTGTGTGACCGGCAGACCCGTGTTCCGCGCCCAGCGACACAGCGCGGCGGTCGCGCACACCTGCGCTCCGGCGTGCACGGCGAGCTGCACCGCGGCCATGCCGATGCCATCGGCGGGGCCGTGGACGAGCACCCGGTCCCCGGCGCGCAGACCGCCGAGGTCGAACAGCGCGTGCCAGGCGGTGGTGAAGGCGTAGGGCACGGTCGCGCCGTCGGCGAAGGGCAGGTCGTCCGGCAGCCGGGCCACCATGGCCTGGTCCACCGTCACGTGGCGGGCGAAACTGTCGGCCGCCAAGGCGACGACGCGGTCACCGACCGCGAATTGCTCGACCCCGGCACCAATCGCGGTGATCCGGCCCGCGCACTCGGAACCCAGCGGTCCCGCCCCATCCGGATGGATGCCCGAGGCCACCCAGAGGTCGTGGGCGTTGAGGCCGGTGGCGGCGACGACGATTTCGACTTCCCCTGCTGCCGGTGCGCGTCGGATACCGGGCTCCAACCGCATCCGTTCGAACTCGCCGGAACGGTGCGCGACCAACCGGTAGTCGGTGGACGCGAGGCCTTCGGCGACGCGCGCGGTCAGCCAACGGCCGTCGCGGAGGGCGAATTCGCCTGCGGCGCGGCCGCTGAGCAAACCATCGACGATCGGGGCGCTGTCCACGATGGTTTCCGCGGGCAGGTCCAGCAATCGGCATCCGAACTCGGGGTGCTCGGTGGCCAGCGTGCGTCCGAAACCCCACAGCAAAGCTTGATCAGGGTCCGGCAGGTCGGCCGGGGTGACGCGCTGAGCGTTCACGGTCAGCAACCAGAGCGCGGCGGGCCGGTGTGCTGCCGAGTCCAGAGCGCGCGTCAACCGCAGGGCGGCTTCGATGCGAACCTGGGCAGGAGCCGCCGTCCACGCGAAGGCTATGCCTTGAAACGAATTCGCGGCCTCGGAAGACAGGATCTCGTCGGCTGCGTGCCCGTCCTCGGGGCGAATCATCACGATTTCAGCGCCCCGCGCGCTCAATCCGGCGGCGACAGCGTCCCCGACCGCTCCGTCACCGAAGATCAGCCATCGACCCGCAGGTTCCTCGCGCACGCCACCCTCGACAGGAGCCCATTCCACGTGATGCAGCAGACGTGCGAGTCTTGTCGAGTCCGACTCCGCGGCAAACGATTCCGGCAAGGTATCGAACTTCGCGGCCAGCAGGCTCACACCCTGAACGCTGGCGAGCGGCCGGCCGGACTCCGAGTACAGGGTGGCGTCACCGACGATGATCCGCCTCCCTCGTTCGGTCACCCGCACCCGGCACCGTACGGTCGCATCCCCCGCCGTCGGGTTGCCGAAGAATCGGACACGATCGATCTCCGACGGCAAGAACAACTCCTCGCCCCCGGTAGCCGTCACCACGATGCTGTGCAGACAGGCATCGAGCAGGATCGGATCGAGCGCCGTGCCGTCACCGGCCAACCGGAACGCCGTCTCGGCCTCGGTGGCGCTGATCCGCCGGAACTCCAGGGCGCAGCGGTAGTCAGGACCCAGGTCCAGGCCCAGCCGGGCGAGAGCGTCGTAGTAGGCGGTCCAGATGCGCGCATCGGAATGAGCGGAGTCTGCCGCATACGGTTTCACCGGCTCAGGCTGCGCCGCAGTGAGTGTCGCTTGCGCATAACCGGCTCGGGCGTCGTCGGAGCCGAGGAAGCGCACATCATGGCCGTCCGGGCCGGGTTCGACCACGACCCGCACCACTGCTTCGGCGGTGACCTCCAACGGCGTGATCAGCCGCAGCTTCCTGACTTCCCATGCCCCGGGCAGTCGAGTGGCGATCTCGTTCAGCTGAACGCTCAGCCACGCCGCGGGCACTGTCGGCAGACCACGCAGCCGATGTCCTGCGAACATCTCCGGGGTGAGCCGCAGGGCGCGTGACGAACTCGAGTCGTCCCGGCGCGGCGTCAGCTCGAGCCAATGCCGTTTGCGCTGGAACGGGTAGGTCGGTACATCGACATGTCGCCAATGACGACCGGAATAGACGGCACCCCAATCGATCTCGGCGCCATCGACATACCGTCGAGCCAGTTCGAGCGACCCGCTCGACACTTCAGCGACGGACCCGCTCACTGTGACCCCGGAGGCGACGTTCTCGAGCGCGGCACGCAGCTGCGCGGCAGTGTCGAAACCGATCGCCACGCGCTCACCGAAGTGTGTTCGGCCCAGCGCGGCGCGCGCACACAGATCCACCAATGCGATCTCAGGGTGGGCGACGAGCAGATCCCGGTAGCGAGCCGCCAGTTCGCGCAGGGCATCGGTGCTTTTCGCCGACAGGACCAGCAAATGAGGCCCGGCGTCCTTTGGGGCATCGGTCTCCGAGACCTGTGGCGGTTCTTCGATCACCACGTGCGCGTTCGTCCCGCTGATCCCGAAGGCGCTCACCCCCGCCCGCCGTGGCCGTTGAGAACGCCGCCACGGTCGCTCTTCGGCGACCACCCGGATAGCGACCGAATCCCAGTCGATATGCGGATTGCCCGAACGGAAATGCAGCGAGGCGGGAATGCGCTCGTGGCGCATCGACTCGATCACCTTGATGATGTTCGCGATGCCCGCCGCCGCCTGGGTGTGCCCGAGATTCGACTTCACCGACCCGATCCACAGCGGCGTGGTTTCCGTGCGACCCTCCCCTAGGGCTGCGGCCAGGGCGTTCACTTCGATCGGATCACCGAGTGCCGTGCCGGTGCCGTGTGTCTCGACGTAATCGATGTCCCCCGCCTCGACGGCCGCGTCCGCCAGCGCCGCGCGGATGACCCGTTCCTGCGCCGGACCGTTGGGTGCGCTCAATCCCTGGCTGCGGCCGTCGGAATTGACCGCGGAGCCGCGCACCAGCCCCAGCACCCGATCGCCGTCCCGCCGCGCGTCCGCCAGCCGCTTGAGCACCAGCATTCCCGCGCCGTCACTCCAGACGACGCCGTCGGCGCGTGCGTCGAAGCTCTTGCACCGGCCATCGGCGGCCAGGCCGCGCGCCCGCGCGAAGTAGATGTCGAGCGAAGGCGTCAGCACCACGGTGGCGCCGCCTGCCAGCGCCAGATCGCATTCGCCGCTGCGCAGACTGCGCACCGCGGTGTGGACGGTCACCAGCGACGAGGAGCACGCGGTATCGATGGTGAGGCTCGGCCCCTGCGCGCCGAGGAAATACGACAGCCGGCCGGAGGCGACGCTGGAGAGGTTTCCGGTGCCGAACCAGGCATCGGGCGCGAGGTCGGCCCGCGCCATCCGTTCGGCATAGTCGTTGGACATCACACCGACGAAGACGCCGGTCCGGCTGCCCTCCAGACGGCTCGCCGGATAACCGGCGTGTTCGAGCGCCTCCCACGCCGTTTCGAGCAGCAGCCGCTGCTGCGGGTCCAGCATCCGCGCCTCGCCGACGGAGATGTCGAAGAATCCGGCATCGAAATCCTCGACACCGTCGACGAAACCGCCCCAGCGGGTGTAAGTCTTGCCGTCGGCATCCGGGTCCGGATCGAAGACGGCGTCCACGTCCCAGCGGTGCGCGGGTACCTCGGTCACCGCGTCGGTTTCGGTGGTCAGCAGGCGCCACAGATCGGCGGGCCCGCGCACGCCGCCGGGATAACGGCAGCCGACGCCGACGATCGCAATCGCGTCGGCGTAATCGTCCGGGGCAGGCTCGGCTTCGCGCGCTGTGAGCTGAGACACGTTCGGTGTACTAGGTGTAACCGGAAGTTTCGTTGGGTATTCCGGGGCTGTGAGCTGCTCGGAGATGCGCGTGGTCGGTCGCTGTTCGGCCTGCTGCCCTGCCGTGCGGCCGGGGGCGGACGTGGCGCCGAGCCGGGCGATCTCCTCCGAGACCGCGGCGACCGTCGGATGATCGAACAGCAGCGTCGCCGGAAGTCGCATCCCCAGATCCGCGGACAGCGCGTTGCGCAGCTCGACCGCCATCATCGAATCGAGCCCGAGTTCTCGCAGCGGCGTGCGGTCGGAAACCGCTGTCGTGCGGCCGAGTGCCGTCATGGCGTGGGTGCGCACCAGTTCCCGCAGTTCCGCCGGATCGCGCGAATCCTGGGATTCGACCGCGGCGATCGGTTCCGGCTCCGCCGAAACCTCTGTGGCGGCGGGAAAGACCGACACGACTCCCTCCGCCGGCAGCAGCCAACGCAGTGCTCGGACACCGTCTTCGGCGGCCAGTTCGCCGACACCGTGGCGTGCCCACGCGCGGCGGGCGGCGTCGCTCAGACCTTCGGCCATGCCGATGCTCGCCCACGGCCCCCACGCGATGCTCAGGGCAGGCAGTCCTCGAGCCAGCCGCAGGCGGGCGAGGGCATCGAGATACGCGTTCGCCGCGGCGTAATTGCCCTGCCCGGCTGTGCCCACCACGGCGCTGACCGAGGAGAACAGCACGAACAGATCGAGCGGCTGTCCCGCGGTCAGCTCGTGCAGGTGCCACGCGCCCGCGACCTTTCCCGCGAACGCCCGGTCGATGTGCCCGGCGGTCTGCTCGAACAACAGGGCGTCGTCCAGAACTCCCGCACAGTGCACGACCCCGGCCAGCCTCGGCAACTCCACGCCGAAGCGGCTGATCAGGCGGGACAACGCATTCCGGTCTTCGACATCGACCACCGCGGTCTCGACTCGCGCCCCCGAAGCCGCGATCCGCGCCATCTCCCGCTCGTCTCGCGAGGTCGGGCCGCTGCGCCCGGCCAGCACGATCGTGCCCGCGCCGGCCTCGGCCAGCGTCCGCGCGGCAGTCAACCCCAGCGCGCCACGTCCGCCGGTGATCAGATACGCACCGCCACGCTTCACCTCGGGCGCCCCGCCCGGTTCGTCGGAAGGCTGCATCCGCATCGTGTAACGGTGACGCCCGCGCAGCGCGATCGCGGAATCCGTGGCGCCGGAGCGAATCTCGTCCACCATGCGGTGGTCGTCGCAGCGCGCGTCCGCGGGCAGGTCGATCAGGCGGCACCGCAACTCGGGCAGTTCGGTGCGCGTCACCGGACCCAATCCCCACAGGGTCGCGGCGGCCGGACGCACGGGTTCCCCGGCGAGCGCTCCGGTCGCCCCCATTGTCACCAGGTACAACGGTGCGTCGGAAACCAGCCGAGCCATCCGTTGCACCACCGCGAGCGCGAATCGCGTTTCCACCCGCGCCGATTCGGCGCTGTCGTCCGCTTCGGCATCGGCGAGGTAGATCACCGCACGGTCGTCGCCGGGCCACACGTCCGGATCGGTCGTACGCTCCACGGATACCGCATCGGTACCCGCGGCGCGCAGCGCGGCGGCGAGCCGGTCCGCCTGCTGCCGGACGCCGACCACCAACGCGGCGGCGGGCGCCCGTCCGCTCGGCGACGCCACGACGCGCTCCCAGGTCGGACGGTAGGTGAAGCCGGACATGCTATCCCGATCCTGCGGCTGCCCGGCAGTGCCGGACTCGGCGAACCATACGTCTTCGATATCGCAGACCACCGCGCCGGCGGTATCGAAGACCGTCAGACGAACGGTGCGGCCGGTGCGCTCGGCCAGCGCCCACGCCGTTGCCCCCGCATCCTGGCCGGACAGACGCAGACCGCCGATACCCACCGGCAGACGCGCCGCGTCGCCATCTGCGGACACCAACGCAAGACCGGTCTGGATCGCGGCGTCGAGCAGACACGGCAGCCAGGCGTCCGGTTCGTCGGCGAGTTCCGCCGGGCGCGTCAGTTCGGCGAGCACGCGGCCCTCGCCGGACCACAATCGCGTGATCCAGCGGAATCGCGGGCCGAAAGTCAATCCGGCATCGGCACACCGGCGGTAGAAAGCCGCGACATTCTCTTCGGTGGACAGCGCGAGCCGAGCCGCGGACAGTTCGTCGGAATCGCGGGGTCGATTCGTGGCGGCTCGAACTGTCGCGGACACCGCGGTGACCGCGCCCTCGTCGACGTGGAACCGCACCTCGGCGCGATCGCCCGCATCGGAGACCAGCGGCTCGGACAACTCCTCCAGCGGCACCGGTCGCGCGGCGACGAAGTCGATCAGCTCGTGGCCTGCGCCTCCGGCCGCACGCAATGCGCGCAACGCGAGCTCCGCCGCGGGCACCACCGCACGGTCGCGGAAGCGATGCTCGGCGAGATATCCCGTGCTCGGCGACGCGCTCTCGATCGGCACAAAGACCCGCTCTCGTTCGAAGGGGTAGATGGGCAGGCCGTTGCGCCTGCGCGCGTCCAGCGGAACCACTGCGCTCCAGTCGATTTCAACGCCCAGGCGATACAGCTCGCCGAGCCCGGTCAACAGCACCTCGTCGTCGGTGGACGTCCGGCGCATGCTCGGCACCCACACAGCGGCGGGGTCGGTGTGCCGCCCGAATTCCGACAGCACCGGATGCGGTCCCACCTCGAGGTAGACATCCACGCCCGACTCGGCGGCCGAGCGCACACCCTCGGCGAAACGGACGGTGCCACGGGCATGCGCGCGCCAGTACGCCGCATCCATGAGGCCCTCGATCCGCGTGCCGGTCACGTTCGACACCAGCGGAATCGTCGCCGCGCGCGGGACGGGAACCAACTCGGCGACCCTGGCTTCGAAGTCGTCGAGCATCGGATCCAGCAGGGGCGAGTGGAACGCCGCCGTCCCGGGCAGCCGCACGGCACGGATCGACCGTTCCTCGGCAGCCCGCACAACCCGCTGCACCCCGTCCACCGATCCCGACACAACGAATTGCCCGGGGCTGTTGACCGCCGCGACCGACACACTCGCCGAGAGCTCGTCCAACAGTGTTTCGAACTCCACGGGCGCGGCGAAGACCGCCGCCATCGCCCCTTGCTGCGCCACTGCCTGCATCAACCGGCCCCGTTCGGCAGCCAGACGCAAGCCGGTGGCGAGATCGAACACGCCCGCGACGGTCGCCGCGACCAGTTCACCGAGGCTGTGCCCCAACACGACATCGGGGCGAACGCCGAACGCCGACCACAGCTCGGCGCAGGCCCATTCGAGCGCGAACAAGGCCGGTTGCGCGTACTCGGTACGGGCCAGCACATCGTCGTCCGCCTCGAACAGCACCGACCGCAGACGCAGGCCGTCGCGAAGCGGTCCCAACAACTCGTCGCACCGGTCGAGCGCCGCGCGGAAAGCCGGGTACCTGCGGTCGAGCGCCGCGCCCATCCCGGCGTACTGTGCGCCCTGCCCGGTGAACAGCATCGCGACCCGCGGCTTGCCCGGATCCGGATCGATGGACCGATCTGACGGTGCCGCGAGATCGCGCGCCGCTTCTTCGGCTGTCCTGGCCACGACCGCTCGCCGGTACGCGAAATGCGTGCGTCCCAGCGCCGCGGTGGCGGCGACGTCGGCGAGCGGCATCTCCTGCCGGTCCAACTGCTCCGCATAGCGGTGGGCCAGCGCATGGAGGGCCGACCTGGTGCGCGCCGAAATGACCAACAGCGCAGGCTCATTCGGATCGGCACGCGCCAGGGGCTCGGGCGGCTGCTCCAGCACCACATGTGCGTTGGTGCCCGCGAATCCGAACGAACTCACCCCTGCCAATCGCGGCTGCCGCGTCTGCGGCCAGGCGACGTCATCGGTCGGCACCGCCAGCGCCGTGCCGTCGAGCCTGATCTTCGGATTCATTGTGGCGAAATCGTGCTGACGTGGAATTCGTTCGTGCTGCATCTGCAGCACCACCTTGATCAGCCCGGCGACGCCCGCGGCCGCCTCGAGGTGCCCGATCTGCGACTTCACCGAACCGAGCAGGCACACCGACCCATCCGCACGTGGCACGCCGACCACCTGCGATAACGCCTCGATCTCGATCGGATCGCCCAGCGGCGTGCCCGTGCCGTGCGTCTCGACGTAGCCGATCCGATCGGCGGCGCACCCGGCGTCGGTCAACGCGTCGCGCAGCAACTCGCGTTGTGCCGTCGGATTCGGTGCGGTCAGCCCCATGGAACGACCGTCGTGGTTCACGCTCGAGCCTCGGACGAGCGCCCTGATCTCGTCACCATCGGCGAGCGCTCGCGAAAGCGTTTTGAGCACAACGACACCCGCGCCCTCGCCACGCACATACCCGTTCGCGCGCGCGTCGAAGGGGCGACAGCGCCCATCCGGAGAGAGCGCGCCCATGCGGGCCAGCGCCTCCGAAGTCAGCTCGGATTGCAGCAGATTCACTCCGCCCGCCAACGCGACGTCGCACTCCCCAGCCCGCAGACTGCGACACGCCTGATGCACCGCCACCAGCGACGACGAGCACGCGGTGTCGATCGCCACTGCGGGACCACGCAATCCGAGCACGTAGGACACCCGCCCCGCCACGATGCTCGACATCGTCCCGGTGAGCGTGTGCGCGTCCACCGAACTCACCCAGTCCGGTGTGATCGTGCGCTGGTATTCCTGCCAGCTGACACCGAGGAACACCCCCGTGCGGGCCGCAGCCGGACCACCCGGCGCCAGTGCGGCGTCTTCCATTGCCGCCCAAGCCACTTCGAGTGCCAGCCGCTGTTGCGGATCCATCGACGCCGCTTCGCGCGGCGCGATCCCGAAGAACTCCGCGTCCATCGCATCGATCGGACCCGCGAGCAGCCCGGCTCGCCGCCGCGCCCGTCGAGGCGCCGAATCCGTTACCACCCAACGGTTCTCCGGCGCCTCGACGATCGCGTCGCGGCCCGAGGACAGCAGTTCCCAGTACTGCTGCGGGGATTCCGCGCCGCCGGGAAAGCGACAGCCGATTCCCACGATGGCGATCGGCTCGCGCTGCGGCCGCGCCTCCAACTCCTGAATCCGGCGGAGCGCCCGCGTCAGCAAGACCCGTAGGCCGTACCCATCATCCGACATCTGCGAAGCCACCCACATCTTGCAAAAGTTGTGACGTGGAACATACGACGCGCCCGGTTAGGCGTCAATTACCTTCGGTGTGCACAAAATTAACTCAAGTTACCAACTAGTAGCTTGATCTTCCGCTGAACCATGTTGCCCAAGTGAAACATTCACTTTTGAAGGATTCACTTCCGAGCTACTCATGCACCCGCCGCGCGCCGATCCGATCGATCCGCTCCCGCCCCCACGCGCCCAGCGGCTCCAGCGCGGCGTTCAGCGCGACACCGATCTCGGTCAACCGGTACTCCACCCGCGGCGGCACTTCCCGATAGACGGTCCTGTCGACGATGCCGTCCTCCTCCAGCTCCCGCAGCTGCTGGATGAGCATCTTCTCCGAGACGCCGGGCAGCCCCTTGCGGAGCTCGCCGAAGCGCCGAACCCGGTGGTTGTCCAACTCCCAGAGAATCAGCGCCTTCCACTTGCCGCCGACGACATCCATCGCCGCGTCGATCCCACAGAAGTACGGCCCCGACCGCTTCGAGCCCATCGTTCACCTTCTCCACCTGTTCACAAACCATTCGGTAAGTACCCCACAAAATAGTAGGTACTTGCCCGCCCGCCGGTTGTCGAGCACTCTTGATTTCAGCGCGCTGACCAGGATTTTCTCGACCTCAAAGGAGCTGAACCCGCAATGGCGGAGACCACGAAGACCCCGGTGACCATCCTGGGACTCGGCGCGATGGGGCAGGCGCTCGCCGCGACCTTCCTGAAGGCGGGGCTGCCGACCACCGTGTGGAACCGCACCCCCGGCAAGGACGCCGACCTCCGCGCCGCCGGAGCCACGAGCGTCGCCACCATCGCCGAGGCGATCGACACCGACGGCCCGATCATCGCCGTACTGCTCGACCACGCTTCGGTGCACGCCACCCTCGACCCGGTAGCCCACCGACTGGCCGGACGGCAACTGATCAACCTCACCAGCACCGCCCCCAACGAGGCCCGCGAACTCGCCGCCTGGGCGGCCCGCCACGACTGCGACTACCTCGACGGCGGCATCATGGCGATACCACCCATGATCGGACAGCCGGGCGCGTCCATCCTCTACAGCGGCTCACAGACGGTCTTCGACGCACACCGCGAATCCCTCGAATTACTCGCTGCCGCAGAACACTTGGGCGACGACGCAGGCCTCGCCTCGACCTACGACTTCGCCCTGCTGGCGGCCATGTACGCCATGTTCGGCGGCTTCCTGCACGGCGCGGCCATGATGCGGTCGGTCGGCGTCCCCGCCGCCGAATTCGGCCGGCGAGCCGCCGCATGGCTCAACGCGATGACCCAATCCTTGCCGCACCAAGGCGCCGTCATCGACACCGCCACCTACACCGACCCCATCCAGTCCATCGCCTTCCACAAAGCCGCACTCGACGCGATCAACCGCGCCAGCCGCGACGCCCACGTCACCCTCGACTTCGTCGCCCCCTTGAAAACCCTCCTCGACCGCCAGGTAGCCGACGGCCGAGGAGCCCTCGGATTCGAACGCACCTTCGAAGAACTTCTCTGAGTCCCCCGCGTGGGCCGCACTCCTTCCACCGGTGCGGCCCACACGCCCTTCGCCCGCAAACGCTCAAGAATCCGCAGGTCAAGCCGCGATTTGGTCCACACGGAGATGATCCGATAATCTTGCTGGGCACACCGGTCCGGGTGGCGGAATGGCAGACGCGCTAGCTTGAGGTGCTAGTGCCCTTTATCGGGCGTGGGGGTTCAAGTCCCCCTCCGGACATTCAATGACACGGTTCTGTGGCAGATTTGCCACAGAACCGTGTTTTTTTCGGCCTTTAACCGGGGTCCGGACCCGTTTCCGCGGGCAAGATTGCCGCGCGGTGGTGTCATTGAACGGCTCGGACACGGCCCCGGTGTCGCTGTGGCTGACACGAAAGATCCGCCGCCGTGGCTGCGCGCGGGCCTGTATCCGTTCCCCGTGACAGAGCATGTCCGACCGGATCACATCCTGCCCGATGACCTGGGTAAAAGTCGCCACGGTGGATCTACCTTGAAGATCTTGACCGTGCTGTGGCGAACATCCGGTGATGGACACCTGACAGTGGTGATGGTCACCGCGAGCCGTGAAGCATTCCCGGTTCGAGCGGGCCGGTCGACCATCCTGGTCCAGTGCAGTCGGCGCTGGTGCCGTCCCCGATCGTCTTCCAGCCAATCAGCCCTGCCGTTCGCAGGCACCGTCACTTCACCTCGTGTTGAGGAGCACCGTGAGTTTCGACGAAGTCCCCATCACACCACCCCCGCTCCCCCATCAGCCACCGGTGCTCGACCGCAGCGCCCGCGATGCCGGCCGCTCACCGGCTGGTTCTCCCCGGCTCGATGAGTACATCGCCCGAGTGCGTAGGAAGGTCCCGCCGAAGACGCTGAGGTGTTACGACTCGGCATGGCGTGCGATCAGTCAGGTATGGGGCGACCGAGTGTTGAGCGAGCCGACCACCAGGGAGATAGAAGAACTGATGGATGCGCATCAAATCCGTTCCCGTGGTCGCGCCAACTCCCGGGGCGGAGAGTCCGCCGCGGAGAATCTGCTGTCGGCGTTACGGCACATCTACAAGCACGCCGAACGTGACAGGCTCATCGATCCCTCCAGCAATCCCGCGGCGGCAGCAAGGCTTCCAGGCCGACGCGCTGGCAAAGGCGATGTTCTGACCAGCGAGCAGCTGCGGGAAGTTCATCGTGTTGCTTCCTCGACCGGTGATGACCCCGAGCTGGACGAACTGATCGTCATGCTGCACATCCAAACCGCGAGCGACCGGCAAGCTGTCATCGATCTGGCGCTTCACGACCTCGACCGCGACAACTGCCTGGTGCGGCTACGGACGCGGGGTGGTGGGTTTCACTGGCATCCGGTCTCGCCCCGTCTGATGGCCGCCCTGGGAAGGCATGCCGAACGTCGCGGAGGTAGAGAGGTCACGCCTCGTGTGCTGCGCAAACGCAACGGGCGCCCGATCAGCTACAGGCGCTACGACGGGCTGTGGAAACGCGTCCGCGAGAACCTGCCATGGGCAAAGGAATTGGAGATCACCACCTATTCGATCACGGAGACCGTGCGTGCCCATGTCCGCCAGTTGTTCGGGGAGACGGTCGAGCGGGTCTATGCCGGGCAGCACCACGACGACACCGCTGTACTGACCCACCTGCGTGGCGATGTCATCGAAGCACTCATGACGATCACCGGCGAACCCCACCCACTTGCCAGGAGCAAACGGTCCCAGGGCTCACCCGGTCGGTGAACGAAGCGTTGATGGGAAGAAGTCCGCGAACAAAAGTCCTCTCGGTGCCGGAGCGGCGGGTGTGCAGGGACACGTGGGGGGAGCGTAGGCCGGTGACGACGAGCACCCACAGCGGGATGTCGTCGAGGTCGGTGGGGTTCTGGTCGTTGCGGGTGTATCCGATGGGTCCGATGCGGTCGAGGACTTCTTGCTGGCTGGCGACGAGTCCGCGTCGTTTGAGCCGCTGCGCCATTTCGCGTTCGGTGGCGCCGGTCGCGGTGACCAGCTCATCTCGGCGACGCCGCGGCGCGTCCGCGTAACCGCCTCGCGCTCACCGGCAGTGAGCAGCTCGACTTGTTCGGCGACTTCGACGGATAGGACACGATGCCCACCATCACGGGCTATGGCTCGTAGCGTGACCCGGAATCGGACGTCGCGTGGTTCTGAACCCGGCACAGCCCTTTCGTCGCTATGGCCGGCTCAACTGCACAGTTCTGTGGAACACCGTCTACACCAACCAGCCAAGGGCTTGATCGGCCTCCGCCGGAGCCCGAATTGCCGGTCCGGGGTTCGTGTGCCGGTATTCGGGCTATGTCTGTAGAGCCTGTTGCAGCTGTCAGCCAGTGGGCCCGAAGTTGCGCAGGTGACCTGATGAGGTTTTCCAGGAGGGTTCATGGCATCTGCCCAGCAACGACTGAACCGTGCTCGCCGCCGGTCCCGCCTATGCGTGAGGTCCGCAGTCGCGCTCCTTGCCGCGATCACCGCCGTCTCGGTCGGCGGTGTCGCCGCCCACGCCCAACCCAGCACATCACCGGCCCCACCGGGGATTCCACCGCCGTCCACGACCACTTCTACCGAACCCCCGCCGACGCGCGCCCCGGTGACCCCGGACGCACCGGCACCCAATCCCGCGCCGCCGACGACTACGACCGTTGCGCCGCCGCCCACCGTTGCGCCGCCGCCGACGACACCCGAACCCGCCTCGTGTGCAAGCCCTGCTCCCGGTGGGAAGAAGGCGAAGCCGGAAAAATGGGCGCCGACGAAGAACCCGAACCGGACGGTGAAGCCGGGCAAGATGCGTTCGGACTGCGAGGAGATCCCTGGCGGGTTCACCAAGGAGCAGGCCGACAAAGCCGAGACCATGGAGGCCGCCCTCGCCCCGCCGGCCGACGGCACGCAGTCGCGGACACTCGCGGCGGCCGACTGCCAGGTGTACTGGCCCTCGCCCTATCAGGTGTGCGGCGCGATCCGCGACAAATACAACTCCCTGGGCGGCCCGAACAGCTTCTTGCTGTTCCCCACCAGCGACGAACTCACCAACCCCGACGGCGTCGGTAAACGCTCGGTGTTCCAGAACGGGCCCATCTACTGGTCCCCTTGGGGTGGTGCGCATCCGGTGGTGAATCATTTCTTCGCCGCTTGGCAGCGCAACGGCTGGGAAGCTGGCGCGCTCGGCTACCCGATCACCGACGAGATCGTCAATCCGGACAACGTCGGCCGCCGCCAAGAATTCGACCATGCCGGGGTCTATTGGCATCTCAACGAGGCTTACGCCGTTGGCGGCGCGATCCGCGACAAGTGGAACTCTGTCGGCGCCGAGGGCGGTCCGCTGGGCTACCCGAGCTCCGACGAGGTCGCGGTGAGAAAGAACAATGGCCGTTACAACAACTTCGAAAACGGCACCATCACCTGGTCCGGACCGACAGGAAGCCGATTGCTGTACGGCGCGATCCGGGATAGATGGGCCTCTTTCGGCCGTGAGGACGGGGAGATGGGCCTGCCCACCACCGATGAGCAGGTAGCCGCCGACGGCACCGGTCATTTCGCGAACTTCGAGGACGGCTCGGCCATCTACTGGTATCCGGTGATCGGAGCCTGGCGCATACCGCCGAGTATCCTGGGCATTTTCGCCAGTTACGGCTTCGAGAACGGAAAGTTCGGCTACCCCACCTCGGCTATCAGCGATGTCTCGGTGTCGCCGTCTCAAACCGGCAAGGGCCAAGGCTTTCAGAAGGGTTCGATCATCTACGTGGACAAGGGGGACACTTATGATTTCTACACCGCCACCTACTGACCGGTCTCGATTGCGGTCTCGGCTGCTCATCGCGGTGGCGGTGCTGATCACCGCCTCGATTCCCTCACTGGCCGCGACCCCGCCGTTTGCCCACGCGAGTACCGCCACCTGCACAGGAACACCGGACGATCCGGTCTTCCCGAACTACGACAGCGACAAAATCCTTGCCACCTACACGACTAAGAACCGCAGCGAGGTCGACATCCGCCGCGGATACTACTGCGTGCCGACCTCCGCACAAGGCGACCCCGCCCTGGAAGCAGACCAAGGCCTCGGCTTCGGACTCGACAAGGTCCAGAACCGGCACTACATCGGCCGCCCCCAGGACGGCTGGCACGAAGCCGAAGCGATCCGAGCAGTTAAATTCGTCCTATCCGCACCGACTGAAAATATCAACAGCAAAACCGACGACTGGGGCTTTGGCTGGAACTTCAAGGTCTGGGCAATCGGAGGCACCGAATGCCCCAAAGCAACCCACAACCCAGACGACTGCAAGAACAAAACCCAGGTCCCAGTGATCGCCGCCTCCACCGAAGGTGGAGCCGACCATGACCCTCGAGGCGGGATGCCCGCCGGGGATCCCCTCGGGTTGCAAACCGTGTATTGCGACTACGGCCAGAAGACCCGGCTTCGCTGTGATCTGTGGGTCACCGCAGCGCTCCTCAAGGGCGCCGAAGGCCAGAAAATCAACTGAGCGGATTCAACCCACGCCGGGCCGGTGCTGCATGCACGCGTCGGCCCGGCACCCAGACATCGATGAACATATGTCGAGGAGCGATCGTGACCACTTCACCCGAACCTGATCTGGACCGTTTGCGCCAGCAGGTGGGCGAACAATTGTCCGGTTGGCGCACCCGCACCCACCAGGGCAAGACCAGATTCACCCGCAGCGAAGGTTCCCGCTCCGAACTGACGCTGCGCGGATGGTCGTGCCTTGACCCCCAGTTGCCGGTCGCCGCCGAGATCGGCAGCCGAAACGCCGACAACGATGGGACCTTCCCGACCGCGCCGGTGTCGGTGGTCATGTTCCTCGTCGCCGCAGTGGCACCCGACGGCAGTCTCTCGAAGCGGAAGCTGACACGCGCCGAAGCGACCGCGTGGCGCAACACACTGCTACCCGAGATCGACCACTGCTATGCCCTCGAAAACCCTGAAGACCCCTCACCGGGCAGCGCCTCGGGCTGGTACTTCGTGTTGTTCCGCGGACCCGACAACGAGCTCCTCACCGCCCCGTACGATTTCGATTGGGTGAAACATCGTGTCGGCTTTCGCGGGCTGCGGGTGTCGCTGATCGACCGCGACGGCCAGCCAACGGAAACGGTGTACGAGAACCGCCGGTTCCCACCGTTCTATCAGCCCTACACCGAATCCCGCGGCCGCTACTGGGATCTGGCAGTGACCGAGCCCCCCACGAGCGCGGGGATCTCACGCTGCTTCGCTGCGCTGTCGAAAGCCATCGCGCGGCGCGGCGCGATCGCCGACAGCATCCGGCCCGTATCGTTGAGGTGGAAGCACGACAACGTGGCGGATCTGATCCTGCGGTACGAGGACACCGGCCGGTGCTACCAGCTGGAAACGATCGTCCCCACCGACAGCGACCTCGACAGCGGAAACTACCTGCTTCCCGCACACTTCGGCACCGGTCTGCCGGTGAAACTATCCAGCCCCGAGCAATACGCCGCCGGAGCAATCGCTCACCTGAGAGACATGGGCGTCAACGAAATCCCGAACCAGGGACAGGTAACCACATGCCCATGACATCGACCCCGGCCCTAACTCCGGCGCGCCAACGCCACCTGGGATGGGGTGTACCTGTCAAGGCGCGAGGAACAGCGGCGCGGAATCCGGCGGTTGTGCCCTGGCTCACGAGACCCTGCAGCGCACCGCCGAAAAACGACTCAGCACCCGCCTGCTGGATGCCAGCCTCGACCGGTTGCACGCTTGGGCCGACCATTACCGCGGCTTGGGCTGGCCAGCACAGACCCCGGACTTTCTGCTGCGGCACAACTGTGCGCGCGCGATCCGGCCCGAAGACGAGACCCCGAACTCGTGGCCAAAGCCTTGGCCCACCATCACCTCGACGGATGGAGTTCGACCCGCATCGCCAACGAGCTGAACAGAAGCCGGCCGACAATCAGCCGGATACTCAGCGAAGCCGGAACCCTTTCGCTTCCCCGCAACGACCTATGAGACTGAGACCCCTGAGCGGGACGACTCATGCTGACCCCCGCCTTGCCGTGCCTTGCCGCAGACAGGAGTTCGGAACCAAGGAGCGGACACGTGCTCAGCGGCCCGCGCAGCCAGACTGCCGCACGACCTCTCCACGATCGATCGGTAACCATCGTAGGCGAATCACTGATCCGCTTGGACCTTTTCCCCGAAGTCACCATGGCGAGAGATGACGAGACGTTGCGAGTTTCCTCTGGCGGCCATGGGGTCGACGTGCGGGGATGTCTTCGCCGTTGTCGTCAGCGGCGGGAGGCGATATCGTTCGTCCCGAACGCGGTTCCGGCCGAGTCGCTCATACTTCGCAGTACCTCTGATCTGCGAATATCTGACGTCCAGCGCCATCGGATACCAACCGATCTCAACGCGCCCGCTGTCTCCCTGCTGCCTCGGTGAGCTAGTTGGAACGCTGGCCCGTTTGGCTGACTCAAGCGTGCTCGTACGATCCGGACGGTGACCGATGATGGGGGCTTCTGTTGCTTCCTCACCTGGGTGTTCGATCCGTGAACTCGTGCTCGAAAACCTCGTGCATGTTGACGGATTAGCGAGAAGGATTCGCATTCGACAACGAGAGAGTGGTGAGGCTTGGCAATGATGGATTGGACCGACGCGAACAAGAAGGTCGCGCACGCGAAGCGGCGCACGCAGGAACTTCTCGACACGTACAACGCGTGGGAGAACGACCGCGGCTTGCTCAGGATCGAGATCAAGGACGACGAGTTGGCCAAGTACTCGTGGTTCGCTGGGATGCAGAAAGAACCAGTCGTCGACCTGTCCCTGCTTGCCGGAGATGTGTTTGGTGCACTGAGAGACGCCCTGGACTACGTGGCATGGCAGGTCTTTCTCGCCGGAGGTGGCGATCGCGACGGGAAGCAAGCGAACCAGGTCTACTTCCCGATCGCGGTCGACCAGGCCGCCTTCGACAAACAGGTGAAGAAAATCCCGACGGCGTGGCCCGCCGCGATCGAACGGCTACACGCGGCACAGCCGTTCAACCAAACGAACGGGGTTGAGAGCGTCCTGCCCGCGCTTCACGCGATCAACAACCCTTCGAAACACCGCGAGCTGAGCCTGGTCACGGCAGGAACATTTTCACAATCGGCGACCTTCCCCAAGCTACCCGACGACCTAGCTCTGTCGATCATGCTGATTCAGCCGTGGCCCGTGCTCAAGCCGAACAGCTTCGATTTGGTTGCCAAAGTGGGAATCATTCGAAAAGTAGGCGACGACAGCTTCCAGACGGTCCGATGGTCCGAGGGGGTGACCTTGGACCAACCACCACGCCCTACGTTGGAACTTACGTTCACAAACGGAAACGGTGAGATTGCCCTGGGTGCGGTGCCTGAAGTCGTCGCGCACGTGGAGTCGATCGTGGGTAGTTTCGCCCATCTCGACGACCCGGACGAGTCGGAGGTCTGACGACCGCTCGGTCATTCGGGGACTTCTCCTTCAGGACCGCAGGTTCTTGGCCCTGGTCTGTGGTGGGTTGCGTTCACCGGGGGCTGGCTACCCGCCTGCCCCACAAGGGCCTGCCCGTCACGCGCAGAGGCTCGCAGGTCAATGCCGATCTGCGGAGCTGACGCCGTAGGCGCTCTTGAGGTGTGAGGGGCGTGCGGGATCACAATGCAGGCCACCACACAGCAGGGCCAAGCGTCCGAAGGACGCTCAGCTTCGTTAAGCGGCCCCGACGTTCAAACGCGGCTTCGGGTTCCGTTCCTTGTGGGCGTCGTCGACCACGGGATGGCCGGCATCGGCGAACTCGTCGCGGTGATGCTGCGGCCCGGGAACGCCGGAAGCAACACCGCCGCCGACCACAGGCAGGTCCTGGGTGAAGCCCTCGCCGAGCTACCGTCGTCTTGGGCGTGGCGGGCCGGGCGGAAAGTGTTGGTGCGCACCAACTCCGGTGGCGGCACCCACGAGTTCCTCGACTACTGCCACCGTCGACGGGGTGCAGTACTCGATCGGGTTCACCCTCACCGACGAGATCGTCGATGCCCTCGACACCCATGTGGAACCAACCGATTGGACACCGGCTTACGACGCCGACGGCCACGTCCGCGACGGCGCCTGGGGGTCATCGAGGCCACCGGCCTAGTCGATCTGCGAGCATGGCCACCGGAGCCGCCGCAATAGCCACCAGACCACACTCGCCGCACGACGGTACCTACCACTCGCTCACCCGCCCGTGCTCCACCCACCGGGCGTTCGACCGACCGTAGTTGCCTTCACATGGCAGCCCGAGTAGGACACCGGCCTGCGGAACCTGCCGTTCCACGGCTTCGACGCCAACCGCATCTGGCTCGCCATCGTCGCCCTCGCGATGGACCTGACCGCCTGGACGCAGACTCTCGCCTTCACCCACGAACACCCCGCCCGCCGCTGGGAACCGAAGACCCTACGACTGAGACTGTTCTCGATCCCCGCACGCCTGGCCCGCCACGCCCGCCGAGTCCACCTGCGTCTATCGTCCCACCACCCCTGGACCGGCCTCGCTGTCGACGCCTTCACCCGCCTCGCAGCACCCTGACCAGCACAGAACCGCCCCTACAACCAAGGAAACCAACGATCCGAGCCCGTGGAACTCGGCAGCCACCCCGCTGCGCGGGCCACCTGCCACACCCGTAATCGGGAATCTACGATCGAAACACCAATCCGAAGCCCCTCATGCCAGCACACCCATCTCGTGAAAGAATTAGGCTAGATAGCGGTTATCCCGCGACTGAACTTTGGTCGCCCTGTCGAGAAGAAGCCGGCACATTCGTGGCGCACCGAGCAGTCGTCACACTCCGCGACGTACGCGTTCTTCCAATCCGAGATTGACTGCACCGCGAATGGCCGGATGCCGACATCGAGGACGCACAGGGGCAGGTTGTAGATCGAAACGTTCACCCCGGCGACGGACAGGGCGTCGACACCGGCCTTCAACTGCTCCTGGTAATCGACGGGATCGATCCACAGTGTGGCGTCGTTGGCGACCGCGAAGCCGGTGTTTTCCATGCCCATCAGAGCCACATGATCGACGAATGGAAGGTTACGCGCGATCCACGAGCAGGTCTCACGGAGGCGCGGTGCGGTGATGGCGTGCAGAACAATCCGAATCTCGACCCGTTGCCCGAGGTTCTTGAGTCGGAGCACGCCGAGAACAGTTTCGTCGAACGCGCCCGCGGCCTGAACCACATAGTCGTGAATGTGATCCACCGCCGCGTAGATCGGTATACCTGCTGAGAGCTGCGGATGCCCGATCTCGGCCCAGGCGCGCGCGACCTCGGGAACGGAGAAGGCGCGCCCGTTGGTCAACACGTGGATCGCGGTGCCCGGGAGCAGATCCCGCGACAGCTCCAGCAGCCCGATGAATCGGCGCCATTCGGTGAGCGGTTCCCCGCCGGTGAATGTCAGTGCGGGAGTCGCCGGGTCGAGCAGTGGCAGTGCCTCTGCGATCTCGTCGATCAGCCAGCCATCATCGACCTTCTTCGGCGGCTGCGAACACATCAGGCAGTAGTTGTTGCAGCGTTCGGTGACGAGGAAGAAGTTGTGTCGCGACGACCGACGGTAGAGCAGCCTCACTCTACCCGACCGCGGGTAGATGCTCATCACATCGCCATCGCCGACCTCGGCGAACCCAGCCGGAAGTCGGATGTAGCTCGACGATGCGCCGTCCGGGCACGCGTCGCGCCCGACCGCGATCCGGAATCCATTCGCCTGCGCCGCCGTCCAGTCGCAATCGTCGACGATCAGCGCGGCATCGCGATTATCCGACGGGGCACTGTTCGGGGGGCGGAGCCGCACGATCCGGTTCTCGTCACCGAGCCCGACGTTGTCCGCCGCCGGTGATCGTCCTACGAGCTGAAGAGGTTTCACGACGCCCACTCCCGGAGAACGGCGGCGTCTTCGGGTGAGTGTTCCAACAGTTCGAACAAGTGCGTGATCACGCCCTTCTGTCGCTCGCAGAACTCGGATAGCGGTTTGATCCCCAGCAGGTCCCCCTGCGTCGCGTGGTGATACACAGGGTCCGCGCCGCAGTTGGGCTCGAATACGCACGTCGAGCATTGGGGGGCCGTCTGGGTCAGCGAATCCGCCACCGCTGACACCAGCGTGTCGGACAACACCATATCTCGGTAACTATGCTCATGTACGTTGCCGAGTTCGAAGCTGCGGTCCCCCATTTCGGCGAGCATCCGTGCCTCGTCCGAGGCGAATACGGTGCCGTCATAGTTGTAGACCAGCGCACCGAGACCGATCCCCGCAGGACTTCTCAGATCGACATACCCGATGGGCTCATCACTCAGCATCCGGCGAAGGATCAGGGCCGAATAGAACTCGGGAAACCGGCGGCCGGACTTGTTGATCTCCAGGATGTAGCGAAGACCGCGCTTCCAGAATTCGAGCCATTCTCGGGCACCGTACTTGTGGAACTGTTTGGTCTTGATCGCATGACCGTACGGAGACAACGGCCTCAGGAAGATGCCGTCGAGACCCTGCGCGAGGTATTCGTCGACGATCTGCTCCACACGATCCAGACTCGCTTCGGTGGTGGTCATCAACGCACCAACCCGGTCCGGGCCGAGCCGAGCCGCTCTCGAATGCGCCCGATTCCGGCCACCGCGAGCTCGTAGCTGTTCTGGCCACGACGGGGCCGATTCTTGTTGTGCAGATCGCGCGGCCCGTCCAGTGAGGTACTGAGCAGAACATCGTGCTCAGCGCAGAATTCGAGCACCTCGTCATCCAGGAGCGCCAGGTTCGTCGCGATCACGAACTGCAACTGCTTACCCAGGGACATCGCCCGCTCCTCAGCGGTCACGACGATCCACCGGATGAGCTCGAAGTTCAGCAGCGGCTCGCCGCCTTGAAACTCGATCTTGATCATCGGCGCCGGCGCGGACAGAGCGATAGCCAGTGCTCTGGACGCCGTGGCGCTGTCCATGTCGTAGCGGACGCGGTCCTTGCTCTGACGCGACACCTGGCAGTACGGGCAGGAGTGCTCGCATCGCAGCGTGACGACGAACAGGTGCAATGGCGTGGCGGCGCGCAGGAAGCTCAGGCGGCTACGCAGACGAAGGGCGAGAAGCTGCTGCGGTGCGCGCTGATCGGCCGATCCGACGAAAAGCTTCTCGAAAGCCCTTTCATAGAGCCCGTCACCAGGGGTGAGATCGAGCGCGCACAACCGCTCCAGCTCGGTTGCCGTCATTTCCGCCATGTCGCCAACCATGTTGCCGACGAGGAAGCGGTCCGCACCGAGCCGTTCGAACCGAATGGGCAGGAGTCGCAGCCGGGACGTGTCGGGACGGAACGAGTCCGCTGAGGCGAAGCCGACCAACGGTCACTCCCCCTCGGCCAGCGATCCGAATGCCAACGCGACGATGACATCGCGAAACCGGCCGGTCTCGCGACCGACCTTCTCGCGCAGGTTCTCGTCCGTCACGAGATTCAGGAAATGAGTGCGCAACTCATCGCCCCGGAGCTGTGACTGCGTTGGTGAGAGCCGACAGACGTATCGCCCGTCCGCTTCATCGATCTGGCATGCCGCCTGCCCGATCAAACGGTAAGCGGCCTCCCGCAGCGCGTCGAGCGACTGCACCGACCTGCTGAAGTCGACAACCAAATCAGACACTGACATCACTCGATCCCATCACAGAACGCGGAACCCGCACTCGCCGAGAGCACCTGACATAGTTCGAAGGCAACTGCACTGCTCGGTCACCGAGGGGGCACCGCGGTCGTGTCAACCTCCGTACACAGGTCCAATGCTCGCTGGGCAAGATCCTCAGCCTCGGTCGCAGCGAGGCCGAAGACCTCTTGCAGCTCGCGCGCGATCTCATTCAGGCCAAGGCCCTCCTTTGCCCGCGTGCACGCCAGAGAGAACGGATCGGAAGCAGGCTGCGAGCTGGGCGGTGGGGTGGTGGTAGGAGGCGGAGCGGCTGCGGGCGGCGGAGCGGCCGGTGGGGTCACAGCAGGCGGTGGAATGTAACCCGGCTTCGGCACATCCGGTCGGCCGAACCCTGGACTGGAAGACGCATGAGATGCATGAGACGAATGGGATGAATGAGACGAATGAGAACCATGCCGCGCGAACAATCTGCCATCGCTGGCGCGATGTGTCGTGAAGCTCATCAACTCGACGTCGTCCGGCAAGGCAACCCGAGGCTCCGGCAGGGCCTGCTCCCGTGCCGCCGAGACGCGAGGTTCGTCCGTTCCCGTCGAGACGGACGTCTCCGCGACTGCCTGTGCGGCCGTGGGGATCGCGAGGGCGGCGAGGGCCGCCGTCAGACTCACGATCTTCGGCGTCTCACGCATTCGTACCTCCCAGAATCGAACCCGAGTAGACCACGGCGAACGAAATGCCCGTGCGTTCCATCGTCACTGCCCTCCATCACCACCCGACGAGCTTCGAACTCGTTACCGCAACTAGTATCTCGCCCGGCACCGGACCGTTACACATCGAGGCCTTACGCGCCCGCACAACGTTCCGGTGACGTCGACGACCGCACCCATCGGCCACAGGATGCGCCGTCACACTGGCACCGCCGACACCGACACCGACACCGCGCCCGCCACAGCTACTCCAGCGACGAACCGAATCACACCGCGATCCGGAAGTCCGGCTGGAGACTGACCCCGGATCCACGCGAACAACGTTGCGGGAGGTGGCGGGCATCGAGTCGATCGACAACTCGGTGATCGGCGACCGCCTGACCGACGCCGAACTCGCCTCCAAACATGTGTTACCGCGCGTGTACGATTCGCCGGACACACCACCGCGGGAGCTCGGGCGAAGGCCGGGCTGACAGGGCGCGACTACGCGGCGCCGACCGCATGAACCTGTCCGGGTAATGCCGGCGTAGGGAGCGAGCCGCACCATGGCGTCATCGACCGTCGAACCGAGCGGGCGCGAATCCCCCCTCACCCTAGACAAATTCGCGCCGCGGGTGCTCTCGTTTCGGCGCGGCGGGCGGCGCTTACGCCCTCACCCAGATCGTCGCCTACACCCTCGGATCGTGAGCATCGCGATCACCGCCCCGCAGATCGTCCGTGCTGCTGCGACAGGCTTTTGCGAGCAAACGCGATCTTCGAATACCTGGAGATCTTCCACAACCGTCGACGCCGTCATTCGGCCCTCGGCATGCGGACCCCGATCGAGTACGAGATGATGCAGTCATCTATCCAACCCGTGGCCTGAAGTCCGATATCCCGACTCCACGCAACCGTGGGAACATCAGTTCACCGCGGGCCTGCCCGGCATCGAGCAGTTCCGCGGCAACATGGCCTTGTGGTTCTTTCACCCCGGCTCCGCCACGCCCACCGCCGAACCCATCGTCATGCACTGGAATAGCGCCGCCGCCTACCGGGTCGCGACCCTGCGCGGCGCCCTCGGACGCCACCGCGACACCCCGCACGCCCTCACCCTGTGTCAGCTAACGATTCGCGGCTGGGTTGAACACCGCTCGGGCAGTTGCCTTCCAGGCTGCTGGATATAGTCATTCCAATTGAGCAGTAGCCGATGACCGCGCACGCCCTGGGCCAGGGTAGATCGCGATCTCCGTCGACCGTTCTGGTGGCAGCGTTCACGCGAGCGCCTGCGATCTACGTATGGGTCAGCACGACACCCGTGAGATCGCGGCCTCGCAGATCCGATTCCCAGAGCGACGTCATTTCCATGCGCACACCCCGAAGGTCTTCTGCTCGGTCATGGGGACAGGGCCGCCGCGGTCCACCAACCAACCACCTACTAGATTCTCCGTGGTGGGTTCCGTGGTCGGCACGGATGGCACCGGGGTGGCCCGTTCCTATCGTTATGGACATGGAAATCACCACGAAGACCAGCACCGACATCACCATCGAACTCGAAGTGGCCGACCCCCGAGCCGCCACCGCGATCTACGAGTCCGCCTTCGGGCTCGGTGACCGGATCGGGTTCCGCGCCTCGCAGACACCCAGCACCGGATTCCGCGGATTCCTGCTGTCGCTGGTCGTCTCCCAGCCCTCCGCGGTCGACAGCCTCGTCATCACCGCCCTCACAGCCGGGTTCACCATCGTCAAACCGGCCAAGAAGAGCCTGTGGGGATACGGCACGGTCCTGCAAGCACCCGAAGGCACGATCTGGAAGGTCGACACCTCCAACAAGAAGGACGTCGGGCCGTTCACTCGCGAGATCGACAACCTGGTATTGCTGCTCGGCGTGGCAGATGTCAAGGCCAGCAAGCAGTTCTACGTCGATCGCGGGTTCACGGTCGCGAAGAGCTTCGGCGGCAAGTACACCGAGTTCGCCAACCCGGGTTCGCCGGTGACCCTGGCGATGTATCCACGCAAGGCCGCCGCCAAGGACGCCGGGATGTCGCCGGAAGGCAGCGGATCGCACCGCATCGTGATGGACAGCGGCATTGGTTCGTTCACCGACCCGGACGGGTTCATGTGGGAAGCCACGGCCTGAGCCCACAAGTTGACCAGCGGCAGAACAACAGGAGAAGGCTCATGAAGTTTCGGACCCACGTCGAACCGCCCGAGCCCATGCGTGGCCTGGAAGTTCCGCCCGAAGTGGTAGCCGCGCTCGGCGAGGGCGCGCGGCCACCGGTGACGATCACGATCAACGGGCATTCCTGGAAGAGCCGGGTCGCCCTCATGCGCGGCCGCTACCTGCTCGGCCTCAGCAACGCCAACCGGCAGGCCGCGGGTGTCGAGATCGGCGAGGAAATCGAGGTCGAGGTCGAACTCGACACCCAGCCTCGTGTCGTCGTCGAACCACCGGACTTCGCCGAAGCTCTGGACGCCGACCCCGTCGCCCGCGCCGCGTACGACGACCTTGCCTACAGCCGCAAGCGCGAGCACGTGCACGCCATCGAGAGCGCGAAGAAGCCCGACACGCGTCAACGGCGCATCGAGAAGGCCATCGCCACCTTGCAGGGCTGAAATTCGGTAGCGATACTCCGCCGACTGGCTACACGGGTCAGAGGAACGCCACCAGTGCCAGTAACTGAATCCGCTTCCGACCCGACGGCACCCAACACCCGCGCCGATCCGAACACATTGAAATACCGCGACGCGCGTGTCTCCGCCTGCTCACGCGCCCCTCGGATGCCAGGCTCGGGAACCAAGGCAGGGTTGAGGTTCCCCCGCATTGTTGGAGGGCGGGGTAATCAGGTTCCAGCCGGAACCGGGTGATGGTAGCTTGCCTCGAATTCATCCGGTGATCGCCAACCCAGCTTCTGCTGGATGCGCTGGCTGTTGTACCAGCCATCGATGTAGGCGAACAGGGCGTTCTCGGCCTCGTCGCGGGTCCGCCAGGCCCGGCGATAGACCAGTTCGGTCTTCAGTGTGGAGAAGAAGTTCTCCATCAGTGCATTGTCGTAGCTGTCGCCGATCGATCCCATCGACTGCGCGATGCCGTTGTCTGCCAATCGGTTAGCGAACCGGATCGCTGTGTAGGTAGAGCCTCTGTCGCTGTGGTGTATCAACTCGCCGTCGCGGATGTCGCGGCTCCAGACCGCGAACTCGAGTGCACCCAACACCAGCTCGGTGTCGCAGCGATCCGAGGTTTTCCAGCCCACGATCCGGTTGGAGAATGCGTCCCGCACCGCGGCCAGCCAGAACGCGCCCTGACCGCACTGGATCCTGGTGGCGTCGGCCACCCACAATCGGTTCGGCCGGTCCGCGGTGAAGACCCGCTCGACCAGATCCGGTGCAGGCGCCGCCCGCGGATCGGCCCGCGTGGACGCGATGCGCCACCGTTTCCGCAGGAACGCGCCCTGCAAACCCGCGCCACGCATCACCCGCTCCACCCGTTTGCGGCCGACCGAGATGCCGCGTCGGGCCAGCATCGCATGCACCCGAGGAGACCCGTAAGTGCCGCCGGAGCTGGTATGGATATCGACGATCTCGGCAAGCAATGCTTCGTCAGCGAGCTGCCGCGCCGAGGGCTGTTCCAGGCGTTTGCACCACCAGTAATAGGTCGACGAGGCGATACCGAGGACCCGCAATACGAGCTCGACCGGGTGCCGGCTGTTCTTGACGAACCGCACGATCACCTCCGGGTCTGGCCGAGCTCCGAAGCGAAATACGCACTCGCAGAACGCAGAATGTCGTTGACCCGCTCCAGCTCGGCGACCTGTTTACGCAGCCGCTTGTTCTCCTCGGCCAGATCCGTCGCCGCGGGTTCCGGTCGCTGCCCGGTACCGGCTTGGCGGATCCAGTTCCGAAGCGCCTCGTGATGGACACCCAACTGCTGGGCGAGCTTCCGGATCGTCGGTTTCGGATCCGACTCCAGATACAGCCGGACCGCGCGAGCCTTCAACTCGTCCGGGTACTTCTTCGGTGCTGCCACGCGGGGCTCCTTCCCGGCCCTATCGGACCATGCTCAGAGCCCTCCAAGGAAGCGGGGGAACCTCAGACTGATGGTTGCCACCCCTAGCGCCGTGACAGCGTGAACCTACCCGCACGGAGCAGCGGGCATCTCATCACCCAAGCTCGAAGATCCGCACAGCACAAGGCCAGAGGGACTGGGCACGGTCCCACTGATCGACATGGCACCGAGCAGAGTGGTGGTTGCCTGGAATGAAGGTGACACCAACCCCCTGATCCGATCGTTCGTGCAGATAGCCACGATCGCATACCTCGTTCCCCCACCTCGGCCGTCAAGGCGACCCGGTCCACTAGGCGAACGGAGAGCGCGCCTCGGGACGCACCGAAAGTGACCCGTCGCTGCACGAGCAGTGGCTGATTCGGTTCGCAGATCCGGACACAGCGTCTGGCTGCGCCACACCGCCGCCGAGTGCATCGACTTCACAACCGGGGCCGCGCCGAATGGGCAACACCACTGCCAGCGCCGTTTCCGCCGGTGTCAGTAGCGCTAGTGAACTCACTCCCTTAGTATGGCGAGATGACGGAGTGGCGGCCTACGGCCTGCATCCTGTGCGAGTGCAACTGCGGCATTCAGGTACTTGTCGGACCTGATGGCCGGACGTTCGAGAAGATTCGCGGGGACAAGCAGCATCCCGCTTCAGCGGGGTACACGTGCAACAAGGCGCTGCGGCTCGACCACTACCAGAACGGGCGCGCGGGCCGGCTCACCGCCCCGCTGCGCCGTCGCACGGACGGCGGTTTCGACGAAATCGATTGGGACACAGCGATCTCGGAGATCTCGACCGGACTGCGGGAGATCGGCCGCCGCTACGGCGGCGAATCGATCTTCTACTACGGTGGCGGCGGTCAGGGCAACCACTTGGGCGGCGCGTACGCTCCGGCGACCATGGCCGCCTACGGCATGCGATATCGCTCCAGCGCCTTGGCCCAGGAGAAGACCGGCGACTTCTGGGTGTCGGCGCGGATGTTCGGTCACCCGCTGCGTTCCGATGTCGAGCATGCCGAAGTAGCGCTGTTCATCGGCAAGAACCCCTACCAGTCGCACGGATTCCCACGCGCGAGATCGGTGCTCAAGGAGATCGCCCGCGACCCGAACCGGGCGATCATCGTCCTGGACCCGGTGCGCACCGAGACCGCCGAGATGGCTGAATTCCACCTGCAGTTGCAGCCCGGCACCGACGTGTACCTGCTGATGGCGATGGCCGCCATGCTGGTGCGCGACAACCTGATCGACACCGGCTGGCTGGCCGAACACGCCGAGGGGCTCGAAGAGGTGCTGTCCGTGCTGCGCGCGGTGCCGATCGAGAAGTACTGCGTCATAGCCGACGTCGACCTCGAGCTGGTCACCGCCGCCACCCGGCGGCTGGCCCGAGCGGAGTCGGTGGCGGCCCTCGAGGACCTCGGCGTCCAGATGAACCGCTATTCCACGGTGGTGAGCTACGTCGAGAAGCTGCTGTGGCTGTTGACCGGCAACCTCGCCAAACCCGGAACGCAGTACGCGTTCACCGGGCTGACCGCGCTCGGTCACGACCGCGGACATCCGGCCGGACAGTGGCCGACGAGCCCTGTGGTGGGCGCACCCATCATCAGCGGCCTGGTGCCATGCAACGTGATCAGCGAGGAAATCCTCACCGATCACCCGGCACGCTACCGCGCGATGTTCATCGAGAGCAGCAATCCGGTGCATTCGCTGGCCGATTCGGCGCGGATGCGCGAGGCGCTCGCAGCGCTGGAACTGGTCGTGGTGATCGACGTGGCGATGACCGAAACCGCGCGGCTGGCCGACTATGTGCTGCCCGCGCCCACCCAATTCGAGAAGTACGAAGCGACGTTCTTCAACTTCGACTTTCCCCGCAACATCTTCCACCTGCGCAGGCCGGTGCTGCCGACGCCTGAGGGTGTGCTGCCGGAACCGGAAATCCACGCCCGCCTGGTCGAGGCGGCGGGCGCACTCGGCGAACAGGACTACGCACCGCTGCGCGCCGCCTTGGAACAGGGCAGAGACGCCTACGCGCTCGCGATGCTCACCGCGTCGGCCGATCCGGCCAAGGCCAAACTGGCTCCGGTTCTGCTCTACCGCACACTGGGCCCGACCCTGCCCAACGACGCGGCCGCTGCCGCGCTGTTGTGGGTGGCCGCGCACAACTGCGTCCGCAAGTTCCCCGCGAGCGTCGAACAGGCGGGATACGGAACGGGATTGCCCGCAGGCGAGCGACTGTTCGAGGCCATCCTCTCCGGTGAACACGGCATCGTCACCACCGAGGACAGCTACGAAGAGACCTGGAACCGCCTCCGCGGCAAAAAGGTCCAGCTGGACATACCGGAGCTGCTGGAAGTGGTGGCGGGCCTGCCGGATATGTCCGCCGATTCCGACGACTGGCCATTCGTGTTGTCCGCCGGGGAACGCCGGGCTTTCACCGCCAACACGATCATGCGCGACTACGGCTGGCGCAAGCGCGACGGTGCCGGTGCGCTCCGCATCAGCGCCATCGACGCGCAGCGACTCGGGCTGGTCGCCGGCGATCGGGTCCGCGTCACGACTCCTCGCGGCAGCGCGGAGGTGGCGGTCGAGCCCACCGACCGGATGCGATCGGGGCACCTGTCGCTGCCCAACGGCTTCGGACTCGAGGTCGCAGAGGCCGACACCGAGACGATCAGTATCGGGGTAGCGCCCAATGAGCTGACCCGATTCGACTCCCGCGACGAATGGGTCGGTACGCCTTGGCACAAATACGTAGAGGCCAGGCTGGAGGTATTGCCGAACGACACGGCGACCGACACCACGACATTCCTGGATACGGTCGAGGCATGAAGCGCACCACCTTCGCCAACTGGCCGTGCACCGTAGCCCGCACCGTGGATCTGATCGGAGACTGGTGGACTCCCCTCGTTCTGCGGGAGGCCTACTACGGTGCGACGCGTTTCGAGGAATTCGAACGCTCCCTGGGCTTGAGCCGCAACGTCCTCAGTCAACGGCTGACCCGGCTGGTGGACGAGTCGCTGCTGGAGCGAGTGCCCTACCAGCAACGACCGGTGCGGTACGAATACCGGCTCACCGAGCAGGGCCGCGACTTCTTCCCCGTCATCACCGCGATGATGCGCTGGGGCGATCGCTGGCGCGCACCCAGCGAAGGCCCCCCGATCACGCTGCACCACAACAGCTGCGGGCACGACATCTACGCCGAGACGGTGTGCGCGCACTGCCGGGAACCCTTGCGGCACAGCGATGTCAGCGCTCGGCTCGGGCCCGGATTCCCCGAACGACTGAGGGAGACCGCGCTGGCGACCGGACGATTCGACGACAACCCAGCGCAGCCCTAGCCTCGACGCCCGAATCGGCTGCCGAATTCGAAGAATTCCGCTCTCGGCGACGTCCGCAGTGCTGGCGATTCGGTGGTCGCCGAGCCCGCTGTCGCCACATCGGTGACGCGGGCCGTCCCCGCTGTTCTGTGAACACGTCCTGCCCTACGGGGGCGGTCGAGTTGGACATGAACTCCCCCAAGCCCCCTCAGCGGTGGCCGAACCCTGAGCAGTTCGGGCGAGACCGATTCCCTTTCGGCGGTAGCAGAGGTCAAAACTACCTGGATCGCGTCCGAAGTGGCTTGGGCTTCTCCCTGTAGGCGAGGAGAACGGAATCTTCAGCGGGTTTCCATGGCAGGAAGACGGCGATGGCGGCCGCGACGAGCAGTGACGCCGAGACCGTCACATAGGATGCGAGCTGGAACCCCTCCATCGATGCGGATTTCATCGCGTAGATCAGATCGGCCTTCTGTTGCGCGAAGGCGGGGCTGGTCGGGCGCCTGACCATTTCCATCACCGCGATGACGCTCTCGCGAGCGAAGCTCTTCTCGTTCGGGGTCATCAAGAAGTCGGGGACGGCATCGATCCGCGGGCCGATCTCGGATGTGTACACCGAGGCCATGATCGATCCCAGCACCGCGACCCCGAGCGTCCCGCCCGCTTCGCGGGTGGTGTCGTTCACCGCCGACCCGGCTCCTGCCTCATCGAGGGTCACCGAGGACATGATCGATTCCGTTGCCGGGCCTTGCACGATCGCCAGCCCCAAGCCCATCAGCACCATCGAGACAAGCACCGGACCGACATACGGTGTCTGCACCTTCACCTGCCCGGCGATGAACATCCCGACGCTCATCACCACCAGACCGAAGACGATGACGGCAGTGGTGCCGACTCTCTGCGCGGTCAGCGTGGCCAGCGGGGCGCCGACGGCGATGGAGGCCGCGAACGGCAGTGAGTGCAAACCGAATTGCAGCGGCGACAGCTCCATCACTCCCTGGAAGTAGGAAGTGATCATGAACAAGAACCCGAACATGCAGAAGTAGGCGACCGCGATCGCCGCCGCGGGCAGGGAGAACCGGCGTATCCGAAACAGGTTCATGTTCAGCACGGGCGAGGCGGTGCGCGTCTCCCATCGGATGAACACCACGAAGCAGACCACCGCGAAGACGAAGCCCATCAGGCTGATCGGGGCGAGCCAGCCTCGATGCGGGGCCTCGATGACAGTCCACACCAAGGCGGTAACGCTCATCAACGACAGGGCGATACCGACGACGTCGAGCCTGCCGACGTGTGCGCCCTTCGACTCAGGGACCAGCATGCGGGCGAGCACGAGGAGGACGAGGGCCACGGGAATGTTGACCCAGAAGACCGAGTGCCACGAGAAGTGCTCCAGGAGCCAGCCTCCGGCGGTGGGGCCGATCGCGATGGCGAACCCGGCCATCGCCGTCCACGCCGCGATGGCGATGGCCCGTTCCCTGGTGTCGGTGAAGACGTTGATGATCATCGCCAGGGTGGCTGGGAACACCGCGGCGGCGAACACTCCCATCGCGGCGCGGGCGGCGATCACTTGCCCCAGATCGGTGGCCGAGGCGCCGGCCAGGGACATCACCGCGATGCCTGCCAACCCGAGAACCATGACCTTGCGGCGGCCATAGCGGTCTCCGAGGTGACCGAACGCCAGCAGCAGCCCCGCGAAGGTGAGCGTGTAGGCGTCGACCACCCACTGCAACCCGCTGAAGCCTGCGCGCAACTGCACTCCCAGTGAGGGCAACGCGACGTTGACAACGGTGTTGTCGAGCACCACGAGCAGTTCCGCGACACAGATGACGACGAGGGCAGCCCACCGGCCCCGTGCTCCCAGGTCTGCGGTGTCCACTGTCGGTGCGGGTGGTGCTGCAACAGATGAGTGGGGCATAGCGAATCGGCTCCTCGTGATCGAAACAGGGCGCCGCCTCGGAAGGCGCGGTGAACGGCCCGACTGTCCGCGGCGGCCGGGCCACCAGGGTCGGCAGCCACAGCGGCGCTGGCGGCGCAGCTCGGGACCGAGCCAGGCTTTCGATACGCGGGCGCCATCGACCACTCCTTGCAAATTTGCCCGTTACGGTCGGTAACACTTAGTCACGTTAGTAGAACAGCTGGTCTATTACAAGGCGCAGAGCAACGCAATATCCAGGCTGTCCTGCACAGGGGCTCGGGTCAGAGAAGACGAACTGGTCTAGTGTGGCCATCGCTAGGCTGGTTGATCTGTGCCGCAGGCGAGGAGGGCGCATGGCCGTGAACGCGCGAAGGCGTTTGATCGAGAGCGCGATCGAGCTGATCCGACGTCGGGGGTGGCCGGCACGGGAGTGGCCGACCTACTCGAACAGAGCGGCACCGCTCGGCAGTCGATCTACACACACTTTCCTGGCGGAAAGACCGAGCTGATCGAGGAATCCGTCCGGACCGCAGGGGCCTGGATCGAGCAGATGATCCAGCAGATGGCCGAGACGCTCACTCCACTGGAAATGCTGCGGGCTTTCGTCGAGTACTGGAAATGGGTACTGGTAACCAGCGACTACCAGTCCGGATGCCCGATCGCCGCGGGGGCATACGGTGGAGCGCCTGGGGCCCGAGAACTGGCCAGCCAAGCATTCCGGCGCTGGGAAGACCATCTGGCCGAGCAGGCCATCGCCCGAGGCGTAGCCGCCCATACGGCACACAGCCTCGCGACGACAACAATCGCAGCTATCGAAGGCGCAGTCATGATGTCGATCGCAGACCGCAGCATCACACCCCTCAACCGCACCTACGACCAGCTTCGCGAACTGTTCCAGATCCATTTCCAGGCGCACTGACCGGCCTCGATCGAGCGCCCACAACGCGACAGCGGAGGACACATCGTCGAACTTCGATCCGGATCGAGGTCATCGAAGGCATCGGCGCAAGAGCAGGATGACGACGACGAGCGACCATACGATGACAAGGGCGGCGGTCAAGTTGAGCGAGTAGGCGCGGTCCAGCACGGTCGGATTGTCGGGCATCGCGTGTCGACGGCCGACAACTGGCGCGGCGATCACGGTGAGCGTGACGGTGCATACGGCGCCGCACGCTGCGGGCGCCCACCAGCCAGAGGGGAGTATTCGTCTCGCGCCGAGTCCGATGGCCGCCGACAGTGGAGCGAAGACGGCGTCGTGCAGCAGGATTCCGCCGCAGAACCACGCCACGACGGACAGCAGCTCCGCGGGGGCGAAGCTCAGCAGTGCGGTGATGCCGTACCAGCCGAGCCCGATGCCTGTTACGAGTAAGGCTGCCCGTGCGGCGGTGATCACGACAGCACCTCTATTCGGGAAAGCCATTTCGTCTGCAGCACGCCCGGTCGGTTCGGCGCGATGAGACGGCACGGGTAGCCGTGGTCGAGGTCGAGCGTTTGCCCGTTCAGCGTCAGCGCGACGAGCGTGTCCGGGTCGATGACATGATGCGCGGGCAGGACCGAGCTTCGATAGATTCCACCGGCTTCGAGGGAATCGAAGCGCACGTCTCCCCCGCTGTAACCGACCGCGGCGAGCAGCTCGCGCAGCCGGACACCGGACCAAGAGGCGGACGCCGACCACCCTTCGACGCACGCGATCGGCAGTCGGGCGCTGGTTTGCGGTAAGGCGGCCAATTCCTCTCGAGTGAACTGGTGTACCCGGTTACCTGCTGTGATGACCAGCCGGTAGCCCGGATCGCGTGCGAGATCGGCGACCGCGGCCGCAGCCGCTGATCTGTTGACCGGAACACCTTGCGGTCCTTCTCCGCTACGGGGCGCGAGGATCGCGGTCCAGCGCAGGAATGGGACAGTCTGGCCCGATATCGCCAGCGCGCCGACTGTCGCGGAAACCCATGCCGCGTTCAGGACCGCACGGCGGGAAATACGGGAGACGTCGGTCGCGGGACCGACTGCGATCGGATTGTCACGTGCTTTCGCCGCGGAGAAGTCATTGGTCGATAGTGATGCGGGCGCTGACGACTGTGCTGAACTCACGTCGGATGCCGCATCGGCCGACGAATCGAGCGGGCGGCTCAACACGTCGCGCAGCACAGGCAGCTTCACCGCCAGATGCACTGCGAGGGCCCCGATCGCGACGTATGCCATCGCATAGTGCGCTTTGGGGAAGAAGAATCTCCACGGATAGTACTGCGCGATGTTCGCAAGCCCGGTCGACAGTTGGAATACGACTGATCCCACCAGCAAGCCGATCGATCCACGTTCGGCGATCCACAGGGGCGATCGCAGGTTCGGTCGTCGGAACAGCCTCGGATAGACCGCCCAGAGCTTCACCACCAGCAGCGGAATGGCGACGACTCCGGCGATGACGTGCGCGCCCTGGCTGAGCCGGTACAGCCACACGGGTCGCGTGGGCCACCAGAACCAGATCGGTGGATGCTGGATCCAGTGGCTGACCAGACCGGTCGTGAAGCAGATCAGGATCGTGATGCCGAGTGGGATACCGACCCGGCCGGCGAGTTCCGGCCCGCGTGGTCCGGGGATGAAACGCTCACTGCCGCTGGTAGATTCGTGCGGTCGCTGCTCGGCGGAGTCGCGTGCGGTCATGCGAGCGCCGCCGCTGCGGTGGTCCTGTCGCGGTCTAGCCAAGCAATGTGTCGCCCAGCCACCTCGACTGTCGTGCGCACCCGGAAGCCCGCGGCCCCGGCCAGAGGTTCGGCGTACTCGACGCCGACCCGGGTCCACGAGAACCACGGCCCCGCCGAGGTCGCGGTCTCCACGCGTATACGCTGGGTGACCATACCGCTACCGGGACGGTCGAATTCGATCACGGCGACCCCATCGCTCGCGAGCAGTTCACCGACTCGGCGCAGCAAACGATCAGGATCGGCGCCGATGCCGATGTTGCCGTCCGCCAGCAGCGCGTAAGACCATCGTCCGGCGCCGGGCAGCGGTCCGAACAGATCGCGCTGCAGGGCGGGCGCGCCGCGACCTCGCGTGATCGCCACGGCCGTGGCGGAGATGTCCACGCCGAGGGCGATGACGCCGCGCCGCAGCAGCGTGGCGACCAGTCGCCCTGGTCCGCAGCCGAGGTCGATCGTCGGCCCGTCGCACTCTCGGGTCAGGGCGGTGTCGGCACGACGGTCGGCAGAGTCGGAGGAGTTCAGCCACCGTCGGGTCGGCAACGCGCGTCGGGTTCCGTCCCCGGCACGGATCCAGCATTCGGCGCCGGTAAGTGCCCGGTCGAACACTCCGCTCATCGGATCGCCAAGTGTCGGCCGCGTAGGCGGTGCACCGTCTCGGCGAACTGTCCTGAAGTGGACGCGGCGACGCGCAGGGCGTCTTCGAACAGGTCGACGTCGGAATGGGTGGGCAGCGTGCGCACATGAAGTCCGCATTCTCGCACGGCCTTTCGAGTCAGCAGGCCGGTGCGCGGGGTCGACATCGGCACGGTGATCAGGGCGCGCGCGGGCTGCGGTGTGGGCAAACCGAGGGCCCACCAGCCGCCGTCGGTGGCTGGGCCGAGGACGGCGTCTTCGGTGTCGACGAGTTCGCCTGCGGCGCAGGTCAGTTGATCGGCGCCGATCTGCGGTGTGTCCATGCCGATCTGCAGCACTGGCAGTGCGGCCCGGGCCGCGTCGGCGTGCGCGTTGGCCAGTCGCTCTCCGAAGGTGCGGCCGCGCTGTGGCAGGACCTGGACCCGGGTCAGCAGTTGCCGTAGTTCGCCCTGGCGCTCCGCTGCGGTCAGGTCGCCGGTCAGGGCGACAACACGGTGTGCGACGTTGCTGCGCAGCACGGCGTCGAGCGTGTCGAGCAACGACGCTGCGGCGAGGTCAGCGGCCTCGTGCGATGTGAGTGGCGGTGTGAGACGTGTTTTGGCGAATCCGGCGACCGGCGCCTTCGCCAGTACCAGCAGCGTCGCCGCTACAGTTGTCGGCCGTCTCATTTCAGGACCGCCCAAAAGTCGGCCGTGGCACGCACCGAGCCGCGCAAAGAGCCGGATACTTTCGACGCGCCACCGGCTCGTGGCCGGTAGGTGATGTCCTTTTCCACTATTCGCCAATTGGCTCGCGCCGCACCGATGAGTAGTTCCAGCGGGTAGCCGAAGCGGGTGTGCAGCGGGCCCAGCGCGAGCAGCGCAGAGCGTCGTGCGACTCGCATCGCGGCGATGTCGTGGACCGGCACACGATATTTGTGGCGCAATCGACCGGCGATTATCCGGTTGCCGAGGTGTGCGTGCCAGGGCCAGACGCCAGGGTGGACAGGTTTGCGTCGGCCGACCGCGAGGTCCGCGCCCGCCAGCACCGCCCTTACGAGCATCGGCAATTCGGCGGGGTCCATCGAGCCGTCTCCGTCGAGGACCGCGATCAACTCGGTCTGCGCCGCGGCGACACCTGCTTGAACCGCGGCGCCGTATCCGGGCTCCGGTTCGGCGATCACCCGGGCTCCCGCCGCGCGGGCGACGGCCGCGGTGGCGTCGGTGGATCCGTTGTCGACAACCAACGTTCGGTAGCTGCCGGGAATGGCCGCCAGAACGCCGGGCAACGCTTCAGCTTCGTCGCGGCACGGGATGACGACGGTCACTCCGTCTCGCTCGTCCATGGATTGGGTCACCGTGCCGACGCTAGGCGCAAGGACGCGTCGGAGGGCCTCGAAACTCGTGACGAAACTCTGACGTTATGCGAATCGCTTCCCTTCTCCGCTGATCCGGGAATCGCGCGAGCCTATGGTGACCTCTGTGCACGATCTCACCGAAGCCGCACGGGGCCATGCGGTCCGCCTGCGCGGCGATGTACTCGCCGGCGGTGCCGCCTGCGCGCTGGTTGCCGCAGCGTTCATCATTCCGCGAATTTTCAGCGAACAATGGCGCCGCTCGCTCTACGCGGGGACGGCCCCGATCTTCGGCGTATGGCTGCCACACGTCGGATGGGGCACCGTCCCGGCGATCTTGCTAGCCGGAGCGATCGTCACGTCCGGTCCTGCGGTCGCGGCCCGGTTGTCGTGGCGGCGGCTGCTGGGTGCGTCCTACGCTGCGTCGGTGTGCTGGGCGCTGTCGCTGGCGCTGATCGACGGATGGCAGCGGGGTTTCACCGAGCGTCTGATGGATCGCAACGAGTACCTGTACGAGGTTCCCGGGGTCACCGACTTGGCCGCGATGCTTCGCGGGTTCTCGGGACGAATTCTGGACTTCCAGCCTGACTCGTGGACCACGCACGTCTCTGGCCATCCTCCAGGGGCGCTGTTGTTCTTCGTGCTCTTGGAGCGGGCCGGACTCGGCGGCGGGACATCGGCGGCATGGGCCTGTCTGCTGATCGGGTGCAGTGCGGTGATCGCCGTGGCTGTCGCGCTGGACGCGCTCGGTGCTCGGGCACGCGCGCGGGCAACGTTGCCGTTCCTCGTGCTCGCGCCCGCGGCGTTGTGGATCGCGGTATCGGCCGACGCGGTTTTCGCCGCTGCGACCGCATGGGCTGTCGCATTGCTCGCTGTCGCGGCCCGTTCCGGCCGCGTGGCGGCTGCTGTCGGGGCGGGAGTGTTGTTCGGCCTCGGCGCGTATCTCAGTTACGGGCTGGTGCTCATGGCTTTTCCGGCTGCGGCCGTGCTCATCGCCGGTCGGACGGTGCGGCCGCTTCTTCCCGCGCTCGGGGGTGCGCTCGGGGTGGCTCTGGCGTTCACCGCCGCCGGGTTCTGGTGGCTCGACGGATACCACTCGGTGGTTCAGCGCTACTATCAGGGAATCGCCGCCGAGCGGCCGTTCGGCTACTGGTGGTGGGGAAATCTCGCCGCCACCGTGTGCGCTGTCGGTCTGGCCACCGTCGCGGCGATGCCGGGCGTGCTGGCCCGGTGGCGCTCGAGGGACCCGGCTGCGCTGCTGGTGGTCGCCGGGTTGTGCGCTGTCCTCCTCGCCGACGCCAGCGGTTTGAGCAAGGCCGAGACCGAGCGGATCTGGCTGCCGTTCGACGTGTGGCTGCTCGCAGGCACCGCTTTCCTGCCCGGGCCGTCGGTCCGGATCTGGCTTACGGTGCAAGCGGTGGGCACGTTGCTGCTGGTCCATCTGATCCTGACGAATTGGTGATCGCCATGTGCATACTTGTCGCCGACGACGACCCCGTAGTGCGGGAGGTGGTGCGCCGCTACCTCGAACGCGACGGCCTCACCGTGATCGAGACCGCCGACGGGGCAAGCGCCACGGCGGCGCTGGCCCGCCGCGACGACACCGAGCAGGTCGAGCTCGCGGTGCTGGACGTGATGATGCCTGCCCCCGACGGCATCGACATCTGCCGGTCCGTTCGCTCCGGGGCGCATCCGGACATGCCGATCATTCTGCTCACCGCGCTCGGCGAAGAAGAGGATCGGGTGCTCGGGCTGGAAGCGGGCGCCGACGACTACGTGACCAAACCGTTCAGCCCACGCGAACTCGCGCTGCGGGTGGCGTCGGTGTTGCGCAGGTCCCGGCTTCCGGTGACCTCTGGCCAACCGATATTGCGCGACGGCGGCATCGAGGTGCGCCCCGCGGCGCGATTCGCGACCGTCGACGGTGTGGCGGTGGACCTGACCCCGCGTGAGTTCGACCTGCTCGACTTTCTGCTCCGGCATCCGGGTACGGTGTTCAGCCGCGAAGATCTGCTGGCACGGGTGTGGGGTTGGGACTTCGGCGATCTGTCCACGGTCACCGTGCACGTCAAACGACTGCGTGCCAAGCTCGGCGACCAGCACCGGATCGACACCATATGGGGACGCGGCTACGCGTGGAAACGCGCCGGTGACGAGCGCGAGGCTTCGCATGGATGAGTCGACGGCGCACATCATCCTGTTCACCGCGGCCGGTTCGGTGCCGGTGGTCCTGCTCGGCGCGATCCTGCTGCACGCGGCGGGCAAGCGGTCGCTGACCAGCAGCATGGTCGTGCTGGTTCTGGTCCCGATTCTCTCGGCGCTGGCTGGTATGACCGTGGTCAGTGGTCTGATGTTCACCGCCGAACTGCATCGCACCCTGCTCGTGCTCCTCGTCGTCTCCGTGGTCACCGTGCCCGCGGCGGTGCTGCTCGGCCGGCAGCAGGCCCGCAAGACCGTCTGGGAGAAGCAGATCCGTGAGCAGGAGCGAGCCGCCGAACATGCCAGGCGTGAGCTGGTCGCATGGGTGAGCCACGATCTTCGTACCCCGCTCGCGGGTATCCGCGCCATGACCGAGGCGCTCGCGGATGGCGTGGTGGCCGACAGCGCCGACGTATCGCGCTACGCCGCTCAGATCGGCCGGGAGGTGCACCGGCTTGCCGGCATGGTCGACGATCTGTTCGAGATGTCGAAGATCAGCGCCGGTGCGTTGCGGCTGGAGCCGGAGCTGCTCGACCTGCGTGAACTCATCGATGAGGTACTCGCCGCCCACCGCGTGACCGCCGAGCGCGCCGCGGTCGCGCTCCATGCCGAGCACCCGGACTCCGCGATCACGGTGACCGCTGA
This sequence comes from Nocardia sp. NPDC003999, assembly GCF_053604885.1. Classification (NCBI taxonomy): domain Bacteria; kingdom Bacillati; phylum Actinomycetota; class Actinomycetes; order Mycobacteriales; family Nocardiaceae; genus Nocardia; species Nocardia sp. NPDC003999. The sequence goes on from NZ_JBSGIB010000007.1 coordinate 78,116, forward strand.
CGACCGGGCCCTGGGTCGTGTGCTGGCCAATCTCGTGTCGAATGCGATCGCGCACACCCCGCCCGGCGGTCAGGTGGCGATCTCGGCCGGATCCGACGACGGGCATGCCTGGGCGCGAGTCGACGACACCGGCCCGGGCATCGCCGAGAACGATCTGCCGCGCATTTTCGAGGTCGCCTACCGGGGCGCGTCCACCCGATCGCAAGTAGCCGCCGACGGCGTACCGGTAGGCAGCGGCATGGGACTGGCCATTGCCGCGGGCCTGGTCGAAGCGCACGGTGGCGACATCACCGCGCGCAATCGCGAACAGGGTTGCCGGTTCGAAGTGCGGCTGCCCTCTCCAGGGCACCGAGTCAGATCGTCGGCGTGAGCGCCCCGGTCGTCGCACGCAACGGCGCGAACGCGAACTCCGCGAGCCCCTCCCGCGGCCCTACTCGCGCACAGAACCCCAGCGCCCGCCGCGCTGCCTCGGGACTGGCCACGATATGGCGGACGTCGCCGGGCCTGAAGTCGCCGGTGACGACCGGAGGCAAGCCATCGCGGGCGCTCGCCAGTACCGCGGCGACCTCACCGATCGTGATGGGCTGTCCCGAGCAGATATTCAATGCCGAGAATCCGGGCAGCGGTTGCTCGACCGCGGCGAGATTCGCGGCCGCGATATCGGTGACGTGCACGAAATCCCTTGTCTGCCCGCCATCTTCGAACACGCGCGGCCGATGCCCCGCTTCCAGGGCCGACCGGAATATGGCCGCGACACCGGAATATGGCGTGTCCCTGGGCATATCGTCGCCATACACATTGTGATAGCGCAGCGCCGTGGCCATGCCGCCGGTGGCGGCGCTCCACGCCGCCGCATAGTTCTCCTGCGCCACCTTGCTGGCCGCATACAGGCTGCGTGGCCGAAGTGGAGCGTCCTCCGGCACCGGTTCCCAGTCCAACGCTGACCCTGTCTCCGCGCAGCGATGTTCGAACCGTCCGCGTTCGAGATCCGCCGGAGTACGCAGCCCTGCTTCCACAACCTCTCCGCGCGCGTTGCGGTAGCGGCCCTCGCCGTAGACCACCATCGACGACGCCAGCACCAGCCTGCGGCAACCGGCTTCCGCCATACCGGCCAGCAGAACCGCGGTGCCCAAGTCGTTGTGCCCGGCGTAGGCGGGCGCGTCCGCGACGCTCACTCCCGCCCCAACGACAGCGGCCTGGTGACACACCACGTCGATGCCCCGCAGCAACGGCTCGAGGCCGCGGCGATCGCGGACGTCGACCCGATGGACACCGTCAGGGGCGAGTGCACCGTGGCCATGTGCCGACGGCAACATCAAATCGACGGCGATCACCTCGTGACCGGCCTCCGACAAGGTCCGGCGCACCCGCGATCCGATGAATCCGGCAGCGCCGGTCAGCATGATCCGCATCGGCCTCACCCCTCGCCGACGCTGCTCGTGCGGGCTCCGCCCGCGAAATCCACGTCCATGAGGTGATTCTGTCCACATGACAGCCGCAAAAGTGTGTTCGACCATCGGCGCGTCACGGTTTCGTCACTTCTGCTACACAGCTCCGGCCGGGCTCTCCGGTGACCGCGCGGACCGATCCCCCGTCGAGCGACCTGGAGAGCACCCTCTCTCAGAAGAACAACCAGCCTGCTCCCGGTGGTATGGAGGTTGTGTTCAACTTGCTGAAGACACAGGCGTCCGTGTCAGGCCGACACGCACACTTCGACCCCACCAACGGCTGGCGCAACGCCGACCGCGCCGCGCCGTTCGATTCCTGGTTATCGGGCAACTTCGGAAAGGGGAGACCGTGCGCCACATCGACGACGCGATCGGCACCGACGAGACGGTGCTGCCGATGGCGGTGCACATCGAGGACTTCCTCACCGACCTGGCCAACGCCAACCGGCCTGCCGACACCCTCCGGGCCTATCGCGGAGACCTGACCGCCTTTGCCGAGCACTACGACGGAGACCTGGCGGGGATGGGCGTGAATCCGGTGCGCGTTCCTGTAGCTCAACGCCTGAGGTCCCCGAACACAACGAGAACCGGCCAGCGGATATCTGGCCGGTTCTCGCGTTCCACGGTCGCACGCTGCGCCGCAGTCCCGTGCGGACCGAGGCGGGCCGAGGACTATTCCTGAGTCAGAGTCAGGGTCCGGTTCTCGGTGGTGTCCTTTTGGATCTCGACCTGGCTCATGTCCTCGGCGTCAGGCGGCAGGTAGGCGAACGCGGCGGTGATCTCGACCGCACGGTCATCGTAGTAATACGTCATGAGTTCAATGCCGTCGCCGTCGTGAGCATCTGCGCGATTCGGGCCCTCGCCGTAGTCGTAGCCCAATGGCACCCTGACCTTCGTCTGCCGAGATTCGCCGTCACAGGTCACCCGATCCAGGGCCTCGTCTTTCATGCGGACGGGTCGGCCTTCCGGGCTTTTGAACCGTTCGGACTCGACCTTGACCCACAGGGCGTTGGCCTGGCCGGGTTCGCAGACGTAGGTGATCTCGGCGACGACCCACCAGCTGTAGTCGCCGTGTGCGTCTGGGAACGCTCTCCCGATCCATATGCTGGTCGTTGCGCTGGCCGGCCCGGCCACATTGACCAGTACAGCGGCGGTCAACGCGAGTATCGAAGCGAAAAGTCTTCCACGAACCACTATGTGCGCCTTTCGGTGTCGGTAGGTGGTGGAAAAGATCCGTCGAGCGGACAGCAGCCTAGACCACGCCACACAGCAGTTATGCACGAGTCCTATAAGTGACACCAGAGGGGTTTGCGCGAGTCCCAGGGTAAGCGCGAACCCCAGGTCGGCGACATGGTGCGGATCGGCTCCACGGCAGCGCATATTCCCCGCGCGGCCCGCGCGATGGGAGATTAGCGGCGACCCCAGTTGCCCAATCCGCCGCTGATCTCCGCCGTGGTCCTGTCAGTGCCCGCTGCGATGCTGGTACCCAACGGGTTTCGGCATGAAGGGCGGCGGTGAACGACAACGGCCAGGACATGCCAGGGCTGTTCTCCATCGAGATCGCCGCCGACCCGATGCTGGCCGGGTTCGCCGCCGCGCTGTCCGACCGCGACGACCTCGCCACCCGCTCGCGGGAGACCTACCTCGAACGCGTCGGACACTACCTGGGCTGGCTGGCGGCCGACCGCGGCCACGACGACGCCCTGCACTCCCCCGGCGGCCGCAACCGCGCCGTCGACGCATACCTCACCGCGGCCATCGAGGAACGCGGGATCGTCGGGCGCACCGTCAATCTCACCCTCACCGCGCTCACCGTCTTCTACACCTGGCTCGGCCTGGGCGCCCCGGCCACACCGCGGGTGGTGGTGGAGCCGATCAACCCCCGCACCCTCGGCCCCACCGAGCAGCGCGCCCTGCTGCGCGCCGCCGCGGCGCGCGGGCCGCGGGCGTTCGCGATGATCGTCCTCGGCTTGGACGCCGGGCCGCGGAAGTCCGAGATCGCCGCCCTAGCGTTGACCGGCCTGGATCTGGCCGACTGGCCCGGCACGCTCGCGATCACCGACTCCACCGGCAACGTGCGCACCGTCCCTTTGCAGCCGGGCACCCGCGCCGCGCTGGTCGCCTGGCTGGCCGAACGCCGCCGCCTGCTCCGCGGCCACCCCGAACAGGTCGCCCTGTTCCTCACCGAACACGCCCCGCACCGGCGCCTGGCCGTACGCACCGTCGACGACGCCATCCGCGCCGTCGGCACCGACGCCGGCCTCGACATCACCCCCGGCACGCTGCGCGCCACCGCCGAACAACGCATGCTGCGCGAAGGCCTCCCACCCGCGGTCGTCGCCGCCCGCCTCGGGCAGCAAGCACCCGACCGCGACCGGGTCCGCGCCCTGCTCGGCGGCACGGCGGCGCGCCCGCGTAACCGTCTCGCGCTCACCGGCAGTGAGCAGCTCGACTTGTTCGGCGACATCGCGATGTAGACGCGTGGCGCCGAACAGCGCGCTACGCGTCTGTTGCGGGTACGAGGGAGTCGATACGGACGCTGAAGGGGTAGCGGCCCGGTGCCTCGAGTCGAGGACAGACTCGACGAGGGCGTGGGTGTCGTCTTCGAGTACGAAAAGGGATTCCGGTAGCTTTCGCCGAAAATCGGGCGGATATGCCGTAATCGGCTGGTAGAGAGCAGTTTTCGTGTTGCGATCCGGGTGGGACTACGTCCGTGGTGTGGGGCCGCTGGCGATGCGATGGTGGAGCGGCCGACGCTGCATTCCTCGGCGAGGTCGGCCAGGCTCGCGTCGTCATCCGGGTCGTGGTAGCGGCGGAGGATTGTTTTGCGTGCTGCCAGAGGCAGTTTCGGCTGTTGCCCTTGAGCCGGCCTTTCGCGCGGGCTTTGGCCATGCCCTCGCGGGTGCGCAGGTGATTCAGGTTCGCCTCGAACTCGGCGACCATGGCCAGGGTTTGCAGAAAGACCTTGCCGAACGGGTCGTGCCAGTCGTAGATCGAGTTGCCGAGCCCGAACACTATGTCTTGCTTCCGAAGGCTGGTCAGGATCTCGCTGGCTTCGGCCATGTTGCGGGCGAACCGGTCGAACTTCGCCGTGGTCAGCACCACCTGGCGTTTGTAACTGACCGCGGCGGAGGAGGTGACCGCGGCGAGTGCGTTGTCGAGCCCGGTGCGGTTGCGGCGGGTGGTGCCGCAGGGGGTTCATCGGAACAGTTCGCGGAACAACCTCTACGGCACACCGTGACCAGGGCCGGAGTGCAGCGGCTGCGGTGTTCCGCTGACCGATCGGCCAACGGAACACCAGGCCCAGCGACGTCGTTCGTACTTCGGTCGGGATGGGATGGCCGCGTGTTGAACACCGCGTAGGAGAAGAAGGGCCTCCGCGATATACCGACCACCTGCCCGAAGGCGGCGCTAGCTGTACGAGCTGCTCACGAAACCGTCGGGGCGGACCAGCACCGTCCCGTATGGCCAGCTATCAACGAGGTGCACTGGAATGTCGGCCTCCACGCCGGGATCGGCCGTGAGTACACACCACTGCGATCCGACGAGATCCAGCGTGGACACCCCGTCGGCCACCCACATGTGCGGCAGGCGAGATCCTGGGGACCCGTCGAGGTCGAGGGCTACGTCCTCGGTGGAGGGGAGTTCCGCGCCGCCGTACCGGTAGCCCAGGTGCACCACCGGCGCGTTGATCGCCCCTGCTTTCTTGCGCGCCTGTGCCATGTCCTTGCCCCAGTGCAGGGACGGATCGTTGAACCGCAGGCGTGCCTGTTCCATCGTCATGAGGGCCACCGGATGGCGTTCGGCGTGATAGGTCTCCAGCAGTTCGGGCCCGGCCTCACCGCGCAGCACGTGTGCGAGTTTCCACGCCAGGTTGTGGGCGTCGGCGATGCCGGTGTTCAACCCGAACGCGCCCAGTGGGGGGATCGCGTGCGCCGCGTCGCCCACCAGGAAGACCCGGCCGACGGACAGGCGATCAGCGACCTGGCCGCGTCCCCGGAACCGAAGCACACTCCGGATCTCCACTTCGATGGACGGGTCGCCGAGCGCGGTGCGGATGAGTTCGGGAGTCGGCTCGGTGTCGAGGCCGGTGAGGAACACCCACTCGCGTGCGCCGTCGACGGTCACCAGCAGGCCGGTCGCGTCCGGATGCTCGACATTGCACATGGCGAACGGCTCGCTCGGACGCAGATCAGCGCGGAACAGGACACTCGTCGTCTCCCGACCCATCACACCGGGACCGGTGAGGCCGACACCGAGGACCTGCCGGACCCGGCTGCGCACCCCGTCGGCCCCCACTAGATAGCGCGCCCGCACGACACGCCCGTCGGACAATGTCGCGGTGACGCCGCCGGAGTCCTGCTCGAAGGAGTCGAGCGCCACGCCGAACTCCACGTCGCCGGCCTTGGCGATCAGCACGCGGTCGAGAAGGTTCTGACCGCACGTGCCGCGGATCCGGGCCGGGGTGTAGGTGAGTTCGGCTGCGGTCTTCGCCTTCCACTCCACGCCTTCGGCGAAGTCGGCCTCGGCGAGCGTGCGCCCTCTGATCTTGCCCGCCCGCAAGTCGACCGCAGCCTCGTTGACGGCGTGATCCAGGCCGACCTCGCGCAAGATCTCCATCGACCGCGACCCGATGCCGGTGGCCCTGGGGTGGGGCGAAAGGTCCGGCTTCTCCTCGACGACCAGGGGCTCGACGCCGTGGTGGCGCAACAGCACCGCGAGCATCAGCCCGACGGATCCGCCGCCCGCGATCAAAACATCCGTGGATACAGCCTGCTTCATAGTTCAGCCCTTCGATACAGTGAATTACGAAATACACTGTATCGAAGTATGCGATGTATTGTCAGCGGCATGTTGGTGTGGGAGCGGCCCGAGCCGCCGGATCGACGAGTGCTGGCCCCGCTGAGCCGGGAGCGGATCGTACGAGCTGCGATCCGGCTGGCCGACGCGGGCGGGCTGGCGGCGGTATCGCAACGCAAAGTTGCCGCCGATCTGGAGGTCGGGCCGATGCGGCTGTACGGCTACATCGCCACCAAAGAGGAACTGCTCGATCTCATGGTCGATGCGGTCTATGCCGAAATGCGACCGGTCGGAGACGGTTGGCGAGCGGTGCTGCGGTCTCTGGCCGAAACCACCCGGCAGGCCGCGCACCAGCACGAATGGTTCGCCGACCTGATCGGTGGACGGCCCCAGCTCGGGCCGCACGCGCTGGCCAGAGGAGAAGCTGTGGTGGCCGCGATGAGCGGCGTCAACGTGGACATCGTGATGCCGGTGGTCGCGGCGGTCAATGCCTATGCGGTCGGTGCGGTGCGCCGGGAGATCGCCGAGCGGCGCGCCGAGCGGGCCACCGGGATGAACGAGAAGCAGTGGCAGGCCACCTCCGGGCCCTATCTGGAGCGAACCTTTGCCACCGGCCGATTCCCCGCGCTGGCCACGGTCATACGCGACGCCGCCCACCTGGACGCCGACCAAACCTTCCGCACCGGCCTAGAGTTTCTCCTCGACGGCATCCAAGGCCACATCGCGAGCTGACACTCAGCCGAGAGACCAAGATAGGCGCCGCCCATGGCACCAACTCGGCGTTGACGCGCTGAGACGACGCGACTTCCAACGCCTGAAGTCACTATTCCGCGGCGGTGACGGCCTTCTCGACAGGGTGGCCAGCCCGACCCCGGCGCGCGTTCTGCCGGATCACGCGGCGGCTGCGAGGCCGGCGCCGGTGGGGTGGGTGTCTGGTTGTCGCCGGTGCTCCCCGGAAGCAACGCTGATGAACCACACAACGCTAGCCGAAACCTCACGGCCTAGAGTCATTTGAACACTGCAAATGGACACCTGCGTAGGCACGGTGGTGCGGGAGCAATTGACGGCTGCCGTTGCGGGCGGGTCACCGCACAGCCAGGCCAGAGCACCTGAGCGCAGCGGCCAGATGGGCCAGAACCTCACACTATCGAGTGGATTCCGAAGCTCGGATGAGGGTGGTGTTCCGGCGGGGACCATGGGGCCGCCTGGTTCCAGAGCAACCACCACGTGTAGTCGCTGGTCTCCGCGCACCACCACTCCGGCGGATGAACGCCGGACAGTTCTGCCCCGCCCTGTATGCCAGAAAGTCCCGAATGGTGGAGCTATCGCCGCCTGGCTGTCGGAGGGGAACGCTACCGTCCCCTCATACGCGCCTGCACCGAAACGGGCGACAAGAAAAGGAGCCACCATTGGACGAAAAGCTCTCCCCCGCTGACCAACTGGCGTCCGACTTGCGGAGGCGTACCAGGCCGTCGAACGAGCTTCCCGCGATCGTGGCCCTCGACGCTGTGCTCGCGCGCACCGACGACATCGTGATCGCGCTCAGCGGTGCCCGCGCCTACACCCAGGGAATCGAACTATTCCTCCGGCTGCACGTTCGCCAGCCCGGCGCTGTGTCGGCTACCGCGGCCTTCGCAGGACTCCACGGAGGCGGTAGCGACCAGTATCTACTCGGTGTCGAGTTCGCCGACGGCCGCACCGCGACAAACATCGACGACTCCCCCTCGGATGACAACAGCACAACCGCGGTGTTGATGTCAGGTGGTGGCGGTGGCAGCCCCGACTTCAGCAGCTACACCTACTACCTGACACCCGTCCCGCCACCGGGACGCCTGTCGATAATCGTCGCCTGGCCGACCGCTGGAATCGATGAGCACCGCTTAGACCTCGACGCAGAACCCTTCCGCAGCGCCGCCGAACGGGCACAGGTCTTGTGGCCGGAACAACCCACCTCGACGTGGAACCCACCGTCCTCCCCACGCCCCGATCTCGCACCCGGCGGCTGGTTCGCTCACGCACTGAACTGACCACCAGTACGGGCTACGACACGGGGCCGGAGCAGTGTTGACGAGTTTCATCGCAGGTACGGGCGTCAGTGAAACACGTTGTTCAGCGACTCGACCGGCCTCCGTACGGGTCGACGGGATTGGCTTGCAGCCCTCGGCTAGCGTCCCCTCGCACCCACCGGCAGACTTGACATATACAACTCGCGCAGTCCTTACTCCCCCGCTGTCGCAGTAAGGTCCCGCACGCCAAAATGCAGATCCTCCCCGGGACCAGGCTGCTCGGAGCCGCCCGGCCTTCAGCGAGTTTGGGTGCTCCACACCGCAGACGACGCTTGAACAGTGCGACACCCAACCGATGTCGTCACTGGAGCACATTGAATCCTCCCGGCATGTCCGGAGACCCCCGCGGGACATGCTCGGCGAGGCCAGTCCGCCCTTGGACGAGCCGGAATGAGAACAGCCGTCATCGATGACAAGGTAGCGCGCCCCCGTCCGCGCACCGGGCCTTTCCCGTGCGTCCAGCGCGCCGCAGGGGGTGGCCGACTCATCCCTGGGGTGGCTACTTCCGGGCGCGCCGGGGCGGAATCATTAAATCCCACAGGCACAACACCTCTCGAACAGGAACCACACCATGGGGATCACCCGCAACCGCTTCCGCACCTTCGCCGTCGCGACCGCCCTCACCGCCGCCGCGCTCGGCGCAACCGTGCTGGGCGACACCATCGCCACCGCCGACCCGAGTGCCGAGGGTTCCTTCCTCGAGGAGATCAGCATCAACAACGCCACCCTGCCCGGCAAGAAGGCCGACGAGATGGTCGCCGCCGGGTACGCGACCTGCGATCACCTGCGCGGCGGCACCTCGGTACTCGACGAGATCTCCGCGGTCGAGACCACATACCAGTTCCACCAGGGCGTGCTCTTCGTCAGCGCCGCCACCACCAACCTGTGCCCCGGGTTCGTCGGCTAGCTGTGATGTCCGGGCGCTCCTTGTCCGTCGTTGGGGCCAGCGGCCGAAATGTCGGCCATACGAGTACCAGTCCCAGCAGTTCGTCGAGGACGGCCCATTCGTTGGGTTCGGTCGGCATCGTCGTCCCTCTCGCCGGAGTGTTCGCGGAAATGTCGAAGCCGAAGCGCAAGCAGTGCCCTGGCCGCGTCGTTGGTCAGCGCGGGTGGGCTGTCGGGGCAAACCACTTCGATGATGCCTTCTCTGTTAACCCTGCGATTGTTGGGTCTCAGCAGACATGCTGGGACGCCACGCTTTCAACGCCCAGTGCTGGACTGAAGATGGCAGAACGCGCAGTCGCCTCGGAAGACTCAGCGCATGTCCGCAGAGAGGATGTGCAGACTAGCCGAAGCAGCGTACGGGCGCGCATCGAAAACCGATGGCAGTGGACCGAGGGCGAAAGAGTCTGTCCTGCAGTCATTACGGAAGCAAGCCAGCGATGTGGACGAAACCCGAACTTGCAGCGCACTCCGCTCAAAGCAATGCCAGCTACGCCCCGGAAGCGTCTCGATTGTTACTAATCCTTGCGATTCGGTGGACTGCACCCTGCGACTCCATGGTCGTACTCGAAACTGGCTCGGTCGGAAAGAAACAAGACCAGCTTGGCGGCACGCGCGAGGGAAGCGATGAACCAGGCATGGACATGACAGTCTCCTGACTGCCTGTCCGCCGATTCTCCGGAATCCAGGTTACCGCAGCAGGAACACCGCCCCGGACACACCGGGCGACGTGGTCACCACGGCCGCCGGCAACCCCGCGACGAAGCCCGGAGCACTACACCCGCCTCCAACTCCGGGGACTGTGGCAGCCAGCCGGGCGGCCCGTCCTTGCCGATGACTCCCGGCGAATCAGGAGCCACGACTGGCAAGGCCGCTACGGTGTAAAACACCGCCCAACCCGGCGGTGCCGCAGGACTTGGTGGCCATCCGCGACCGCAACCCCTCGCGCCGGATCGGAAGCGCCAGGGAGGCCGATATCAGACTTTGCTGGCGCCGTCGTCGAGTAGTGCGCGCAATGTCATGTGGGCGATGTGGGTTTCGAGTCGTTGCCGGTCGGGCATGACGGCGGCACGGAAGCGGTGTCCCGCTAGGAAGGACAGCACCGCCCATGCGGCCGCTTGCGGGTCGAGGTCCGCGCGCAGTTCCCCGGTTCGCCGGCCCCGCGTGATCATCTCGGCCAGGACGTCGGCGAGTTCGCCCATGTGGTGGCGGACCGCCTGCTCGACAGCGGGCTCGGCCGTCATGGTCATGGCGTCGGCGAAGATCACTCCGAGCGAGCCGGGTGCGTGGAGTTCATCGATGTGGCCGGGGCTGAGCAGGTGGGCCAGCAACGTGGCGACGGAGTCGGTTTCGGAGGCGACGGTGCGCATCATGGCGCACAGATGCCTGGAGGCGTGTGCCACGACAGCGGCGTAGAGCGCGGCTTTGGAGCCGAAATTCTGGAACAGCACCGGCTCGGTGACACCGACACGAGCCGCGATCTGCGCCATGGTGGCGCGCTGGAACCCCGACTCGGCGAACACCACAGTGGCGGCGCCGATGATCGACGCGCGCCGGTCCGCGGCGCGTAATCGAGTGCGCCGCTGTTCGGCGGGATCGGAGGATGCGCGTGCCATGCAGTCATCGTATCCGCCCTTGCCCAACAACTTAGTTACGACTAAGTTATTCACCATCTTAGTCGTCACTAAGTTAAGGAGGGGCCATGGGCCTCGGACATTTGATGCATCACACCCCGAACCCGGACACCGCGGGACTCACCATCGACCACGGCGGTACCTACGACGTGTTCGGCGCGGTGTTCTTCGGCGGACGACGCGACCGGATTTATCGCCGCCTCGCCGAGTTGAGCGGCGCCCGCCCGAGTGACCGCGTGCTCGATATCGGTTGTGGGACCGGATATTTGACGCGCCGCTTGGCCGCGGTAGCCGATGCGGGGACGGTGGTCGGTGTCGATGCGTCGGCGGCGGTGCTCGAGCGCGCCCGCAAGATCACCACCGAACGGAATTGCACCTACTCCGTCGGCGTCGCCGAATCGCTTCCCGGCGAGGACAGTTCGTTCGATGTGGTGACCAACTGTTTGATGCTGCATCACCTGCCGGAGGATGTGCGCGCGACAGCGCTGGAGGAGATGTGGCGGGTGCTGCGTCCTGGGGGCCGCCTGTTGATCGGCGAGTTCCGGCCACCGGCCAACCCTCTGGGCCGCCATCTGGTCGGTGCATTGACCGGTCCTTCGATGCAGCACAATCCCATCCATTTGCTCGAGCCGATGGTCGCTGAAGCGGGTTTCGAGCAAATCGGCTCAGGCGACCTGCATCCCTGGATCCGCTACATCACAGCCCTGAAGCCGGGAGCCACTCGATGAGGCACTCGACGGGCGTGCTGCGGGTCCTCGCTGTTGTGTTGATCGTCATCGGCCTGGCCGTGCATGTGGGGCTGGGCAGCATGGCCGGGCTCGGAGCCGCCGCCGTGGGCCTGATACTGGTCGCGCATCTGCTGCTCGCCGCCGTCGGGCGCCGATGGCTGCACCGCCTCTCCTCGAGATAGCCGCGTCAACGGCTCGGGGATGAACCGCGCCATCCCATCCGCCGCGACCAGCCGAAGGCGTGTGACCGTCCGCGGTACCCTACTCGCCAATAGGTTCGCATCTGCGCACCTATTGGCGTAAGGTCGCCCTTAGTCGAGCGAGTTCGGGAAGGTCAGCGTGATCGAGGTATTGCGGCGTCGCCGGTTCCGGCGGTTGTTCACCGCGCAGGTGGTGGCGCTGGTCGGGACCGGTTTGCTGACGGTGGCGCTCGGGCTGCTGGCCTACGATTTGGCCGGTAGCGACGCCGGGGCGGTGCTGGGTACCGCGCTGGCGATCAAGATGGTCGCCTACGTCTTCGTCGCGCCGGTGATCGCGGCGATTGCCGACCGCGTGCCACGCCGGGTGCTGCTGGTGTCCGCGGACGCGATCCGGGCGGTGATCGCCGTGACACTGCCTTTCGTCACCGAGGTGTGGCAGATCTATCTACTGATCTTCGTGCTGCAAGCCGCTTCGGCGACATTCACCCCCGCCTTCCAGGCAGTGATCCCGGCGGTGCTGGTCGACGAGGACGACTACACCCACGGATTGTCGCTGTCACGGCTGGCCTACGACCTGGAGTCGCTGCTGAGCCCGGTGCTGGCCGCCGCATTGCTGACGCTGATCGACTACAACCTGCTGTTCGTCGGCACCGCCGCCGGGTTCGCCGCATCCGCCGCGCTGGTGGTGAAGACCCCCTTGCCGCGCCTGGTGCCCGGTGACCGGACCGTGCCGCTGATCGAGCGGATCACCCACGGCGCCCAGGTCATGGTCCAGCGGCCCGTGCTACGCGGCCTGCTGGCCATGAACCTCGCCGTCGCCGCCGCGACCGCGCTGGTCATGGTGAACACCGTGATCTACGTCCAGGACCTGCTGCACGGCTCCGCTACCGGTGTCGCCCTCCTCCTGGCCTGCTACGGCGGCGGCTCGATGCTCATCGCGCTCACCATGCCGCGGCTGCTGTCAAGCTTCAGCGACCGCCGAGTCATGCTCACCGGCAGCGCTGCGCTGCCGGTGGGGCTGCTCGCCGCCGCCGCGATCGCCGCGATTCAGCCCTCCGCCGAGCGTGGCTGGTTTCTGCTGGCCCTGGCGTGGACAGCGCTCGGTGCGGGCACCTCGATGATCAACACACCGTCCGCGCGTCTGCTGCGCGCGGAATCGACACCGGAGAACCGCGCAGCGGTCTTCACCGCCCAGTTCTCGCTTTCCCATGCCTGCTTCCTGCTCACCTACCCCATCGCGGGATGGGTCGGCGCCGGAGCGGGCCAGCTCACCGCCGCACTGACCCTGACCGCCATCGCTACACTTGCAGCAACCACAGCCGCCCGCGTCTGGCCCGCGACCACGCCGACCGAACCGGAGGCGGTGCCAGCAGGAAGGCGGTGAACGATGGCAGGGCCTCCGAATCCGGCCGCTGACCCTCCCGTGCCCAGCCTCCTGCACCCGATCAGCCCCGACCAACCGCGTCTGGACGCGGCGACCGGCGCCTTCCGCATGCTGTCCGACCCCACCCGGCTGCACATCCTGTGGATCCTCGCCGACGGCGAAGCCGACGTCACCGCCCTCACCGAAGCAGTCGGCGCCTCCCGCACCGCGGTCAGCCAACACCTCGCCAAACTCCGCTTTACCGGCCTGGTCGACACCCGAAGAGAAGGCCGCCGCATCATCTACCGCGTCCGCGACGGCCACCTCACCCGACTGGTCCGCGAAGGACTCAACCTCGCCGACCACATCGTCACCGGCGAACCACCACACGCCTGACCGATTCGGTCCGGACCGACTTCGCCATGCCATGGCCTTCGCCGATCAGGCTGGACACGACAGGTGTGCACACTTCACCTCGCAGCCACAGTGCAGCGGGCACAGCGGTACCAATTGTCGGGTCGACAGCATGAGCCGCCTGATGCCGCCGAAATATCCGGCGTACGGCCGAACTCATCATGCGAGCTGCGGTCACCGAGACTGCCGTGGTGCATGCGGTCAACGATTCGCTGCCGACTGGCCGACCGGGTGGCGCTGGTCGCGTCGACGCACTGTGCGCAATCCGAAGGCTTGGCCCACGCTCGCGCCTTCGAGCAGGTATTGCAGTCCTATCACCACGAATCCGAACAGCCATCGTGCGACCGTCTGCCACAACCGGGGGCGTCGGCCGTCCTTCCATCGGAGGACCCGCATTCCGAACAGCAGCTTCGCGACACTCCCCCGCAGCAGCAGTGTGCCGAGGACGTGGTTGGCGAATGACAACGCGAGCACACACGGAATGAACGCGCCCAGGAACTCCACGACACCGTTGAAAGCATGAAAGGCACGTTGCGACAATGCGAAACCCACGACCAGCGCGACGAAGGCGTCGGTCACCGCAGCCAGGGCCAAGCGGTTCTCTCCCGCCTGCTCCGGGACACCGACCCCCCGAGGTTCGGGCGACTGGGCGGGTGATCGGCTCTGGTGAGGACCAGGGTGCGTTGCGTTCACGCGACGTATTGTGCCGCCACCCACCAGCTCTCCCCAGGGATGTGGAGGTCGCACCCGTGCGGGACGCTGAAAAACGACAACACGCCCGCGGTGGTGACCTGCAGATCGGTGCGCACCAGCGGGATGCGGTAGGCGGTGTTGTTGTCACCGAACTTGCCGGTGCGCCCGAAAGTGTCGGTGACCGGTTTCCAGTCCGCTTCGGTGGTCGCCACCGGTTGGCGCCCGGACGCGGCGGAAGTGGTCGCGGGTGTGGGCGAGGTGTCGGCGCTCGAGCATCCTGCCGCCGCGGTGAGCGCCAGCAACGCGGCCATTGTGGCCGCGCGTAATGGGGGTCGACGTGTCGAAACTGCCATGGCATGTCCATGTCGTCGAAAGATGTTGTGCCCGACGGTTCAGTGGGTGGGTTCGAACTCCCACAGCACCGGCGCACCGTCGGCGCCCCGGGGGACCGGGAAGTAGGTGTGGTGGGTGGCGGGGTCCAGCGCCAGCGAGTGGGCCCCGTCGGCCAGGTGCGCGGAGCCGACGGCGAGGGTCCGGCCGTCGCGGCGGTCGAACACGCTGACCCAGCCGCTTTCGGCCGCGAGGTAGACCCGGTGCGCGCCCGGGTCGTAGACCAGCACGTCGGGAGTCTCACCGACACGGTCTTGTCCGGTGACGGTGCGGGCGGCCAGGTCCACGGTGACCATGCTGGAGTTGGCCTCGCAGCCGACGAACATCACTCGATCGGCGGCGTCGAGGGCTTGGCCGTGCGGATGGTCGCAGCCCGGCGTCGGGATCCGGTCGGTCACCACGAAAGTCGCGGGATCGATCACCGCCAAATCGTCGCGCCCCTGGACCGCCACGACCATGCGGTCGGTGACCGGGTCGTAGACGACGTTGCCGACCTCACCACCCAACCCGACGGTGGCGCGCACCGCGCCGGTGTCCGCGTCGACGACGGTCTCGGTGCCGGCGTGCTCGTTGGTCGTCCACACCGCATGACGGACCGGGTCATAAGCGAGTCCGTCGGGGTAGTCACCGGTCGGGGCGGTGAACACCACCGCGCCGGTGTCGGCGTCGAAGGCGACCAGCTGGTTGCGGCCGGTCGCGGTGGCATACAGCCGGTGGGTGTCGGGGACCACGATCACCCCGTGCACGTTCGGCACATCGGGCAGGGTGCGCACCACTTGGTGGGCGCGCACATCGACCTCGATTACCTCCCCGGCTCCCATGTGCGCGACGAACAGCCGCCCGCGTCCGGCATCGAGGCTGGTGTAATCGAACCGCACCGGACCGCCGGTCAACGCGACCTGCGCGACCTGCCGCAGCGGCAGCTCACCGGCATGCTCGGGTCCCGGCGGCGCGGAGGTCGAGCATCCACTCACCGCCACGGCTGCGGCGCCCAGCAGCGCCGCGAGGGTGCGCGTCGGGGGCATCACCCATCTCCCACTCGGTGTAACCGTGGTTTCAAAACTACGCTAGGGGCTAGGTGCGGTGAAATGCCGTCACCGGATCGGAGGATTTCGCGCCCGACTCGCCAGCGGCGACGCCTGGGCAATGGGTGATGCTGTCGTATCGCATGCCTCGTGAGCCGTCCACGCCGCGGATTGCGTTGTGGCGCAGGCTCAAACGCCTCGGGTTCGGGCAGATCTCCGACGGCCTGGTCGCCCTACCGGCGGATGCGCGCACGCGTGAGCAGCTGGAATGAATCGCCGAGGACACTCGGCGACCGTGCCGCGGTCAGGCGTGCCCGAAGTGCGTGATGTTCATAACTCCTCGCCGACCCAGCCGATCTGCCGGCGCAGGCGAGATCGCCGACGTCCTCGCCGGCAGGCGAGTTCGGCGGTCGAGGTCGACCAGTCGGGATGACCCGTTCGGCTGGTCCCTCGCCTAGCTAGGAGTCGCTCACTGTCAGCGCATCTGCCTGCACAATGCCGCCGGAACTGGGCGGGCGACTGATGGGTTCGACGCGTTCAGCGGCTTTCGGGGTTGGCGAGCCGGTCTGCGCCGGACGTGCACTCGGCGCGAAACTCGGCAGTGACGAGTACAGATCCGACAGCGTTCTCCCGCAGGTCTGCACGGTGCCGTCGGGGCGGACGAGCACGGCGTCGGCGCGCCCGCCGCGCAGCCAGCGGTGCAGCGCGGTGCCCGGCACGGCCCGCAACACCACACCGCCGCGCTGTTCGACGGTCGCCGCCTGCACCGGTGATGGGGCCGATGTCGTGATGATGGCGTAACGCCCGGCGATGAGGTCGTCGACCCGGTGCCCCTCGGCCATCCGTTCGTTCGGGACCAGCCGTCCGGCCAGACCTCGACACAGCGGCGGTGCGGTCACCAGCGCGGAGCGGTGCAGCGGCGGTGACTCTCCGCTGATGATCGTCCGGGTCAGCCCGGGCAGCCGGTGCAGTCGCGGAGCGAGCAGGCCGCGCAGTCGATTGCCCAGTTCGCCGCCCTCGGTCATGGTCAAACCCATGAGTTTGGCCAGCCGGATCATCATGTGCGCGTGCGGTTTCCGCTCGGTCTCATAGGTGGCGAGCACCGGCTCCGGAAGCTCGCCGCGCAGCACCCCGGCCAGCTTCCAGCTGAGGTTGGCGGCATCGCGCACGCCCGCGCCCATGCCCTGCCCGATGAACGGCGGGGTGAGGTGGGCGGCATCGCCGAGCAGGAATACGCGTCCGGCACGCCATCGGTCGGCCAGTTGCGCGCGGAAGGTGTACTCCGCCACCCGGACCAGCTCCAAGCCCTCGCGGTCGGCGTCGGCCAGCCATGGGGCCAGCAGGGGCCACAGTCGAGCCAGATCACGGTAGTCGTCGGCGGATTCGCCGGGCCGCAAACGGAATTCCCACCGGTGGCGGGTCGTGCCGATGCGCATGTATGTCGCGGCTCGATGCGGGTCGCATACCTGATGCACGCCTCCCCAGTGCCCAGGATCGACCGTGGTCGCGAGGTCGACGACCAGCCAGCGCTGCTCGAATCGCAAATCCCGCATGCGCGCGCCGATCGCGGTGCGCACCAGGCTGTTCGCGCCGTCGCAACCCAGCACGTAGCGGGCGCGCACCGACTCGGACGCGCCGGTCGCGCGGTCTTCGAAATCAACCCGGATACAGTCCTTCTCGACCGTCAGCCCGGTGACTTCCACACCGCCGCGCAGCGAGACGGCCGGATGCAATGCCAGATTGGCCCGCAACAGCGCCTCCAGCTCCGGCTGGTCGAACAGGTTGGCTTCGGGGAATCCGTTGCGGCCCCCAGCCGGATCGCGGTCGAATTGCGCCAGCACCCGATGCCGCGGATCCACCAGGCGCAACCCCGGAGCGGGCCGGGTGATCGCGTCGAACCCCCGTCCGATGCCGAGAAGTTCCACGATCCGCCGGATCTCACCGTCGAGATGGACCGCGCGCGGCTGCGGGTAGACGCCCTTCCACCGCTCGAGGACCAGCGATTCGATGCCATATTGGGCGAGCAGCGTGGCCGCGGTGAGCCCGGATGGGCCCGCTCCGACGATCACCACCGGAACTGTCGGCGAAGTCATCGGGATCCACCGATCAACGTGGCCGCGTAGGCCGTGGCGACCACAGCCGTACCGGCCGCGGGCGCGACTTCGGTCGTGCCGTCGCCGTTTCGGAGATGGCTGGCGACCGCACCGGTCATCAACAGCACCAGCCCGGCCCCGGCAGCACGGCCGATCGCGGGGCGGACCGGTCCCAGCAGCACCCCACCGGCCGCGAGGAGTTCGACCGCGCCGATGCCGCGATAAGCGGTGGTGGAGTACCCGAGATGCGCCGCACGCTCGCGCATCGACGCGACCGCCGCGACCTTGGCCGTCCCGAGGTATAGGAATTCGGCCGCCAGCACGCCCCCGAGCACCTTCGCCACGGTTGTCATTGCCGCACCTCGATTCTCGCGTCGATCGCATAGTGGCCCAGGATCGCCTCGGCCGCGGCTGGGTCGGCATCGGGGTCCAGTACGACGGTGGCGACGATCGCGCCGTCCTCGACCGCGGCGGAGATACCCGCCACACCGGTGGTCTCGGCGAGCGCGTCGAGCAGTTCGCGGCGAGTGGCATCGGCGCGCAGGCTCAGCTTGTACGGCTTTCCGACATCGGTGACGGGCAGCGAGTCGAGGATGGTGACCGTCTTGGGGGCGGCGGCGCGCTCGTGCACCCGCTCGGCCGCCCACGCCACCAGTTCGCCCTCGGTGGCCTCGGCGCCCGCGGTGAGCGCGACGTAGGCGACCGGGACCTCGCCGGCGTGTACGTCCGGGCGGCCCACCGCTCCGGCCGCGCTCACCTGCGGGTGGCTCAGCAGCGCGTCCTCGATGCTCGCGGGATCGATGTTGTGGCCGCCGCGAATGATGAGATCCTTTGCGCGACCGTGCAGATGGATGAATCCCTCCTCGTCGATATGGGCCATGTCACCGGTGCTCAGCCAGCCGTCGACCACGGTGCCCAGTCCATCGAGGCGGTGACCGTGTTCGTCGCGGCCGGTCACGTATCCGGCGAAGACCGTGGGGCCGCTGATGACCAGGACGCCGGTCTCCCCGTCGGGGAGTGTCTCCCCCACCCCGTCTTCAGCCGTGCGGACGACCGCGACCTGCTGATAGGGCATTCGCTGCCCGACCGCGCCGGGCCGGGGAACATCCGGGAAGCTGCGTGCGGTGGCGCACGTCGCCTCGGTGAGGCCGTAACCCTCCACCAGCGTGACCCCGGTGTGCAGCTGGAAGTTTTCGCGGACCGCGAGCGGCAGCGGGGACGCGCCGACCATCGCGTAGCGCAAGCTGGTGATGTCGGTGTCGATCGGGCATTGGGCAAGTACCGCATACACCGTCGGCACGGCGCTCATCGCGGCAATCCGGAAGTGCGCCACGATATTCCAGAACTCCGCGTAGAGCGTGAAGTCCCGATATCCCAGCGGACCGGCCCATACCACCGGCTGACCGCGGAACAGCGGCGCGAGCAGGGTGACGACCAGCGCGTTGACGTGGAACAGCGGCAGCGCGGCGAAGACCACCGATTCCTCATCGAGCAGCGAGTTGGCGGCGATCATCCACGCATTGGAGACCTCACCGGAATGTCGGTGCGCCGCCAGTTTCGGCACGCCCGTCGTGCCGCCGGTGTGGAACAGCGACGCCAGATCCGATGCCGCCGGCGCCTCTCCGTGAAAGCGGATCGAATCCTCCTCGGCGGCAAGGGTATCGAGGTAGCCGATCCGGATGCCGCCGATGCCTGGCAGGGTCGGCGGCGGCTCCGGAGCTGCCGTCGGACGCAACACCAGCAGGGCATCCAACAGACCGCGCGCCGCGAGTTCGCGTGCGGTGGTCCAGGTGTCAGGCTCGAGTTCCGGACCGGCGGCGATCAAGACCCGAGCGCCCGAGCGGCGCAGCAGCTCCGCGACGTGCTCGTGCGACAGGCCGCCATTGATCGGTGCGCCGATGCCCGCCAGCTGTGCGGCGAGGGTTGCCGGGATCAGCTGTGCGCAGTTGGGGGCGATCAGCGCGACCGCGTCGGTGCGGCGCACACCCAGCTCGTGCAGCAGGTTCGCGTACTTGTGCACGTCGGCGAGCAGCTCGGAGTAGGTGCGCCGCAACGGCTCTCGCCATCGCGCCGCATTCGGCAGCACGGTGATCGCGGTGCGCTCCGGCCATCGCGTCGCCGCACGGACGAGCAGGGCGTAGGTCGATTCGGGCAGGCCGCGCGCCTCGAGCGGTATCGCTTCGATGGCGGCCAGGTCCTCCGGGCCCGTGTACCGGGGCCAGAGCAAGTCCTCGGTCGAGGTCTCGAGGGTCGTGTTGTCGGTCATCGGGCGTACCTCACGACCGTGCGCTGGCGGCCCAGGTCGAGGGCGCCGTCGTCGGTGCCGATCGCGGCCTCGACCACGTCCCCGTCCTTCAGGTACTTCGGGTTCTTGGCCTGGCCTCGGAAGAACATCTTCCACTTGACCTTCGGCGGCAGCAGCGAGCCGATGATCTCCACCGGCTTGGGCGGGGCACTGAGCGCGGTGCCGATCGGGGTTCCGGTGAGTAGCAGATCCCCGGCGTCCATGCGCTGGAATCGGGCCAGCGCGCGCAGCGTCTCGACCGGCCGGTAGATCATGTCCGCGACCGTCATGTCCTGCCGCAGCTGGCCATTGACCCACAGCCGCAGCCGCAGATCTCCGAACCGCTTCAGCTCATCGGCGTCGAGCAGCACCAGCGCCGGGCCGACCGGGGTGAAGGTCGGATACGACTTCGCCTCGTAGAACTGCGTTTTCGGCAGCTGCACGTCGCGCGCCGAGATGTCGTTGGTAACTACCAGGCCCGCGACGCAGTCCGCGAGGTTCTCCGCCGAGACATCAGCGCCGACCGGCATCTCGCGACCGAACACGAGGCCGATCTCCACCTCGTAGTCGAGCAGCTGCACATGCGCGGGCCGGATGACGTCGTCGTGGGGTCCACTGATCGATCCGGACGCCTTGCGGAAGAACGTCAGCGGCACCGTCTCGGGGTCCATCCCCGAATCCCTCACGTGCGAGGCGAAGTTCGTCATCTGCGCAACCACCCGACACGGCGCGGTCACCGGGGAGATCAACGAAAGGCTTTGCACTGCCACGGGTTCCGCGCCGGACGCAGCCGCGGCGATCGCCTCACGGTCGGCGAGCAGTTCCCGCGTGGTCGTCGCGGTGGTATCGATACGGGCGGCACCGGCGGGGGTCTGCACCCACCAGGCGTCGGCGGTGCGGAGGATGGATGTGCTCATGAGTTGGCCACTTTCAACAGGCCGCGCAGGCGGCGGATATCGAATTCGTTGTCCTCACGCAGCGCGTCGACGATCGAGCGCAGTTCGCGCAGCGATTCGGCTCCAGGCTTGATGCCGAGGAAGTCCTTGGTCACGGGCGGGCCCCACTGCGCCAGACCGGAAGCGCTCATCGGCGCCCAGCCCGGCTCGAGGGTGCAATCGAACATGTCGCCGTCACTGAAGTGCTCCACCATGAACCCGTCGGGATCGCGCCAGTAGTCGAAGATCTGGCTGCCATGGATATGGCGGCCGATCCCCCACGATCGGCGATAACCCTGTTCGCGCAGGTACTCTCCACCCGCCGCGAGCGCGTCCAGGTCGGCGACCTGATACGCGGAGTGCACATAGCGGTTCGACGGCCCGAGCGTCAACGCGAGCGTGTGATGGTCGGTCGGCACCGAACCCTG
The DNA here is from genome assembly GCF_053604885.1 of Nocardia sp. NPDC003999. Taxonomy (NCBI): domain Bacteria; kingdom Bacillati; phylum Actinomycetota; class Actinomycetes; order Mycobacteriales; family Nocardiaceae; genus Nocardia; species Nocardia sp. NPDC003999. The sequence continues at coordinate 99,559 of NZ_JBSGIB010000007.1, forward strand.
GTCGCAGCGAATGAAACTCATGACCGGACCACGCTCCCGCTGGCCCGGGTAAAAGAGGAAGTCGCTGACGATCAGGCCCAGATTCCGCAGATACCAGTCGAGGGTCTCGCGGTATCTCGTCGACTGGATCACCACGTGTCCGAGCCGACGCACGCGTGCCGGTGCCCGCAGCGGTCGCTGCGTGGCATTCACCCGCGCCACCTCGTGCCCGAAGTTGAAGATGTGGGGCCGTTGCGTCGGCAAAGCCTCCAGTTCGTGCGTCTCGGCGACCACTCGCACCCGCAGGCGGCTCGGATCGGAAAGGTCGACGGTCAGTCCGCCCAGTGACTCCGGCAATGGCATGGCTCGCGCACCGGTCGCGGCGGCCAGTCGCAGCAGATCGGCGGAATCGGCGGCACGAAAGGCCGGACCGACGAAGCGCGAGCGGACACCACGCCGGATGAGCACGCATGGCGCGCCCGGATCGGTCCCGCGCAGCTGCAACTCGTCGGCCGTCCGCATGGCGGTCGCGAACCCGAAGGCGTGGGCGAAAGCCTCCGCCCCGTCCAGGTCGGGCTTCTCGAACTCCAGCCACGCCAAGTCCAGCACCTTGATCACGGGATTGCGCGCCCGGCCCGGATGCTCACCCGCGTGCGCCCCCTGCTCGCTGTGCAGACCGCTGTGTACATCGTGATGGCCGCTCATCGACCACTCCCTTCCAACAACTGACGATATCGTCACTCACGAGAGCGGCGTCAGTCAATACCATCTGACGATTCCGTCAAAATTGAATCGAGCGGCTATGATGGTGAGCCTGTCCAGTAGGAGAGATGCATCGATGACCACGCACAATGGGTCGGCACCCAATCGCCTGGAACGCCGCAAGGCCCGCACGCGCGCCGCGCTGGTCGGCGCGGCGCAATCACTGCTGGCCGAGGGCAAGATCAATGTGCCGATCCTCGAGATCACCCAGGCCGCCGACGTCGGCATGGGATCGTTCTACAACCATTTCCAGAGCCGCGAGGAGCTGTTCCATGCTGCCGTCGAGGAGGCGCTCGACCGGCACGGCGCACTGCTCGATCTGCTGTGCGAAGACGTCGAGGATCCGGCTCAGGTCTTCGCGCAGAGCTTCCGCCTCACCGGCCGCCTGCACCGCCTGCATCCCACCCTCAGCAAGGTCTTGCTCAATGACGGGCTCGGCGTGGCGAACTCGGACCGCGGGCTCGCGCCTCGCGCACGCCGCGACATCGAGGCCGCGGCCGAAGCCGGGCGCTTCGACATCCGCGACCCGGAACTGTCGATGACCATCGTCGCCGCCGCGGCCCTGGGCCTCGGACGCCTGCTGCACGACCATCCCGAACGCGACGACGCCGAGGCCGCCGACCAGGTGGCCGAGGACCTGCTGCGCATGTTCGGGCTCTCCTCCGAGGAAGCCCACGATATCTGCCGACGCCCGCTACCGCCGTTGGACCTGCCGCGCGTCGGCTCGACTCCATAGACTCAGCGGTCGTCAACGGCGGGAGCCTGCGGCAACCATCTCGAGGGGGCAACGCTAGCTGGGCCATCGCGGCCGGAGCACCGCATGCTCTACCGGGGCCGGCACACCACCGAACGCCGGTCGGTGGGCCACGCGCCGCGCGACTCCAGCCGCTGGTCAGGGGGAATAGTGCTGGCGCGCATACGCTGCACGCGCGACGCTACGACGACGCCTGCGCGCTCGGTGAAACAGCCGAAGCCATCGGCTCGGCGCGGACCATCCGCTCACGGAGCCCGATCGGCTCGTCGTGGCGGGCGGCAGCATAGACCTGCAAGTAGCGAGTGATGGCGATCCGACCCTCGTCGGTCAGCGCGTCACTCTCGTCGCCGCGCTGGTGGGCCAGCTCGAAGACGTGGTCGCCCAGCTCCACGGCCACTTCGACGACGCGTCGGCTGGTGCCGGGCGCGAGCAGGCCGGTGGCAAGCAGGTGGCGGTGGAGCAGGTCGGTGAGCCTGCCGAGGTGTTTTCTGATGTCGTCGCGGAGAGCCTCGTTGTGCCGGGAGGCGTAGTAGAGCGCGACGAAGTCCGGGTGCGACATGTAGTGGCGGCCGTGAAAGGCGATGAACGCCTCGACGGCGGCCGCGATGTCCGGGTGTGGCCGGGCGGTGGCGAGAGACTCCTCCAGTTCGCTATCGAGGCGCGTGAGTTCGCGGGAGAGCAGCTGCTCGAAGATGGCGTCGCGGTTGGTGAAGAACTGGTACACCGTCGCCGACGGGACACCAGCACGTTCCGCCACGGAACGGACCGTCGCCGCGTCGGTTCCCTCGGCCGTGATGATCTCCATGGCGGCGTCCAAGATCCGCTGGACCCGCTCGCGGCTGCGCTGCTGGACCGGTTCGCGGCGGAGAGGGCTGGCGTCGGGCACGGCATCCATGGTAGACACGAAAAAAATAACATGACGTCATGTTCATGTTTCAGCGGATCTCTTGCGGAGGCGACTACACCATGAGTGCGACCGGGGCAGCCGTCGATGCGTTGACCGAGGCGGGGCGGGCGATACGCGGCTCCGGGGGCGGCGGCACCGCGAAGGCCGCTTGCAACTTGTGCGAGGCGATTTGCGGGATCGAGATCACCATCGAGGGCGGGAGGGCCGTCGGTGTGCGCGGCGACCGCGACGACCCCCTATCCCGCGGCCACGTGTGCCCCAAGTCCGTAGCGATGACCGACGTGCACAGCGACCCGGACCGGCTACGGCGGCCGCTGCGCAAGATCGACGGAGAATGGGTGGAGGTGGACTGGTCCGAGGCGATCAACGCGGCGGCCCGCGGACTCGCTCAGGCCCGTCGGCGGCACGGCGCGAATGCGGTGGCGGTCTACCTGGGCAACCCCTCGGTCCACAGCCTCGGCGCGATGACCCACGGGTCCGCGTTCGCCTCATTGCTGCGAACCCACAACCACTTCTCGGCATCCTCGGTCGACCAGTTGCCGCACCAGGTCGTTTCGGCACTGCTGTACGGGCACCAGTTCCTGCTGCCGGAGCCGGATCTGGACCGGACACAGCACCTGCTCATGTTCGGTGCCAACCCGCGTGCGTCGAACGGAAGCCTGATGACCGCGCCGGATATGGCGCGGCGGCTGCGGGAAATCCGCGAGCGCGGCGGGCGGGTCACCGTCATCGACCCGCGCCGCACAGAGACAGCCGCGGACGCCGATGAGCACGTATTCATCCGGCCCGGCACGGACGCCGCGGTGCTGTTGGCCATGGTGCACGTCGTCTTGCGAGACCGGGCACCGCGCCTGGCCGAATACATCACGGGTGCGGACGCGCTCCGAGACGCGGTCGCCGAGTTCACGCCGGAAGCCGCCGGCCGTTTCAGCGGCGTGCCCGCCGCCACGATCACCCGCCTCGCCCACTCCTTCGCCGACGCGGGTCCCGCCGCCTGCTACGGCAGGTTCGGCGTGTCGACCCAGCGGCACGGCACTGTGTGCCAGTGGGCCATCCAGGTGCTCAACATCATCACCGGCAACCTGGGCCGCGAGGGCGGGACGCTGTTCACCGATCCGGCCATCGACATGACACGGCTGCTGAGCCCGGGCCATTTCGGCCGACGCCGCAGCCGTGTGCGCGGGCTTCCTTCCTTCGCCGGGGAGTTTCCGGTCGCCGCCCTTGCCGAGGAGATCACGACGCCGGGCCAGGGGCAGGTCCGGGCGCTGTTGACGATCGCGGGAAACCCGGTGCTGTCCACTCCTGCCGGAGCCGCCCTCGGCACCGCGCTCGGCGGCCTCGACTTCATGGTGGCCGTGGACTTCTACCTCAACGAGACCACTCGCCACGCCGACGTCATCCTGCCGCCGACCAGCGCGCTGGAACGAGACCACTACGACTTGGTTTTCCGGTCCTTCGCCGTCCGCAATACCGCGAAATACTCGCCCGCGGTGCTGCCCAAGCCGCGCGGCGCGCGGCACGACTGGGAGATCTTCCGCGACCTCGGCTCGGCCTACCAACGCCACCTCGGAGGCGGCCGGATGCAGGTATTGCGCCGTCGCCTCAGTAGGCCCGCCCTGGCCACCGAGATTCGGCTGCGGACACCGCCGCGCCGGCTGGTGGACCTGCTCCTGCGCACAGGTCGCTACAAACTGAGCGTGCGGCGACTGCTCGCTCACCCGGCCGGGCTGGACCTGGGCCCGCTGCGGCCGGGCGTCGAGCATCGCCTGCGCACTCCTGACCGCCGACTACACCTCGTGCCACCGGAGATCGCGGACGCCCTCGACACCCTGCGCTCCGACCTGTGTACGGCTCCGGCGGATCCAGGGTCGCTGCTGTTGATCGGCCGACGGCACCTGCGCTCCAACAATTCCTGGATGCACAACTACGCCCGCCTCGTCGCCGGTCCGCAACGGCACCATCTGCTCATGCATCCTGCCGACGCGGCCCGCCTCGGACTGGCCGACGGGCCCGCCGTGCTGCGCTCGCGCACCGGCGCCGTGCGGGTGGACGTCAGGCAGACCACCGACATCATGGCGGGCACGGTCAGCCTGCCGCACGGGTACGGGCACGCGGCGGCGGAAAGTCGGCTGTCCGTGGCCTCCCGCGTCGCGGGCGCGAGCGCCAACGATGTCACCGACCCACTGTTCCTGGACACCGTCAGCGGAAACGCCGCCCTCAACGGAATCCCGGTCACCGTGGAACCGCTCCCCGACTCCCGCTAGCAAGGAACGCCATGCCCCACGTCATCACCCAGCCGTGCTGCAACGACGCCTCCTGTGTGCCGGTGTGCCCGGTCGGCTGCATCCATCCCACCCCAGACGAACCGGGCTTCGCCTCCGCCGAAGCCCTCTACATCGACCCCGCCAGCTGCATCGATTGCGGCGCCTGCGTCGCCGAGTGCCCGGTCGGGGCGATCACCCGCGACACCGCGCCCGCCGCAGGCCGGTTCTTGGACCTGGCGGAGGCCTATTACCAGCGAAACCCGCTGCCGCCCGGCATCCCCGACGCCTCGCCGCCCGCTGCGCGGGCCGAGATCGAGGAGCTTCGAGTCGCGGTGGTGGGCTCCGGACCCGCAGGCGCGTATGCCGCACTCGAGCTGCTCGAGCATCCGGGCGCGACAGTCACGATGTTCGACCGGCTGCCCACACCGTGGGGGCTGGTGCGAGGCGGCGTGGCCCCCGACCACCCGTCCACCAAATCCGTCACCGAGGTATTCGAGCGCGCCGCCGCCAATGGCCGCTTCCGCTTCCACCTCAACGTCGAGGTCGGTACCCACATCACCCACGACGAGCTGGCCGCAGCGCATCACGCCGTCGTCTATGCCTATGGGGCCTCCGGTGACCGCCGCCTGGGGATTCCCGGCGAGGACCTGCCGGGAAGCGCGTCGGCAACCGAGTTCGTGAACTGGTACAACGGCCACCCGGACTTCATCGACCGCATGTTCGATCTCTCCTGTCGCCGTGCGGTCGTCGTCGGCAACGGCAACGTCGCCCTCGACATCGCCCGCCTCCTGGTCGCCGATCCCGCGGAGCTCGCCGCCACCGATATGGCCGACCACGCGCTGGCCGCCCTGGCCGCAGGCACGATCGAGGAAGTCGTGGTGCTCGGCCGGCGCGGCCCCGCGCAGGCCGCGTACACCACTCCCGAGCTGCTCGCCCTGACCGATCTCGACGGCGCCGATGTCCTCGCCTTGTCCGACGAGGCCAAATTGGATCCCGACCAGCTCGCCGCACTTCGATCGGACCCGATCGGGCTGGCCAAAGCGCAGGCTGCCGCGGAACTCACCACACGCCGCCGCGGTGCGTCGCGCCGTATTGTCCTGCGCTACTTGTGTTCTCCGCTGGAGATCTTGGGCGATCAACGAGTCACCGGAGTGCGTGTGGCTCGCAATCGGCTCGAACACGGCCCCGGCGGCGACGTCCGCGCTGTCCCGACCGGAATCGAAGAGACCATCGAGGCGGGCCTGGTACTCCGGGCGGTGGGCTACCGCGGCGCTGCGCTGTCCGGCCTGCCCTTCGACCATGACCGCGGTGTGCTGCCCAACGACTTCGGCCGAGTCCTCGCCGGCACCGGCGAACCCATCCCCGGCGTTTACACGGCGGGATGGATCAAGCGGGGCCCGTCCGGAGGCATCGGCGCCAACAAGAAATGCGCACTGGACACTGTCGCCGCACTCCTCGCCGACCATTCCGCAGGATTGCTTCCCGCCCCGGCAACAACCCCGCAGGACCTCGACGCACTGGTCCGGCAGCGCCGGCCCACCGCCGTCGGTGTGCACGAGTGGCGGGCGATCGATCGGACCGAGCGCGACCTCGGCGCGGTTCAGGGACGGCCGAGGCGCAAACTCGCCTCGTTCCCCGCCTTGCTCGCCGTTGCGCATGGGGAGGACTCGATGCCGACGATTCCACTGCCGATCGACGCAGACGGGTTCCGCCTCTAACCAATCCTGCTAATGCTGCGTTCCTCAAAGGTGGTAGATAAAACGGCGGCGTAGGGTCCTGGGTTTCGGCTCTTGCAGCTTGAGCCAGCATGCCCCGACCAGGATGAAGGCCTGTTTGATCCGGGGGTGACCCTCGAGCCATTCGCGGGCGGATTTGCTGTTGTGGCTGGAGAGGTTGTCGGTGATGACATAGATATCACCGGTGGGGTTGGCCGGTTCGAGCATTTCGAGGAAACGCCGGTAGTTCACGCTGTTGCGCGAGGATGCGGTGAGTGTGGCGGCGTGACCGTCGCGCACGCGGATCGATCCGTGGACCCAGATCTTGTCGGGAATGCGCTACAGCGATATCGCACAGGAGCTGGACATTCTTGACTCGCCCGGCCTGCTGTTCAGCGCGACGCGTTCACCGATGCCGACTGAAACCCGCCCGCCTGCACCGCGTCGGTGATGAGCGTCCGAACGTCGCGCGGTGCGCCCGCCAGCAGCTCGAGGAGGTCGGTGCTAGATGCCTCGAGCAGTCCGGCACCGAGATTCGCGAACAACGAGAGGGTATGCGTGATCTGGTACGGCTCCAATCCACTGCCCTGCAACATATCCCGCGTTTCGCCGAGCGATATCGGCACGTATCGCACTGGGCGATTGAGGGATTCGCTCAGGATCTCGGCGATATCCGGGCCACCGATCGCGGTCACACCCTCGAGCTCGTATACCTTGCCCGCATGTCTGCTGGGCCGCCCCTCAGCCAGATCACGCTCGGATTCCGCGGCTACCCGAACGGCTACCTCGGCCAGGTCCTCGCGCGCCACCACCGAGATCCGGCCGGTGCCGAATGCCGCCGCGAATACACCCGATTCGGCCGTGGAGGCGGCACCGGCGACGGCGAGGCCGACCGGCACCTCCGCGTAGAGGCCATTGCGCAGGACGGTGGCGTCGAAAGGTGCTGCGGCGAGACGTTTTTCGGTCCAGCGGTGCGGCAGGGCGATGGTCATCAGATCGCCGGATCCCGCGAGACCGGTGTAGATCACGTGCCGGACACCGGCCGCGCTGGCGGCGTCGATCACCGCACCGTGGCGGGCCAACACCACATCGTCTTCGGCGTATCCGGCCGAAATCAGGACCAGGACATCGACATCCCGCAGTCCCGCGAACAGCGTCGCCGGGTCGTCGAAATCGATACGACGCGTGGTGATGTCGTCACCGGAGCGGCTGCCCGCCGCTACGGTCAGGTCGTCGACGGTGGACAGGCCGCGGTGGACGAGGCCGCCGAGGGCTCCGGAGATGCCGGTTACCAGGATCATCGCAACACTCCCGATTGTTGTAGTTGCTGGATTCGACCCAGCATCGGCGGCCGCGGCGCGCGGCATAAGGAGGCACTTTCATGTCGGTCACGAACACTGCGGTCACCGCGCAGGTCGCGGGCACTATTCCCGACGGGCCCTGTGGCGATGACGACTGCGGCATCCGCGATGTGCTCGACCGATTGGGGGATCGGTGGACGGTATTGGTGATCGTCGAACTGAGTAAAGGGGTGCGGCGTTTCCGTGAGTTGGAGCGGGCGATTCCGGGCATCTCACAGCGGATGCTGACACTGACCACCAAACGCCTGTGCCGCGACGGCATGGTGGAGCGGATCGCGTACCCGACGATCCCACCGCAGGTCGAATACCGGCTCACCGAGACCGGCCAGAGCCTGGCCGCGGCCATCAGCGCACTCGCCGATTGGTCGCGCGAGCACAAGGACCGCATCGCCGACGCGCGCCGACACTGGGATGCCGAGCACGGCGACTGAACACCTGTCGCGGGCGGGCGGACAGCGCTTGAATGGAAGCATTCCCACAGGGAGGTTCCCGATGACCCTTACCGCTCGTGACCTGCTCTACGGGATCCAGGCCGAGCTGGCCCCGCACGACGACGACAATCGCATGGTTCCGCTGATCTCGGTGGGCAGGGCGCCACGCGCGGTATTCGCGGCGATCGCCGCCGAGGAACAGCGCATCATTAGCAGCGACTGGCGCAGCTTCCACGCCATGGCGGCGCGAGCGGACGACCCGCACGTCAGAGCGTTCCTCGACGGCCTCCCGCCCGGCGAGCAGCAGGCACTGGCTCTGTTGGACGCACTCGTGGCGGCGGCCGGACCAGATCAGGGCATGGAGCCGCCCAGAGCGGGTTGTCAGGCCTATCCCGCGTATGTCGCGTGGCTGGCGCTCAACGCCGAACCCTCCGCAGCGACTGCCGGTATCTACGCGAATGTCGCCGCATTCGGCCGCTATTGCCGTGTGGTCGCCGACAGCATGCGCACCAACTACAAGTTCGACGACCCGGCCTGCGCATTCTTCGACTTCTTCGCGGCCGATAGCCCCGAATATGAACAGCGGGCCCTCGCCGCAATCCAGGCCGGAATCGACACCGACCGACTGAATCCGAACGACGCCCACCTGTACGCCAGACTCTTCCAGAACTACGAACTCATGTTCTGGAACACCCTCGCCGACGAGTTCGCCGGATAGCACCGCAACCGTCGGTGTTCCTCCGAGCCGACCGCTCGTCGGCAGCTGAGCTAGCTCGCACCGTCGTAGACCACTGCCGATCGGCGAATCTCGATATGTTGATCAACAACGCGGGCCGCCCGCTGCAAGACCCGTCTGACAATCCCGTGGCACACAGAACGGGTTAGCTCAGTCGAGCGGCGTCGCGGCGGGCTCCGCGGCCACCGGCTCGGGCTGCGCCGGTATGGCCGCTGCCGGTCGCGTCGGCCGTTCGGGCGCTGCCGGGACCGCCGCGAGCGGCTTCCGAGCCCCGGCCAGCCGCGAGTAGGCGAGGCAGACCAGCCCGCATAACAGATAGCCCAGCGCCACCTTCGGTGCCGCAGCCCAGGCGATCTGGGCGGCGTGGATGAGGCCGATCCAGCTCAGTGCCGCGGCGGCGGCGCACGCGGTGGCCGCGGCGACGAAGCGCTTGTCCAGGATGAAGGTCACGACCGCGCCGAGCACCAGACCGGCCAGCACGCCGCCCGAGCCCAGCGTCTTCAGCCCGTCGTACACCACGCCCGCTTGGCCGAGCGCGGCGTCGCCGACGTTGTCGGCGGTGGTACCGGCCGCCGTCAGCGCGTTGTCGATCTGGCCGACCGCCCACTCGGCGAGGTTGGGGATCAGCGCCGCGACCACCGCCACGGCGTGCAACTTGGGCACCGCCTGGAACGCCTGTGCGCCGATCAGCAGGCCGATATACAGCAGAATCGGCACGATCGCCGGGATCGGCAGCAGGGTGGCGAGCACCCCGAACAGCCCCAGCAGGCACATCACGCCGATGGTGACGCCGCTGGCCAGCGAGTATCCGGTGCGCCCGCCGGCGTCCTTCCAGCCCGGATGGCCGATGTAGACCGCGGGCGGGAACGGCGAGCCGAAGCCTGAGCCGACGACGGCGCCGAGCCCGTCGGCGAGCAGCACGCTGCGCAGGTTGTAGTTGTCGCCCGCCGCCGCGGCGCTCTCCACGTTGCTCATCGCCTCGGTGAAGTTGTAGACGCCCAGCGGAATCGCCGTGGCCAGCAGCGGGCTGAGATTGCCGAGGCCGGTGAACAGCAAGTGCAGGTGCAGGGTCGGCAGCCCGATCGCGATGTCGTGCGCGGCCTTGCTGACGTCCGGCACCGACATGAACCCGCCGATCCAGCCGATCGCCGTGCCGATCAGCAGCGCCACCAGGCCGACCGGGACGTTGCCGGGCAGCCGCACGTCGGTGAAGAAGCCGATCAGGATGATCGCAAGCACGGGCAGCGCGATCCACGCGGCCTCCCACATCTGCGCGGCCGGGCGCATGGAGATGAACGTGATCGAGATGCCCGCCAGCGTGCCGAGCATTGCCGCGCGCGGGGTGATGCGGCGGATGTAGGGGCCCACGAAGCCGCCGATCATGACGATCACGCCGATCAGGAACGCCCAGGCCAGGCCCGCCGACCACGCCTTCAGCGGATCGTGGCTGCCCAGATAGATCGGCAGCATGACCACGAACACCACGATGAACATGTGCGGCACGCTGGGTCCGTACGGCAGCGCCGTCACCGTCGCCCGCTGTTCGCGGCGAGCGAGGCGGCGGGCCAGCAGCACGTAGTAGAGGTTGCCGAGCACCAGGGCCACCCCCAGCGCGGGCAGCACGCTGCCCAGCACGTCCTTGCTGGAGATGTTCACCACCGTGATGGACAGCGTGGTGAGGGTGAGCACGTTGACCAGGATGTTGAAGCAGAGCCCGAAGTAGGCGTTGGTGTCGCCGCGCGTCCACCAGGGCAAGCGGAGGGCGGCGGGTTCCTCGGCGGGTGCAGTGTCACTGGGTTGCGTTTCGAGGGACATCGGCTTTCCTGTTCACTAGACCGGGCGTATCGGCGGAAGGAGCGAGCTGGGCGGGGTGGTCAGCCCGGCGACGACAGCGGCCGAATCGGCGACCCAGCCGAAAATGCCGCCCTGTGCCGCGATCATCTCCAGCCCCACTCGCTGGAATTCGGGGAAATAGGAACCGACGCAGTCGGACACGACCAGGCACTCGTAGCCCCGGTCGTTGGCTTCGCGCACGGTGGTGTGCACGCACACCTCGGTGGTGACCCCGGTGACCAGCAGGGAGCGGATGCCCCCGCGCTGCAGTTCGTCGGCGAGGCCGGTGGCGTAGAAGGCGCCCTTGCCCGGCTTGTCGATCACGACCTCGTCCGGCAGCGGTGCCAGCTCGTCGACGATGTCGTGGCCGTACTCGCCGCGGATCAGGATGCGGCCGAACCGCCCCGGGTCGCCGATGCGCTGGGAGGGGTTGCCGCGCAACAGCTTCGACGGGGGGCAATCGGACAGGTCGGGCCGGTGACCCTCCCGGGTGTGCAGCACCGGCACCCCCGCCGCGCGGGCGGCGGCCAGCAGCGCGCGCAGCGGCTCGATCACCGTGCGCAGCAGTCCGACGTCGTTGCCGAGGCTCTCGCCGAAGCCGCCGGGCAGCAGGAAGTCGCGCTGCATATCGATGATCAGCAGGGCCAGGGTGCCCGGCTCGTATCGGAAGGGTCCCGGCCGCGCCGGAATGGACTGTGTGGCGGTCACTGTCGCTCCTTCGCTGCTCGGGCGGCGGCCGTGGCGGTCACCACCGTGCGGGGTTCGTCGAGGATGCGCGCCGCGGCCGCCAGCACGGTGTCGTCAGCGAGCGCGGGACCGGCCACCATGACCGACAGCGGCCGCCCGTCGCCGGTCACGCCCACCGGCACCGCCACGGCGGTGAGGTCGAGCAGATTCCCGAAATGGGTGTAGTGCCCGAGCACGGTGTTGGTGGCGACAGGATCGGCCAGCACCTGCGCCACGGTGAAGGTGGTGCCGATAGCCGGCAGCACCAGCACGTCGAAGTCGGCCCACATCCGGGCCACTCGCGCGCGCAGCCGTTGTAGCCGCTGCTGCGCCCGGAACACGTCCACCGCGTCGAACCGGTAGCCACCGGTGAGGATTTCGCGCACTGTCGGCAGTATCGAGTCCGGATGATCGGCCAGGAAGTCGCCGAACTCCACCAGCCGCTCGGCCACCCAGGGGCCCTGATAGAGCAGCTCGCCCGCCGCCAGGAACGGCTCCAGAGTGGTCGTCACGCAGTCGAATCCGAGCCCGGACAGGCGCTCCCGCAGCGTCAGGTGCGCATCACGGAACACCGTGTCGCCGAAGAACTCCAGCTCCGCCGCGGCGGGCAGCCCGGCGCGCAGCCGCCCGCCGCGGTGGCGCGGCCCGCGGGGGCGGCTCCAGGGATCGTCCGGGTCCACCGCCGCGATCACGTCGAAGACCCGGTCGAGGTCCTCGATCGAGGTGGCGGTGAGGGTGACGCAGTCCAGCGACTTGCACGCCGGGACCAGCCCGACCGCGCTGATCAACCCGCGCGACGGCTTCCAGCCGACGATGCCGTTGAGCGCGGCCGGGACCCGGCCGGACCCGGCGGTATCGGTGGCCACGCAGAACGGCACCTCGCCCAGGGCCACCGCCCGCGCGGAGCCGGAGCTGGACCCGCCGCAGACGAGGTCGCCGCCGAAGACGCTGCGCGGGATGGTGTATGGGGTGCGGGTGCCGTTCAGCCCGGTGGCGAACTGATCCAGGTTGGTCTTGCCGACGAACAGCGCGCCCGCGTCCAGCAGGCGCTGCACCGCCGGGGCGGTTCCGGTTGCCGTATAGGCGAAGTCGGGGCAGGCCAGGGTGGTGGGCCAGCCCGCGACATCGATGCTGTCCTTCACCCCGAACGGCACGCCGTACAGCGGCAGCGTGCGCGCGCCCGGCCGCCGCTCGATCTCGGCCGCCGCGGCCAGCAGTTGCGCGCGGGGCACCGGCGTGATCCAGGTGCCGTCGTCGCCGTTGGCGGCGATCGCGTCGGCGACCCGCGCCGCGGTGTTCGTCGGTGAGCCGCTACCGCTTTCGTGTGAATGCAGGATCTCGGCGATGCTGGGTCCCGTGCTGCGCATTTGTCGATTGTCGACAGAATGCGTGAAGCCCGGTGTGTTCGTGTGTTTCGGCTGTGTTGCCGGTCAGCGGAATTCGAGATCGAGGTAGGCCAGCTCGCCGTGCGTGCGCATCTCCTCCAGCACGATGTCCCGGTCGTTGGTCTCCAGGGCGGCCAGCAGCGCGGCGTGCCGGCGCACCCCGTCGCGGCGGTGCGTGGCCCGCGCCTCCTCCCGCAGGTTGCGGGCCATCGGCAGCTGCAGCTTCAGCAGGATCGGCGCATAGGCCAGATCCAGCTGCCGATGGCCGGCCAGCGCGACGATCGCGGCGTGGAAGCGGCGGTGCGCGTTGTCCCGCTCGAAGTCGTCGCCGCAGCCGTCGGCCGCCCGCATGTCGGCCAGCGCGGCGCGCACCGCGCGCAGCGGATCTCCCGTGGCTGGCAGCGGAAACGCGCTCTCCACCGCGTGCCGCTCCAGGACCCGCCGCAGCTCGAACAGTTGCCGCACGTCCGTGGCCGACCACACCACCACCCGGAAGCCGCGGCGCGGCAGATGCTCGATGAGCCCCTCCTGCACCAGCAGCCGCAGCGCCTCCCGCACCGGCGCCCGGCTGGTGCCCAGCCGGGCGCACAGCGCCTCCTCGCCGATCCGATCGCCCGGCGCGTACGCCCCGCTCAGTACCTCCGACCGCACATGCCGCACCGCCAAATCCACCAGGCTCGGCGGCAGCACGGTCTCCTCAGCACGCACCGTCATGCTTCGAGTCTACGAACGGGGTGTTCGGCGGCCGCTGCCCCGGACCCGCCCAGGACAGGAAGGCCGCCGTGGTCACCGTGACGTCGGCGGAGCTGTAGTACCAGCCGTTCCAGGTGTCGGCGACGATCACTGGATGCCGTGCCCGCGCGCCGTGTCATTGGCGGGCAGCCAGATCCCGTTGCAGCCTCGACCTTGTTCCACTGCCTCGGGGAGCGCCACGTGCGGCATGAACAATCTGAAGCGGTTCACCGAATTCGACACTGGCGCCGCGCGCATCGGCGGCCACCGCTACCGAACGAGGACTGCGCTGATGCGCTGCGCGAGCACTCCGAGTCTCGGCTTCGAACGCGCTGTGTTGTCGCGACCCGGGCGGTTCAGCGCCGCCTCAGAACAGCCGATCACCCGAAGGCTCCGGCACGGGCGTCGTTCCCACGCGTACGCGCTCCTCGTCGTCGATGACATCCTCGATCGCGTCGATCTGGTCCTGAACCACCTCGGCGCGGGCCACCAACTCGATCCGGTCGGGCTCGGTGAGGCTCTCGGCACCGAGCTTCTCGAAAACGCAGGAGAGCACCGACCGTAAGTCCTCTAGCTTGCTGTCTGACTCCACGGGACCTCACCCTACGTCCGAACTCGACGAACATCCGCTTCTGCCGATTATCGAGTGGTAGACGCCGATCAGCTCTGGGACCATCGGGTCAGCGTTCGACATTGATGCCGATGGAAGGAAATCGCGGATGACCACGCCGCGGCGGTACTGGATCAGATTCGACCCACAGCAGTGCTCCGACCCACGGTTCCGGCAGGGCGTCGGCGTGACTGGATTCGACGTACCGGATTGCCTGTCGATGGTGGCGAAGCTGTTCCCCGACGAACCGATGCCACCTGTGCGCCGAATTACGGCCGACATCTCACTGGCCGAGCCACTGCCGGTGAATCCTCGCTATCTCGGAGTCCCGGTGTGGCGCGGCGTGTGGTATCCACCCGTGAATCTTGAAACCGGGCCGACCCGCGCCATCGACCGAAGAGGCGCGCCTTCCGAATACCCGGCACCCGTCACAGCATCGGGCCGCCGAATGCGAATCAGCGAGACACTGCACACGAAAACCACATGGCGGGACGAAATCCCGCATATCAATGGGCTGCTGTGGCCGCTGGTGACCATGCACCACGCCGAGTACGGCCGCGGAATGCGGCTCAGCGCCCCAGCGCTTCGCGCCGTCTGCGCCACGGATCCGACCTACGGGGACATGGTGCGCGAAGCTCTCGACTACATGATCGCGTGGCGCCCGACACCGGATGAATGGTTCGACGCGACCGAAACCAGGTTCGCCGATCAACGGGACCTGGACGAGTACCTGCGAGCCTTCCGCGACTACCTATTCGGAACTCGCCCGGAGCCGCTCTATCCTCCCGGCAGCGAACCGCTTTCACCCGAGGACGAGTACATGCGGGCCATCCGCCGCTTGGTCATCACTCGCCCGGAGCCCATCCACCCACCCGGCAGCGAACGGCTTTCACCCGACGGGGAACAGAGTTTCGCTCGCGCTGCACGTCAAACCCCTGTTGAGAGCTCAACTCTTCGTTCCGAAGCCGAATAATCTCTACACGCGGCTCACGGGTCCAACCGCCGCTCGGCAACACCTCGGAACCACTCCCCCGGCCGATCACCGAGCTGGCTCTAGTGAACTCGAGTGCGCGCTCATGCCGATTTCCGTGCATCCAGCGGGATCGGTCTCCAGTGTGGGATCTGTTGATCGGGGCAGCTCGTCGCGGATGGCCGGCATCGCCCCAGCGGCCACGCACTTTCTCGATGATCTCCCTACTCGGGGAAGGTGGGCTGGAGGACGCCGTATCGCTCGGAGACGATGCCCCGTGTCGGCTCTTCGGGTAAAGCCGGCTCGGAACGGTCGGTAATTGCGCGCGACGCCCACAGATGTCGTGAAAGCTGGCCCGCCAGGCATGCACCGACCGCGTTCAACAGTACGTCGTCGACGGATGAGTGACGGCCGATAGCGAGGGCGAACTGTGCAGCCTCCACCGCGATCGAAGCTGCTGCTCCCGCCAACAGGATGCGGTACGAGCGGGCGAACCAGGGTCGGCGCACCGGCAACAGGAAGCCGAGTGCGGCGAAGACCAACAGATTCCCGCCGAACTGCTCGATCACCCGGTCGTCGGCCAGTTGCTCGGCCAGATCACGCAGCGGCACGAGATTCAGCGAACGACCCGTTCCGGTCGGCGTGAGGATCATCCACAACCACGGCGCGGTACCCGTCACCATCCCGACATCGCACAGCGCCGCCCGCCACCCGCGCCGCCCAACCAGCCACCAGGCCACGAGACCGGCTACCGGTATCGCGGCGATCGCGGCCACCACGACCCCGCCCCACGCGTGCCACGTCCCGTTCACACCGCCAGTATCACCCAAATCACCAGCGCCACAGACTTGGCCGAAATCGCCACCCGCACAGCTCCACCCATCGCCACCCATGCCCGGCGGAGGTTCCTGAAGTCGGGTGAGCGGCAAAAGCCCTGACACCAGTCTTAAGTAGCCGCTGTGCGCGCTGAGCGAAGCGGTCACGGGGCGGTGCCCGGCCCCCAACTCAGCTGGATTGAACGAGCCTTGGCGAAGGTCCCTCTCTCGACCGATCTCGCATGCTTACCATTGGCGACTTCCGTCCCCTTGCATGCCGCGCACGCATCACAGCCGCATGGCTGGATGCAGCGCTCCTTTCGCGTGCCGAACCTGATGGCCATGCTGCTGCGGGCTGGGCCGTTGGGCCCTTCCAAATCGGTTCCGCGAAACCGGACGCCGGGCATCGCGTCTCGTGAATGATAGTTTCAAAGCGATATGCGCGGGTGTCTCTGTGTTCAGCAGCCAGCACAGCACCGCTGGTCGGCGATCCCGTCGTGCGCGGCATCGCGTCCGAATGGGGTGGGGCAGAGCGAGGATGAGCATGACAGACACGGCGGCACCTGCCCGCACCGCATCGAGGCAGGCTGTCACGGCCGCGGATCAGGTCGAGTTGCGCCAGCTACTGGCCGGATTGACAGCCGTGCGCGACGGCGATTTCGGCACCCGGTTGCCGACGGACGCCGACGGGTTGCTCGGCGAGATCGCGACGGTGTTCAACGGCATGGTGGACCAGCTGTCGCTGTTCACCTCGGAAGTCACCCGGGTCGCGCGCGAGGTCGGCACGGACGGGCGGCTGGGTGGTCAAGCCGAGGTGCCCGGCGTGTCCGGCACCTGGAAGGACCTCACCGACTCGGTGAACGCGATGGCGGGCAACCTCACCAGCCAGGTGCGCGACATCGCCCAGGTCGCGACCGCGGTGGCGCGGGGCGACCTGTCCCAGAAGATCGACGTGGACGCACGCGGTGAGATCCTCGAGCTGAAGAACACGGTCAACACGATGGTGGACCAGCTGTCCGCGTTCGCGGACGAGGTCACCCGCGTCGCGCGCGAAGTAGGTTCGGAGGGCCGGCTCGGCGGTCAGGCGGAGGTGCCCGGCGTCGGTGGCGTGTGGCGCGACCTCACCGCTTCGGTGAACTTCATGGCGGGCAACCTGACCGACCAGGTCCGCAACATCGCGCAGGTGACGACCGCGGTGGCGCGAGGCGACTTGAGCCAGAAGATCACAGTGAGCGCCCGTGGCGAGATCCTCGAGCTGAAGAACACCATCAACACGATGGTCGATCAGCTGTCGTCCTTCGCCGACGAGGTCACGCGGGTATCGCGCGAGGTGGGCACCGAGGGCATCCTCGGTGGCCAGGCGGATGTGAAGGGCGTCTCCGGCACCTGGCGCGACCTCACCGACTCGGTGAACTTCATGGCGGGCAACCTGACCGCGCAGGTGCGTTCGATCGCTCAGGTGGCAACCGCGGTGGCGCAGGGTGATCTGTCGCAAAAGATCAGAGTGGACGCCCGTGGCGAGATCCTGGAGCTGAAGAGCACCATCAACACGATGGTCGATCAGCTCTCGGCGTTCGCCGACGAGGTCACCCGCGTGGCCCGCGAGGTCGGCACCGAGGGCAGGCTGGGCGGGCAGGCGGACGTGAAGGGCGTCTCAGGTACCTGGAAGGACCTCACCGAGTCGGTCAACGTCATGGGCGACAACCTCACCGCGCAGGTGCGTTCGATCGCCCAGGTCACCACCGCGGTGGCCCGTGGCGATCTGAGTCAGAAGATCAGGGTGGACGCCCGCGGCGAGATCCTGGAGCTGAAAGAGACCATCAACACGATGGTCGATCAGCTCTCGGCATTCGCCGACGAGGTCACCCGCGTGGCCCGCGAGGTCGGCACCGAGGGCAATCTCGGTGGCCAGGCGACTGTGCGGGGCGTGTCGGGCACGTGGAAGGACCTGACCGACAACGTCAACGTGATGGCGTCGAACCTGACCGGCCAGGTGCGTTCGATCGCTCAGGTCGCCACGGCGGTGGCGCGCGGTGATCTGAGTCAGAAGATCACCGTGGAGGCGAAGGGCGAGGTCGCGGCGCTTGCCGGGGTGATCAACACGATGGTCGACACGCTGTCCGCGTTCGCCGACGAGGTCACTCGCGTCGCCCGCGAGGTCGGCACCGAGGGCATGCTCGGCGGCCAGGCACGCGTGCCGAATGTGGCGGGCACGTGGAAGGACTTGACCGACAACGTCAACTCCATGGCGAACAATCTGACCAACCAGGTCCGCAACATCGCCCAGGTCACCACCGCGGTCGCGCAAGGCGATCTGACCCGCAAGATCGACGTGGACGCGCGCGGCGAGATCCTCGAGTTGAAGACCACGATCAACACGATGGTCGACCAGCTGTCCGCGTTCGCGGCCGAGGTCACCCGCGTCGCCCGCGAGGTGGGATCGGAGGGGCGGCTGGGTGGCCAGGCCGAGGTCGAGGGCGTCTCGGGCACATGGAAACGGCTGACCGAGAACGTCAACGAGCTGGCGGGCAACCTGACCCGCCAGGTCCGCGCGATCGCCGCGGTCACCAGCGCCGTCGCCGAGGGCGACCTGACCCGCTCCATCACCGTGGAGGCCTCCGGTGAGGTCGCGGAGTTGAAGGACAACATCAACGCGATGGTGGAGTCGCTGCGCGAGACCACCAAGGCCAACCAGGATCAGGACTGGCTGAAGACCAATCTCGCTCGTATCTCCGGTCTCATGCAGGGTCAACGCGACCTGCACGTGGTGGCCGGGCTGATCATGGACGAGCTGGTGCCGTTGGTTTCCGCGCAGTTCGGCGCGTTCTACCTCGCCGACGACAGCGACGAGCGGCCGGAGCTGCGGCTGATCAGCTCCTATGGCAGCCCGGAGGAACCGGGCAGCCCTTCGCGGTTCGCCTTCGGCCAGTCCCTGGTAGGCCAGGCCGCACGCAGTCGCCGCACGATCGCGGTGGAGAATGTGCCCGGCGATTACGTCACCATCTCCTCCGGGCTCGGGCAGACCGCACCGGTCAACCTGCTCATGTTGCCGATCGTGGTGGAGGAACAGGTCCTCGGCGTGATCGAGCTGGCTTCCGTGCACCGCTTCACCCGCATCCACGGGGATTTCCTCGACCAGCTGATGGAAACCGTCGGCGTCAACGTCAACACCATCATCGCCAACGCCCGCACCGACGAGCTACTGGTCGAATCCCAGCGCCTGACCACCGAACTGCAAGCCCGTTCCGAGGAATTGCAAGTGCAGCAGGAGGAACTGCAGCGATCCAACGCCGAGCTGGAGGACAAGGCGGCACTGCTGGCCATGCAGAACCGCGACATCGAAGCCAAGAACCTTCAGATCGAGCAGGCGCGGCAGGAACTCGAGACCCGTGCCCAAGAACTCGCGCTCGCGTCGAAGTACAAATCGGAATTCTTGGCCAACATGAGCCATGAGCTGCGCACCCCGCTCAACAGTCTGCTCATCCTCGCCCAGCTGCTGGCCCAGAACCCGAGCCGCAATCTCACGCCCAAGCAGGTGGAGTACGCGGGCATCATCCACTCGGCGGGCTCGGATCTGCTCCAGCTGATCAACGACATCCTCGACCTGTCCAAGGTGGAGGCGGGCAAGATGGACCTCACGCCCGAACGCGTGTCGTTGCGTCAGTTGCTGGACTACTTCGAGGCCACCTTCCGGCCGATGACCACCCAGAAGAGTCTGCGCTTCCGCGTCACGACCGCACCCGGCCTGCCGTCGGACCTGCTCACCGACGACTCGCGGCTGCGGCAGGTGCTGCGGAACCTGCTGTCCAACGCGGTCAAGTTCACCGAGACCGGGTCGGTACAGCTGCGGATCGAACCGGCGGAGGCGAGCGAGTTGCCCGCCGCAGTGCGCCAGCACGGCCCGGCCGTCGCGTTCCGGGTGATCGACACCGGGATCGGCATCGCCGAACACCAGCTCGAGTCGATCTTCGGCGCCTTCCAGCAGGCCGACGGCACCACCAGCCGCAAGTACGGCGGCACCGGCCTGGGTCTGTCGATCAGCCGGGAGATCGCCTACCTGCTCGGCGGCGCCATCAGCGCCGAAAGCACGCTGGGCGAGGGCAGCACGTTCACCCTCTACCTCCCGGTCGCGCGGCCGGACTTCCAGGAGGCGCCGCCTCGCGAGCGGGACGACACGCAGCAGGCCGACAGTCGGCCGGAGCGCACCCCTGCTCCCACACCTCAACAGCACCGCAGGCTCCTGGTCGTCGAGGAGCGCCCGCAAGGCCTGCTGTCGCTGGTCGCGCAGAGCGCTGTCGCCGAACTGGCCGACAGCAACGACCCGCGTGGTCCGGTTCAGGTCGTCACTACGGTGGGGGTGGAAGAGGCGGTGGCGGCGATGGCCGCCGAAGCGTTCCATTGCGTCGTGCTCGAGCTGGACTTGCCCGACGGCGCCGCGCTGCGGTTCCTGGAGACGATGGACGGGGACGTCGCATTGAGAAGCGTCCCAGTACTGGTTCACAACCGCCGGCTCGACGCCGAGCAGGAACGCATGCTGCAACATCGCGCCACAAGCCAGCCGCTGGAGCTGCTGTCCAGCCTGGACGATCTGCGGGAGCGGATCGCGCTGCACGTCACCGCCGAGGCACCCGGCGACTTGCTGCCCTTGGTCCGTCGCGAAGACGCATCCGCCCCGGCGCCACAGCGGCCGGACGGCAAGCTCGCCGGCCGCACGGTGCTCATCATCGACGACGACGCCCGCAACCTCTTCGCGCTCAGCAGCATCCTCGAACTGCACGGCATGAGCGTTCTACACGCGGAGGACGGGCGGGAGGGCATCGACAAGCTCATCGCCCACCCGGAGACGGACCTGGTCCTGATGGACGTGATGATGCCCGAGATGGACGGCTACACCGCGACGGCGACGATCCGCGAGATGCCACGGTACGAGAGCCTGCCGATCATCGCCGTGACAGCCAAGGCGATGCTGGGCGACCGCGAGAAGAGCCTCGCCTCCGGAGCCAACGACTACGTCACCAAACCGGTCGACGCGGACGCCTTGATCGCGTGCATCCAGCACTGGCTGGATGCCTGATGACCGACCTGGACAACCCCTACACCGAGGCCGGCGCGGCAGCTGACGCTTCCTCGCCCGTTGGCCCCGCGGTCCACCGCCTCGCGGCCACCGTAGAGCGGCTGCGTGCGCAAATCCAACAGGCCCAGGCCACCGCCGACGGACGCGCGCTGATCGAGATGGCCAAAGGCGTTCTGGTCGAACGGCTGCACTGCGGGCCCGCGCAGGCGGCACGGCAACTCGAGGCCCTCGCCGAGCGAGCGGGCATCACACCGCTCGAGTTGGCCGCCGAACTGGTCGACCAGTCGGCCCAGGACAAGGTCAGCGCGGTGGTGGGCGAGTTCTTGCTGCGCGCCGCCTCACCGGGAGAGCCATCCGCGGCCGTGCGCTTGCGTACGGCCGAAAGCGGGCTGCTTGCAGCCGGTGACAGTCAACGTGTCGCGGAGTCCGTGCTGGAGCACGCTCTGACGCCGCTGGGCGCCACCGCCGTGGCGATCTGGTCCGCAGGCGCCGACGCGTCGCTGACCCTGTCCGGTTTCGCCGGCATCGGCCCCCACGAGGCCGAGCGCTGGCGATACGTGCCGCCCGGTGTGGTGACTCCGGCCCGGCAGGCGCTGATGGAGCGCAACGCGGTATGGATCGATGACCTGAACCGGGCCGGGCCGCCGTCCATCGGTGACCGCGAGGGCGGCAGGGCGGCGATTCCGGCGGGCGCGGGGGGCAAGCTGCTCGGCGTCCTCGAGGTGTGCTGGCCGCAACCGCTCGAACCACAGCCGCCCCAGGTGCTCCGGCAGTTGGAGGCACTGGCCGAGCTGTGCGCACACACCTTGGAGGCGGACCTCGCCGCCGTGCGGGCGCCGGACCGCCCCGGTGTCGCGGATCTCGTGCGACTCGCGGACGGCCTTTTCGACCCGGCGCTCGTGCTGCTGCCCCACCTCGGCGAGGACGGCGCGCTCGCCGACTTCCGCATCCACCACGTCAACAGTTGCTTCGTCGACCCGGCCGGGCGTCCGCGCGGTCTGGTCAACGGCGCGTTGCTGCTCGAGGCGTACCCGATGGCGGCGAGTGACGGGCAGCTGTTCGAGCGGATCGAGCACGTCTTCGCCACCGGCGAGACCTACCGTGCCGACCGAATGATGCTGACCGAACTGGTCGGCCAAGTGCCGCTGACCGTCTCGACCGCCCTCAGCGTCAGCCGCCACGGCGACACCGTGCTGCTGGTATGGCGGGTGGAGGACGAGACGGCGCGGCTGGCGGCGCTGCTGCAGCACGCACAGCGCCTCGGCCGCGTCGGCGGGTTCGAAGAGAACGCCGCAAGCGGCGAGATCACCTGGAGCAGTCAACTTTTCGCTCTCTACGGGCTCGCGCCCACCGCGGAGCCGATCCCGCTCGCGCAACTGCCGGGGCACGTCCACGACGACGACGTGAATGCCGTCGACCGGTTCCTGCGGACCTTGCTGCGCTACCGCCGCTCGGCTTCCACGGCCTTCCGGTTGATCCGGTCGGACGGCGTGACCCGGCATATCCGGATCGTCGCCGAGCCGGTCCTGGAGGCAGGTCACCTGGCCGCCATCCGCGGCGCCTATCAGGACATCTCCGCGCAGCACTGGACCGAGGTCGCGCTGTCCGCGACACGCGACCGGCTGGCGCACAGCGAGCAGCACGCCGCCGAACAGAGCCAGCTGGCCCGGCAGCTCCAGCAGGCGATCATGCCGGACGCGCAGCCGTCCATCGAGGCGTTCGGTCTGCGCATAGCGGTGCGATACCGGCCCGCCGAGCAGGAATACACCGTCGGCGGAGACTGGTACGACGCGGTCGTGCTGCCTTCCAAGCAGATCCTGGTGTCCGTCGGCGACATCACCGGCCACGGCGTCAAGGCAGCCACAGGCATGGTGGTGCTCCGCAACGCCCTGCGTGGCCTCGCCGCCACCGGCGCAGGTCCAGGGCAGATGCTGACGTGGCTGAACCTGGTGGCCCACCACCTGACCGACAACATCTTCGCCACCGCCATCTGCGGGCTCTACGACCCACAGACCCGCGTCCTGCGCTGGGCCCGCGCGGGCCACCTGCCGCCGGTGCTGGTGCGCGCAGGCCAGGCGTCCAGCTTGCCCCTGCTCCAAGGGATGCTCCTCGGAGCTGTGGCGGAGACGACGTTCGAGGAAGCCGAACTGCAACTGGAGCCGGACGACACTCTCCTGCTCTACACCGATGGGCTGATCGAGCGCCGAGACCGGCTGCTGGACGACTGCATCGAACGGTTGCTCGTGAGGTCGGCACAGCTCAGCGGAACCCTGGACGAGCGCCTGGACGAATTGCTCGACGGCAGCGATGCCGATACCGACGACGACACGTGCGTGGTGGGTATTCAAGTGGGGCCGGGTCAAGACTCCCCGGGCAGCTGAGACCGGCCGACCGAGGACGCCGGTGCGAGTCCGGTACGAACTCGGCACGCGGCGACGGTGGAAAGTTCTGCCTCCGAGACCTTTCGCGAGGCCGAAAGTGCAGTGAACTCGTCACGGGCCGGTCCGCCGACCGCCCTTGCGCGCTCCGGCTCGCAGAGCGGCTGGGGCGTCGGCGCGCCGCAAGGTGCTGGTGCGCACGGACGGTGCCGCCGGGTGCAGAGCGCGGTGCTAAGGCGAATCGCGATCCAAGTCGAAGTGGAGCTGGATGGTGGTGCCGTGCGGGGTGGTGTGGATTCGGACGAGGTCGGTGAGCTGGTTGACCATCAGCAGCCCGCGGCCGCCTGGGCGATAGGACTGTGCGGGCAGGCGGCCCGCGAGGCGATTCGTGATGTGTCCTTGATCGCTGATCTGGTAGCGGATCTCGTTCTGCTCGGCCCACATCGTGAGCCTGCCGTGCCCACCGCCGTGGACGACCGAGTTGGTGGTGGTCTCCGCGATCACCAGTTCGAGATCGATCTCGCGGTGCTCGGGCATGCCGGCGTCGCGGGCGTAATCGATGGCCAGGCGCCGGATGTGGGGCAGCGACGTCGCGTCGAAGGCTACGGTTGCGGAGGCCGCGGGCGGGGAGGGCAGTTCTCTGTTGTAGAAGTCGACGATGTGGTCGGGGTTGTAGGCGCTGCTCGTTCGCCGGCCCGCGTGATCGATGAGCACAGGGTGGGTAGCGTGCGCGTCGTTCAAGACCTGGGTCGAAAGACGCTCGGTGTCATAGGGACACAGGATGCTCACTTCCCGCCCGGTGAATGCCGCGTTGATCAGAGCCTCGTGCTGAACGCAGGCTGGATACTCCAGCGACGAGCGTCCGGCCCAGATCGGTTCGCCGATGATTCGCACGCGTCCGGCGGGGTACTTGTCGGCGAAGGCGCGAAGCACGCCGGGAATGATGCGGCCCGGGTTGCGGCCTTCGACAGTCATGTCCATCAGCTGGACCGAGGCGGCGTCGGAGCCCAGTGCAGTGCGCAGAAGCGACAGATTGGGACCGGGGACCGCCACCGCGACCGGTTCGCCGTTCTCGAGTCCTTGGCGGATGAAGCCGAGGGTGCCCGCGAGGTACTCCGCCGTGTCGCGGTAGAACAGCGCGGGGTGCACGAATGGGTCGGTAACGCCAGGCAAGCTCATGTGTGCACTACCTCGATCGTCTGTAGAGAGGGCCAGAACACCGCGAGTACCCGAAGCATCATCGCCGGGGGCCGATGTACCACGATTCGCCGAACCTCCGAGGATCGGGTGGCGGCTTCTACCAAAATCGAGGTTCCGTAAGTGTCGATGAACGTAAGGCCGGACAGGTCCAAGTGGACGTCGTGGTCCCTGGCAGTCAGTTCCGAGACAGCCTCGCGCCAGGTTTCGCGGGTGGTGAAGTCGACCGAGCCTGCGCATCGCAGGCCAGGGGGACTGCAGATCCGAGACGTCCGAAGCGTCGAGGGACCCGGGGCAGCCCGACTGAGCCGGAGCGCGGGATCCACTGGCTCACCGACCTCCCATCGGCCATCACGAACAGGACGCGCAGGATCTTACGCTTGCGTTCGCAGCCGCCGGTCGCGGGCTCGAGCGCGGATTGGCCGCGCTACCGGCGCGCGATCAAAGCCCGAGGCCACTTCCCGACCGAGCAAGCCGCGCTGAAGTGCCTGTATCCGGTCACCCGATCACTCGACCCGACCGGCGCCGGTCGGGCACGAAGGACGATGCGCTGGAAGCCCGCGGTCAACGCGTTCGCGATCACCTTCGCCGACCGCTGGCCCGACGTCCAAACCTATTGATAGAGATCGCCGCAAACACCCTTAGCGAAGCAGTCCCCGGCCAGAAGCAGGGCCACCTCAGTGTCGCGATGTAGTGCTTCGAAATTTCGTGGTTGCCAGCGTATTTGGAGTTTGTCACCGCGTCTCGGTGGTCAACCATCGCGGTCAGCGTGTGACGTGGGCTGATCCGTTTTCGATGAGTGCTTCGACCTCGGCGAGCGTGGCCATGGAGACGTCCCCTGGTGTCGTCATGACGAGGGCGCCGTGGGCCGTGCCGTAGGCGAGAGCGCGTTCGATCGAGGCGCCGGTGAGCAGACCGTGGATCAGTCCGGCGGCGAAGCCATCGCCGGAACCGACGCGGTCCAGAACATGCAGGCCGCGCATCCAGGGGCCCGAAACGAAGCCGGTCTCGGCGGACCAAGCAGCCGAGGACCAGTCGTTGACATCGGCCGAGTGGACCTCGCGCAGCGTCGTCGCCACGACCGACGCGTTGGGGGCCCGGCCCGCCGCCTCCACCAGCGCGTCCGGTATCTCCTCGGCACCGACACGCACATCACCCGGGCGGGTGCCGGCCAGCCCCAGGGCACCCACGACGACGTCGGCGTGCCGGGCCAGTCGCAGGTCGACCTCGCGGGCCCTGTCCGCGCCGCCTCTGTCGGCCCAGATGCTGGCGCGGTAGTTGGGGTCGTAGGACACGGTGACCCCGTGGCGGCGGGCGGCCGTCATGGCCTCCTCGGCGACATCGACGGTGGTTTCGGAGAGGCCGGCGAAGATGCCGCCGGTGTGGAACCAGCGCGGGCCTGCCGCGAAGACGGCGTCCCAGTTGAAATCACCCTTGCGCAGCTGACTGATGGCGGTGTGTGCGCGGTCGCTGACGCCGAGCGCGCCACGGATGCCGTAGCCGCGTTCGACGAAGTTCAGCCCGTTGCGGGCGGTGCGGCCGAAGCCGTCGCCCGGCATCCAACGGATCAGCGAGGTATCGACTCCGCCCTGGAGTATCAGGTCCTCGACCAGTCGGCCGACGGCGTTGTCGGCGAGGGCGGTGACGATCGCGGTGCGCAGTCCGAAGCAGCGGCGCAGGCCTCGTACGACGTTGTACTCACCGCCGCCCTCCCAGACCTGGAAGGTGCGGGCGGTGCGGATGCGGCCCTCGCCCGGGTCGAAGCGCAGCATCACCTCGCCCAGGGCCATGACGTCGGTCACGGCGTGCTCCGATCGACAGCCTCGGCAGTCAGCCGGCGAATTTCCTCGTAGTCGCCCCGCTCCAGGTGCGTTACGGTCGCCATCCAGCTGCCGCCGACGGCAAGGACCGCGGGGTCGGCGAGGTAGGAAGCCAGGTGGCGCTCTTCGATCCCGCCGGTCGGAATGAATCGGGCCTGCGGGAAGGGCGCCGCCAGTGCCCGCAGCGTTCGCAATCCGCCGAGTGGTTCGGCGGGAAAGAGCTTGACGGTGTGGCAGCCTGCCCGCAGGGCGCGCATCAGCTCGGTGGCGGTGGCATGCCCGGCACCACGGGCACACTCAGCTCCTGGCACCGTGCTACGACCTCCTCGTCGTAGCCGGGCGAGACGACGAAGCGGGCTCCGGCGGCCACGGCCCGTTCCGCCTGATCCGGGGTGAATATGGTGCCCGCGCCGACTCTCAGGCCGCCGTGAGCCGCCATCGTCTCGAGTACCTGCTCCGCGCCCGGGGTGCGGAAGGTGACTTCGGCGCACCGGGCGCCGCCCGCCGCGAGCGCGTCGGCCAAGCGGTGGGTCGGCGTCGTCGGCGGAATCTACGGCATCGGCGGCGGATCGCTGCTGAGCCCGATCCTGGCCGGACGCGGCGTCCCCTTGGCCGAACTCGCACCGGCGGCGCTGACCTCCACACTGATCACCTCGATCGCGGGCGCGGCCACCTACGCCGGCATCGCCGTCGCCACCGGCGGCACCGACATAGCCCCGGACTGGATCGTCGGCCTTGGCTGCGGCATCGGCGGGCTGGCCGGCGGATACCTCGGCGCACACCTGCAACCCCGGCTACCGGAAACCGCACTGCGCTTCACCCTCGGCGGCGTGGCCATCGCGACCGCCGCCCTCTACACGACCCAAGCACTCTGACCCATCACTCGGGGACCAAATGCTCAGCCACCGGGCTCGCTGTTGGTGCCATCCCATATTCGACCTGCTCGTATGCCCCTGGAAGGGGTTCCGGACTCACCGAGAATCCAACGAAGTTCGGGATATGCCCTGGTAGAGGGTGATCACGGACCGGCACCCGACGCTCGCCGGCCCAGCCATTGACAGTTGTGAAGAGGTCGCAGCGGCTTCATACCACTCCGCCCACAGGCGGCGGCCCGATCACCGAGCCGAGCCGGTCCAGCATTTCCTCGATGTTCACGTCCACTCCCATCAGCCGTCCGTTCTCGATGGAGGCTGTCCACCTCCAGAGTTGGAAGCACGGGGTCGGCGTCACCCGGCCCACCATCTACCGCCACGTGAACAAGAAGGGTTCGTGTTCCGGCTTTTCAGGCGGGTCGGTCAGCACGATTACACCGCATCCGACGACGCGCCAGGGCATGAGACCGGCTTCATGCGCTACCGCCTCACCGACGAAACGATCTACCAACTCTTGCCCTGGATCGGCGCCACACACGCCTCCGAGCCGAGTCCACTCTGAGGCTGCGGTTTCCCGCGGAACGGTAATCGCGGCCTTCGGGGAACTCGAGTGTCGGAGTGGACGACAATCTGCACGTGGAGTGCGAAGTTTGCCGGACAGCACTGTCGGCTCGGATCGACGGTGAGCCCGAAGCCGTCCCCTCGACGCGGGTGGATGAGCACCTGGAGCAGTGCCGAGAGTGCTGTTCCTGGTACCTCACGGCCGTGGAGGTTTCGAAGCTCGTGCGCGGGAGCCGGTCGCGCGCACCCGACCTCACCGACGTGATCTATGCCGCAGCCGAACTGCAACGGCCGAGGCGATCGGTCTCCTCGACATTGCGCGCAATCGTGCCGAGTTCGCGGGTCGAGCTGACGAGACTGCTGCTCGGCGCGCTCGGTGTCGTGCAGGTCGCCCTCGCACTGGCCCAAATCGCAGGCCTCGACTTCGGAATGAGCCACCACGGTGCCGAAATGACTCGCCACCTGCTCAACGAGAGCACCGCGTGGAACCTGGCCATCGGGGTCGGACTGCTCGCCTGTGCGATACGTCCATCGGCGGCCGCGGGAATACTGCCCGTGCTCGCCGCAGTCGTCGCCGTACTCAGCGCCTTCGTTGTCGCCGACCTGCATTCCGGCGTGGTGCCACTGCCGCGCGTCGCGTCGCACGGCGTACTGGTCGTCGCGCTCGCACTGGTCACCATCGTCCACCGCACGCGACGACCTGACACCTCTCCTCCGGTCGGCGACCGCGCACCCACTGAATTCGTCCTGCCCACAGGCGCCCGACTGGGCAGACGCGCAGATCATCTCCGCTCGACCCAAGATCCCGCCGCATAATAAGAGGGACTCACATGACCATCGAGCTCGACTCGACAACCCACGCGCCCAACCGGATCTCTCTCGCCGTCACCGGAATGAGCTGCGCCGCATGCGCGAACAGAGTCGAACGCAGGCTGAACAAAGTCGACGGCGTCACCGCATCGGTGAACTACGCGACCGGAGTCGCCACGATCGATGCCGCCGACCATGTCACCGCCGAAGACCTTTGCGCAGAAGTCGACGCCGCGGGATACGGCGCGTCACCCATCATCGACCACACCGAGGCGATCAGCGCCACCCCCGAGGACGCCGAGGTCAAGGACCTCCTGCGCCGCCTCGTGGTCGCCCTGATGGCGTTCTTCCCTCTGGCCGACCTGTCGGTGATGTTCGCGACTCTGCCGTCCACCAGAATTCCCGGCTGGCAGTTCATCCTCACCGCGCTGGCCCTGCCCGTCGTGCTATGGTCGGCGGCGCCGTTCCACCGGCGCGCGTTCACGGGCGCGAAAGTCGGCGCCGCGAGCATGGACACCCTGGTCTCGGTCGGCGTACTCACCGCCACCCTGTGGTCGCTGGACACGATGTATCTGCACCCATCCCGGACCGGAACCGCGCCGGACGGAGTGTGGGCTGCGATCTGGGCCAGCGACGCCATCTATCTCGAAGTCGCCGCGGGCGTCACCGCGTTCGTTCTCGCGGGGCGATACTTCGAGGCGAAGGCGAAGCGCTCGGCGGGCAGCGCCTTGCGGGCACTGGCCGCACTCGGCGCCCGCGAGGTCACTGTGCTGACCCGCGACGAGCGCGAGATGCGCATTCCGATAAGCGAACTCGTGGAGGGGCAGCGATTCGTGGTACGGCCAGGTGAGACGATCGCCACTGATGGACTGGTCGTGTCGGGCGAATCCAGCATCGACGCCTCCGCCATGACCGGCGAATCCCTTCCGGTCGACATCACGCCGGGTATGGCGGTGATCGGCGGCACCACCGCGCTGACCGGGCGGCTGATCGTCGAGGCCGCCGCGGTCGGTGCCGACACCAAACTCTCGGGCATGATCCGGCTCGTCGAGCAGGCTCAGACCGGTAAGGCGCGCATGCAGCGCGTGGCCGACCGTGTGTCATCGGTCTTCGTGCCATGCGTATTCCTGCTCGCAGGCGTGACCTTCGGCGTGTGGTGGATGACCGGGAGCGGAGGTGAGCGTGCGGCCGCGGCAGCGCTGGCGGTGTTGGTCGTCGCCTGTCCGTGCGCGCTGGGCCTGGCCATACCCACCGCGCTGCTGGTGGCATCCGGCCGTGGTGCGCAGCTGGGCATCTTCATCAAGGGTCATCCAGCGCTGGAAGCGACTCGCGACGTCGACACCGTGGTGCTCGATAAAACCGGCACCCTCACCCACGGGGTGATGAGCGTCGTCGCCGTAACCGTCGAGGGCACGCGCACCGACGGCGAGGTGCTGCGTTTGGCCGGGGCCGTGGAATCGGCCTCCGAACATGCGGTCGCGGCCGCGATCACCCGGCATGCACGACAAATCCACGACACCCTGCCTACGATCGAATCCTTCGAGGCACTACCGGGACTGGGTGCACGCGGCATCGTCGAAGGTGCGCAAGTGCACGTGGGAAGGCTCCGTCTCTTTCACCAACAGCGCATCGACGTGCCCCGGGCCTTACTGCGGGAGCTCCGCCGTCAGGAACGAGTCGGCCGCACCGTTGTGCTGGTCGGGGTGGACCGGGTCGCCGTTGCGCTCGTCGCGGTGGCCGACACCGTGAAAGACAGCGCGGCTCCTGCTGTCGCCCGACTGCGTCGACTCGGTCTGCGCGTGTTCATGTTCACCGGCGACAACGCGTATGCCGCGCAGTCCGTCGCCGACGAGATCGGCATCGACGAGGTGGTGGCCGAGCTACTGCCCGAAGGCAAGGTCGAGCTGATCGCACAGATGCAGGAGCGCGGACATCGAGTCGCCATGATCGGCGACGGCATCAATGACGGCGCGGCGCTGGCCACCGCGGACCTCGGCATGGCGATCGGCGCGGGCACCGATGTCGCGATCGCCGCCGCCGATGTCATCCTGGTGCGCGAAGACCTCGCCGCGGCCACCGACGCGATCGAGCTGGCGCACGCGACTTTGCGCACCATCAAAGGGAACTTGTTTTGGGCCTTCGGCTACAACATCGTCGCCATCCCGGTGGCCGCGCTGGGTTTGCTGAACCCCCTGATCGCGGGCGCGGCGATGGCTTTTTCGTCGTTCTTCGTCGTCTCCAACAGCCTGCGCCTGCGCCGAGCGCGGCTGGGCGGGTGATCGGGTACCGGGCATCTTGGTCAAACGGCTCGGGCAAGATCACCTACGGCTGCGTGCCAGCTGCTCCAGCATCGCGTTGTAAGCGGCGAGGTCGGAATCGCCGTACTCGTCGTCCTTGCGGTCGGTGCGCACCGCGGTGCGCCGATCCTGGGCCGCCCACTGCGTCAGCAACGCGCCCACCACCAGCAGAATCGGGACCTCACCGGACACCCAGGCAATGCCGCCCCCGGCGTGCTGATCCGCCAGCAGATCGATCGTCCACGGCAACTGGAGATTGCCGTAGAACCGCTGGCCCACAACGGAATTCATCGACATGATCGCGATGCCGAAGAACGCGTGGAACGGCATCACCGCGAACAGCATCCCCAGCCGCCCCAGATGAGGCAGTCTGCGCGGACCCGGATCGATGCCGATGATGCCCCAGTAGAACAGGTACCCGACGATCAGAAAGTGGACGTTCATCAGAACGTGGCCCCAGTGGTAGCGGGTCAGGTTCTCGAACAGCGTCGTGAAATACAGCCCGTACAAGGAGACCACGAACAGCGCGATCGCTGTGCCGGGGTAAGCCAGGACAGCGGTCGGCTTGGCATGCAACAGCGCCAGCACCCACTCGCGCGGCCCGTGCACCGCGCCCCGCGCCGCCGACGGAAGAGCTCGCAGCAACAGCGTCACCGGCGCGCCGAGCACAAGAAGCACCGGGACGAACATGTTCAAAGCCATATGCGTGATCATGTGCATGCTGAACATCGCGAGACCGTAGGTGCCGATGCCCGAGGACGTGGCGATCAGTAGCGCTAGACAACCACCCATCCATGACAGAGTGCGCCATCGCGACCAGCGGTCCCCACGACGACGCAGACGCCACACGCCGAGGACATACGCCACAACCGCGACCGACGCCGCCGTCCCGAGCACGAAATCGAAACGCCACGACGCCAGCAGCCGCCACAAGGCGGGCCGATCCGTCAGTTCGAAACCGAGGAACACCTCCTGCGCGGTGAACGACCGGTCGGCGAACGCGGGCGCCGGTTGCACCGCCATCGCCACCAGTACACTCAGCACCACTGCGGAAAGCGCTGCGCTACAGGCGTTTACGAATACATTCCCATCATCCGGCACCCGGGTGCGGTAAGAGCGCCACAGCGTCCACCCCGCCGCCATGAGCCCCAATCCCGCGAACAGTGCCAACCGTCCGTATCCGGTCGTGAGCACACACGACCACGGTAACAGCACGAGTACGAGCACCAGCCCGCCGGCCGCCGCGGTCACCGTGCACAGCATCCCGATGACCACGGCGCGCCGAACTGCGACCGCCGTGTCCGAACCACCGCGCCGCAGCTGCTCGGCCACACACCAGAACAACCCCGGCCCCACCGACACCGCGACCTGGAAGAGGATCATCGCGCCCGTGCCGTAATCGTGGTTCGGCCCTTCACCCGCGTTGCCGACCAACGCGGGCGGCAGCACGCCCACAGCCGCCACCAACGTCAGCAAGACGACCCCGCTCCAGGACAACGTCAGCCGTGCACCGAGACTCACCACAGCGGCCAGCGCGGCGACGACAACCCATGCCTTGGGTTTCTCGCTCGCATCGAGTAACGCTCCGAGCGCGCCCGCGCGCACCAGGCCCGACAGGCTCAACCCACCGACATCCGCTGCTGTGACCGGTATCAATACCAGCGCCGAGACGAACCAGACCAGGCCGGCACGCTCGGCCAGCCGCAAGCCCGCATAGCCGTCGACCAGGATCCGCCCCTGTGCGGAGACCCGCGTACAGCACACCGCGTAGACCAGAGAACCGAGCGCCACCGCGCCCGCGAGCGCGGCCACCGTCCGCAACAGCGCGTAGCCCAACGCGGACGCAAGCCCGGGATACGTCGTGCCGGCCGCGCGGTAAGGAACCTCACCCATCGCCAGCACGGCGCCGGTGACGAGCGTCAGCGACACCACCACCGCGACGATCCCAATGCAACGGACATCTCCGCGATTCACGTCCACCGTTGGATCCACCCGACCTCCGACCAGAAAGTACTGCCCTCCAGAGGAAACAGCTCGCGCATAGTGGTCGGATCGCACCGACGGAAAGTTCCCGACATCGGTGGACCGGACGCCACCGCGTCGCCGACGCTTCCGATCGGTAGGGCCGGGCTCCGCTACTCGCCTGCTGGCGGAACCGAACCCGCACGCCGCGCGACTATCTGACCTCAGGGCCGCTGATGGGCGGCGTGGCATGGCTGGGAGGACGGCAGTGCAGACACACCCCGCGGTTGGACGGGACCGGCTGACGACAGCCTCGGTGACCGGCGTACTGACAGCAGCCATGGCCTTCTCCATGCTGCAATTGTTCGTCCTCGGCGCGCTGGGCCCGCGCCTCGTTCCGGATCTCGGGATGTCCACCACCGCATTGGGATTGACGACGACCATGGGCTTCGGAACAGCCGCGCTGCTGTCGCCGCTGGCCGGTAGCGCGGTGGATCTGCTCGGTCCACGACGATGCCTGATCGCGCTGCTGCTGACCGTCAGTGCGGCCCTCGGCGCCATCGCCGCCGCACCGGCCTACGGCGTCCTCCTCGCCGCGGTGGCCCTGGGCGGCGTGCCGCAGGCACTGGCCAACCCCGCAACGAACAAAGCGATCCTGGCTGCAATCCCGCCGACCTATCGCGCAGGGGTGACCGGCGCCAAACAATCCGGTGTCCAACTCGGCGCCATCGCCGCTGGATTGCCGCTCACCGCGCTGGCCGCTTCGGCGGGCTGGCGTACTGCGGTGTGGACGGCGGCGGGTATCGCGCTGCTAGTAGCGCTGTGGGTGTGGCGTACCCTGCCCGCCGACCCGTCGCGACAGCATCACGGCACGTCCAGCTCGGGCATCGGTGACAAGCCGCAACCACGCGGGAACGACGGCATCGTGTACTGGCTGGCCGTGTACTCCCTGTTTTTGGGAGCCGCCATGGCATCGATCAACACTTACTTGGCGCTGTTCGGCGAACGACGGCTCGGCCTCGGCGCTGCGGCAGCGGGGACCCTGGTGGCCGTGCTCGGCGTAGCGGGCATCGCAGGTCGCATCGGCTGGGCACGTGTGGCGGGGAACCCGCGCGCGGCAGTCGTCCTGCCCGCCGGATTGGCGTTCGGATCCGGCATCGCGGCGCTGCTGCTGGCCGCCTCCGCCCTGATGACCGGGGTGGTGTGGATCGCGGTGATTGCCGTCGGCTTCTTCGGCATGGCGGGCAACGCGGTGTCCATGGTGTTGGTGATCCAGCGCTCGGCCCCTGGACGAGCCGGACGCAACTCGGCATTGGTGTCGGCGGGGTTCTTCGCCGGATTCGCGATTGGCCCGCCGTTTTTCGGCACCGTGGTGCCCTCGATCGGATACAGCAACAGCTGGCTGATGGTCGCGGTGGAATTCGCTGTCGCGGCGGCAGTCGCGGCGTTGTGGGCAGTGCGCGATCGTGAGGCCCGCGTCGAGGAGCGGGCGTGAGGAATATGCATGACAAGCGCCGCTGTGAATGCACGAAACGTGCGCCGCGACAGCAGTTTTCATTACGTACAGTTCAACAGCTGCATACGACGGAATGGTGCGGGGGCGCAACATGGTGACGGATTGGGCGTGCGAGGCATTCGATGCCCTCATGAACCGCGTATCGAGCACACAAGCCGCTGTGGGCACCCGGTTTCCGCTCTACGCCGACAGCATTTCCGGCGAATGGACAACCACCTCCCGCGGATCCTGGACCGGCGGCTTCTGGGCAGGCCTGCTGTGGCTGCGCGCATCAGCTAGCGGTCGGCACGAGCATCGCAACGCCGCCGCAGAGACGACACAACGCCTGGCCGACTGGGTGACATCGGACACTTCCACCCGCGGGTTGATTCTCTGGTACGGAACAGCCCTGGCAACCAGGCGCGGGGAAGACTCCCGCGCCTCAGCGCTCCGCGAGAGTGCCGCACGCCAGTGCCGTTCGGACTTCGATCACAATCTCCGTGTACTGCCATGGGGTTCAGCGTTCGGTGGCCCACGCCTCCTCGCTCGCGTGGACGGAATTCCCGGCCTAGTACCACTTCTGGCCACAGACAAAGACCCCCGCGGCGCGGATATCGCCCGCGAACATCTCTCAACACACCTGCACCTCTGGCGGACAACACCGATCGGCACCCCGGCATGGGCCTGGTCGGATGGCACATGGCTTCCCTCGCCGCAACCGCAGCGAGGATGGAGCCGAGGCAGGGCCTGGCTCCTGCTCGCACTGGCCGACGCATGCCGGTACCTGTCCCCGGAATTCCTCTTCGATGCCTGTGCACTCCTCGATGCCGATCAACTCCTGGTACCAACCGCCGAAAACCATCCTGACGCGCCACCAGACACCTCGGCCGCCGCGATCGAGGCGGTAGCGCTGCTGAAACTTGCTGCAGCACAAACGCGTACAGCACGGTCCGCAGCGATGCGGCTGCGAGCCACCGAGATCACGCGACGGCTTGCCACGGACTTCATGAGCGGTCCCGGCGCGCCGCAACCCGGGGGCAGGCTGGGTGGCGGATGCTACGACTTCGGCCGCGGGCTTGCCACCAACCACGAGCTGATCTGGGGCAATTTCTTCTTCGCCGCGGCTCTGGCCATACAGACCGGGTTGATCGCTCCTTTCGACACCTGACGCGGCCTCAGCGCAACACCGACCTGGCCACGGAGGTGATATGCAGTTCGTCCGGACCATCCAGCAAGCGCGCCATCCGCCCCATTCGCAGCAGTCCCGGCAGCGCGGTATCCGGTCCCAGCCCGGCAGCCCCGTACACCTGGATCGCGGAATCAGCCACTTGTTGCAGCGTCCGCGCCGCGGCCACCTTCGCCAAACCGGATTCCACGCGAGCGTCATGACCTGCGTCGAGGAGCGCGGCCGCCTTGTGCACGAGCGGCCGGGTGCTCCGGATGGCCAACAGCGACTCGAAAACATGCTGCTGCACCAGCTGGCGTTCGGCCAGCGTTCCCGATGACTGACCGCGCGTGCGAGCTCGCTCGCACATCAGGTCATAGGCCCGCTGCGCCTGGCCGAGCCAGCGCAGGCAGCGCAACGTCCGGCCGAGCTGCAACCGCTGCCGCGCGATCGGCAACGCACGTCCCCGCTCGCCGATTAGATGGTCTTTCGGCAGCCGCACCTCGTCCAGGGCGATCTCCCACTGCCCACCAACGCCGAGGACCGGCAGCTCACGCACGAGCCGGAAGCCCGGAGCGTCCGTCGGCACCAGCAGCAACGACAGCCCATCCCGGTCCGACGCCCGCCCGTCGGTGCGAGCCAGCACCGTGATCACATCGGCGTCCTGGGCGCCGCTGACGAACCATTTGCGACCGGACAGCACCCACGAACCGTCCGGAGCCTCCGTCGCTCGGGTGGCCGTCAACGTCGGATCGGTGCCTGGTGTGTCGGGTTCGGTCATCGCGTACGCCGCATGCAGTTCCCCGGAAACCAGTCGCCCCAGGTAGGTCTCCCGAACGCGGTCACCGGCATGACGCTGCAACATCCGCACATCCAACAGCGAGGCCGAGCCGAGCACCGCAGGCCCGTGGTCACTGGCGCCTTCGGCCTCGGCCAAGCACACGTACTCGGCGAACGAAAGTCCCCGACCACCAAGTTCCCTCGGCAGCGGCAACCCCCACAGCCCTTCCGCCCGCGCGGCGTCGGCCAACTGCGAACGGGCTGCCGCAGCATCCGGGCCACCTGTGTCCAGCAGGATCTCTTGTGGCATCACTCGTTTCGCCACAAAGGCTTCCACACGCTCACGCAGCGACGTGCCGTCGATCGCGGCGGCGGACATACGGGTGTCGGATGCATACGGGTCCATGGCTTCTCCTCGTCTGCCGGGAACTCGACGTCCCCGCGCTGCGACTGCTGTTGTCCGCGGGAGTGGTCGGCGGCGATCGCCACCGAGTTCCCGCGGCGGTCACTCTGTTCGAGAAGGAGAGCCATGACACTCGGCGCTACGCGGACCTCCGACAACCAACTGACGGCGAAACCATTGGAGGGGGTGCAGCTCGAGACCGGTGGACCGCCGGGTCCGGTCTCGATCGCGGCGCAGCACCTGCGGTTGCTGGGCGCCGAACCTTCCACGGCCGACCATGACGCGCTGACTCTCACCGACCTCGACGGCGCGAGAGTCGAAACCCGCCTGTTCTGGGGCAGGCCGGACAGCGAGGTGTGCGATGAGGCGACCGCGCAGGCCGCCGCAGGACTGATGCTCGTGCACGGACGTCGCGACGGCTCACCCCGCGGACTGGCCGTGGACTACGTCTCGACCGCTTCCGGTGTGCTCGCCGTCCAAGGCCTGTTGGCCGCGCTCATCGGCCGCGCGAGGGGCACCTTGGTCACCTCGGCGGATGTCTCGCTCGATCGCGTGGCGCTGCTGACCGTCTCGCAGTACCTCGCCGCAGCGTGCGCCGAGGACGATGAAGCCAGCCCACTGGCGCCTGGTGGGCCACCGTTCACCACTGCCGACGGCGTTCGATTCGAACTCGAAGCACTGGACGTCGCGGTGTGGGCCGAATTCTGGCAGGCCATGCGAGCACCGATGCAAGCCGCACGAAAAGGCTGGCGGCCCTTCCAGTTCCGCTATGCCACCGCCTGCGCTCCGATCCCCGATGAGCTGCATCACGCCACGCTGGCCAGCACGTGGGCACAGGTACAGGCAGCCGCGGCCGAATCCGGCGCCGACGTCTGCCGATTACACACCCTCGCCGAACGCTCGGCAGAACTGCACGACGGCGGAGAATCGACGCTGCCCTGGGAACTGGCCACCTACCCGGGGATCCCCGCGGCGATACCGGCACGCGGCCGATGTAGCGACGAGCGCCCTCTGGCGGGGTTCACCGTGCTCGAGGCAGGACGTCGAGTCCAGGCCCCACTCGCCGCGCACCTGCTGGGGCTGCTCGGCGCGACCGTCGTGCGAATCGAACCGCCAGGCGGTGACCCGCTGCGTGGCATGCCACCCACCTGCTCGGACATCTCCGCACGCTGGCTGGCCCTCAACCGGGGCAAGGACACGATCGAAATCGACATCAAGTCCCCCTCCGACCGACAGCGGTTGCTCGAACTGGCAGCCGACGCCGACGTCTTTCTACACAACTGGGCGCCCGGCAAAGCCGAGCATCTCGGGCTCGCCGCCGACACGCTGTCGGCCGCCAACCCGAGCCTGATCTACGCCTACACCAGCGGCTGGGCAGGACGGCTCCCCGACGCCCCCATGGGCACCGACTTCATGGTGCAAGCCCGCACCGCCGTCGGAGAGGCGGCCCGCCCAGCCGACGAACCACCGACACCGTCACTGATGACCCTGCTGGACGTGCTCGGCGGCATGCTGGGCGCCGAAGCGATTCTGGCCGGATTGCTGACCCGCGAACGCACCGGCCGCGGCGTGCGCGTGGAATCCTCCCTGTTGGCCGCCGCGCAACTACTGACCGCGCCGGCTCTGCGCCGGGCGCATGACGGTCTTCCCCTCCGTCACCCCGCCGGATTCCGTCGCCCGTTGCCGACCGCTGACGGGCTCATCGCACCCGCTGACGAGCACGCCGTCGCGGCAGCCGACACCGCGGCACAGGTGCGTGCGCTGTCCACCGACGACGCCTGCGCGATGCTTCGCGGCCGAGGCATCATCACCACCTCGGTGACCACCGATCTCACCACCCTGCCCACCGATTCTCGCTTCGCAGGCGCCATGACACGCGACGAACACGGCGCCGTCGCCGTGTCGTCGCCTTGGAGGTTCCGATGAGCGTCGCACTACACGATCTGGTCCCCCGCAAGCTACGCAGAACCTGGGCGGCCGACGGCAGCTACCCCGACCTCGACCTGTATTCGCTATTCCGGGCACGCCGCTGCCAGCACCCGCACCGAACCGCACTGGTCGACAACGAAGGCGAGGTCAGCTACGCGGAATTGGACGCCCTGGCGCGGCAACTGGCCGCCGGTCTGGCCGCCCGAGGCGTACAAGCCGGCGATGTCGTCGGCATCCAGCTGCCGAATTGCCGCGCCGCTGTCATCGCAGACCTCGCTTTGGCCGCACTGGGCGCGGTAGCCCTGCCGTTCCCCGCCGGCCGCGGCATGCGCGAGGCCGAGTCGCTGCTGCGGAGATCGGAAGCCGTCGGTGTCCTGGCCGCCGCCCAGTTCCGTGGACACCACCACGCAACAGATCTCGCGCAGTTGCTCGGCCAATTGCCGACATTGCGTTTCGTAGTCTCCGTCGGTATCGACTTCGCGCCGAAAAGCTGTGTGCCTTTCGCCGAGCTGTTCCCTGGCGACTATGACGATTTCGTCCCGGATCGCCCCGATCCGGACGCGGCCGCTCGCATCCTGGTGTCCTCCGGGTCGGAGTCGGAACCGAAGATGGTCGCCTACTCTCACAACGCGCTGGCAGGCGGCCGCGGCAACTTCATGGCATCGCTGTTGACCGACGACCGACCGCCCCGCAGCCTGTTTCTCGTACCGCTCGCCACGGCGTTCGGCAGCAACGGCACGGCTGTGACGCTGGCCCGCCACGGCGGCGCGCTGATTCTGCTGGATCATTTCTCGCCAAGGGAAGCGTTGGCGTCGATCCAACGGCATCGCCCCACGCACGTGCTCGGCGTCCCCACCATGATCCGGATGATGCTCGAAAACGGCGCAGCCGAGACCGACACCTCCGCACTGACGGCACTGGTGCTCGGTGGTTCCCAACTCGACGCCACCACCGCCCGGGAGGCACAACAAGCATTCGGATGCACGGTGGTGAACCTCTACGGGTCGGCCGACGGCGTCAACTGTCACACGGACATCGACGAAATCGATTCCGGCGAAATCAATTCCGACGACGGGACTTCGGGAGTGCTGGTCGGGCGACCCGACCCGCGGGTGGCGCAGATCCGCATCGACCGGGTCGACACCGGCCGGACCGCGGCGCCGGGTGAAACCGGAGAAATAGTCGCCCGGGGCCCGATGACGCCGCTGTGCTACGTCGGGGACCCGCAATTGGACTCACGTTATCGCACGAGCGACGGCTGGGTACGCACCGGTGACCTCGGCGTCCTCGACCCCGCAGGCCGACTGCACGTGGTCGGGCGGCTCAAGGAGATCGTCATTCGCGGTGGCGCGAACATCAGCCCCGCCGAGGTCGAACGCATGCTGGCCACGCATCCCGATGTCCGCGACGTGGCGTGCATCGGCGTCCCCCACGACGTGCTCGGTGAGCGACTCGCGGCCTGCGTCGTGCCACGGCCGGGCAGCATGCTCGACTTGGAAGGGCTGTGTGCTCATCTGGCGGCCAACGGCATGGAGCGAGGCAAACACCCCGAATCGCTCCTGCTGCTCGATGCCCTGCCGTTGACCCCTGCGGGCAAACCCGACCGCGCGGCTCTGCAAACACGGTTCACCGCCGTCAGGCACTGAAAACACTGCGGGGCAGCCATTCCACGGCTGCCCCGCCTCACGATCCGCCTGGTCAGGACCCGGAGAGCGCCTTCTTCAACGCGGTTGCCGCACCCCGATAGACGGACAGAAGATCCTGGCCCTGCTCGGGATAGTTCACGATCGATACCTGTTCGACGCCCGAGTCCGGCAGCACGGCGCCGGTGGACATGTGCGCGTTGTCGAGCACGAACTGCGGCTTCTTCGCACTCAACTCCGCCAACTGACCGGGCGTCACGGGTTCAGGACCATAGGTGCCCACAATCTGCGCACCTGCCAGCTCGGCCGCCCACGTCGAGAACACCTGGGCGATGACCGTCGGCTGCCTTCCACCCGGCCAAGCCGAGCGGACGTCCCCGCCGAGCTTGTCGTACTCGGTGCTGAACGTCGCGGTCCACGCCTGCGCCGCCGCGGTGGTGCCGAAGCGCTCGCCCAGCGCCTGCACTTGGGCTTTCACCTTGGCCGCGGAGTTGTCCAGATCGACTTCGATCACTTCGGCCTTCGATCCCGCGGCTTCCTTGATCTTGGCCGCGAACGGCTCGAACGGCG
The DNA here is from genome assembly GCF_053604885.1 of Nocardia sp. NPDC003999. Taxonomy (NCBI): domain Bacteria; kingdom Bacillati; phylum Actinomycetota; class Actinomycetes; order Mycobacteriales; family Nocardiaceae; genus Nocardia; species Nocardia sp. NPDC003999. The sequence goes on from NZ_JBSGIB010000007.1 coordinate 140,495, forward strand.
CGTAGAGCACGAAATCCGCTTCCGCCACCGCGGTCAGATCCGACGGTTTGGGATCGTAGTCCGGAGCATGGTGAACCGACGGCGGAACAATGACTTTCACGTCCGCCGCGCCTGCGGCTTCGGCGAACGCAGCCTCCCAGGTGGTGGTCGCCACGACGACCGGGTGGGTGTGTCCATGGTGGTCGTGCTGTTCGCTTTCGGAGCTGGAACACCCGCTCAGCAGCACGGTTGCCGCGACCACAGTCGTCAGGCTCATACCGGCGGTCAATGGTCGAAAGCGTGCCATGAGAATGTTCTCCGTTCAGGAATCAGATGGGCCGCGAAGGCGACTGCCCCCGCGGTGAGGACCAGCACCGGCCCAGGAGGAAGATCGAAGGCCAGCGCCAGCACGAATCCCACGGAATTCACCGCAACGCCGATACCGACAGCCCAGACGATGATCGAAATCAGCGAGCGGCCCAACCGCCGCGCGGCCAAAGCCGGCAGCAAGGTGAGCGCATCCACGAGCAGCGCACCGGTCAGCCGGATCGCTCCGGCCACCGCAACCGCGATCAGCACCAGCAGAATCAGCGTGAGCCGCCCCACCGCCACACCGGAAACCAACGCCAGCTCGCGATCGTGCAACAGCAGCGCCAAATCACGTCTTCGCCACCAGAACAGCGCAGGCACCACTACCGCGAGCACCGCCAACACGACGACGTCCTGGACCCGGACCGCGAGAATCGAACCCCACAGCAGCGAAAACGCCGCCGAAGCGTTCACTCCGGCCACCGCAAGCACCAGCAGCGCTGCCGCGACGGCCGAACTCATCAGCAAACCCATTGCGCCGGAGAGGGTTTCCGGCGTGCGCGCCAGCGGAGTGATCCCCGCCCCGGCCACCGCACACGCGAGCAGACCACACAACGCCGGATCCCATCCGGTCAGCATGCCGACCGCGGCGCCCAGCAGCGCGACGTGCATCATCGCGAACCGGACCGGGATGATCTCCAGCCCCACGATGGCCACACCGACCACCGGCAGCCCGATCGAGCCCACCAATAGCGCCACCCCGGCACGCTGCACCGACCCCATTCCGAGCAGATCGAACAGCTGCGCAGGCCCGTTCACGACAACTCCCGCAGTCGGCCTGCGGCCATCTCCAGCACTCGGTCGCAACGCCGCGCCATGGCGCGGTCATGGGTGACCACGACGAGGGTGACAGGCAGCTCCGTCAGGACATCGGCGGCTTCCTCCTGACCAGCGAAATCCAACGCGGCCGTGGGTTCGTCGGCCAGAACGACGCTCGCACCAGCTGCCACGCACCCCGCCGCGCGGGCCAGGTGCATACGCTGCAGTTGCCCACCCGAGAGCGTGTCGAGTGGTCGGCCGAGCAGCTCGCCCACACCCAGCCGTGTCGCCATCGCCTGCGCCTGACGGACGTCTCCACTGCTGGCCAAGAGCTCACCGGCCAGCAGCGGAAATCGGCCCGCCGCGGGCCGCTGGGGAATCCACCCGCACACCCGCCGCCGCCACGCATAGTCCGCCGATGTGCGACCACCACGGCCTCCCACGGAGATCTCGCCCCGCACAGCCGCGTGCAGGCCGATCACCGCGCGCAGCAGCGTCGTCTTGCCCGAGCCATTGGTACCGGTCAATGCGACCCGTTGACCGGCAGAAATGTCGAGGTCGACATCACTGACCACGTCGACACGTCCGTGCCGGCACGACACCCCCCGCAAGCGCAGGTTCAGCCCCGCCATCACCCCACCTCCTTACCGGCCGTCACCCGCACGCCGACCGGTGTGCCCGGAAGTAGTCGCACCACCACGCCTATCGGTTCCGCGACATGATCACCGTCGGCGGCGGACCCGTCGATCCCCCGCACCACCGAGACGAGGGTTTCGCGGGCACGGGCCACCCGAGAGCGAATCGTGCCGACCGGACAACCCACCGTCTGCGCCGCCTCGGCATAGGACATACCCAAGACCTGGGTCAACACGAACGCCTCGCGCCGCTCTTGCGGCAGACTGCACAGCAGGTCGTTCAACGCCACCTCCTCGGCGAAATCCGGCGTACGCCGATCAGGCCGCTGCTCGAGAATCTGCGACCATTCCGGCACCTGAGTCGTCTTCGGACGAGCGGCGACACTGCGGAACCGGTCCACCACCACGCGGCGAGCGATCGACAGCAGCCAGGTTCGTGCGGTCGAATTCCCGGCGAACCGCGGCAGACTGCCCATGGCCCGCAAGAACGTCTCCTGTGTCAGGTCGTCAGCGGATTGGACATCGGTCAGGTGCGCGACGAAACGCCACACATCGCGCTGCGTCGATTGGATGAACTGCTCCAACGCCTTTCGATTGCCGGCACCGGCCGACAACGCCAGCGCGGTCAGGAGTTCGTCGGACATCCGCGGCCTCCACATCGACGCATCCGGCACACGAGAAAGCGCCCAGCGCTTAGAGCCGATCGAGGAGAAGGACCGTCGCCGCGGCAGGCAGCCGACAGCGGAGAAGGAGAAAACATTCGCACAATTTCTGTTCGCGACACCACCATTCGGCGGTGCGGAGAGACCGGCAGCCGGACTCGCACGGTGCGCACACCGGCGTAGAGGACCGACTGCCGCTGGACGGGGGCCGGGTGTGCGCACCGGCGTCGCGGCAGACCCTGACGGCTTGCTCACGCGCATCGATGACACGAGCGGCTACGTTCGCCCCCGGAATACCGGCAGCGCCGAATCGCGCCGATCGACGATCGGCCGGGCAGCACTGCCTCCACCGGCAGCACAAGGCGTGACTGCCTCCGATGGCGAACTCTCAGAACCGAACCGCGCCCACCGGAGGCCCACGCCGCGCCATCACATGACGCAGCACGCCCGCGCGCAGCGTCTCGATGCGATGGTCGGCTTCCACCACGGTTCGGGGCTCGCTGTCGACCGACGGATGCACCAGAACCAGAAGCAGAGGCGCCAGAATCCGTGTATACAGCGTCGCCAGTAGCGCGAAGAAGGCGAGTTCCCCGCGCCACAGCCACACCGCGCACACCAGCGCGGCCGCCGCGTGCGCAGCGAACATGCCCGCATCACTGTGCGGATCAATGGTTTGGGAAGCGGCGTGAGCGGCCGACATCGATGACATGCCGAACCACACGTGCAAGACCGCCTGCATCACCGCAAGCCCACCGCCGATGGCGAAGAAGCCACGCTGACGATCGGCCAGCGCCCACGCCATCGAACCCGTCGCGGCAAACGCCACGATGAAAGCCGACACCGACACGCTGTGCCCCGCCGAGGCCCCATGCCCCAGCGCCGACAACAACACCGCGATTCCCGCGAACACGATGGCACGTGCCGCCCGCGCGTTCCGGGGCGCGGGCACAGTGTTCATAACGCCGTCCATCATGACACTCATATGCCGGCACTGTCCCGCGGGGTTTCGATCACGGCCTCGCCGCAGGCTGCGAAACCGACGAGCCGAACATCAAGCGGCCGAGCATGATCAGGACCTGCGACGAGCCACTCCCATACCGAGTGCCACAAGCAGGCCCAGGGCGCCCAGCACAATGCCGATCCCGCCGAGCCAGCGCGCGGTCGTATCGCTCGACGAACCAGAACTGGAGGACGCCGACTGGATGTCACCATGGTTGTCGGCGCCACCGGAATGCTTGGCGGCCAACGTCAGCGAAGGAGCTGGACGCTCCGGCTCGGACCCGAGCTCGGCGTCGTGGAGGGTCCGGCACCCGACCACGACTTCCGGACCTACCGACTGCTCAGTGGGTGTCGTTCCAGAACTGGATACCGGCTGCGATCAACGCCGGGACGCCGACGATTACGGTGCCCGCGACCGCGCCCATGCCTGCCAGTGCGGCGCCGGTGATGAGGCAACCGCCGATCGCCGCCGGAACCGCGAGCAGACCGATCGACACCACACCCCCGGTCGCTCCACCGACGATGCCGCCGGCGACGCAGCCGATGCCGCCGCCGATCGCACTACCCAGCAGGCTCCCGACAGTCGCCGCAGCCATCATCGACATGCTGAAGTTGCCGAGGGCCGCGTTGTAATTCGGATGAGACAGTGCATCGATCTCCTGAGCTGTCGCCGCGCTGATCGGGCGCGCGTCGGCGGGGTCGGCGCTCGGGGTCAGCGTGACCGTATCGCCGTCCAGCTGCGCGGCGATCGGCATCGCGCTGCCACCGTGGACGTAGGTCAGCGGAAGAGTCGCGACGGACGTTCCGCTCCGATCGATGAACTGCAGATGGTCATCGCTGACGGTGAGCGCCCCGGCATCCACGGTGAGCACAACCGAGCGGTCGACCACGTTGGCCTGGAAATGGACATCCGGAGTCTCCTGCGTGGGATCCGCCGTCGCGGTTCCCGCCGAGATACACAAAGCCGAGATAGCCATGGCGGCCACCGCAGCGCCCTTACGAAACATCACTGTCGTCTCAACTCTCGATTTCCTTGTGGCAGCGTGGGTTCGCAGCCGACAAAAGGTCGGAGAAGTTGTCGAACCAGTTCCTGATATGACGCACAACACATACCGACAGGAGGAGCGCAATCGCCGAGACCCGCTGTCACCCGTGCCGACGGTCACGGCCCCAGCTTCTGGGTCAGCTCCGCTCACGCTGTGACTTCGCAGTGAACCACGCCGATGGTAGCGGGCCAACGCGCCGGGGACGGACACCACGTTGAACAGCAGATTGCCCATACTCACCCTGAGAGCTACTATAGCCGCCCGCGTCGCATTCCCGGGGCAGATCCAGTAGCAGCATGCGGGATTGCCAGTCGCCGATGGGGCGGGTCACTTACAACTCTATGCGGCGGTTAGGTGCCCGTCGCTGACCGCTCGTCTCGGGTTGACATACCCGGAACTCAATCTGCGCGAGTTTGTTTGCTCTACCAACGCACGCTCAAGGGATACATTGCCGTGCAGACTATTTCGCAGCAGATGAGCCGTCGCGGCCAGCGGCGGTCTACTGGTTCGCCGGGCACGGGCGGTGGTCAGAGCAGGAGATGGAAGATGTCGAAGGCGATGTTCCATTCGGCGGTCCCGGGGTTCTTACGGTCCGGTTCGATCGTGACGAATGTGTGCGCCAGCGCCACGCTCAAGCCTCCGGCAATCAGCGGCAGTCGCTGCTCGGTCGCCTCGGAAAGGGCCATGTCCAACGGCGGCCGGGCCGCCAGTTGATCGAGCACAGACTGTAGTTCGATCTCCTCATCCAGTTTCTCGAACCGGTGGATGCTCTCCTGCAGTCCCTTGGTGATCGGCAGGTCCCACGGTTCGATCACGTCCCTCAGGTTTGCCTTTGCCGAGGCCTTGCCGATGAGGATCAGATCGTAGATCTTGTCGTCGATGAAATCCGTGTAGCGCTTGACGTCGTTCCGGTCGACTTGCAGGCCGGCCGCTGCCCGGAAGAATTGCTGGAATTTCACGGTACCCATCACTGGCATGTCGTCAGCTCCTGTCGAAGTATTCATGGATTTGGCGAACCGCCATCGCTCCCTCACCGACAGCGGAGGCGACACGTTTCACGGAGCCGGTGCGGACGTCACCGGCAGCGAACAGGCCGGGCAGGCTTGTTTCGAGCGTCCTCGACGGCCGGTCGCCAGTCCGCCGGTTGCCGTCCTCACGGGCGTAGACCGCGTCCATGCCCGTGAGGACGAAGCCGTGGTCGTCGAGTGCGATCGCGTCGGCCAGCCACCCGGTGTGCGGCACCGCCCCGATGAAGACGAACAGTGCGTGTACCCGGAGGGTGTTCTGTTCGCCCGTGTGATTGTTCTCGACCACAATCCGGTCGAGGTACTTCTCGCCGTGGACCTCTCGAATCTCGGTATTCCGGTGGACGGTCACGCGTGGATGGCGTTCGATCTGGTCGACGAGGTACCGGGACATGCTCTTTCCGAGGTCACCGCCGCGGATGAGCAGGTGAACCTGGGAGACACGGTCCGCGAGAAAGACGGTGGCCTGTCCGGCGGAGTTTCCGCCGCCGACGATGGCCACCGGGTCGGTGCCGCACATCCGCGCTTCCTGATGGGTTGCGGCGTAGTACACGCTCGTCCCCTCCAGCACCTCGATTCCCGGAACCGCCAACTTGCGGTATCGCGCCCCGGTGGCGAGCACGACGGCCCGGCCGCGAACCGTGCCGCCGTCCGCCAGCCGGAGCACGTGGTGGCCGTCCTCGGACCCCAAACCGCTCACCTCCGCCGACACCAGGATTCGGGCGCCGAACTTGCCGGCCTGGATCACGGCTCGCTCCGCCAATTCGGCGCCGGAGATCCCTGCCGGGAAGCCGAGGTAGTTCTCGATCCGTGAGGAGGTACTGGCCTGGCCGCCTGCGGCGAACGACTCCAGTGTCACCGTGTTCAACCCGTCCGAGGCGCCGTACACGGACGCGGCCAGACCGGCCGGTCCCGCACCCACCACGACGAGGTCGAACACGTCCTGGGCCGCGTCGTGGACCGAGTCCGGGACCGGAAGCCCGACGATGCGGGCGAGTTCCGCATTCGTGGGATTGCGCAGCACCTTCTCGCCGTGCCAGATCACGACGGGGGTGTCCTCGGGGGCGACGTCCAGGCTGCGCAGCAGCTGCTCCGCCCGTTCGTCCTGCTCCACATCGATCCATCTGTGGGGCAATCGGTTTCGAATGGCGAACTGCCGAAGCCGCAACGTATCCGGTGAATAGCAGGAGCCGATGATCCGGAATCCCGAACCGAGCCCGATCAGCAGGTGCCGGCGCACCAGGTAGGCGCGCAGGATGAGATCGCTGAGCACGGGATCGTGGGAAACCAGCTCGCGCACCCGGTCGGCCGGGACGACGAGTATCTCGCCGTCCTCGATCGCCTCGGCGGTGAAGAACGCCACCTGGCCTTCCAGCAGTCCGAGCTCGCCCAGGAATCGGCCGGGACCATGCACGCGCAGTAACCGGCGTTCGCCGTCTCCGTCGCCCTCGTCGATGATCGCGACCTTGCCCGAGAGGATGACGAAGAAGTCGTTGCTGGGTTCGCCCTCTCGGATCAGCACCTCGCCGGGGCGAACCGCTCGACGCGTGCCACCGACCTCGAGTGTCGCGACCTGGTCGTCCGTCAGCCGCGGGTATCCTCCGAGCTCATCCGGAGTCTCGTCGAGCGGCGGAATGTCGCGGACGGGAGCGGCGCTCTCAGACGAAGTTCTGGTCGACATAACACCAGCGCCAATCTTCACCTGGCTCCATCGACTGGACGATCGGATGGCCGATGGCGTGAGCGTGCGCGCTCGCGTGCTTGCCCGGCGAGGAGTCGCAGCAACCGACGTGTCCGCACGTCAGGCACAGCCTCAGATGTACCCACGGGGTGCCGAGGCGAAGACATTCCTCGCAGCCCTGCGGAGTCCGGGGTACGACGGGACGGATCGCGGTCACGTGTGGGTCAACATGGACAGATGTCATGGCTTCGTCTCCTTGCCTGCTTTTTCCGAAAGCGCCTGGTCGAGCCATGTGCGCAGTTGTGGTACCGGAGCGGCGCCCGCCTGACGAGCCAGGATCTCGCCTCGGTCCATCACCAGCAGAGTCGGTACGGCGCGGACGGTGAACCGTTCGGCCGTCCTGGGCGCAGCATCCACGTCGATCTTCACCAGCTTGATTCGACCCGCGCGTTCCCTGGCGAGCTGCTCGAGCGCCGGACTGACCATGCGGCACGGGCCGCACCACGTCGCCCAGAGGTCGACGAGCACAGGCACCGAGGATTTCTCGGCGACCTCCGCGAAGTCGTCGTCCCCTGCCGAGGCGATCCAGGGCAGCGGCTCGTGGCAGTTCCCGCAGCGCGGTTTTCCTTCCCCGGCCGCCGCCACCCTGTTGACCTTGCCGCAGTTCGGGCACTTCACCATTTCGGATCCCACGACGGCACCTCTTCTCAGGCCGCCGCGACGGCGGGTTCCGCATACGCGACGGCGAGTTCGTCGCCGGCCACCGTGACACGGATGGTGCCACCCGGTTCGATCTCGCCGCGCAACAGCGCACGACCTATCCTCGTCTCCACCTCGTGGGCGATGTACCGCCGCAGCGGCCGCGCGCCGTAGACCGGGTCGAAACCGTGTTCGGCGATGAGCCGGCGCGCTTCCGGCGTGATATCCAGATGTATTTGCCGCTGCGACAATCTGTTGCGAAGATCGGTGAGTTGTAGCTCGACGATGTGCTCGATCTGGGGCAGCGTGAGCGGGGTGAACAACACGATGTCGTCGACCCGGTTGAGGAATTCGGGACGGAAGTGCCCGCGCAGCTCGGCCAGCACGCGCTCCCGGGCATCCGGTTTGATCTCGCCGTCGGCTGTGACTCCCTCGAGGAGATACAGGGATCCGATGTTGGAGGTCATGATGATCACCGTGTTCCGGAAATCGACCTGCCTGCCCTGAGAATCGGTGATCCGGCCGTCGTCGAGCACCTGCAGCAGGGTATTGAAGACGTCGGCGTGGGCCTTCTCGATCTCGTCGAAGAGCACCACGGAGTACGGCTTGCGGCGTACCGCCTCGGTGAGCTGGCCGCCCTCGTCGTAGCCGACGTACCCGGGGGGCGCACCGATGAGCCTGCTCACCGTGTGCCGCTCTTGGTACTCGCTCATGTCCAGGCGCACCATGTTGTCTTCGCTGTCGAAGAGGGCACTGGCCAGCGTCTTTGCGAGCTCGGTCTTTCCCACGCCCGTCGGGCCCAGGAAGATGAACGAACCGATCGGCCGGCGTGGGTCACGGATACCCGACCTCGCCCGGATCACCGCGTCTGCGACCAGTTGCACCGCCTCGTCCTGACCGACGACCCTCTCGTGCAAGATCTCGTCGAGCTTCAACAGCTTCTCCCGCTCGCCTTCCTGCAGCCGGGCGACCGGGATACCCGTCCACGCGGCCACGATCTCTGCGATCTCGTCTTCGGTGACCACCTCACGCAGCAACGGATTCCGGCCCTGCCTGGTGGCCAGTTGCTCCTCCGCCGCCCTGAGTCTGCGTTCCAGCTCGGTGATCTCGCCGTATCGCAACTCGGCGGCCCGGTTGAGGTCGTAGTTGCGCTCGGCCTCCTCGGCCTCGTGGCGCAACCGTTCCAGCTCTCCCCGCAGCTCCTGCACCCGCCGGATCGCCTGCCGCTCGGCCTCCCACTGAGCGTGCCTGGCGTCGGCCTCGGCCCGTAGGTCGGCCAGCTCCTTGCGCAGCTCTTCGAGGCGCGCCTTGCTGGCCGCGTCCGTTTCCTTGGACAGCGCGGCTTCTTCGATCTCCAGCCGGGTCACTTTCCGGGTGAGCTCGTCGAGTTCGGCGGGCATCGAGTCGATTTCGGTGCGTTGCCGAGCGCATGCCTCATCGACCAAGTCGATCGCCTTGTCCGGAAGGAAGCGGTCGGTGATGTACCGGTGCGAGAGGGTCACGGCGGCGACCAGGGCGCCGTCCTTGATCTTCACGCCGTGAAACACCTCGAGGCGTTCCCGAAGTCCGCGCAGAATCGAGATCGCATCCTCGACACTGGGCTCGTCGACGAGAACGGTCTGGAAGCGACGCTCCAGTGCCGCATCGGATTCGATGTGCTTGCGATATTCGTCGAGAGTGGTGGCGCCGATCATGTGTAGTTCGCCGCGGGCGAGCATCGGCTTGAGCATGTTGCCGGCATCGAGAGACCCGTCGCCGCCGACTGATCCCGCGCCCACAACGGTATGTAGCTCGTCGACGAACAACAGGATGCGCCCCTCTGCCGCCTTCACCTCCGACAGCACCGCTTGCAGTCGCTCCTCGAACTCGCCGCGGTACTTCGCGCCGGCCACCAGGGAACCCATGTCGAGCGAGAAGATCGTCTTGTCGCGCAGGCCCTCGGGCACGTCGCCGCGGACGATCCGCTGGGCGAGGCCCTCGACGATCGCGGTCTTACCGACGCCGGGGTCGCCGATCAGCACCGGATTGTTCTTCGTCTTCCGGCTCAGGATCTGAGTTACCCTGCGGATCTCGGCATCTCGGCCGATGACCGGATCGAGATTGCCTGCCCTGGCCTCGGAGACGAGATCGCGTCCGTACTTCTCCAGCGCCTCATAGGCCCCCTCCGGGGTCGCCGAGGTGACACGCTGGTGGCCGCGCACGGTGGTCAAGGCGGTGAGGAAGGACTCTCGCGTGACCCCATGACTGGCGAGGACCCTGCCTGCCGCAGTGGCCGACCCCTCCTCGGAGAGGGCCATCACGAGATGCTCCACCGACACGTAGGAATCCTTGAGTCGCTTCGCCTCCCGTTCCGCCGCGTCGAGCAGCCTGGCCAGGCGCTGGGTGATCATCACCTGACCGGGCGTCGCACCCGGGCCGCTGACCTTCGGCCTACGCGACAGTTCACGTTCCAGATCGGATCGCAGGGCATCGACGTTGGCGCCGGCCTGCTCGAGCAGTCGGGGTACCAGCCCTTCCCGCTGATCGACCAACGCGAGCAGCAGGTGCTCTCCGTCGACCTCGGTGTGACCCATTCTTGTCGCTACATTCTGGGCTTCCTGCAGGGCTTCTCGTGACTTTTCAGTCAGGCTGCCGGTGTCCATGGGGTGCCCTCCTTCCGCGGGAAGCTGCTTCGAGTTTCTCGATTCGATCCAGCAGATCGAGTACGAGCCCGATTGCCGAGTAGTTCAGGCCCAGACCGGTCCGCAGCCGTTGGATGCGGGCGGCATGGGCCACTTCGGATGGTTGGAACGACATCTCGCCGCCGGCGTCTCGGTGGGCGTCGAGCAGGCCGAGCGCCACAAGCCTTCGTGCCAGGTCCGGGTGTAGCCCGGTACGTTCGGCGAAGGCATCTGGCGACAATCCGGGACGGCGAACCAATACGTACCGGGTGACCGGGGTCGGGGTGCTCATGTATCTTTCCTCGGATCGAAGTTCGATTCGGTGGCCAACTGCTCGAACAGCTCACGTTCGCGTGCTGTCGGTTTCGACGGCACCATCACCTTGATCTCGGCGTAGAGATTGCCGTTGGGGCCACGCGGATTGGGCATTCCTTCTCCGCGCAGCCGCAGCTTCCTTCCCGTCGACGAGCCCGGCGCCACTTTGACTTTCGCCTCGCCACCCGGGGTGGGAACGACGACGGTCGACCCGAGCACCGCCTCCCATGGCGATACGGGCAGGTCCACGTAGATGTCGCGACCCTGTATCCGGAAGCGGGAATGCGGCTTGATGCGCACCACGAGGTACAGATCCCCGGGCGGCGCGTCACCGTTGCTCCGCCCGCCTTGCCCGGCCAGCCGGATGCGCTGGCCGTCCAGGACACCGGCGGGAATGTCGACGTCGTACTGGCGTCCGTCCAGTCTGAGTGTGCGTTTGCCGCCCCGATACGCCTGTTCCAGAGTCAGTTCCAGTTCCGCTTCCTGGTCGGCCCCGGGAATCGGCCCGTACCCGCCGGCGCCGCCGAACATCTGCCCGAAGAGGTCCTCGAAGTCGACGGCGCCCTCGCCACCGAAACCTCGACCGAAGTGCACCCTTCTGCCCCCGCCGCCGTACCCACCGGCGCCGGCCCGGACCCGTTCGTCGTAGTCCTCGGGCACACGCCGGAAGTCCGCACCGAATCGGTCGTAACGTTTCCGGGTGTCCGGGTCGGACAACACCTGGTAGGCCTCGTTGGCCTCCTTGAACTTGTCCTCCGCAGTGGGGTCCTTGTTCACGTCGGGGTGATACTTGCGCGCCAGCTTGCGGTACGCCTGCTGGATTTCGTCGGTGCCTGCGCCGCGCGGGACACCGAGCACTTCGTAGTAGTCACGCGCCATCGGTGCTCACCCCTCGGGTCGGCTGACGACCACCGAGGCGGGACGTAACTGCCGACCGTCCTCTCCATAGCCCGGGCGCAAGACCTCGATCACGGTCCCGGAGGGAACGTCCGGTTGGGCCACCACGCTGACCACTTCGTGTAGCTCCGGGGAGAACGGCACACCGACCTCGTCGTGGCGCTCGAAGCCGAACTGCGCCAGCACCTGCACCGCCTGGTCCCGGATCGCCTTCACGCCCTCGACGACGGCCTGGGGATCGCTGCCAGCATGGGCCAGCGCGAGCTCCAAATTGTCCAGCACCGGGAGCCACGCAGCGGATACCTTCGCCACCTCCGCGGCGCGGGCACGGTCCAGATCCTTAGCAAACCGCTTGCGCAGGTTGTCCAGATCTGCAAGGGCCCTGCGCCAGCGGTCCTCGAGTTGAGCCAGCTCGGCCCCCGTGTCGGTGCGATCCGGCGCCGTCTCGGTCTGATCCCCGTCGGTAGCCGACTCGGTCGTCGAATGATCTGCGGACCTTTCCATCGTGTGCCTCAGCTTCGATCGAATTCGGCGTCGATCACGTCGTCGTCATCCGACGACGCCGCTTCTCCGCCGCCTGCCCGGTGTCCGTCTCCGCCGCCGGACTGGACCGGTGCGAGCCCGTAGAGCAGCTGCTGCAGCTCCGAGGTGAGTGGCTCTACCTCCGCGGGGGAAGCATTGTCTTCCACAGCTTTCCTGGCATCGGCGATCAGCATCTCGGCGCGTGCCTTGTCGTGCGATGGAGCACTGTCGCCGAGTTCGGCGAGTCGCCGTTCCACTTGATAGGCAACCGAATCCAGCGCGTTGCGCGCGTCGACCGCCTTTCGCAGCGCCTCGTCCTCGGCCCGGTTCCGTTCGGCTTCCGCGAGCATGCGCTCTACCTCACTCTGGTCGAGGTTGCTCTGCTCGCTGATCGTGATGCTCTGCTCCTTACCGGTGTCCTTGTCGCGGGCGGTGACGTGGAGGATGCCGTTGGCGTCGATGTCGAACGTGACTTCGACTTGGGCCTCGCCACGGGGTGCGGGGCGGATGCCTTCCAGCCGGAACCGACCGAGCACCCGGTTGTCGGCGGCCCGTTCGCGTTCGCCCTGCAGGACCACGACATCCACTGCGGGCTGATTGTCTTCCGCGGTGGCGAACACTTCACTGCGCCGGACCGGGATCGTCGTGTTGCGCTCGATGATCTTGGTCATCACCCCGCCCTGGGTCTCGACGCCGAGGGACAGCGGGGTGACATCGAGCAACAGCACATCGGAGACCTCGCCCTTGAGCACGCCCGCCTGGACTGCGGCACCGAGCGCCACGACCTCGTCCGGGTTGACGCTCATGTTGGGGTCCTTGCCGCCGGTGAGCCGGCGAACCAGCGCCTGCACCGCCGGAATACGTGTCGAACCACCGACCAGAATCACCTCGTCGATGTCGTTGGCGGTGACCTTGGCGTCACTCATCGCCTGCTTCACCGGGTCGAGGCAGCGTTCCACCAGATCCGCCGTCAGATCCTCGAATTTCGATCGCATGATCGTGGTGGTGAGGTGCTTGGGACCGTTCGCGTCAGCGGTGACGAAGGGCAGGTTGACCTGGGCCTGCGTCACCGAGGACAGCTCGACCTTGGCTTTCTCCGCTGCCTCGAAGAGGCGCTGCAACGCCTGGGCGTCTTTGCGCAGATCGATGTTCTCCGCCCGTTGAAATTCGTCGGCGAGGTAGTCCACCAGACGTCGGTCGAAGTCGTCGCCGCCGAGGTGGGAGTCGCCGGCCGTGGCACGAACCTCGACCACTCCCTCGCCGACGTCGAGCAGGCTCACATCGAAGGTGCCGCCGCCGAGGTCGAAGACCAGTACGGTCTCGTGGGTCTGCTTGTCCATGCCGTATGCCAGTGCCGCGGCGGTCGGCTCGTTGATGATTCGCAAAACCTCGAGGCCCGCGATCCGGCCGGCGTCCTTGGTGGCGTTGCGCTGTGCGTCGTTGAAGTACGCGGGAACGGTGATGACCGCTTCTTTGACCTTCTCACCGAGGAACTTGCTCGCGTCGTCGACGAGCTTGCGCAGCACGAGGGCACTGATCTCCTCCGGCGCGTACTTCTTGCCCCGCACGTCGAATCGAGCCTCACCGTTGTCACCCGGCACGACGTCGAAACTGACCGCTTTGGCCTCCTCGGAGACCTCGTCGTAGTGACGTCCGATGAAGCGTTTCGCGGAGTATATTGTGCCCTTCGGATTCAAGATCGCCTGCCGTCGGGCGAGCTGACCCACCAGCCGCTCCCCGCTCTCGGTGAAGGCCACCACCGACGGCGTCGTCCGCGCTCCCTCGGCATTGGAGATCACCCCCGGCTCGCCGCCTTGCCAGCTTGCGATGACCGAGTTCGTGGTGCCCAGGTCGATACCTACAGCGGTCGCCATGACTCATTCCTTTCGATCGGTCCGGCCGGTGAGCAGGCGAACGGCTTCGTCCGTGACCTCGACGTCGGCAAGGACTTCGTAGTGACGTGGTTGTAATGACTGGATTGAGGTGAAGTCGCGCCGACCGCCCCGCAGCGCGTACATGAATAGGCCGAGCAGGACGCCGACAACAGCGCCGAACACCAGCCCGTAGCAGGCGAGCACGAGGCCGATGAGCAACGGCTGGACCCAGTCGAGTAATCCGAAGATCCAGCCGAACAGTGCGCCGTCAGCGCACCCGCGGCGGCGCCTCGCAAAGCGGCCCAGCCGTAGTTCAATCGGCCGACGACCTGCTCGGCCAGCTCGATGTCGCGTCCGACGACGGCCAGTTCGTCGTCGACTGTTGAATGCTGGTCGGAGAGGTAGTCGACGGCGCTTTCAGCGTCGGCGTAGTCGTCGAACGTTGCCATTACCTGGCGGGCAGGTTGGTTCAGACGTATCGGCGAGGTTCCGCGATCAGACTCTGACATCACGCCCCCTGGGCGTCGATGATTCGGTGTTCGCCGAGCCTGCGTGAACCAGTTCGGCGTCTGGCCGGTCGGTCAACCGCTTGAACTCACGGACGGCTCAACCGCTGAAAGTTCTTCATCCGCCTGTAGGCGTCGACAGAACGGGAGGCGGTGGCGTCCACACCCCGGCTGGGGCATAGGAGTGCCGGAACCCGCTCGAGGCGGCCGGTGCGCGCACTCCGGGCATCAGCCACTACTTCAGTGCTTCCACGAGTAGAACTCCGATACGAAAGATCGGGACTGCTGAGCGGTGTGACAAGGTCCCAGCAGGTCGGAAGTGGAAGCCAACTACGCCACACAGTGTAGCCACGGGAGCACCGAGAGTCACGGCTCCGTGCCCGCTCGCGCCAGGAACAGCGGTCACCTGCGCGAGGACTTCACCGACGAGGCATCGTCATCTGTTGCGCTCACCTCGTCGTTGCGCACCGAGAATCCGACAGGTTCGGCGGACTCGCGTACCAAAGTTCGCGGTCAGGTGGGTGACGCGGTTCTGTCGAGCTTTCGGGGGGCTGTTTCCAGTCGGTGGTTCAGAGCTTGTTGGCGAGCACGTCGAGGTTGCTGATTTCGGGCGGCGCGGCGAAGAGTTCGTCGGCGCGTTCGCCGAGGGCCTTGCCGACCGGCCCATTGAGATGTGTTTCGCGGGCGGCCTGGTCTGGGAATGCGTCGACGATGCCGAACGTCGAGGGGCCGAACCGTACCGCGAGCCAGGGCTTCGTGCCGGGCTCCTGCTCGACGAGTGGCAGCGCCGATCGGAGGAATTCCACGACCGCGTTTTCCTTGCCGGGTTTGGCTTCGAGTCGGACCAGCAGCGCCTTGGTGGCCATGGCGGGTCTCCTGTTCGAGGTGGTGGACATTATCCAGCATCACATCATCGACCGGTGAAGAGAAGGAGCCGAGCCCACAAATCAATCACCAATCTCGACCCCCTAGCGATCGCGGAGCCGAAGGAGGAGACTCCAGGGTGGAGAACGCGACGCCTGGAATGCACCCACTGCTTGTTGTTCATGACGCGAAACATGGTGGTGTGCCTTAGTTTTGGTGTGTTCTTCCGTTGCGTGCGCTGTCGCCTCGGCTGCTCTAGCAGAACGGTTCGTTCGGTCTGTCGCGCACACGTAACCGCCTGTGGCCGCCGGGCGTCGACCGGAAACGCCGCATGTCAGGAGTATCGAGATGAAAGCGCTTGTGTACGACGGACCCCGTGAGGTTCATGTGAAGGATGTGCCCGATGCGAGGATCGAGCAGCCGACCGATGTGCTGGTAAAGATCACCAGCACCAACATTTGCGGGTCGGATCTACACATGTATGAGGGCCGCACCGATCTGGAGCCCGGGATGGTCCTCGGTCACGAGAACCTGGGGATCGTCGCCGAGGTGGGCAATGCGGTGGTAAAGGTCACCTCCGGGGACCGGGTGTGCCTGCCGTTCAACATTGGTTGCGGTTTCTGCCGAAACTGCGAGGAAGGGTTGACCGCGTTCTGCCTGACGGTGCATCCGGATCCGAAGATGGCGGGCGCCGCGTATGGTTTCGCCGGGATGGGACCGTTCTGGGGCGGACAGGCCGAGTATTTGCGGGTGCCGTTCGGCGACTTCAACTGTCTGCGGCTGCCTGAGGATGCTCAGGACAAAGAAAACGACTATGTGATGCTGGCGGACATTTTCCCGACCGGTTGGCACTGCACCCGTCTGGCCGATATGCAGCCCGGCGATTCGATGGTGGTCTACGGGGCCGGCCCTGTGGGCTTGATGGCGGCATATTCGGCGATGATCCAGGGCGCGAGCAAGGTGATGATAGTGGACCGCCATCCAGACCGGTTGCGCCTGGCCGAGCAGATCGGCGTCATACCGATCGACGACTCGAAGGGCGACCCGGTAGAGCAGGTGCTGGAGCAGACCAACGGGCACGGCGCCGACAAGGGTTGTGAGTGCGTCGGCTATCAGGCCCATGACCCGCAGGGAAATGAGGATTCGGCCATGACCATGAACCGGCTGGTCGATTCGGTGCGGTTCACCGGGCACATCGGCGTGGTGGGCATCTTCTTGCCACAAGACCCCGACGCGCCCGACAAGCTGGAGAAGAAGGGCAAGATCGCCTTCGACATGGGCAAGTTCTGGTTCAAGGGTCAAAAGGCCGGAACCGGGCAGGCCAACGTCAAGCACTACAACCGCCAGCTTCGTGACCTGATCCATGAAGGCCGGGCCAAACCGTCGTGGATCGTCTCTCACGAACTCCCGCTGGCTGAGGCCGAGTCCGGCTACCAGCATTTCGATGCCCGCGACGACGGATGGACCAAGGTCGTAATGCATCCGTGAGGCGGCCCGGACCGATAGGAGCGCAACGATGGCGAATGCACTGCAGGGCAAGCAGTTCGCGAAGACCGGGACAGGTGCGTGATGACAATGAACCAGACCTCGGTGTCCCTCGACGACGCGCAGCGGGTGATTGCCGCCGGGCAGGCCAAAGCCGCCGAGATCGAATCGCCGTCGAATATTGCGGTGGTCGATGCCGGAGGCAACCTCGTAGCCCATGTGCGGATGGACGGCGCATGGATCGCCAGCATCGACATCTCGATCAACAAGGCATTCACCGCCCGAGCGCTGGACATCTCGACCGAGGACCTCGCGGCCGACGCGGGTCCGGGCAAGCAGTTCTACGGGATACATACCTCCAACGGTGGGCGCATCATGATCTTCGCCGGCGGTGTGCCGCTGCGGCGCAACGGCCAGGTCGTCGGGGCGGTCGGCGTCAGCGGCGGCACCGGAGAGCAGGACAAGGCTGTCTCCGAGGCAGCCGCAACGGCGATGTGAGCAGGGAACTACGTCGACACGGCACCGTCGCGGACAGCCTGACAAAGCGGCCCCGCTGCCCGCCGGCCGCACCGCGATTTTCGGCCACGGCCGGAAGAGAAAGGCGTTTGATGGTGTGCCTGCGGTTCCGTCATCGGCTGCGGTCCAGCCTGTGGATCACGCCGTTGCTATGCGTGCTGGCCTCGATCGGGCTGTCGTTCGTGACCGTGGCGATCGATCGGCAGTTCGGCGATCGGCTGATCCCGGTGGCGATCACGGGCTCGGCGGACGCGGTGTCCAACATCCTCAGCACCATCGCCGCCGCGATGGTCACCCTGACCACGCTCGTGCTCACGGTGACGACGGTGGCCGTCCAGCTCGCGATGGGCCAGTTCTCGCCGCGCATCGTGCGGGCGTTGCTCCAGGACCGCAGCAGCCAGCTGGCCTACGGGCTGTTCGCCTCGACGTTCATCTTCGCGATCCTCGCGATCCGCGAAGTCAACGCCGTGGGCGAGGGTACGGTGCCAGGCCTGACCGTGTCGGTGGCCTACCTGCTGATGCTGGCCAGCATCGCCACGTTGTTCCTCTACATCCACCATTCGGGAAACGCGCTGCGCGCCTCTGGCCTGATCGACCTGGTCGGCGATCATCTGCACGAGCAGCTGGACCGCAAGTACCCAGCGAAGGGGCCGCCGCACGCCCAGCCTGATGTCGTGGTCTCGCCCGAACCGGGGCTCGTTATCGACCTGGATCGTCCCGCGCTGGTCGCAGCAGCGTCCGAGGCCGGCTGCGTGATGGAGATGGTCCCCCTCATGGGCGACTTCGTACCAGCAGGCGCGCCACTGTTCCGCGTGCACGGCGACCCCGTCCGTCTCGACCACGCCCGTGTCGCAGGCCTCGTCGTCCTCGCCGCGGAGCGGACTCACGGCGATGACCCGGCGTACGGCTTCCGCAAGCTGGTCGACATTGCCGAGCGTGGTCTGGCCCAACCGTTCACCGACCCGACCACCGCCGTGATGGTGATCGACCGACTGCACGACTGCCTGCGGCAGCTCGCCAACCGCGACTTCCCCTCCGGCCGGCACCACGACGACGGCGGCGAGGTTCGGCTCATCGAGCGCACGCTCAGCTGGGCGGGCTACGTCCGGCTCGCGTTCGACGAGCTCTGCCTCGCCGGAGCCGCCTCCCCCCAGGCATCGCGCCGGTTACGCGCCGCACTGGAAGACCTCCTGACGGTCGCACCACCCGAGCGGCACCCACCGCTCGAGCGGCAGCTCGACGTGCTCGTCGCCGCCGTACACCGCAGTTACGACGACCAGCGCGACCGACGTGCGGCGCTGGTCGCCGATCAGCAGGGCATCGGTTCGGGCGCCGACCTCGCAGCGGAGTCCGAGGCGGCGACCAAGCGCGCCGGCGCGGGAACATGATCGACAGGATGTACGGCGTGCAGAAAAACCCTACCCGTGATGCAGAAAAATCTGTATCGCAGGGTGTAGACATTCGGGAGGGCGGGGTGTACTTTATCTTTCGTTGGAGATGAGATGTCTGGTTGGCCGGGCAGGTGAACTGCACCGGAAGCAAGATCCACATCCCCTCCGGCGGAGAAGAGAATCCGGTGCAGTCGGCCGGACCGCCGGAGGGGATGACGAACTTTCGCAGACAGGTCCGGCAACTCAGGAGGTGGTGACTGAACAGCTCTTCCCAGATTCCGCGTCCCGGGCTGTTGCCGGGCGTGGTTCCCGCGGTCGGCTCTACCGCCCGACCGGCGGGATCGACGTGAAAACCCCCTCGATCCCAGGCCCCGGCGCACCACGCGCCGGGGCCTGACGACGTTGACCCCAGAGGTGTTGTGCAGCAATCGAACGACCCCACCGACCCGACCGACGCTTCCAGTGCCGCCGACCGGCTGGATGACGAGGACTACCCCGCCTACAGCATGGGTAGGGCCGCGGAAGTCCTCGGCGTCACCCCCGCCTTCCTGCGCGGCCTGGACGCCGCCGACCTGCTGACACCGCAGCGTTCACCGGGCGGGCACCGCCGCTACTCCCGCTCCCAGTTGCGGATCGCCGCGCGGGTCCGCGCGCTGGTCGATGCGGGCACACCGCTAGAGGCAGCGTGCCGCATCACCGTCCTCGAAGACCAACTCGCCCAAGCCCACGAGCTCAACGCCGAACTCACCCGGCAAAACCCGCCCGCGCCGGACCACGGCAGCTGAGCTCCGATCAGCCGGGGCCGCGGGTGCCGAGTTCGGCCCACACCGTCTTGCCGCCGCCGTGGTAGTCCACACCCCAGCAGGTGGCCAGCTGATCGACCAGGATCAACCCGCGCCCACCCGTGTGATCCGGTCGGCGGATCCGCGCAGGCACGGGCGAAGCATCGTCGACCTCCACACGCAACCAGCCGCCGTGGTCGGCCACCATCAACCGGCAACCACGCGGGGCGCGGGCATGCACGACAGCGTTGCCGGCCAACTCGTCACACACCTGCACCGCGTCCTCCACCCCGATACCGGCGAGCGGGGCGAGCAGGCGCCGCACCGCAGCCCGCAGCTGCCCCAACGACACAACCTCGAGATCCCACTCGCCAACAGCGCCTTTGGCGCGCGCCTGATCCAGTGTCGAAATTCCCACCCTGCACCCCTCCTTCCGCTCGCTCAGTACCGGCCTCTACGCGGACAGCACTACATCGGCGACATACCCTCACCACACCCCGGCGAAAACACCGCATCCACGCTCACTGCGGACCGTGTGAGGTGTTGGGAATCGTTCGGTTCTCCGGTACCCCGCATCGATCGGGAGTGCAGAGCACGGCCTGGTCCCGCCAGCCCGCCGCACACCCGGCGTGACCGGCTGCGGTCCCGCGGTCCACATCCGAGGACAAGTCCCGCTTCGCGGGGTTGCCGAGCGGGGCGAATACCCGCACGGGTCGGCGCCGGGACGGGAATCGTCTGCGGCGGTCGGTCTCGGCGTGACGTTCAGCCGTCCGCAGCCCGTAGGCCCGGCCCTCCGATCACTGCGTGAGGCGAGCGAACGGCGACGGTTGTGGCATAGTGAGAGGTTGAGTACGGGCTTTTCACCAAGAATTTGCTCGGCTCACTACAGAAAAGAAGTTGTTTACAGCATGGCTCAAGGCAGTGTGAAGTGGTTCAACGGTGAAAAAGGCTTCGGCTTCATCGCTCAGGACGGAGGCGGCCCGGACGTCTTCGTGCATTACTCGGCCGTGAGCGGCTCGGGTTACAAATCCCTCGACGAGGGTCAGCGTGTCGAGTTCTCGGTGGAACAGGGCCAGAAGGGTCCTCAAGCCCAGGACGTCCGCGCCATCTGATTCCGCGCGCTCGCGTTTGTTTGTGAAGAGCTTCGCACCGAGGTCGGTGCGAAGCTCTTTTCGTTGAACCTCGTTCAGCACCGTGTTTGTACAGGTGACGGATGCTCAGCGATGGCTGGGCCCGCCGGTCAGTCGATGCCTTCGATGATGCGGAAGTCGCGCTCGATGCCGTCGGGTAGGGCCACCAGCGCCTTCTGGTATGCCTCGCTCTCGTATGCCGCGACGGCCTGTTCAAAGCTGTCGAACTCGATCAGAACTACGCGTTGCGTGATTCCGGCCTCGTGGGCGACGACTCGACCGCTACGGGACAGGACGCGCCCGCCCCCAGCCTGGACAGCCGGACGGGCCAGCTTGTTGTATGCAGTCAGCCTCTCAGGGTTGGAAATGGCGGGGTAGACGCTGACCCAGTAGCCCTTAGCCATGGAAACCTCCTGTGTTCGGCCGGACACGTCCGACTTCGAATCGATATTCAGATCGATCGATCCCGGCGAAGGGTACTGCGGTCAGCCGAATCGTCATATGCGCAGGTTAGGGCTTGATGCGCGGTCGAGGGAAAGACCGGTACGCGATAGACTCAGAACGGATCGTTATCAATCGGCAGGGAGGGCATGTGGCGCCGGATACGGTGAGCCTGCGGTACTTTCTGGTGCTGGCGCAGGAGTTGAACTTCACCCGCGCGGCCACACGGATCGGGATCGCACAGCCCGCACTCAGCGCCCGGATGCGCCGATTGGAGACGGAACTCGGTACTGCCCTGCTGGTTCGCAACACGCGTAGCGTCGTATTGACCACGGCCGGTGCGGCTTTGGCGGAGTCCGCGCCGCCCGCGCTGGCGGCGCTGGACCGGGCATGGGACATCGCCCGGAATGCGGGGGCCGGTGAACTGGGGACGCTCCGCATCGGATACAGCCTCAGCGCGGGGGCCGAGACGGCACCGGCCCTGGTGGACAGGCTCATTCGCAGCAGCCCGGGACTCGAGGTCGGCGCGGTCCCGATGGCGACACCGGAGATCTCTCCCGCGGTCGCCGACGGCCGCATCGATGCGGGGATCACCCGCGGTGAACAGCCGGGTCGTGGCGTGCGCCGGTTCCTGCTGCGGCGTGTGCGCGTCGGGGTCCAATTGGCACAGCATCATCCGCTGGCCGAACATCCGGAGATCGAGATCGCCGATGCGGCCGCGTATCCGCTGCGACTCCCCGACCGCGCGGCCAATCCCGTGATCCACGATCAGCTGTCCGCACTTTTCCGCGAGATCCGGCCGACCCCCCGATTCCACACGCTCGCAGTCTCTTTCGACATGTCTCAGCGCGACCTACGCGACGGGCTCACCCTCGCCCCGGCCGGAGAAACCGCGGTCACGGCACAACCAGCCGGTCTCACCTGGCGACCGCTGCGGGGCGCGCCCAGCCTGACGCTCCACCTGGTCCTCCCACGCGAGCAGTCGCCGCTACACCGCCGCATCCGTGCCGTCGCCAAAACCCTGGCGCACGAGCTGAACTGGCTGCCGAACTGACGCGCACCAGGTCACGCAGAGCGCGTCCCATGCCTTCACCGCGCCGTCCTGTCATCCCACCCCTCGCGATAAGCATCGGCGGCACTCCCCTTCCAGGTATCGAACAACGCCTGAACCTCACGGTCCAATGCCACCGATCCCGATCTCAGCTGCTGCGCCATGTCAAAGGCCTGCCTGCCGACCGCCGTCACCGCGTCGCGAACGACATTTCCGCGGTTGATCGTTTGTCGCCATGCTCTCCCCCGGCCCCAGACCATCGCCCTGACCCCACCCGTCCTTCCCGGCGCTCATCAGGTCTGGGCCTGATCGAACTGGCGCCATCGACGCGGCACCAAGCTCGTCTATCGCCCTACCGGCGGCAAACCGGCTCGCAGAGAGTTGCTTCGGAGCTGCCGACGGCACGGGGGACGGAATCACACTGCAGTCACGCCGCGCGCTGATCCGAGCCGAAGAGGTCGGCCATATGCTCGAGGCGCGATTTCACCTGGAGGAGAGCCGGTCGGCGAACAAGTCGGCGAGGCACCAGCGTGCGCCTCTCAGCTGCGGTGCCGGCGCCGTCGAGGACGGAATCTCGCCGAGCACCCAGACGGCTTCGAGCAGCCGGTTGGGCTCACTCGGCGCTCGCTCGAGCGAGCGCTTCATCGGCAAGCGCTACCGCCGCCTCGACCGGCGCGTACACGGCCAGCGCGGCGACGAGGTCACGGATATCGCTGCGAATCGACGGTGCCAGCCGGGCGTGGCGGGCGACGTCGAGCTCGTTTGCGATGGTCAGGACGGCGAAATCACGGAGTTCCGTTCCTCCGATCGTCTTCGAGCCGCCGCTGAATCTGTCGGTCACGGGCAAGGGCCGTCGGCCGAGCTCGCGGTAGGTGCGCGAGCGCTCGCATGCGCCGTAGAGGTATACCAGCGCCGCCGCGTCGGGGCCGATGACGTGATCCAGCCGCTGGCGATCCGTGATCGGCAGCAGGGCATGCGGCAACCCATCGGTGCCGTATGACGCGTGGCAGATCGCCGCCAGCCGGGTTCGTGGCGCTGAGTTCCATTCGACCGTGAGGGCGTGCACCCGGCGAAGGTGCTCGAACAGGGTCCCGCCTGGGTGATCGATCTGTTCGGCGCCGAGCGTGCGCTGTAGCTCGAACGCGCGGCGGACGACGTCGTCGGTCCCGAGCCACTTGGTGGCGTGCGCCGAAACGATGCGCGCGAGTTCCGCAGGGGCGTCGCGAGCGACGAGGTGCCCGGCGTCCGGTACGCGGGTAACGGTGACACGCCGGTTGGTCATGCGGAGCCGGTCCACGTCGGCGTCGCCGAGCGGAGACCGTGGTCCTCCCCGCACGAGCAGGATGGGCAGGTCCGATGCCGCGATGATCGCGTCGAGTTCGGAGCGGGACGCGAGAATGTCGTCGGCGAGCTCGGTATCTCGGGCGAGGAGTCCGTGGTCGTCGAGCCAGCGCCGGGCGCGATCCGCATCGATGTCGGGGACGACGTCCACGAGCACGAGGCCGGCGACACGCTGCGCGACGGACGACTCCGCGAGGGCGGCGACGGCGGCCAACCCTCCGAGGGAGGCGCCCACCACGACGATCGGCGCCGGTTCGCGAACCACCATCTCGATCACGTCGTCGGCGATCACCCGCAATGCGGTCGCCCGCCCGGAGCTCTCGCCGTGCCCGCGCAGATCGAAGGCCACCGTCCGCAGTCCGCACTCGGTCATCCCCTCCGTGACCGGCGCCCAGACGTCGCGACGCTCTCGGCCCGCGTGAAGCAGCAGGACCGTGGGGCCCGCGCCGGTCACCGTGGCTCGAAGTGTGACGTCGGGCAGCGTGAGGGTCATGTCTGTCATCGTCGATCCACCTCGGTGCCGAATCTCCTTCTCAACACCATGATTTCGACCATCGACATACCTTCTCCGATTTACCTTGAGCAGTCGAGGTAACGATACGCAGTGAAACCTTGGCTAGTCAAGGTACGATTCCGGGGTGAGCAATTCGAGAACGCGCAGACCACCGGACGAAGCCCGTCGGTTGATCCTCGATGCCGCGGCTTCGCTGCTGGCCGAGGGAGGCGTCGCCGCTGTACAGGTGCGCGCAGTGGCAGCGCGGGTCGGCATGACCGACGCCGGCGTCTCCCACCACTTCGGCAATCGCGACAAGCTGCTCGCCGAACTCCTTCGCCATGGTGGACGTCGGCTTCGAGCCGCGCTCCACGACGTCATCGCCGCATGGCTGGAGCACGGCACCGATGTCCTCGAGCTCGTCGAGTCGCTCGAGTCCGTGTATCGGGGCGGCTATGGCGAACTCGCGGTGGCGCTGCACGCGGCGGGTTGGCGCGACCGCGGTGGCGGCATGCTCGACCCGGTCGTCGACGCCCTGCATCGGAGTCGGCCTCCCGGAAGTTCCCTCGACGAGACACGGCTCGCGGTCGCCGCCCTCCACCAGGCGATGGCAACCGAGCCCCTCTACGGGGTCGATTTCCGTCGGAGCGCCGGCCTCACCGGCGCGGCAGCGCAAGACTCGACCGCTCACCTGCGCTGGTGGGCCAGCCAGCTTCAACGCGCGCTCGACATCGAGCCGGCGCGCCATTGACCCGAGCGGCGGTCAACACCCCTCGGCATCAGCAGTGCACTCCGATTCCGGTGTTCCCGCGTAATGACCAGCGGCGGAGGGCCATTCGCGACGAACACACATCGCACGCGGGCGCGATAAGCGGATCAGCGCCGTGCCCGATGCGGTAAAGATCGAACCCTCAGTGTGTGGCACAGATAGTCATGCGCTGGACATCCAGTCGCGGATCGCCCGCACGGCCGCATGAGCAGCGGCCGGGTCGGAGGCCGCCAGCGCCACGGCTCCCCTCTTCCGGAGTTCGGCGCATTCGGACGTGAGTGTCGACTGTTCGGCCCGGCGGTCAGTGGGGTGGGTTTGCCGCTCGATCAGTCGCAGGGCTTCGAGTTTATCGATGATGACGGTGGCGTTGGACGGTTCGCAAAGTGGTCACCACCACCACCTTGTCCGGTTCCGGAGGAGACGCAAGCTTGCCGGAAGCCTTGTCGAGGAAGATCTGCTCGCACCTGGCGACGGTAAGCGCGTCATGCGGGCCTCGGGAGCTGATCGCGGGTGGAGATTTCGAACACGAGCCTGGCGACCCAGCCCTGGCCAGAAGCGAGAAACCTCACCCGATGAGTACGAACCGCCCATCACAGGCTATTGTTGATCAAGTGCGTGACATGTCACGCCAAGCGTCGTAGATCGCATTCGCTTCGCAACCAGCGCTTGCCGCATCCGCTCTTCTTACGGCGATCGATTTTGCCCATCGGCAATCTCGCCACTTCGTGCCCCCGGCGCGGACCCCGAAGGTCCACAGACGGCTCGGGCACCACCTGATGTCCGAAAGGCACCGCAACATCTATGAGTTCTGCTGACATCTCTTTCGCCGCGCTCGGTGTGAGCGCACCGCTGGTGAAGGCGTTGACTCGCGCCGGGATCACCGAACCTTTTCCGATCCAGACCGACACCCTGCCCGATTCGCTGGCCGGACGCGATGTGCTGGGCCGTGGCCGGACCGGCAGCGGCAAGACGCTCGCCTTCGCCATCCCGATGGTCGACCGTCTCGGCCGCGGTCTCGCCGGTAGGCGCGCACCGAGCCGCCCGACCGGCCTGGTGCTGGCGCCGACTCGGGAATTGGCCACCCAGATCACGGCCGCGCTGGAACCCCTCGCCGCGGCCTATCGCATGACAGTCACCACGATTTTCGGTGGGGTCCCGCAGAACCGGCAGGTCCGGGCGCTGCGCGCCGGTGTCGACATCGTCGTCGCCTGCCCCGGCCGGCTCGAGGATCTGATGAACCAACGTCTGATCTCCCTGGACGCCGTCGAGGTCACCGTGATCGACGAGGCCGACCACATGGCCGACCTCGGGTTCCTGCCAGGCGTGACCCGCATTCTCGCGGCCACCCCGAACGACGGTCAGCGCCTGCTGTTCTCGGCCACCCTGGATAACGGCGTCAACAAGCTGGTCAGCCGCTTCCTGCCGGATGCCGAGCTGCATTCCGCCGATGAGGCGAACTCCCCGGTAGCCGCCATGACCCATCACGTTTTCGAAACCGCGAGCGTCGAAGCCAAGCGTGAGGTCGTACACCGGCTCGCCTCGGGCTCGGGTCGGCGAATCCTGTTCATGCGCACCAAGCATCAGGCTCGCAAGCTGGCCAAGCAGCTGACCCTCGCCGGAATCCCGGCCGTCGATCTGCACGGCAACCTCTCGCAGGGCGCCCGCGACCGCAACCTCGCGGTCTTCGCCGCCGGTGATGCCCTGGTGCTGGTGGCGACCGATGTGGCCGCGCGCGGCGTGCACGTCGACGGTGTGGAACTGGTCGTGCACGTTGATCCGCCCGCCGAACACAAGGCGTACCTGCACCGTTCGGGCCGTACCGCGCGGGCAGGCAACTCCGGTGAAGTGATCACCCTGGTGCTGCCCGGCGAACGACGCGACCTGGCCGACCTCATGCGCAAGGCCAAGATCACTGTGACCCCGCAACGAGTCACCGCCGATTCGCCCGTGGTGGCCGAGCTCGTCGGCACGGTCGCCCCATTCGTCGCGCCCTCCTACAGCGACCGGGCGGCACGGGAAGACGACCGCCGCAGCGGCAGCGGAGCGCACCGTAGCACTGGCGGACCGCGCAGGGGCAGCGGCGGACCGCGCCAAGGCGGCGGCCGTCGCAACGGCAGTGCGGCACAAGGTCAGTCGCGCGCCAAGCCGCGCGCTCATTCCGCGCGCGGAACGGTCGCATAGGGCCCGTTTTGGTCGCTCCCCCAGGCAAGCCCATGCCGAGATCGCCGCGTCGCTGAGCATCGCCAGCGGATTGCCGGGCATCGAATGCTGGTGTACATGGCTGATGACGCCGGCACTGGCGGGCAACCCATCGAGCGCGAGGCAGTCGCGCCTGATGGGTTGCCGTGCGATTGCGCGGCCGCGGAATCTGCAGGCGTGGCCAAGAGGGTTGGGACACGAGACCGATCCAACCCTCCCCTCCGATTCCACGCGAAGCTGGATTGGCCGGACATCACCGACAGGGACGGACACCGACCGTCCGCGCCCAGCTCCGCGCGAAGTGAGGGCGAACCCGTGTCCAGCACAGCGACTCCGAGGTGTCAGACGTGCGGTCTCATCGTCGGGACTGGTAGATGGCTCAGAGGCAACCGCGCCTGCCCCGCCCGCGGCAGTGGTACCGACACCTCCGGCGCCGGCCGTGCCGGTGCCACCGCGACCGGCAGCTCCCAGCGTCTACTACTCCAACTGCGCCGCCGCCAAGGCCGCGGGCGCCGCGCCGCTACGGCGGGGAGAACCCGGCTACAGATCAGAACTGGACCGCGATAAGGACGGCATCGCCTGCGAATAGGACAAACCGACGCTGTTCGTGCCGGCGCGGCAGAGGATAGCTCTTGATAATCCGGCTCGAGACCACGGGCGGCAGAACAGAACAACCACGTCGACTTCGCGTTGCTGACCACCCAGAAGCAGCCCGGCCGAGCATGCCAACCGACACGACGATCCTCTCGCTACACCGACGAGGCTGCTGAGTTCAAACCCCAAGGCGCCTGGGGCTTTCGGCGAGCACCTCTGGGGACGATCTCCTAGCGCCAAAAGCGTGTCCGAGGTTGAACGTGTGGGACACTTCGCCGACCGGGCATACGCGGTGGAGATCCAGGGGTCCCCGCTCGACCCGACTACTGGTAGCAGTAGGAGTCGGAGGAGGCGTCGCCGCCCTGGAGGCGCACCTGGTGCACCCGCAGACCTCGAAAGTCCTCGTCGTGCGGGAAGAACGACTCGTCGATGGTCATTCCGCCGTCGGGACCGATGCGCATCACGGCCATCCAGGCGCCAACCCCATCCGGGTAGAACTGGTCGTCCCATGCGCCATAGAGCGAGTTGGTGAGGTAGACCCGCCGACCGTTACGGCTGATCTCGACCATCTGGGGGCCGCCGGCAAGCGGCTGGTTCGGCGCGGCCGGGTGGGCGGTGCGGCCCACGATCCCGCCGAGCCGGACCGACCCGGTCTCTTTCGGGTCAGCCGGATCGCGCACGTCGAACTGTTTCAGCTCCCCGGTACCCCAGCACGAGACGTAGAGGTATGCGTCGTCGACCGACAGGTCGATGTCGGTGACCAGCGGCGGCACCGCGCCGAAGGGTTTCAGTGCCGGCGGCAGCAGGTCGGGATCGGC
Organism: Nocardia sp. NPDC003999; assembly: GCF_053604885.1. NCBI lineage: Bacteria > Bacillati > Actinomycetota > Actinomycetes > Mycobacteriales > Nocardiaceae > Nocardia > Nocardia sp. NPDC003999. The sequence goes on from NZ_JBSGIB010000007.1 coordinate 168,997, forward strand.
CGGCTCGGCCGGGATGGTGATCACCTTGTCGACCGCCCACACGCCGCTATCGCGGTGCCAACGCCACACGGAGGCCGACAGATCCTCGGTCGAGATCACCACGCCGACGAACCCCCAAGCGGCGTCCGGATCGTGCGACGGGCGCAGCTCGAGTGCCATCTGGTATCGCTCGCCGAGATCGATCCGCTGCTGGTGCCGACCGGCGCTGAGGTCCCAGAAGTGGATCGCGTGGCCGTACTTGTTGGCCAGCAGCAGCTCCGGGTTCAGCCCGTCCTCGATCATGGCCGGGGTGCCCCACTCGCTGCTGATCAGCGTGTTCTGGTTGAGATGCCACCAGGCGTCGTACGCCAGGTATTGCGGCCCACGGTCGGTCTCCCATTGCCGCAGCACATCGAACGTGCCGTGATCGAGCAGCGCGATCCCGCCCGGCCCGTCCGATCCGTCCGCCCCGCCGAGGCAGGTCATGAACACACCGTCCGGCCCGCAGTGCAGCGTGTGTGGACGGGAGTAGCCGGCCTTGGCCGCGAGCTCGGAGCTGTCCACGATCTTGGACAGGGTGGGCTGGCGTGGGTCGGGCTGGGTGTCGAACACGTACAGGCGCGACGAGCGCAGACCCGGCACGATCAGGTACCGCCGAGTCAGTCCCTCAATCTGGTGGCCCTCGTGCTTCAGCGCGCTGCTGCAGGCGTTCCAACCGAAATGGTGCAGCTCGTTGCCCAGGTGGGGTACCTCCGTCCAGCCCACCACCCGGCCGTAGGTAGCCGAGCCCGGATCCACATCGATTACTGACAGCGCATCTGGTTTCTGTGCCGCGCGGTCGAACGCAACAACGTATGCGAGCCGCTCCGGTGGCGCGGCCGCCGCCTCCGCTGCGCTCCGATAGAAGGTCGGGTCCAATTCTGAGTGATTCATTTCCAGCCTCCTTTATGTCGATAGGCGGAGACCCACGCACCTCGCCCGATCTGGCGGTTCCGAGGCGAGCGCGACCCGTGTGGTCGCGTGCCGTATGGCGCGGGCAGGCAATAACAGTCTCGGCCTATCGACGCAGATCCACCAGCTACCGCCGGCGCGGCGGCAGAGTGCGCGGTAGGGCGCAGTTCCGTCGAAGAGCGTCAGCCGGAGAATCTGGATGCATCGTCACCGTGCGGCCCACGGATTGCCTTACCCATGTCCGGATGGGGCTTCGAGGTCAGCCAGAGTCAGCACCTTCGGTTTGTGTCAGGCCGGTTCTGTCTGCGGGGCGATGGCGGGCAGCGCCTGAGGTTGAAGCGGACGGCCTCGGCGCCGTATTCGAGCATCTGGCGCTCGTAGTCGCCGATCGCGCCGAGGAGATCGCGGTCGCCGGTGCGGCAGCGGCGGAGCAGGTCGGCGTCGCGCAGGCGGTGTTGGCGCCGTTGCCTCCGGTCGGTGAGGTGGCGTGGATGGCATCGCCGAGCAGCGTGACCGGACAGGGCGACCAGCGTTCGCCGGGCTCGACCACTCGGATGGAGAGCAGGGTGCTGTTGTCCGGATCGGCCTGTTCGATCAGCGCCCGCAGGTCCGGGCCGGCCCGGCATCCTGGACAGCACGGCCTCCTGTGGGGTCGCGGTGCCGAGTGAGCCGTTCGGCGGCACGATCGTGGCCCAGCGCACGTAGTCGCGCATATCGGGCAGGGTCACCTCGGGTGCCAGCGCCTCGACCGCCTCCTTCGGCGGGGTACGGAAGCGCATCGCGCCGAGCAGCAGGCTCACCCGTCCCCGTCAGCGGGCTCAGCGCAGCGATCGTAATTCCCGAACCGGACCCGGCCACGTGGCGCAGTCAGCTCCTCGACGTGTTCACCCAGATCCGTGACCAGTACCTGGAATACCCCGGCGCCTCGCGCGCCGCACTGGCCATGGTTCTCACCAACCTCGAGGCGCTGCGGGTCCGGGAGGGATGTTCGCGAGCCTGCTCGCGGGCGGAACCGAACCCCGGATTGCCGCCTGGACGCTGGACGCACTGTCCCTCTACGTCAGCGCCTACGCCCTGGAACGGTCACTGGTCCAGCACCGCCGGAAATACCCGGATCAGGAGTACGTAGTCAGCCGCGCGGAGCTGGTGCGCCGGTTCACCGCGCTGCCCGCCGACACGTTTCCGCAGACCCGGCGCTATGCCGCCGAGCTGATCTCCGGCACCGAGCCCGACCGCTTCGCGTTCACTCTCTGCCTGATCATGAACAACCTCAGGCCGTCAGCCTGACAAGTTCTCCAGCCGGGCCAGGATGCGACGGAGGACACACTTCTACCAGTGCTTCCGTCCTTCTCGACGGTCGACCGCGCCGTGGGCGATCAATCGGTTACGGGTGCACCTGGTCCGCCTCTGGGCGTTGTCGAGAAACACCCGCCGAGCACCGCGGTGCACAGCATCCGCCCGGTCGATGCCAACGGCCGCGTGATCGACAAAGCCGTGTTGACGGCGCTGGACTGGCGGCCCGGGATCTGCTGTCGTGGCGGATCGCCGGCGGGTTGATCGCGATCACCCGCCCTGGTTACGGCCGCCGCGGTGTCAGCAAGTACGGGCACCTGTCGCTGCCGCTGCCGGTCCGTCGCGGCGCGGGCATCCGCATCCACGACCGGGTCCTGCTGGCCGCCGACCCCCACCAGACGCCGTTCGGCCGCGCTGAGCCGACCCGTGATCACTCCGTGGAGTACCTGTCGCGGCAGGTACTCCACGCCAGCCCTGCAATCAATGCCACAACTCCGAAAACAACCGTGCTGTCACGGTCAACACAGTCCTTCTTCGGCCGCCTTGTCCTCGACACCGACGGAACCTGCACCTGGCCAACGTATTTCAGGCGCGGCGCAGTAGTGTCACGCTATAAACTCCCCGTCATGGTGAAGTATCTGATCAGTGGGGCGATGATCGCGGCCTTCTCCTTCGGCGCGGCTGGTTCGGCGGCGGCCGATGAAACCGTTGACTACTACCCCACTCACGGAGCCTGTGTCGCGAATGGGGTGGCTAAATTCGGTCAAGAAGAGCTGGGTAAGACCTGGTTCTGCCGTCAAACCGGCAGCCAGTTCGAACTGTTTCGCCGCTGAGGGGGATACGGTATCGGGGTGGTTCCGCGCCCGCGACGAGATCGATTCCGCCGCACCCGCCCGGAGGGCGATGGATCTCTCGGTGACCGACTACCAGCTGGTAGCTGTTTCAGACGCTGCAAAGTGCTGACGGGGGTGGCTATCCCGCCGAATCGACAACCATCCGCGTGGTGTCGTGCAACGAGTGTCGGCGCAGTTCCGACCTAGCCCGACCCGCGCTGCCGCACCCTCCCTCAACGGGATGGCTTGCCAACCGATCTCAAAAACTCCTCGTCCGCGAACCCCCGCGTCGCCACGAAACCCGAACTCCAGCACATCGACCGATCTCATCGGAAGTCCCGCCGAGCGCCGACCAAGCCCATCCGCAGCCCGAGCCGCTGCAAGATGTCTTCGTGGTCAAGCCATCGTCGTTCTTTCAGTCACAGCTTTCGCATCCAACCACTGCAGCTGCTGACTCATGAGGTTGGTTCCACGATGGCGATCTCGAACGTCAACTGTCCGAAGGCGGCGCCGCTCACATGCCCAGCCGCCCCTGATCCGTCCGAATCCACTCCGAGGTTCCGTCCGGGTGTCGATGGAACTCCCAGGCGGTATAGTCGCCGTCCTTCTCCACCACCTTGACGTGATCGGCGAAGCCGTCGTGATCGACGTCGGTCCACACCTGCATGGCATCGTCGCCGGTGATGGTCACGCTGTCGAGCAGACCGTCTTGGTCGATGTCCTGGGTGGGATGGTGCAGCTCGACGGCGCCGAGGCCGCCTAATTCGGAGTGCGCGTCGATATGCGGTAGATCCAGTCCCGGCAAATCACCCGACGTGACCATGGCCCCTGCTTTCTGGCGCCATGCCTTCGAAGAACTCGGCCAGCATCGGCCCAGAGTATCGAGGTCTTGCTCGCCATTCAACACCTGGTATGACTGATCGCCGAATTCCAAGCCAGCCCAGTTGCTGGCCGCGCTGTCGACCCACAACGGACTTCACACACCCACCGCCGATACCACCGAGCGGCGAGGCCTTCGACCGCGAACTGCTCTACCCGCCAGCGGTATTCGACACCTTCGGCCAATTGTTCCGACGGCTGCACGACGGCAGGGCGCCGAAGAGGAACGGACCAAAGACCCTGTACTCCCGGCCCCTGATCACCAGCCGGTGCTCGCGTCCTTCTGGACTGGTTCCCACCACTCGGCGAGGGCACGCGCCAGCCATTCACTGGCTGCGGTGCCCTCCCCGATGTCATGGTGCACAGCGTAAGTGCCATGCAGACGCGTTCGTATATTCCGACACTCTGCCCATGCGACGGGCGCGGAAAGACACGAGCTCCGAATTGTCGCCGGCTACCGAAGGTTCAGTCGCGGGACGCCCTCGCCCGTGAGGTGCTCCCGACCGGCGCGGCGACCGGTGATCAGTAGGAGCAGGGAAGCGGCCGGGCCTTCGACGAGGGGTCCGGTGCCGACGGTCCAGCCGGTGTCGGTGTCGACGAGGCGATACCGGGACAGCTCACGGGCTCGGAACCCATTCGTTTCCCAGATTCTTTCGAGAGCCGATCGCGCGGCATCGACGGGCATCGGCCGATTGAGGCCGAGGGGCACCGCGATGTCCTGGCCGTGGACCAGCAGGTCCATCAGTCGGTCGGCGGCGGTGGTGCCGATCGGCGTCGCACGCAGCGTCATCCCGTCGCGCAGCGCGGCGAGCAACTGGGTGGACGTGGCGCGGTCGGCGAGACGGATCGCGGTCTCCCGGATGGCGCGGTCGAAGTTTCCGCGGGCACGGAGCACGTTGACCAGAATCCAGGCGAGGCCAGGGTTCGCGGAGAGCACGAGGTGGGCGACGACATCACGGACCCGCCAGCCCTCGCACAGGGAACTGTGGTTCCAGTCGGACTCCGACAGAGTTTCCAGAAGCTCGACGAGGCTCGCCCGCTCGGCGGCGACCGCTCGCCACATCCGGTCGTTCGTCATCGTTGTGCTACCGGTCATCGGCTTGCTCCTTCTCAGCGGGGGTGTGCCAGTACGGTAGGAACTCCACCCGGGTGGAGGTTCCAGCAATCGTGACCGACGACACACGACATACCGGCTCGGTGAGCATCGGGGAGTTGTCGCGGCTGACCGGTGTGCCGGTCCGCACCATCCGCTTCTATTGCGATCACGGGATCTTGGATTCGCACCGCACATCCGGCGGACACCGGATCTTCGATTCCGGCATCGCAGTCGATCGGCTGCTGCTGGTGCGCCGGCTCCGTGCGCTCGGGGTGTCCTTGCCCGCGATAGCGGACGTTCTCGCCGGCACCGTCTCCCTTGCCGACGCGGTCGCCGCCGAACGTCGCGCGCTGGACACCGAACTGGCCGCGTTGGCATGGCGGCGTGCGTCGTTGCGGGCTGTCGAAGACGCCACGTCGGCCCAACGGGCCGCTCGCTTGGAAGTGCTGGCCGCAGTCCAGGACCGCCACCGCACACACGACACGATCGTGGCGTTCTGGCGACGCGTACTCGCACCCATCCCACCGGGGCTGTTCGACGAGTTCATCGCGATGAACGTGCCCGACCTACCGCACGACCCACCTGTCCTCCACATCGCCGCCTACGCCGAACTGGCATCTCTCCTCACCGTTCCCGCGCTCTACACCGAGATCTCACGCCAGTTCTGGCGATCGGACCGGACTACCATCCGCCACCAGCGCGAGCTCCTCACCGGCGTCGCTCAGGCATGCCAGGCCGCAGGCCACCGGCTGCTCACCGGTCAGCCGCCTCGGCCCGGCCCTGAGCTCGACCAGTTCGTCGACGCCCACGCCGCCGCCCGCGGCACCCGCGACACGCCACAGTTCCGCCAGGAACTACTCAGCGGCGCAACCGACGCCGATCACCGCGTCCTCCGCTATTGGCGCCTCACCGACCGGATCACCAACACCCCCACCGTCGGCGCCGCGCATCACTGGCTCTACCTCGCACTCACCCGATCCGTCGACTCACTCAGCTGACGACACGGCGCCCGGAGCGCCTTCCACGTCCGCGCATTGCCTCGACGCAACGCCGCCGTCTTCGCCCCCGTGGAACTCCGGCGACCCGACAGATGAGGGGCGACGCCGAGACGTGCGCGGACGCGGACTATCCCAGGGCGGGATACGGGACTTTCTCGCTAGAAGTGTTCCGGCGGTTTCCCTGGGAGTGTCTGATCTCCGGTCGATCTGATCTCGGTCTGACTGGCCGAGCCTGAGGGTCACCTGCTCCCCACCGCCCACACCCGCCATCCGGCTCCCAAAAGTGGCGGCGGCCGAAATCGTCGAAACGCTGCGCCAGTGGGGCGCCCACTCCCCGATCGTGGACGGGCAGCCGTAGAGGGCCTGGTAGAGGTCTGCTTTGTCGGATCGGGCAGCTGATTCACGACGTCGGCGTGTGTAAGGCACGTCCCTGAATCGGCATCGGATGGCTTGATCTTGCCGTGGGGCCCGCGGGCTGATCAGGCCGGTGTCTCGTGTTCCGCCGAGATGACCGTTGTTCGGGTGGACAATGGGAAGATGCACCCGCACGGGACGCTGCCCGGCTCGCGGAAGGGTCTGAGTAGAGCTGAACTGCTGGCCGCGATATCGCTTGCGATCGACCTCGGTCTGGGTCAGCCGATGGAACACATGCTTCGGTCGTCCTTGATCGCGACACGGATCGCCGAGCGGATGGGGCTCGACCTCCAACAGCGAGCGACCGTGTACTACGCCAATCTGGTCGGGTGGATCGGTTGTCACGCCGATTCCCACGAACTCTCCGCGCTCTTCGGCGACGACATCGCCTTCCGGGCCGACACCTACACGGTGGACATGACCGGCCTGCCGTTTCTGCGGCTGATGATGAGTCATGTTGGACGCGGATTGCCGGGCTGGGAGCGCGGCCTCCGTGCCACCACCTTTCTGGTCGCGGCTCGCGGCCAGGTCGCCACACTGATCCAGTCGCATTGCAGTTCCGCCCGGGTTCTCTCCGATCGGATGGGCTTGGACGGGCAGGTCGGAAAGGCGCTGGCCTATGTCTTCGAACGCTGGGACGGCCGGGGATTGCCCAACGGTTCTCGCGGCGAGGATATCCCGGTCGAGATCCACATCGCTCACGTCGCAGACGTGATCGAGGTACACCTGCGGACGGGTGGGCTCGAGCACGCGAAGGATGTGCTCCGTTCTCGGCGCGGCAGTCAGTTCAGTCCAGCCGTGGCGGCGGTGTTCGATCGTGACGCGGCGGCCATCGTGGACGGGTTACTCGAAATCGACGTATGGACCCACGCGTTGGCCCGAGCACCGGATCGTGACCGAACCCTGACCGCCGAGGAGAGCGACGAGTTACTCGAGGCTATGGCTGATTTCGTCGATCTCAAATCTCCTTTCACACTGGGGCATTCGCGTGGCGTCGCGAATCTGGTGGCCGCGTCAGCCCGACACCTGGGCATGTCGCCGTCGGACATCACGCTTCTCTACCGTGCCGGCCTAGTGCACGGCCTCGGCAAAATGGGAGTGTCCAATCAGATCTGGGAGAAGAAAGGGCCGCTCACTACGGCTGAATGGGAGCGGGTACGGATGTATCCAGATCTGACCGGCCGGATACTGAGCCGAGTTAACGGCTTGGAGTCGGTGGTGCCCGTCGCGATGAAGCACCGGGAACGGATCGACGGGTCCGGCTTCCCCCGGGGGATCGCCGGCGCGGAGTTGACCGCCCAGGACCGGCTGCTTGCCACGGCGGAGGCTTATCAGGGACTGCTGGAGCCGCGGCCCGACCGGCCGCCGCTCGATCCTCGCGACGCTGCCGATCAGTTACACAAGGAGGCACGTGCCGGACGCTTCGACGCCGAATCGGCTGCGGCCGTGCTTGCGGTGGCCGGTCCGCGGATATCGCGGCGGACGCCCTGGCCGGCCGGGCTGACCGACCGCGAGGTGCAGATTCTGCGACTCGTCGCACAGGGCCGCTCGAACCGAGAAATCGCCGCCGAACTGTTCATCGCCGAGAAAACGGCACGGAACCACGTCGAACGCGTCTACACCAAGCTCGGTGTCAACAACCGCACGCAGGCCAGTCTCGCCGCGATCGATCGGGGTCTGGCTGGCTTCCCGGTCAACGCGGCCGTGGGAGATTGAAGCAGTCGGACCGATCACCGGTTGGCCGAGCTGACAGCGCGCGTCCGGTTCGTGGCCCAGGCAGCGACTCGGTGCCGTTTCGGCCCTGCACTCGTACCGACGGGCCGGTCTGGACGTCAGACTGTGCACGCGGAAGTGCGGAACTGCCGCACGCCCGGGTCCCGCCGACATCTGTTCAGACATATGGCGGGACCGACTGCGCTGGGCCTTCATCGCCGGGACGTGCCGGGCCGGGATCGACGATCCAAGACCCATACCGTGGCCAGCATGAGGCCACCGGCAAACGAGGCGAGCGCGATGAGACTGGCGCCGGTGCCTCCGTGGAAGGTGTCACCGTAGGCGGACATGGCCGGCAGCGTGGCGGTGTACCGGTCGAGATCCAGGTCGCGACCCAGCGCTTCGAATGCGTGGCGGTTGGATAGGCCGAGACTCATCAGGCGTCCCGGGAAGGCCATCTCGTCAACGGGGACTATGGCGCCACCGAACAGAACCTGAGGGAAGCAGAGCATCGGCAGGGCGAGGGCGGCCTGCGCGGCGTTGGAGACCGCGGCCGAGGCGAGCAATCCGAGGGCCAATGCCGAGGCCGCCTCGATCACAATCGTCAGAAACAGGAAGGCGGACACGTCCCACCCAACGGCGGGGAGCCGACCGAGCGCCCGCAGCACACCGAGGAGCACCGCGCTCACTCCTGCCAGCACCGGAAGCAGCGATGTCACCTTGGATGTCACGTAGGCGCCGACGTTGAGTCCGGCCAGGCGCTCCCGCCGGAAGACGGCCATTTCCCCGACGATCTGGAGCAGGCCGTACGTAAGGCCGAAGAAGAAGCCTGCAAATGCGATCCAGAACACGATCTGGGCCGGGCCGAGGTCGGCTTCGCTATGCGGATCGAACGCGCCGCGCTTGAACAGTGTCGCCATCATCGCGGTGACCAGCACCGGTGACCCGAGCAGGACCGCCAGGGTCAGCCGGTTGCGAACGAGAACATCGACATTGCGTTGGGTAAGTAGCCACCATTGCCGGACCGGGCCCGTGCGCTTCACGTCTGAACTGGTGGCAGGTGCGGGCATTAGAGCCGAGCCGAGCCGGGCTTTCGACTGCCCACCGCTGTCCGCGAATCGCTTCGCCCAAATCTTGGGGGTGTGCTCACGAGCCAGCCGGTCGTACACCTCGGCGAGATCCTCCACGCCGAAGTAGCGCCGAGCCTCGGCCGGGCTGCCGGTGAAAGCCAGGTGGCCGTCGCGCGCCAGAAATACCACCCGGTCACACCGGTCGATGCCGGCCGGCTCATGCGTCGTGAGGACGACTGTGACTCCGCGCTCGCTGAGTCGGCGCAGCAGGCGCATCACGTCGGCGGCGGTCGATGGATCGAGTCCGGAGGTGGGTTCGTCGAGGAAGAAAAGGTGCGGCCGGGTCAGTAGCTCCACGGCGATACTGGCCCGCTTGCGCTGGCCGCCGGAGAGCGCACGGACCGGCACCTCGGCCCGATCAGCCAGGTCGAGATCATGCATAGTCTCTTCGACCACCTGGTCCGCCTCGGCCGCCGATGTGCCTGCGGGCAGCCGCAGCCGCGCTGCGTAGCGCAGCGTGCGGCGCAGGGGCATCTCGAGGTGGATGATGTCCTCTTGGGGCACGTAGCCGATACGGGAATCGGCGCTGACTCGGGCCCCGCGCACGACGCCGTCATGCCGAACCTCCCCGGCAGATGGTGGTCGAAGTCCCGCGAGGATCTCGAGCAATGTGCTCTTTCCTGCGCCACTGCCGCCGGCAATGGCGACCAATTCGCCTGGTTCGATCGACAACGACAGCTCCTGGAGAATTTGCCGCGTCCCGACCTTCCTGCTTACGTTGACCGCATCGACCCGCCCGCCGCCCGGCACGCCGAGTGCGTGATCTGAAGTACGCTTACCGCCTCGCTCGACGGTCGGTGGTTCGAATGTCGATTCGGTCGTGACCGGTGATCTCCGTGATTCCTGAACTTGCTTTGTCATGCCCTGATCATCGGTCCGCCGCCTCCGTGGTCGCATGAGGCGTTTGCCTCAAATACGCCCACCAAGAATCGATCACCCCACCGGGCAGCGGGCCCACGCGCTAGCCCGAGCGACAGGGTGTGCGGGGTGGCCGGGTCGGGCTGAGCGTGGTCAGCTGCCACAGCAGCAGTCTGGACCACCTCACGTGGCTGATACCCGACCTGACCGCCTGTACACGCTCCCAGCTGATCATCCGTCTCCAGCACCCGGCCGGGGTGAACGTCTGCTCGGGCGACGCTATCGGGCGCGGATATCTAGGCGCGCTGTTCGACGTCCAGGACGTACTCGAGGTCGCGGATGCGGTCGGCGGCTTCCGGCGAACAGCAGATGACGACGCGATCGGCGCCGCAGAGCTCGACGGGCTCGGCATCGACGGTCTGCAGCCAGTCGAAGAACACCCCTCGAACGCCGCCGTGTGGCGCACTCTCGTCGCGCAGGTATGGGTCGAGGCGAACGAGGTAGGTCCGGTCGCGCACCGCCATGACGCTCTCCTCCGATCGTCCGACAACAATCGACATGCAGCGTCCGGTTGTCCCTTCAGGTGACTCTCATCCGTCCGCTGTTCGCCGTTTTCGGTGTTCGAGTGTGATACCCAGTTCATGCGGCCGCACGCGATCGGCAACAGAATGCCCGGAGGCGGCCCAGTGCCAAGAGAACGGACGGTGGTTCAGTCTGGCTTGACGGCATCCCAGGGCACCCACTGTCGGACACCTCAGTCAAACCTGCCTGCACCGGTGGAGTGCATGTATTCGATCTGCACTGTTCGTCGACGGCGCGATCGAGGACGGCAGCGGCGCCGAGTTCGGCTCGACCGGGTAGCGACCTCTGCGGGTGCGTCACAGGTCGTTCTCACCCGGATCATGCCCCGGGCAGCGTCCTTGGGTGCCGAGTTTGTTTCAACGCACACCTACCGCACCCTGCTCGACCACCTCGTTACCGGTGCGCTCTCGTTCCTGCTGTCGGCCGGACATATCCGCTTCTCCCAGGCCGCCGAGGCGCGACGGCGCGTTGCCGAGGATCGCCCACTCGGCCGGGTCTTGCTTGATGTTGCGGCAGCTGGTCTGGTTCACCGATCGCGCGGCAGGACACGCCATGGAGCTTGCTCGGTGTCGGTTGTTGCCAGAGGTGGGCAGTGCAACCCGCTGGCGGGCCGCGGTGAGTGTTTACGCTGCAGCCAGCGGTCCGCAAACGAGGCGCCGAAGCGCTCGAAACCTTCCCGGGCCAGCCTATGAGAGCCCTGGCGGTGACCAGGAGAAAGAGGGTCTGAAGTGAATTTCTTGTCGATTCTGTCGCTGCTGCTCAGCGCCGGAAGCAGCGTACTGTCCCTCGGCAGCAGCGGGCTCTGACCGCAAGGATCCGACCTCGCTGAGGTACCCGCAGTGGGCGAAGCGATCCCGACCGGTATCCATGCCAGACGTTACAGTGACTCTACTGACGCGACGCCTGTTGTAACACCGACTGCCGGTGATCCGACAAACCGGACATGTCTCTCAATCGCAAACAGCCGCAACGGTTTTTGGCTCGCGCAGGTGTCACCGCAGCGTTGACCGCCGCCGGGATGGTCGGGTTCGCCGCGCCATCTCCCGCGGTACCGCATGACCCGGGCTTTCCGTTCTCGCCGACGCTGACGCGCCTGGTTCCGACCAGCTGCTCGGCGATCATCGACGCGGTCACCGTGCGACAGGAGAAGGCCGGCACATTCGGCGTGCGGGTGAACGTCACCCAGACCGGGGAAAACTGCTCGGACTGGAAGGTCGCTGTGCGCTTCAAGAATCTCGATACCGGGTACGCGGACGGGCAGCAGCACCGCGTCGTGAACGGTGTCGTTCAAGACACGGTGGACGGCGTCATCGTCGGTTTCGGCACCGCTCCGGGCGTCGGCCGGGTGGAGGCTCGAATCGTCGCGCTGGACTCGAACAACAGGGAGATGGAGCAGATCTCGGGTACGGCGACGTTCACACTGAACTGAGCGCAAGTGCCGTCTCCAGCGCCGGCATCGTCGCCTGGGGTGCCGGCCGGTGGACCGGTGGCCCGCGGACCGAGCGGCGATGCTCGAGCTGCCACCCGTGGATCCGGTGGTCGGCTGGCCGACCTCGACCCGGCGGCCGCGGGATCATTATGTGCGCCTGGACTCCAACGACTATTCGGTGCATCCGGCGGTGATCGGCCGCCACGTCGATGTTCGCACCGACCTGAGCGAGGTCGTGATCACCTGCGGCGGCGCCGAAGTCGGGCGCCACCACCGTTGCTGGGCTGCGCATCAGACGCTCAGCGATCCCGATCACGTGGCCGCGGCGAAAGACCTGCGGCGTTCCCGGCATCTGGCCTCGGATTCGAACGGGATATACCCCACCTCATCGATAACGAGCAGCGGAATCCGGCCCAGCTTAATCAGCTCTGCCTGCAGTTTTCCGGCCGAGTGAGCCTCGGCCAGCCGCGCAACCCATTCGCTGACCCCGAACGCGCGATATGCGGCATTTGAGGATGTTCGTCGGACCGCCTGCTTGACCGTTCGCCTGCCGGGGCCGTTCTTGGGGGCTGGTCAAGATAGCATCGGGGGCTGGCACTAGGTCAGGACTGGAGATGCCTCGCAACAGACGTCCGCAGGATCGGGAAGAGAAGCGCGCGGAGATCGTGGTGGCTGCTCGGCGGTTGTTCGTCGAGCAGGGATACGACGCGGCGTCGATGTCGCGGATCGCCCGCGACGCCGGAGTCGTGTCGAACACGCTGTACTGGTACTTCCAGGACAAGGACGCGGTGTTGATCGCGGTCCTGGACGCGGTCCTGGCCGACTCGATGGCCTCCTACAGCGAAATGCTCGGCTCGGGGCTGGCTGATCGGCTGTTGTGGCTGGTCGAGGAATTGGAGCAACTGGGCCGGTTGGTGAGCACGGTGCACACGCGCGCCAAGGAGTCCGCGTCCATTCACGAATGGCACGAGCAGTTCCACGCGCTGGCCGAAGGATTGTTCCGGACAGAGCTGATCGAGCTCGGCGTGCCCGCTGACGAACTGGATCCGCTGGTCGCGATCGGCGTCTTCGTTGTCGAAGGCTTGCTGACGCATCCGACGGAGCAGGCCCAGCGGCGCGCGGTGATCGAGACGTTGCTGAACAGCGCTCGCAGTCTCGCCGCAGCCGCCGACTGAGTGCCTGCTCTCCGCACGCCCACGAGCCAGGGGCGACCTACTGCGTGTTGTGTGCAGTGTTTTCGAATTGTGTTGCCAGGAAATAGATTTGGTCACGCACGGCGCGTTCGAAGTGCTCGCCCAGGTAGATGCCGAAGTGGTCGCAGGGGTAGTTCTGGACGTGCACGTGTGCCAGGCCCTGCGCGCGACGCTTCGTGGTCTTCGCGGGCGCGGCCGCGTCGTTGTCGCAGACACACAGCAGCGTCGGAGTGCTGAAGCGAGCCAGCGCGCGACCGGGCCGATCGAGCGGGAGGTGCAGCACCAGCCGTGCGGCCAGGGCGTTGGCGGCATCGAATTCACCGTCCGGGCCGCGCAGTACACCCCATATGCTGTCGCGACCGACACCGGTCACGGATTCTTCCCCACCGTCGATCTCGGTCAGCGCGATGTTCTTCGACACCTGAGCCCGCACCGACGGCAGCCGTTTCAACAACGCGCTGGTGCGCCGCGAGAGCCGGGTCCCCGCAGGCAGGAGTGCGGAAGCACCGGCGAGGGCGTCGGGTGAGGCCACGAACGCGGGCATCCAGGACGTCCCCGCCATCGGCAACAGGAGCGGCTTCGCGCCGAACCAGGAACCGACCGTGTCGAGGATGCCTGCCACTGTCAGCGCTACCACGCTCAGCGGGCCGGTCCGGATACGCGAGCGCAACGACGCCGGTCCATCGGTGAAGGGGCACTGGGCCACGACCGCCGCGATGCGGGTGTCTTCGGAGGCGACCTGAAGGACATGTCCGCCGCCGAAAGAGCTGCCCCACAACGCGATCCGGTCGACATCAACCTCCGACAGTGTGCGTACGAAGGCCAGGGCGGCATGCCAATCGGCGCGTTGGCGGCCGATATCGAGGAGTTGGCGCGGTGCTCCGCCGCTGGCCCCGAGGTGACGGTAGTCGAACACCAGCACCGACCACCCCGCGTCGGCGAACCGTTGCGCGTAGGCATCCAGGCGCATCTCCCGCACCGCCCCGAGCCCGTGTCCCATGATCACCATCGGGCGCGGACCGTTCAGGTCAGGCGCGGTGTACAACCAGGCCGCGCACTCGTCCTGGCCAGAGGCGAACGAAACCTCACGCCGCCGCACCGCTACCGCCTCGCGCCGATCGGCCGGCCCACTCATTTCCATGACTCGCGTCCTCCCGCTTCACCACCACTCTTCTTGGACGCCATCCAAGAAGCAGGTCGCAGCTACGGTAAGGACTTCTTGGGCGTCAGTCAAGAAGGTGGCGGGGTCACTGATCCACGTTGGCGGCAACTCAACCGCCCAATTGCGCTGTAATCCGCATTAGCCGGACGCCGTCGGATTCGGATGGGTCACCGTGGAGCCGGAAGAGATGGGTCACGGTTGGGCCGGAGTTGACAGTTCGGCGTTGGATTCACGCGCTGCGGCCCGCGGGATAGCCCGACCATCCACCTCCCGCCGAGTTCTGCCTCGGCGCCATCACCGAGAGGGGCCTCCGAGGTGGGCAAAATCGGGCGGCAGCCGTGACAATCGAGATCGGCCGACCGCCAGGCCGAGCAAAAGCCGGGCAGGCTGCTGATGGGGGCACGGGGATGGGAAGACGACGTGGTCGCCGCGGGTCGGATGCGGCGGCGTTGATGTTCATGGCCGCGGTCGCCGCGATGGTCGCTGCACCCAAGGTCGCGGACATCGCCGAACGGCAAGCTGTGGCACTCGCATCTGCGGGGGTGTGCGCGCCGGCCGTCGCCGGCTGCGCGGCTGCGCTGGCGGTATGGCATCGCCGCCGGGTACGTGCTCGTGATGACGCGCGGGTGCTGGCGGCGTTACGGCAGAACTCGCTGAGTCCCTTTGAGTTCGAGGAGGCGCTGGCGGCGTGTGTCGGAGGGACGGCTGCACCGATGTCCGGGTCTTCGGCGGATCCGGCCGATCCGGGCGCCGACGTGATCGCACCGTCCGGGCGAAGGCAACCAGCGCGCTCGCGTCAGCGCTTGACCACCTGCGTGCCACCCGCGAAGTTGTCGTGCCAGCCCTGCTTCGTCGAACTCGCGGTCACTGTGACAGCGATCGCGATGGCCGCGAAGAACCAGAAGATACCGCCGACCCACGGAATCAAATTGAACAGCATGTACGCGTTGCGTTTCGCCGATTCCACGACATTCGGCTTCGCCGCGCCACCGGCCCCGGTGACATGCAGTCCGAGGACCTTCTTGCCCGGCGTCGACCCGGTCACCACCTCGAAGAATACGAAGTACAGGAACCCGAATCCGGCGCCAGGAAGAATCGAAACCCATCCCGGCAGGTCGGATACCCGCTCGAGCACCCAGAACAGTAATCCGCCGATGATGCCGGCAATGATCCAGTCGATGAATCTGGCCGCGGCACGGCCTCCGATCCCGGCCGCAGCGACACCGACCACCTGCCCCGGATTCTGGCCGTACCCACCCGCAGTCATCATTCCTCCTCATATCGATCCCATGTCCGACCGAACACTCACCCGCCGGACTGGCGCGTCGCCCGAAAACCTGTCACTCAGGACATTGCACAGATCGCAGCGACCACTGTAGACCGAGAGTACCGACTCCAGTGCACTATCGCCCGTTCGCCGGACGTGAATTCATCTGCTGCGCAGCACTTCTGAAATTGGATACTGAGCCCGCCCAAGTCTCCTCGCCTCGGTGGCGGCGTTCAGGTTGCTCTTGTGACCTGCCGCCACGGCGATCCAGTTTCGGGCGATCCACGGCTACTGCTGTTTCGGAGCGGCTGCGCAGTGTCCGCCGCGCCTCGCGACCGAACGCGTCACCACCGGACAGACCCTGCTGGATCAGCCCTATACGCTTCGCCGACGGACAGCACGCCGTCCATGGCCGGATCGATCAGCGCATTGGATTCGATCGCCACTCGCGGCTGCCTTGACCGACCTTTCAACTCACGCTCCCTTTGTCAGTTGAGTAACGAAGCGCGGGGGCGCGGCGATTGCGACACAGTACCCAGAGCCGCTCTCGCCGAGGGCAACTCGCCATCGAAGAAAAGTCACAGATGAGGTCAGATGCCCTACGAATCCGCTCCGTTCTTCCGGCGTCTCGCCGCAAGGCTCCTCGACCTTGCTTTCTGCCTGCTACTCACATTCGTCGTCGCCGTACCCGTCGGAATTCTGTTGGTCCCGGTCGCCTTGCTGACGACCGAAGCCCATGAAGCGGTGGTCTACGGATCAGCGGCGTGGTTGTGCTACTTCATCGCCTACGTTGGATTGGAGGTCTTTCTGTTGATCCGACGCGACGGACAGACTCTCGGCAAAGGGCTTCTCGGACTTCGGGTAGTACCTTCTGGAGAGTGGGCTCGGCCAAGGCTGGAATTGCTGCCGGCAGCCTCGCGCATGCTGATCATCTTCCTGCCGTTCGTATTCATGTCCCTGTCGGGATCGAATCCGGAATCAGCCATACTCACTGGGATCGCCGTTGTCGGCTTCCTCGCGCTCATTGTGAGCTTCTTCCTCGCGGCGAATCCCGCGGGAAAACGCCTGACCCTGCACGATCTGGCAACTGGCAGCCGGGTGGTACGCGCGGCCAAGCGAAAGATCGACTGGAAGAACGACATCCCCATGGTACTGCCGGGCCGCGTGGACATGCGAAAGCGACCGTAGGCCAGTCCGTTTCGGCCTCGCAATCGCTGAACCGGAGCACAAGAAATTGTGCACTCCAACCGAAGCGGTCTCGAGGCGTCGTTTCTGGTCACCTGGTTCGCGCAGCGTGGTGCCAGGGGCTTGTGAGCCGGTGTGGGCGTCAGCGTTTCTTGGAAACGTGCATGGTGATCCGGGCGGTGACGAAGGCTTTGCCGTCGGCGTCGAGGATATCGACCGGGACGACGAGTTCGGTGGGTTCGTCGCCGAAGTCGGGAATGGGGTCGAGGGAGGCGACGGCGGTCACTGCGGTGGTTGCCTTGGACTTGTATTCCACGGTCATGCCGACCGGGATCCACCGGTGGGTGGCGGGGATGGTGGCGTCGGTCATCATGCCGCCGGCGAGCTCGGCCATGTTGCACGAGGCGATGGCGTGGTAGGTGCCGAGGTGGTTGTGGACGCTGCGCCGGTTGGGGGCGCTGACCCGGCACAGTCCGGGCCGCAGCTCTTGGAGAAGGGGGTGCACGCTGCGGAAATAGGGGGCTTTGAAGCAAAGCGCCTGGGTGAAGAACCAGTTGCCGAATGGCAAGCGCTGCAGTGTGTTCCAGAGCGCGAGATTGGTGCCGGCCGGCTTGTCCGTGGTGATTGTCATCGACGGTCTTCCTCGGTTCGAGCGGTGTCAGCGCAGTGCGGTGGTGACCGCGCTGTACATGGTGGTCTTGATGGCGGCGAGGGTGGCGGGGTCCTTGCCGAGAATGGGGGTGAGCCGGGTTGTGGAGGTGGTGAGGACCTCGGTATCGGCGGCGGTGGCGTCGACGAGCCCGGCAGCCAGGGCGTCCGGACCGTTGAAACGGTAACCGGTGGTCATCGCTGTCACGGCGGCCTGGGGGCCGAGCTTGGCCTGGATGAGCGCGGCCATGCCTGGAGTGAAGGGGATGTTGATGTCGACCTCGGGAAAGCAGTAGTAGCCGCGGTCTTCACGCATGACGCGGTAGTCGTGGGCGGTGGCCAGCATGGCGCCGGCGCCGAAGGCGTGGCCGTTCACCGCGGCGATGGTGGGCAGCGGGAAGGTGAGGATGCGGGCGAACAGTTCCTGGACGCGGCCGACGTACCATTCGGCGCGGTCGCCGTTGGCCATCAGCCAGTCCAGGTCGAGACCGTTGGAGTAGAACTTGCCGCTGCCGGTGGTGACCAGCCCTTGCGCGTCGCGCTCGATAGCGTCGAGGTGGGTGTTGACGGTGTCGAGCCAGTCCGGGGAGAAACGGTTTTCGTCGTCGCCGAGGTTCAGTACGGCGATCTTGTCCTGGTAGTGCAGGTTCGCGGTCATGGTGTTTCCTTTCACTTCGTTGTGGTGGGGTGCAGGGGTACGGCCAGTACCGCGCGGACCGCCGCGGCGAGGCGTTGGCGCACTGCGGTATCGGGGCTCCGGCGGCCGCGCAGCAGCAGCGCGGTGGGCAGTTCCACCACGCAATCACGGATGACGGCGACGGCCTCACGGTCGGCGCGGTCGAACACGCCGCGCGACAGATTTACGAACAGCTCGGTCAGGGTCTGATCGAGTCGGCGTAGTTGCTCGGCGATGTCGTCGGGGATCTCGCTGGAACCGAGGAGTTCCCGGCGGGGCACGGTCAGCAGGAAACGCCCCGAAACCGGCTGCTGCACCAAGAATTCGGCAGGGGCGTCGGCGGCCGCGACGACCGCCTCGACGGCACCCCCGTGCGCCAGTGCATGATCCGCGGCCTCACGCTGCAAAGTCAGAAACCGCTGCGCGGCGCGCAGCCAGACACGTCCCATCAGCCCGGCGCGGGAGCCGAAGGCGTGATAGATCGCGCCATTGGACACCGACGCGGCCTCCGAGAGCGCGCGGACGGTGACCGCAGCGGGTCCGGAGTCGACTGCCAACCGTTCTGCGGCATCCATGAGCTGATCCAGAGCGTGTACACGAGGACGGGGCATGGCCGGAGCATAACAGAGCATTCGCTCCGTAACTACGGACAGTCTGTCGATGTTGAATTTCCCAGCTGAGGTGGAAGCCCGCACGCACCGCGTTCGCGGTCCCTTCGAAGACCGGATCACCCTGACCGGAAACTGCCAGGACAGCGGTCGATACGGCGGAGATGCTGTGCGGCTCAGTCGGAGAAGACCGACCAGCAGATGCTGTTGCGCCGGGCCTGGTCTTCGAGGACCAGGGCGCGGATGGGGTCGGTGAGCTGGTCTCGCTGCCAGTCACGCTCGATCCGGCCCGCCTGGGGATTGCCGGGATGCGCGCTTCGAACGGCTTTGATCGCGTAGGCGGCGGCACCGAGGTCGTGTTCGGCGACGTGTCCAACGCATGCGGCTTGTCCGGCGGCGTAGGCGGCGAACCGGGCCGCGCCGGTCAGCGGGCGGGCGGCGCCCATCGCGTGTCCGCCTGCTGCCCGGGCTTGCATCATCGGCATGTCGCCTCGCGCCCACGCTCTGGCGGCGGCGATGGCGTCTCGTGGGCGTGGATCGTCGGGCTGTTCGTGCTCGAAATGGCCGAGAACGTGCTCGGCGCATGCCGCCGCCCACAGCGCGAGCAGCTGATGGTCGGCATCGGTCAGGCGGCCACCCCGACGGATCGTCACCATCCGGGGATCTCGGACCTTGGGCAGGATCATCGCCGCTCCGCCCCTCGCTCGTGCCGCGGTGACGGGGTGCGCTCATCTCGCAGGCGGTTGTCGAGCTGGTGCACGAGCTGGCTGACCCGGTTCGTGCCGGCGCCGATCCTCGGATAACGACGGAGGACGTCGATCACCAGTGGCGCCGCGAGGTCGACGATGCGCTCGACCGAGTCGCCGTATTCGTCGCTGGGGCGCAGCTCGAATACTCGGATGGTGTGCGCAGACGCGCGCAGGATGTGGTTGACCTGAGCGGCATCCGCCAGCGGATGCAGATACGCCGATGCGGCGGCATCGCCCGCGGCCATCGCGGCGTGAAACGGCACGGGCGCCGCCGCTTCTCGCCCAGCACGGTGGGCGGCAGGTGCCGTCACCCGCTGGGCGCGAGAGCGGCGGCCTCCGTGGACAAACGCGGCTGCGGCGGCGAGCGCGTCGCGGGGTCTGCTGTCATCGGGGTGACATGCCTCGAACAGCGGAAGTACCTGCTCTGCCGAGGACATGGCAAAAGCCGTCACTGCCCTGATCTCGTCCATGGTCAACGCGAAGTCTGGGGTGCGTTGCTTGCGCCGGAGGGGAGGCTCTGACCGGAGGTTCACACCCTCCGATCGTAACCTTGAACGTTCGATTGAACGTTGTGGTCACCTAACCAGGGGATGCGACCGTAAACCCTCAAAGCGATGCCACGTCAGCCGCGAAGGACCGGACCGCCGAAACGAGTATCCCCACACCTGAGACGGGCCCACCCGTCCAGCGCCGCTTCCACGCCATCGGACCATTGACCCCTGGTCGGAGGTGTCTACGGTCAGCTTCACGTTCGGGTTGAGGACGCGCAGGAGCGCTTCGAATCGCCGCCCAGGGAAGGCTTGGACGATTTCTCGATGATCACGACCGAGGCCCGTCGGCTGATCTGTGGCTTGGACGTTGCGACGAGCCCGGCTGGCGATCATCTTGGTGGCATCGGTCGATCTACCCAAGATCTCGCCGATTTCCTGGAGTGTGAAACCGACTGCGTGCCCGCAGGTTTCGGCGGACAATACCTTAGATATCCACTGATCCAGGCCCGTTCGCGCGGTGCCTGCTGCTTGGAGGGCAGTCGGGATGTTCGTAGAACCGCTGTCGAGGCATCGCTATTTTCGGACCGCCGACCCCGAAGTGGCCCGGGCGGGGATGAGCGGCATTCTGCGTGAGCACCGGCTCGATCCGAGCGCCTCCACCATGGAGGCCAGCTGCAATGTCGTCCGGTACGGCGATGTCGGCCTGGCCTACAAGCATTACGGGGTTCAAGTTCGGATCCGGACCGAGCCCATCGAAACCTTCCGCCTGGTTCAGATACCGCTGGCCGGGTGGGCCCGGGTGCTCAACGGGACCGCGGATATCGCCTCCGACCCTGCGGTGGCCTCGGTTCCGGACCCGGACGCGCCCCTGGACATGAACTGGCACGAGAGCAGCAGGCAACTGCTCGTCCGATTCGACCGTGCCGCGTTGGGCGACCATTTGCGGCGGATGCTGGGCCGGCCGCCGGATCGTCCGCTGCGGATGGCCGTCGCCATGCAATTGCGGTCACCGGCCGCCCGGACCTGGTTCGAATCGCTGCGCATGCTGCAGGCCGACGCCGAAGGCCCCGGCCTGTTCCTGGATTCGCGGCTGCGGCCGCAGATCGAGCAGCTGATGATGTCCCAACTCCTGCTGGCCCAGCCGAACAGCTACACCGAGCTCCTGCTCGACGACGCACCCGGAAAGTCGACGCCGCGTCCCATCCGCCTGGCCGAACAACTCATCACCGACCATGCGCACGAAATGCTCACCATCACCGACATCGCAGAGGCAGTGGGACTTTCGGTGCGGAGCCTGCAAGAGGGCTTCCGGCGATACCTCGACACCACACCGACGGCGCGATTGCGTGAAGCCCGGCTGGTGGGCGTGCACATCGCGCTGGCCGCCGCGGACCCCACCATGACCACGGTCGCGGCGGTGGCCGCGGACTGGGGGTTCTGGCATCTGGGCCGTTTTTCAGCCCTGTACCGACGGCGATGGGGTGTGCCGCCGTCGGTGACGCTGCGCGCCTGAAACGCCGCGCCGCGCCGAACCCGCCGCGCAGCCCGGATAGAACTCGCGCGAGGTGGATAGTCGCGGGCGGTCCGGTCCACCCATCATGAGTGCGGCGCATTTCCGCCGCACCGATACTCGATCCCATCGGCTTCGAAGGGTCAATCATGTTCTCACTCACATTGTTTCGTCGTCTCAGCGTCGCGGCGGCGGCTACCCTCGCGGTCGCTGGATACGGCGCGGCCCTCACGCCGGCACCGGCGTCGGCGGCTTACGACTGCCCGGGCGGACTGTTCTGCGGCTACGACCACCGCAACGGCACCGGCATGTTCGTGCAGGTCGACAGCAACTGCCTGCTGCACGACATCGGCAACGAAGGAAATGGAGATCGTCTGAGCTCGTACTGGAACCGCACCGGGAAGACGGTCGGCGTCTACAACTGGACCGGTCAGGAGTGGCAACTGCTCGTCTCGGTCCCCGACAACAGCAAGGGCAATGTGCCCGCCGACGGTGACAACAAGGCCGATGCCCTGTGGGTCTGCGGCTGAGTTGAAATTTACAATAATCGGTAAACCCTCTCGGCGCGCAGCCGGGAGGTTTACCGACCGTCCGCGGGCGACGACGTCAGGTCGCGGACAGGCAGATTATTCGCCCGCAGGTGTGGTGGATCGTCTAGACTCCTATACACAGCTACCGGTTCGGGATGTTCTGTCCCGACTCGGCGTGTGAATTCGCGTCACCGCTTTCTCCTCTCTGTTTCGGATGAAACTCATACGGTAAGGAGCGGTACATGACTGCACAATCCACGACGATCAATGAGCCGTCTCTGCAAGACAAGATCACATACCAGCTGTGCGAGTACGCGAATCTGGTCAACAGCATCAGCAAAGAAGACGGCGACCTGGAGGACACCCTCTCTCAGAAGATCCAGCAGTATCTCGACACCAACCGGGACGTCATCGGAGGGTGGGAGATCGTCTGGGGTCCGGGAGTCGCGCTGTTCGACACCGACTTGTACGCGGTCAACGCCCTGTACATGGTGCGAAGCACAGAGGATCGCTCCCGGTACGTGATCGCGATGGCCGGCAGCACCGACGCACTGGTGTTCGACTGGCTCGTCGAGGACTCCTTCATTCTCCAGACGCCGTGGTTCGCGAATAATGCCGCCTGGCACACGATCGGCACTGCTATCGGGGTGAAAACCCTCCTCAATATCAAACCCTCAGGCCAGCGTCCCGGCGCCGGCCACACGTTGCCCGAGTTCCTGAGTTCGCTCGGCGACAAGGCGATCGACCTGACCGTCACCGGCCACAGCCTCGGCGGTGCCCTGTCACTCACGCTGGCGCTGTTCCTGCGCGACACCCAATGGCTTTGGGACAATTCCGAAAAAGCCAGGATCAGCGTGCTCTCGACCGCCGGACCGAGTTTCTGCAACCAGGAATTCGTCAACTACACCACCCAACGCCTGCAACGAGTACGGCGCTACGCCAACGACCTCGACATCGTCCCGCACATGTGGAACCCGCCCGATATCGATGGCGCCAAGGCTCTCTACTCCAAGAACAATCAGCCTGCTCCCGGTGGTATGCAGGTTCTGTTCGAGGTGCTCGAGATACAGGCATCCGTATCAGGCCAATACGCACACTTCGACCCCGCCAGCGGCGTGTTCCACGGCACGTTCAACGATAAGATCAATCAAACGCAAGGCTCGACGCCGGATGATTTGTACTTTGCGCAGGTCGGGTACCAGCACATAGGCGGCTACCATGAGTTCTTCGAAATCGGAGGCGTGCAGTGGCCGCAGGGCGTCGTAGCCCTCCCGCCGGTCGGCACCGACGCCGTGATGCACCGGGTCTCGGCCTTGGCCGGTCTACCGCTCGGCGACGGTGCCGGAAAGGTACTGGCGAACCATCGGCCGGCGACCGTCCCGCTCAACGGACAGCCCGTGGAGCTGCCCACCGACCACGAGAGCCCCAAAGCCAAGAACTTCGTGGACCGCGTCACCGCCGAGTTCAACCCCACCTCCGCATGAACTGATGTCC
The DNA here is from genome assembly GCF_053604885.1 of Nocardia sp. NPDC003999. Classification (NCBI taxonomy): domain Bacteria; kingdom Bacillati; phylum Actinomycetota; class Actinomycetes; order Mycobacteriales; family Nocardiaceae; genus Nocardia; species Nocardia sp. NPDC003999. Next base: position 192,665 of record NZ_JBSGIB010000007.1, read on the forward strand.
CGTGCCCCGCTCGGTGGCACCCGAACTTCGATCCGGTACAGCGCGAAAGGGCTTCAGCGGGACAAGACGTGGCGGTCGATTCCGGCAGGCAGTCTCGGCGACTACAGGTAAGTCGACGAAGTCCGGCGTCGGCAGTCGGCCGCCACGACTAGCCTGTGTCTCCCCATGATTCGAGCCATTCGACGATGAGGGCCAGGACGAATCCGTATGCGATTGGCGACCTGGTCGCGGCATTGGGGAATCACAGTTCGAATGTGTTCGCGGTACAAGAGAGTTCGATCCGACGCTGCGGCATCGCATATGCGGCCGAGGTCGGAATCCTGCCCGTCCCAGCAAGAGCACTCGCAGCCTGGGATCGCAGACCGGGCCTACTCCCTGGGACTGCCCGCGAGAAATCGGCGTCGAAAGCTGTGAACTCTTTTGAACCCGCAAACTCCTGCAAATTCTCCGCGTCTGAGAACGGATGTTCTCCAGACTGGAGGTGTTGGGTCTGGCGGCTGGCCGGCCGACACCACCCGCCAGGCCCAACCCCGCGACATCGGCTGCACGCCCTGGTCGAGCTCTCGCCGACATCTCAGTCTTTCGGCGCGGAGTTGATTGTGTCGCCGTACCAGCTCAGATCCGAATTCTCGGCGACCTCGAAGGCCTCGAAACGATCGTCGGCCACAACCGCGTCGATCAGAGCCCGTGAGCCGGCGACGATCGTGGAGTCGAAGTCGATCTCGCTGGCCACGACCCATGCGTGGTCGGCGGGCCAGAGCAGCTGGGGCGTCACTCCGGGGAAGTCGGTCGTCCATCCCAGACCCGCCGCATGCACCCAGCTGGGGTCGGCGAGTTCGGAGAGACTGGTGTCGAACAGTATGAAGTCGCGTCCCGGCCACCGCAGGAAAGGCCCGGTCCGGACCGCTCGTCTGACCTGTGGCGCGACAGAGGCTGCCAGCTCGGCGTCGATTCGAGCTCGCTCGCGCTCGAGGTTCTGCGGATCGCCATCGGTGGACGCGACAAACACCGTACCCGAGGATGTGTTCAGCTCGCCGAATCCATTCCACACTCCAGCCGTCACCTCTTCCGGTGCCTCGGTGGCTGCGCGAAGGTGGACTGTGAGCGCGGCCAGCAGGCTCGGGTCGAACCACCCCTCGACGGTCTGGCCGACTCTCCAGCCGTCATCGAACGACATCGCCGCTTCGTCCTCATCGTCGGTGAGGTTGCGCCACTGCACCAGCGGATGCATCACTCTGCCGTTGCGCACGGCGACCTCGGCCCAAGGCCACTTCACCTCCTCCACGATCTCGGGATTACCCCACTCGTCGGTGACCGTGACATCGCGGCGAGTCGCCTCGACCGGGTGCAGGATCCGCGCATAAGCCTCGAAACCGGTACCAGCGACGCCTCCGACCCCGTGTTCGCCGACGCGCGCCAGCAGCCACCCACCACGCTCGAAATCCGTTGTGAACTCCACCCAGCCAGCCTAATGAGCCACGCCTGTCGGGCAGCTCTGTCTCTGGACGCTGAGTAACACGCCAAGGGGACGCGCGTAACCGACACGGCCGTAGTCCGAATCTTAAGATCACCGAGATATCCATTGGGGCACCGTGAGCGGAGGAACGATGGGTGCCGGAACACAGCCACAGTCAGGGGAACAACCGCAGCCTGATCCACCGTCGGAACCGGACACATCATCGATGGCGCCTGCTGGCCACGGGCCCGAGCCAGAGGCGGATCCGAGGCCCGCGCCGGAGGTTGCGACCCGTGGCGGACGGTACGCGCTGATCACAGCACTGATAACGCCGATGATCTCGAGCTTTGCGTCTGCGGGTGCGGCAGTCTATGTGAGCATCAACGAGTCGAATCGAAGTAGCCAGCTGGCCGCATCCGAGGCGGCAAGGGAGAGCCGTTGGCGGGTAAGAGTTCCATGGGGAGCCCGGTATTGGCGTAGCCGATCGAGAGGACTTGGCCTTGAGTGATCTTTCTCGCCGTGACCTGCTCAGGACGTCGACGGCCGTCGGCGTAGGAGCAGTCGTTGTTTCGGGCCTCACAGGCGCAGACACGCCGGATATCGCGGACGCGAGCGTCCCCGAAAAAAGCCCGGGATGCCCGCCCGCGACGCTGACCGGCCACATCGTCCGACCCGGTGACGTGTCGTACACGGAGGCCCGACTCGGCTGGGATCAGCTCTTTTCGCACTATCCGCTGGTCATCGTCTTCGCGCAGGACACCCAGGACGTGGTGAACGCCCTGACGTGGGCGCGGCAGCACAACGTCGCGTTGCGGGTACGCAGCGGCCGCCACGCCCTCGAGGGCTGGTCGAACGTCGACAACGGCATCGTGATCGACGTCAGCCGGCTGAAGTCGGTCCGGATCGACCCTGGCGCTCGTATCGCGACGGTCGGCGCCGGGCTGAACCAGCTGGAAGCGGTGACGACGCTCGCGAAGCAGAATTTCGCGATCACAACCGGAAGCGAGGGCAGCGTAAGCGTGTGCGGTGCGACGCTCGGCGGTGGACTCGGGCCACTCAACCGCTGGCTCGGCATGGCCTGCGACAGCCTGATGGCGGCCGAGGTCGTCGTCGCGTCGGGTGACGACTGCGCCGAGGTGATCAACGCGGACTCGCAGCACCACTCGGACCTGCTCTGGGCGCTTCGCGGCGCGGGCAACGGCAACTTCGGGATCGTCACCCAACTCACCTACAAGGTGTATCCGCTCGAGCATCTCGCCTATGTGCAGGCGACGTGGGATGGACTCGGGGACCTGTACGGGGTCTTCGAGGCGTGGCAGCGTACGGTACCGTCCGCCGACAGCCGTCTGGGATCCGAGCTCGAGGTCCACAAGTCCCAGATCCTGCTGTCCGCGTGGCTCGTGGAGGGGGCGGCGGCACAGGCCACAGAGATGCTGGCCGCGATCCTGTCGGTCGGTAGCCCCGATGTCACGGTGCAGGTCGGTAACTGGGGCGATATTTTCGCGGGAGCCCAGGTCCCGCTCCCGCAAGAGCCCGCGAGCTGGAAGTTCTTCTCGCAGTTCGTCAAAGAGCCGTTCCCGAAGGAGGCGATCGACATCATCGGCGACTTCATGAGGAACGCTCCCACAGAGGACAGCAACTACTTCGTCGATGCCTTCGGTGGGGCGATCAAGACGGAACCCCCTGGCGGCACGGCGTTCGCGCATCGCGACGCTCTTTTCTACGGTGAGATCGGCGCAGCTTGGGGGACTCGTTCCACACAACCAGGCGTCAGCGACCCGCTGACCTCGCAGGCCCAGGCCTGGACCGCCGAGTTCAGCCAGGCGCTGCGGCCCTACGCGAACGGCGCCTACGTCAACGTACCGAACGTCGGAATGCAAGAGTGGGGAACCGCCTACTGGGGTGGACAGCACTTCGAGCGGCTGCGCGCGATCAAAGCGAAGTACGACCCCCACAACATTTTCCAGTACGAGCAGAGCATCCCGCCCGCATCACACTGATCGACAGTCAGTCATGACTGTTCCGCAGACCCGGACCGACCCAACCTATCTCCGCGAGCTGCCGTGACATGCCGGCCTGTCCTGAAGGTTCATCTTCGACCGGCCAAATGCTCGTCGAGTACGCGCGCGATGATCGGCAACACGTGTCGTGCGGTCAGTTCGTCATGGGTGACTCCGATATCGTGATCGACGATCTCGCCGGTCACGTAGGGCCGCCATCCACCGGGGCCCGAGTTGCCGGAAGCGTCGACGGTCGCACTGAAATACACTGCGTCCCCGCCGAATACGGGACGATGATATCCGGTTCTGATCTGTGCCACTATGTTGTACCACCGCGTCAGACGCTCGATTGTGCCCGCGTCGATCGGCGAAACACCGCCCAGTCGGGCACGAATCAGATCGGCGGCATCTTCCGCGGACGCATCGGCGGGCACACCACGAATACCCAACATCGGGCCGAAAGTACTGACGAAGCCGCCGGCGGAAAGCTGCTCGATGCTGTCACCATCGATGTCCGCGGAGTCCGTGTCGAGTAGCGCGAGAAGTCCTACATGCTCACCGGCGTTCCTCAACTTCGTGGCGATCGCGTGCGCGACGAGCCCGCCGAACGACCACCCGAGCAGGTGGTATGGACCCGTCGGCTGCAGAATCCGGATCTCGTGGATGTACCGATCGACCAACTCTTCGATCGATCGCGCTAGTGCTTCGCCGCCGCCCAGGCCCGGTGCTTGTAGCCCATAGATCGGCCTGCCCGGCGACAGCACATCCGCGAATCCCGAGTAGGGCCAGGCGACTCCGGAGGACGGAGACACGCAGAACAGCGCGGGTTCGCTGCCGCCGAGCCGGATCGGCCACACGACGTCGAGCATAGGTCCGGCGTCGACTGGAGGCAGCTCATCGGCCATGCGCCCGGCGGCCGCGGCCAATGCGGCGACGGTGCGGTGCTGGAACACCTGAAACGGCGTGCGGTGGACGCCCCGCCGCTCGGCCCTGGATACCAGCTGGAGAGCGAGGATACTGTCGCCGCCGAGAACGAAGAAGGAATCGTCGGCGCCGACTTTGTCGACACCGAGCAGCTCCGCGCAGATGTCGGCGAGAATTGCTTCGGTCGGTGTCGAGGGTGGCCGGTACCCGGCCTGCCCGTCCGCGAATTCAGGTGTGGGCAAGGCGGTCCGATCGAGCTTGCCGACCGCGTTGAGCGGAATCGTATCGAGCACGACGAACACGGAAGGGACCATGTACGCGGGCAGGGCAGCGGTCGCGACCATACGCAGATGCGCGACGTCGACCGTGACATCTTCGGCAGGCAGCACATACGACACCAGTACGGTTGCCCCTGTCGGCCCGGCGCGGCCTGTCGTCACCGCATACTCGACCTGTTCATCGCGGCACAGCACGGAATCGATCTCGCCGAGTTCGATCCGCAGGCCGTGGATCTTCACCTGAAAGTCGTTGCGGCCCAGAAACTCCAGCTCGTATGTATGGTCGGCCCCGATGACCCATCGCACCATGTCGCCGGTGCGGTACATCCGCTCCCCCGGCTGGCCGTAGGGATCGGCGACGAAGTGTGTCGCGGTCGCCTCGAAACGGCCGAAATAGCCGCGGGCGAGCGCGGGACCGGCCAGGTACAGTTCACCGGCGACGCCGACCGGCACCGGACGCAACCAGGTGTCGAGCACCATGGTCGCGGCGCCACGGATCGGCCCGCCGATGGTGATCGGCGCTGCCGCGGCGAGATCGCGGTGACAGGTCGCCCAAGTGCTGAACTCTGTCGGACCGTACAGGTTCACCATCCGACGCTCATTCGACCACCGCTCGATCAGTTCAGCCCTCGCGGGCTCGCCCCCCACAGCAAGCACCCGCAGCTGATCGAGTCCGCCAGGATCCATCGTGGCCAGTACCGACGGCGTGATCGACGCATGGGTGACCCGTTCGGCGCGCAGCAGTCGATCCAGCTCTCCGCCCGCACATACGTCAGGCGGCGCGATCACGAGTTCGCCGCCCGCGCCATGTGCTGTCAGCAGTTCGAAGATCGACGCGTCGAAGCTCGGTGACGCCACATGCAGGACGCCGACCGCCGGATCCAAGTCCAGTGACTCGGTCAAGTCGGCCACCAGATTCGCGAGCCCGCGATGGCTGACCAGCACAGCCTTGGGTTCGCCGGTGGAGCCCGAGGTGTAGATCAGGTACGCCGCGTGGTCGATGCGGATGGGACTCCCGCGCTCCGCGTCGGTGATCGGTGCTGCGGAGACCTTCTCGACCCGGCGGCGCGTAACGAGGTCATCGAGCAGCAGCCAGTCGATGGTTCCCGGTAGCGCCTCGCGGGTCACCGTCACGCCGATCTCCGCCTTCGAGTCGGCCAGGATGTGCTCGATCCGCTCGATCGGATAGCAAGGATCGAGCGACACGAACGCCGCGCCGGTCTTGGCAACTGCCCATACCGCCACCACCGATTCCAGCGATCGACCGAGAGCAAGCACGACGCACATTTCCGGCCGCGCGCCTCGGCGCAGCAGGACGCGGGCAAGACGATTCGACCAGGCGTCGAGCTCGCCATAGGACATCGTTGTCTCGCCCGCGCGAACAGCGATGGCACTGTGGTCGATCCGTGCTCCGGCACAGAGAATTTCGGGCAGTGTTCGCGGCGGCATCGACGCCGGTCCACGCACCGACAGCAGCGTGGCGCGCTCCGCGTCGTCGCAGCACTGTAGCTCGGACACCAGCGCCTGTGGGTTGCCTACGAGTTGAGTCAGGAACCGGATCAAGCGATCCAACAGTAGGCGCGCTGTTTCCGGCACGAACTGGTCGGCGTGGTACTTCACGCTGATGCGCAGCATGGCCTGCCCGTCGCTGCCGGGCAGCGGAACCACCATGAGATTCAACGGATACGGCGTGGCATCGGTGCCCTCGACGTCGACTACCCGCATGCCCGCGATGTCCGGCAGCGCCGACAACGCGCCTCGGTCGAGCGGATACGACTCGAAAACGGTGAGCGTATCGAACAATTCGGCCAAGCCCACCGTCTTGTGAATCGCAGCGAGCCCGACTTGCTGATGATCCATCAGCCGTGCCTGTTCACTCTGCATGCGAGCCAGTAGGTCGGCGACCCGCTCCGCGGGATCGAACCGTACACGCACCGGCAACGTATTGATGAAAAGACCGACCGATTCTTCGACACCGGCCAGCTCGGGTGGCCTGCCCGACACCGTCGCGCCGAATACCACGTCGGATCGGCCCGTCAGCACGGCCAGCAGCATCGCCCAACCCGCCTGCACTATCGTGTTCGCCGTGGTGCCCGAATCGCGCGCGGCCATTTGCAGACGTGCGACGATGTCCTGGGACAGGTCGGCGGACACCGTCCCGGTCCCTGTCGCCTCCGTGCCGGTCGATGTCGAGACCGCCCGTGTCGGGATGTCGATACCTGCCAAGTACTGTGCCCACGCGGCGGTCGACGCAGCATGATCCTGCTGGCGCAGCCAGGAGAGGAATTCGCGGTAAGAGTGCGCGGGCGGCAGCGCGGAGGTGTCGCCCGCAGTGGCATAGAGCGTGAGTAATTCCCGCACCAGCAGCGCAGTCGACCAGCCGTCCAGCACAAGGTGATGGTTGGTCAGCACGAACCGGTACTGCGCGGGAGCGGTACGCACGAGCGTGCAGCGCACGAGCGGCGGGCGGGTCAATTCGAACCGGCTGCCCGCGTCCAGGGCGATCACCCGGTCGAGTTCTCGCTGTCGTTGCTCGGCTTCCGCGATTCCGGTCAGGTCGATCTCCCGCCAGCAGATGTCGGCGTCGGTGGCGACGAGTTGGCGGGGCCCTTCATCGGTCTCTACGAACGCGACCCGCAGGATGTCGTGCCGTGCCACGAGCGTCTGCGCGGCAGAGCGTAGTCGCGCGGTGTCGACGGTACCCGTCAGCGTGAGTAGCGACTGCACCGTATAGACGTCGGCGCCTTCGGGATCGTACAGCGCATGGAAGAGCAGGCCATGCTGCAATGGTGACAGCGGCCAGACATCGGTGAGAGTCGGATAGGTGCGTTCCCAGGCGTCGATCTGTGCCTGCGTCACCGCGACGAGGTCGAAGTCGCAAGGAGTGTGTCCTCCGGCTCCTGGGCTGCCGCTGTGATCGGCCAGTGCCCGCAGCGCGGCAGCCCAGAGATCGGCGAACTCTTCGACGTCCACGGCCTCGAGCAGCCGAGCTGCGTATGCCCACGTCACTTCCAGCCCGGAGTCGGTCAGTGCGGCATTGATATCGACGACCGCGGCCAGCGGCGCTCGCTCGTCCCGCGTTGCCGCGAAGCGTTGCGGCAACCAGGCCCCGGCCTCGCTGTCGGTCGGCACCCGGCCCAGATAGTTGAAGCTGATCTGCGGGGTCGGCGCGTCCACGAGCGCATTCTTGGTGTCGGCGTTCAGATACCGGAGCATGCCGAAGCCGACACCCTTGTCGGGCACCGCGCGTAACTGTTGCTTCGTGGTCTTGATCGCGGCGCCCGCCGCGGGGCCACCGGTGAAAGCGTCTGCGAGGTCGACGCCCGTCAGATCGATGGCGATCGGATGGACCGTGGTGAACCAGCCCACGGTGCGCGCGACATCGGCGCCGGGCAGGACGGCCTCCGTGCGTCCGTGGCCCTCCATGCTGAGAAGCAATGACCTTCGATCACGCCAGCGGCATGCCGCCATCGCGAGCGCGGTCAGCAGCACATCGTCGGCACCGCAGTGGAAAAGGTCCGGCACCGTGGTGAGTACCGAGTTCGCGACATCCGGAACGACGATGGTCCGGAAAGTCCCCGCGGTGGCGGCGATGTCGAGGGCCGGGTCCCAAGCGCCCGTGCCGATCGGCGGATCGGGCGTCGCCAAAATGTTCTGCCAGACCGGCAGTTCGGCGCTGCGGCCTGCCGCATGGTCGACTTGTCCGTGCGCCCAACGCCGAAACGAGGTGCCGACCGGAGCCAGGGCGAGGCCCTCGGCCGCGGTCGCCAGATCCGGCAGCAGGGTGCGCCATGACACCGCGTCGATCACCAGGTGATGCAGCACGATCCAGCACAAGGAAGGAGCATCCGCTCGTTCGATCAGCACGAAGCGTGCGACGACTCCGGCCTCCGGATCGAGCAGGTCCGCGGCAGCTTGCAATTCGTCATCGAACGTCGGATCGCCATTGCGATCGGCGCTCACGACGTCCACCAAGGTGCCTGCCTCGACCGCACCGGCTGGTGCGACAACCCATTCCCAGCCGTGATCGGTGTTTCGCATCGAGGAGCGCAGTAGGTCGTGATGGTCGAGAATCACTTGCACGGCCTCGACCAATCGTGTGTGGTCCACGTCGGCCGGTAGACCGACCAAAACCGCCTGGCCGAGCCTGCGCCAGGTCTGTCCTTGGTCCAGCATCGCCTGCACGATCGGTGTGAGTTCGACGGCGCCGACGCCACCGCCGGGCAGCTCGCGTGCCACCGGAGTGCGCGCCTCGGTGGCCACCGCTGCGAGAGCGGCAACGGTCTTGCGCTCGAATACATCTCGTGCGCTGAAGCCGATCCCGGCGGACTTCGCCTTCGAGACCAGTTGAATGGCCGAGATGCTGTCGCCACCGAGTGCGAAGAAGCTCGCGTCGGCGCCCACCGAATCCAGCCCGAGAACCTCGGCGAACAGTGCGGCCAGTGCCTGCTCCCGTGGGGTCGAAGGTGGTCTGCCCACAGACGCGTCCGAGCCGAACTCTGGTTCTGGCAGTGCCGTGCGATCTACCTTGCCCAGCGGTGTCAGCGGAATACTGTCCAGTATTACCACCGCGGCGGGCACCATATAGGCCGGAAGCGCCTTGTCCGCAGCCGCTTTCAACGCGTCCACAGCGACTTCGGCACCCGGTTCGGGCAGCACGTACGACACCAGCGCGGTGGAACCCGAGTCGGTCTCCTTGCCGAGGGTGACCACGAAGTCGACGCCGGGGTGCTGTCGCAGAACGGCATCGATTTCGCCGAGCTCGATACGGAAGCCGCGCACCTTCACCTGGAAGTCGCTGCGACCCTGATGATCCAGCTCCAATCTCCCGGAACTCTCGGTCCAGCGAGCCAAGTCTCCGGTGCGGTACATCCGCTCTCCGCACGCGTAAGGGTTCGCTACGAATCGGCAGGCAGTGAGGCCTCTACGCTGATGATAGCCGCGCGCCACACCCGCCCCGGCGAGATAGAGCTCCCCGATCGTCCCGGGAGCCACCGGCCGCAACCAGGAATCGAGCACGACCGCTGAGAAACCGCGAGCCGGACTTCCGATCGTGACCGGCCCAGCGGGTCTCAACGCGTCGCTCAAGGTCGCCGTGACCGTGGTCTCGGTGGGCCCGTACCCATTGAGTACAGAACGACCGGACCACCTGGCCACCAACTCGCCTGGACAGCTCTCACCACCGACAACGACAGTGCGCACGCTGGGTAATGTCGCCGGGTCGAGGGATCCCACGACCGCCGGTGTGGCGTCCAGGTGGGACACACCTTCCGCGCGCAGAACCGCCGCCATCTCTTCACCGCCGTACGCCGATGGCGGAACAACGACGAGCGTCGCACCGGCGGCGAAGCTGACCAGGATCTCTTCGACCGAAATATCGAAGCTCGGCGAAACAACATGTGCCATCACGGAATCCGCGGCGACGCCGAAACCCTGCGCGGAGTTTGCGACCAGATTCGCCAAGCCACGGTGTGTGACCAGGACGCCTTTGGGCAATCCGGTCGACCCTGAGGTGTAGATCATGTAGGCGACCTGATCCAATAGCACCGCAGCGTGCCGCACCGTATCGTCGACCGCGGCCGCACTCTGCTCCGCGATGTCCCGGCCGGTCTCGTCCTCGTCGAGGATCAGCCAGTTCACCCGATTCGGAAGCAGACTTCGCGCGGTCGTTACGGTGAGGCCGATGCCGACGCCGCTGTCGTCGACCATATGCTCGATCCGGTCCGAAGGGTAGGTCGGGTCGATCGGCACGAATGCGGCGCCTGTCTTGGCCACGGCGAGCATCGCGAGCACGGAATCGATCGAGCGCGGAATCGAGATCGCCACACCGCGTTCCGGCCCGACACCGGCGGCGATCAGGATGCGTGCCAGCCGGTTGGTGTATTCGTCCACTTGGCGGTAGGTCAGCCGAGCTGACCCGCTATGGACAGCGATCGCTCCGGGGTCGATTCCCGCACCCGCGGCGAGAATTTCGGGCAACGTGCGCGGCGAGACGCTCGTCGGTCCGCGTGCCGGTGCGAGTTCGGCGAGCTCGTTATCAGGTACGACGGGAATCGTGGACAGTGCCGCGTCCGGTCCAGCGGTGAGGAACCTGCGCAGGAACCGCAGAAATCGGCTGTGGTGAGCGATCAATTCGGTATCGCTGTACAGGTTAGCGTTGCCCTGGAAGTCGATGTGGGTGCTCTCGCCCCCAACGCCCGGATACAGATTGACGTAGAGGTCGTCGATCAGCCCGGCCGTCAGCACATGCGCTCGTCCGGTGACCGCACCGAGTTGAACCCTGGTGTCCACCATCATCAAATTCACCGACGGACCGAAGGTCGCTACCTCGTCCATCGGCCAACCGAGGTCGCGGAAGATGTCCTCTTGGCGGTAGCGCTGCCGCCGCAGCGCGCCGGTCAGCTCAGCCTGTGCTGCCCGGATCAGTTCACCGACGGTCGTGGTCGGCCGCAAGCTCAGTCGCACCGGGACGACGTTGGCGATCATGCCGCCGGAGCGCCGCATCGTCGCCGTCGTGCGCGCAGAGACCGGCAGGCTCAAGACCACCTCTGGAGCACCGGTGATCGCAGCCAGATAGGCGCCGAAGGCCGCGACCACCGTAGGCGCCACACCGGACGACGCCGCCTTCGCGACCATCTCCAGCAACGCAGCCGTTTCCTGCGTCAGCGCCGCCTCCACACGTCTGGGATGCGCGTCCACTTCGGCGGTACGGCCCGCCAGACTCACCGGGTCGGCGATCCCGTCCAGGTGCCGAAGCCAATACTCCCGGTCGGCCGCGAAACGGTCGGAGCTGCGGTACGCCTGATCGGCATCGACGATCTTCCTCAGGTCCTCGGCCTGTGCGGCAGGGGGCGGCCTCCCCTCGATCGCCGCGGTGTAGAGCTCGCCGGTGCGGCGCGCCATGGCCGAGACCCCCATGCCGTCCAGCGCGATGTGGTGCATCCGCCAGTAGCAGAACCAGCGGTCGTCGGCGATCCGCAGCATGACGACACAGGCCAGCCGATCGTTCATCAGATCGAGGGGCGCCGAGTATTCGTGGCGCATCCAGGCATGAGCCGCGCCCGCGGGATCGCGCTCACCTCGGAAGTCGACAACGCGTGCACGATCGTCGAGCGTGGTGTCGACGCACTGGAACGGATAACCGTCGCTTTCTATCAGGCGCAGATACCCGGTGCCGAACTCGCGCCCGGCTCGGCGCGCTGCCGGGGCGAGTAGGTCGAGGTCGATCGATCCCGCCAGGTCGACGTACTGGGCAATAGAGATCGGGACATCGCCTGCGACGTGCTGGGCGAACCAAATTCCGCGTTGGGCCGCCGAAAGCGGGAAAACTCCGTCGGACAGCCTATTCCCGGTAGCGATCGGTCTAGCGGAAGACTGTTGCATGACAAGACCTTTATTCTGACCGGTGTAGCCACTCGGGCCATTCCTCACGATCAAGCACTACGGATGTCGTATTCCTTTTCTCTCAGTCTGAGCCAGGCTCAGTACGGCGTCCGCGCCGACACAGGTTCCGTCGACGCATCGGCCGCAGTCCGGGATGTAAGACGGCAGACGTCGACCGCTCGATTCGGAAGGCCATAGACGCCGCGACTTGCTGGATACCGCCAGATCGGCGGCAAATGTGAACAGCCCGCCGACTTCACGGTGCACTGGCGGACCACTGATGATCGACTCGTTACCCACGATGAAGCTCAACTCGGGCGAGTTGGCATCTGCCCCTGCCAGCCGGACCAGCGCGGTGGCATCGACCGCCGCGACTGGCTTCGCGAGCGGCGGCATGCTGAGGTTGTCGGCGAGCGACGCGGTCGGTGCGTGCATGTCGTATCCCAAGGCCACAGCCAGGAGGTCTGTTGTGCACCCCGACCATGGCCTCCAGCAGGGACTTCAACGATAACTCCGAAGCGAGGGCCGGTGCAGGCTTTCGGTCGGCGGAACTCACCACTTTCTCGACCTGCCTCGACGCCTGTACGGCGGTTCCGAGCCATCACGTGCTCAGCTGCCGATGACCGACGACCAAGTCCACGCGGTCACCCCGAGCTGGCCGCATCGACCGCCACGGCTCCATGCTCGCGGCTGTGGCCGGGCAGGTTGATCGGCACAATCCAGTAAACCCACAACGTGGGAAATATGCCAGAGTGAAGCCATGAACCCCGCACCCGCGACGCCACCGACCTCGACCCGCCAGGCCTCGGCCCGTCGCGGGCGTCCACCGAAGGCGCAGGGTCGGCTCTCCCGTGCGGCGATCCGAGAGGCAGCTCTGGCGGTGATCGACGCCGAAGGTGTCGGTGCGGTGAGCATGCGGTCGGTCAGCCGCTCGCTGGGTGTAGACGCCAAGAGCCTCTACCACTACGTGCGGGACAAGGACGACCTGCTCGACGCGGTCGCCGAATACCTGCTCGAGCAACTGCGTCCACCGGAGGAGACCGGCTCACTGGAAGATGACCTCCGAGCATGGGCGCATGAGTTCCGCAGGATCACCCTCGCCCACCCCCAAGCCGCCACTCTGGTCCTGACCCGCCAGCTCTCATCGGCCGCAGGCCTGGCTCCGGTCGAGGCCGCTCTCGCGGTACTGCGCCGCACCGGCTGCAGCCCCGAGGACGCCGTTCACTTGATGCGCGCCTTGCTGGCCACCTTGATCGGAACCTTGCTGCGCGAAGCCTCCGCCGGGCCCACCTACGGCACCGCGGACCCCGGCGAAATCGCCGAACGGCAGAGCACCCTCGAGTCATCCGGACTGCCCCAGGTCCGCCTTGCCGCTGCCCACCTCGCCCGCTTCGACCGCGACCGCGAGTTCGACTTCACCGTGGACCTGATCGTGGGTCTGGTCAGCGCACGCGTCGGTGGCGTCGGCGCGTCGGCAAACAGCCAGAACGACTCCGAATGGTCCGCATAGTTGGGAAAGAATCCACGCCTTGTCGATGAACGGGGCCGGAACACCCCATGTCCGTCATGTCGATCGGTGTTCGCCAACTACACGTTCGCTCCGAGGACACGGTGGGTCACCTAACGTCAGGGCTCCGAAAGGCCTGGCCGCCCAGCAGGCAGCGGATCTCCTGGTCCGGGTACGGGGTGCTCCGGCTCTCCTGCTGGAACGCGCGCATGAACGCGGACATCGCCGCGGCGATCGGCGCGTGCCGGGTGATGACCGTGGCGGCCTGCCCAGGGATGCCCTCCGGCGGCTTACCCTCGGCGAAGGCGCGCACCATCGCGGCGCGCGCCTCCCGGTCCTCCCGCCGGAGCCCGTACAGGGCCGTGACCAGCCAGTTCACCAGGTAGGTTGCGGTGTAGCCGCGGTCGTAGCTCTGGTGCTGGTCGAAGAACGCGGCCTCCTCCGGCGAGAGGTCGAACGCCGAGGAGAGCGAGAGGCCGTAGTCGCCGAAGTAGAGGCGTCGACCGTCGGTCAGGATGTTCCAGAAGTGCGCGTCGAGGTGCAGCAGCCCACGGCTGTTCATGAACGCGGTGCCGGCGGCCAGTTCCCGCTCGACCATGGCGCAGGCCCGGTCGGTGGCCTCGTCGCCCGCCTCGATCTGGGCGTTGAGCCACTCGTGCAGGTTCTGCGGGATGTATTCCAGGAACAGCGCGATGCTCGCCGAAGAGTTCTGGAGGGCCTCGATCCGGTGGCGTACCTGCGGTCGGCCGTCCCAGTAGGCGACGGCACGGTCGATGGCGGCGAGCTCCTCCGGCAGCGGCGTCGTGTCCGGCAGCACCCGCCAGTGGTACATCAGCGGGAAGCCCTCGTGTTCGGCGGCAAGCACCCAGTTCGTCGTCATGGTGTGCACGGCGAGTTCGCGCCAGGCTCCGAAGCCCGGCCCGCCGATGAGGCCGACGCCGTACTGGCAGAAGAGCGGCATGTCGAACAGGTTCGCCGTGGACCGGACGTGCTCCGGCTGCCGTTCCAGGTCGGTGAGGGGCACTCGCTTCATGAAGACCGGGGTTCCGGCGACCTCCAGCAGCGCCGACTTCCCGCCGATACCGGCGCCGATCGGCGTGGCCGTGTCCACGAGTTCGCGCAACGCGTGATCGCTGTGCAGCGCCAGGGCCGTGGAGACGGCGCTGTGGGCGTGCAGACGCGCTGGGCGCGCCATGTCGCGGGTCGTCGCCGCGCCGCGGGATATCGCTGCGCCCGGTGAGGAGGACGTCACTGCGTCAAGGGAGTTCGCTGCGGTCTCCACGTGGGCGCCGACCTCGATTCAGCCATGGCCACGCGGTCGTGCCGGCGGCCTCCGGAGCGGGCAGGAGGCCGGTCCGGAGGAGCACCCGACGGCGGTCCCGGCTTGTCCCCCCGAAACCGCACTCTACGTCACGACCTCCATGTAGGCGTCAAGCAACGGTCCGAGGCTACGGGGCCGCTGGCCTTCGACATGCCGCCGATCCGCAGCACGGCCACGGACCATACGGTTGTCCGACTGCACTCGGAGATACGCACAGCGCCCGTCGCGCCGCATGCCGCCGCGCTGGTCCGGCATGCAGACTCCCCCTGACCGGGAACGTCGCCCTCGGGCCGAGACGTGCCTCGCGTGCCAGGATGACGCGATGAGCACCGTTTTCAGGCGGCCGGTCAGCGAGGAAACCGTGATTCTGTTCATGGATTACGGGCAGTTCCGCATCGACGGTGGCGTCGAGAGCCCGGTCGAGGAACTCGAACTGCTCGACCGGGCGCTGGCGGCGCACCCGTTCGCCTCCGATGGGCTGGCGGTGGTGGTGTTGAGCCCGCACCAGAACAACTTCCATATGCCGGTAACGGTTCAGGTTTGGGACGAGCGGCCGCCCGGCGATCGCGCCGAGTGGCAGCAAGTGTGTGAGACCCGGTTGCGAGTCGGACCGGAGGGCACACTGTGCCTGTCGTCGCCCACCGACGGCGCGGTCGACTGCCCGGTTCCGGAGGGCCAGTACCTGATCGAGATCAGCGGCCGTGGATTCGTCAACTACGGCTGGCCCGGGTCGACCGAACCCGGCGATGTGTGGCGTATCCGGCTCTGGCCGGACGACGGCAGCGAACCGCTACCGGCCATGCAGTGGAACATGCCCGGATACGGTGTGCCCGAGAATGTCCCGCTACCCGAGGTCACCGCGTCGGTCGACGCGGAGGAATGGGTCGTCGTAGTCGACGACAAAGGCTCTCGCCGCCTGCACATCGACGAACTACCGGCGCAAGCGGCCGCTTTCCAGCGGCAGCGTTGGGGCGGGGAGCCGATACCCCGGCTGGAAGATCACCCGGGCGCGGAAGACCTGGCACGCCATGACCGCGCGATCGCCGAGGCGATCGCCACCATGGGTGATCCCGAGTTGCGGCGCCTGGCGCGCTGGTCGGCGGCCCAAGCCTGCGCGAAAGCAGGCCTCAGCGACCGGCCATGGGTGCGGCCCGCCTTGGCGGCGCTGCGGGACGGCCGACCGCTACCGCCCCCGTTCGACGACGTAGACGCGGCCATGACCCGACTGCACGATGAGGACTTCGGCCCGCCGGATGACGAACACGTCGGCGCAATGGAAGCAACGATGGTTCTCGGTTCGGCCGGTACGACGGCGAACCCCTTCGACCTGGGTCCGATCCACCGTCCGTCCTTCGCACTGCCCACCATCATCGACGCGAACCGACCCGACGCCCTCGATGCCGCGATGACGACCCTGTACGCCACGGGATTGGTCTTCGGCCCCGAGGTGGACACGCTGTTCACCGCGCTAAGAGCGGAATTCGAGACCGGGTGAGCCGAACGGCGAGGACGGATCCGTATGGTGGGATCCGCAGCAGTGACTGCTGTCGGATACACCGCTGGCACCAAACACACCCTGGCCTACCAACCGACCGACACCACATCGGCGAACGCAGTGGCCTGGGCAGAGATGCGCAACCGCGAGGACGGGACCTCGCCGGCGCGAGGGACGTTCGAGTACTGAGCCCGCTGGGCACGCCGCCCAACGAGGTCGCCGGCAACGAGCTCATGGCCAACACGACGGACACCGCGCCCCCTGGGCCCGGGGAGAACGTTGGGGGCACCGAATTCGAAGGGCGGACCCGCGACGCGAACGGCCAGTGGTACAACGACGGCTACCCCACCAGTCACGACCGCGACGCCAACCCGGCAACTGAGCCGCGGTCCGCGCCGAGCGCGGGACGGTGGGCCGTCCGGCCCGCAGTGTCGGACTCGGCATCGGCATCCGAACGTCTCTGCATGGCCGCCACCGGGGCACGCGACATCAGACTCTTTCAGTAGTCCGCGGTGTTCTGACACATGGCTCATGGCACAGCCGCAAGTCCCCGCTCGGCCCGCCGCGTTCCATTACGCTGACCGGGGCGGACGTCAAGGCTGTCACGCGTTGCGCGAATTAGCTGTATTCACAACTCTTTTCGGTAGAGAGGGGAAAGCCGATGTATGAGGGTGGCTGTCTGTGCGGGCAGATCCGGTTCCGCGCCTGTGCCGAGGCTGGATGGCCGCACCTGTGCTCGTGCCCGCACTGCCAGAAGCTGGCCGGCGGGCCGGTCACAGCCTGGATCGATTTCCCGCTCGAGAAGTTCGAATGGACCGGTGCGGGCGGTGAGCCGACCTGGTTCGCAACCTTCCCGACCACCAAACGCGGCTTCTGCCCCAATTGTGGCTCGCTCGTCGCCGCGATCGACGACGGCGGCACCGCCATGGGGATCACGATGATGGCCCTCGACGACCACAGCGCGCTCACCCCGGTACACCAGTCCTTCAAATCCCACGCCGTGCCGTGGCTGCCGGTGATCGAAACCGTCGACGGTGGTTCGTAGTCCTGGGCGCTCACCGCGCCGAGCAGGTTTTTGGGCTGGTCGTGGCGGCCGACGATGACGGCGACGGGGCCGGGGATCCAATCGGCGCCCCACCGAGGACCGACGCCCGGGCCCACGTCAGCGGGGCGCCGGGTGGCCTTCGCGCGGTGATGCACTGAACACTCGAGTACAAGATCCTTACCGGCACGTCGACGACTTCGCCTGTGCGAAGCGGTGATAGGCCCGGTATCTATTGCCACTGCGGGGATTTCATGTTTGCGAGTCGCCGAGCGACGGGTTAAGGATGGCTACATGTCGCATGCCACGCTGTCTCTGCGTGAACTCCCTAGGCTACGCACCCGCCACATCGCGCAGATCGGTGGACTGATGCGCCCCGGCACGCACCGTTCCCCCTTGCTGGAATTCGGCGAACGGTTCGTCGTCTCGCCGCCAGGATTTCCGACCATGCTGGTCACTTACGACATGGACGATGTGCGAGGACTGTTCGCCAACCACGACGACTTCTCGGTCGGGCAGGTGCTGAGCCGCTTCTCCAGCCACGACATGATGTTCGGCAAGCAGACGTTGATCTTCCTCGACGGTGACGAACATCGCCGCGAACGTAAGCTGTTCGCACCGCCGTTCCAGAGCAAGGCACTCCGGTCCTACGAGGACCTCATGGTGGAGGTGGTCCAGCGCGAACTGCCGAGCTGGCCTGTCGGTGAACCGTTCGAGTTTCTGAAGGTCGGCTACGACCTGGCCATCGGCGTGCTGCTCGGCGTCGTCTTCGGCGACGTGGCCGCGCCCCGCAAGGACCGGCTGAAACAGGCGGTGAGCCGGTGGTTCGGGGAAATAGAAAGTCGCGGTTTTCTCGCCGTCACCTTGCTCACCCCGCTGGTCGGCGGCTACACGTTGCCCTACCCACCGCTCAGCCGCCGCCAGGCCGAGGTCGACGCCCTCATCATCGAGGAAATCGCCGCGCGCCGGTCCACGCCCGGTGACAGAAACGGCCGGAAGGATGTGCTGTCGCGGTATGTCGGCACCGAACTGGATCAGCACGACGACGCCGCATTGGCCCGCAATATGCGTGGCATCCTGCTCGGCGCCTACGAGACCACCGCGATCACGCTCGGCTGGATCGCCGCCATGCTGGCCGTCCACCCGGCAGCCATGGCCGAGCTCGATGCAGCGGTCGACGCAGGCGACTCCGCCCGGCTCGACGCATACCTCGACGCCGTGGTCGCCGAAACAATGCGAATCCGCCCGGTGTCACCGTTCACCGGGCGGCGCGCACTGCGCGACACCGTGGTCAACGGAGTCCACGTCCCCAAGGGGGCCATCGTCATAGTCCCGATTCTCCTCATTCACGAATCACCACGGCATTACCCGGACCCGATGACCTTCCGCCCTGAACGCTTCCTCGACGAGCCGCCGAACGGCCGCACCTGGCTGACCTTCGGCGCCGGCGCGCATCGCTGTCTGGGTGCCCAATTCGCCTTGGCGGAAGCGCGCATCCTCTTCCGCACCATTCTCGAGCATCGTCGCATCGGTGCGGCCACCGGTCTCGTCGAGCCCCCACGTCGCTATCACACCGGCCTCAGCCCCGCCTACAACGCCCGGATAACCCTGCATCCCCGCTGATCAGACCTGCACCACGGCAGACTGATTCGCCGTCGCGGGAGTCTTCGAGCAACTGGAGTCGTGCAGGTGCCAGCACGGCCGCGCCATCACCAGAGCACGCTCAGCGGAGAGGCCCTGCTGGTGGTCGACGATCGCGAACGATCTGCGGGCCGAAAGACAGCGTAGAAGGTGAACGTCGCCTGCCAGCGCGCCGCGTGAACGTCGATCCAGGTACCGGCGGCGGTCTCGCGCAGCATGACCTCCTGGAACAACTCCCGCTGTAAATCGGGCATCGCTCGATGCGCGGCGCACCCTCCCGATGTCCGGTCGAGCTGCACCGCACTTGCGGATCGGGCCTCAATTTCGGCCGATACCAACATGTTCCGCAGCGACATGGTGTCTCATTGCCATTGATCGGCGGTGTTCTGGATGACCGATGCAACCAGTCAGGAGAGTGCCCGCGTGCCACGTGAAATCGATTCGGCTGTCTTCCCCCATCTGGATGCGGACCTGGACCGGGTCCGTGACGTTCTCGGACCCGTTCGGCTGGAGGGTAGGCCTGAACTGGCGGCGCTCACAGCGGAAGGCCCGGATACCTCGCGCCGCTTGGTCCGTCCCACATTGACCCTATTGTCGTACTACCTGCTCACCGATCCCGCGGCCCCGGCCGACGACCGGGCGGTGCGCGCCGCCGCTGCCGTCGAGTTGCTGCATCTGGGCTCGCTCTACCACGACGACGTCATCGATCACGCATACGAGCGTCGAGGCCGTCCCAGTGCCAATGTGGTGTGGGGTTCGCATATGGCCGTGTTGGGTGGGGACTCCGTGATGCTCACAAGTGTGCGCATGCTGGCCGAACTCGGCGGGCGGGAAGTCCTGGCGGGGGCAATCGCCGGTGAGCGGATGTGCGCGGGCATGGTGATCGAGGCCGCCGACCTCTACGTGGCCTCCCGCGGCGAGCAGTCCTACCTGGACGCGATCGACGGCAAGACGGCGGCGGTGCTCTCGCTGGCATGCCGGGTGGGCGCGATGCAGGCCGGCAGGCCCGACGATCAGCAACAGGCGTCGGCCCAGTTCGGCCGGTACTTCGGACTGGCCTACCAGCTGTATGACGACATCCTCGATTTGACCTCCACCGCCGAAGAACTGGGTAAGCCCGTCAACGCGGATCTGTCCGCGGGCATTTACACACTGCCCGTGATCCGCGCGGCCGCCCGCAACAGAAGCCTTGCTCGCTTGTTGCAGAGCAGAATGACGCTCGAGCAAGCCGCGCGCGCCCGCGAGATCGTCATCGCCTGCGGCGCCGTGGACGAAGCACAAGCGGTGGCTGATGAGTTCATGGACCGGGCCGCCGGTCAGCTCGCCACTCTGCCCGTCGATCCGGGCGCTCGCCACGCGATCACCGCCTACGCCCGGTCCATACTCGACCGGCGAACTCCTGGTCGCGCGGTCCCCCGGCGGTCGACGCAGCCGCCTCGAACCCGCGGCGATGGGCTTCCGGCGCAGCTCGGGCGATGGTTGCGGAACTGGCTGGTGGACACCGGCCTTGCCGTCTCCTCTACCGAGGCGGACTACCACCGGTGGACGGGGGCGATCCAGATCCCGGCGCAAACATTGGCCCCAGCGGCGAACGAGGCCCGGGAACAGACCGCCTACGGCATGGCCGTGCTGGTCCTCGCCTGGGATGACCTTTTCGAGGATCCACAGCTGAGGGACCCGGAAGCCGTGACCGCCTTGCGACGTGGCATGGTGGCGACGTTGCGCCAGGACCCGGAGAAACCGTGGCGGCCCGGCGCGATTCCGACGGCTTGGGCGAGCATATGGCCGCGCCTGCGCGAGGGCCGGACCATCCGCTGGCAGAAGCGGTTCCTCGACGGCATCGAGGAGTGGTTCGAAGCCGCCGAACGCGAAGCCCATCATCGCATCAGTGGCTACGTCCCTTCCACGGCCGACTACCTGCCGATGCGGATGTCGACCAGTGGGATCGAAACCGCCATCGCCTGCATGGAGGTGTACCACGACCGGGAACTGCCATCGACGCTGCGCGAACACCCCGTGATCCGCCGTCTCGAGGAACTCGCCTTTTGGGTCACCTTCGTGGAGAACGACCTGGTGGGACTGGATCAGGACGAGGCAGACCGAGTTCCCTACAACCTGGTGCGGGCGGTCTGTCACGAAACCGGCTGCACTCGCGACGAAGCCGTGGACCAAGTGCGGCGCCAAGTGGCGGATCAGCGCGCCCAGCTCGAGGCGATAATCCACTACGTCCCCGCGCTCCTGCGCGTTCTTCCCGGCTTGGCGGGGCAGGGGAAGGACTACGCGGAGATGTATGTGAACATTACGAGCGTGGGGCTCTGGGGGCGTGAAAGCAATCGGTATACGCAGACCTCCGCTGTCGCAGCGCCGGATCTCGAACGCTTGCGCCGTGAGGTCTACCTCCCGGCCGACGAACCGGCTCCTACGCTGTCGTAAGCCCCGCAGTCGGCAAGAGTCCCGCACCTCCACCGTGTGGTCGTGCGAGATGCATCCTCAGTGCATCACCGACTGTCCGGACCCCTTCGGGCTCCAGATGCGCATCCACATCGTAGGTCGAAGAGAGGAACGGGTGCGCCGATGGAAAGCGATCAGACCGACGAGGGCGCTCGCGATGAACCAGGCTAGTTGTACGGCGAATCCCGTCAATGGCGTGGCGTCGGAGAAACCGGCTGTGGTCGAAGCCTGCATGGCCCCATAGGAGGGCAGCCAGCGCACGAAATCGCTGTCCGCCCCAGCACTGGCGATGGGGTTCTGTACGGCCATGTCGAAGCAGCTGATCATCGCGATGGCGAACATCCCCTCCACCTCTCGGCGCAGCAGCGCGCCGAAAGCCACACCCAGCGCCCCGTATGTCATCGCCGCGCCGAAAAGCGCCGCGGCGAGCAGGACAGGCTGCCGCGGCGACCAGTAGCAGCAGATGACCGCCGTGGCGTACACGCAAACCACCACCGAGGCCACCACCAGGCAGGCGATCTTCGCCAAACCCGAAGAGACCCGGGGGTACCCCGCCATCGAGAGGCGCCGGTCGAATGCGCCGCTGCTGAAAGTGGCAGCGAACATCATGAACCCTATGATCAGCGAGACCGCCATCAGGGCGCCGCTGACCTGAGCGAGCTCGTTACCGTTGGCGCGCAGAACCAGACCGGTGTCTCGAAGCCGGAACGGCACCTCGAGGTCCGTGACGGCCACGCGGACCACGGTGATCAATATGGGAAGGAAGAAGGCCACCAACAGCATGGCGAAACGGTTACGCGCGTGCTCGATGAGACCGTAGCGCGTGGCGATCACGAACAAGCGCACACGATCACTCATCCGGCATTCTCCTGTCCGCCTCGTAAGACGCCGTCGCGCAACCGCCACACCTGGTCCAGCTTGTCGGTGTCGTGAGCCAGATGCGAGACCACCAAGACCGACCGGTCGGTGTCACGGAATTCCGCGACCAGATCCCAGAAACGCAGATACGTCTCCCAATCGAAACCCTGATACGGCTCATCCAGCAGCAAGACCTGTGGATCATGCATCACCGCCAGCGTCAGGTTGAGCTTTTGCCGCGTACCGCCGCTCAGCGTCCCGACCCGCTCACCGGCGTACTCCGCGAAACGCAAGATCTCCATGGTCTCCTCCGCGCGGCGCAGGTCCGGGATCGCATAGGCCTCGGCGAAGAAGTTCAGGTGCTGACGCACTGTGAAAGCGTCGTTCAGGATCACCTGCTGAGGGCAGTAACCGAACCGCCCACGGTGGCGGACCCTCCCCCGGTCCGGTCGCAGCTCTCCGGACAGAACCTTCAGCAGCGTCGACTTACCCGCCCCGTTCTCACCGACGATGCCCACCAGCGTCCCCGGAGGCAGCACTATGTCGACGCCACGCAGCACCGACCGTCTGCCGTACGCGTGGTGGACGTCCTCCACCTCCATCAACGCCCCCGATCCAGTGGCCCGACAGCGGCTCGAATGCTATCAATCGACAACGAAACCCGGTGCCGGAACGCCAATTTCGCGACACCGAACCGTCGCGCGGAAGGTGACTTTCTCCGGGCTGTGGTATCCGAGTCCGCATATCCGATCGGCGGCCGGGATGAGTTGCCGGGCAGCCCGACAAACCGGGCATGGCTCCCAATCGCAAACAGCCGCAACGGTTTTTGGCTCGTGCCGGTGTCACCGCAGCGTTGATCTCGGGTAGCGCGACGTTCACACTGAACTGAGCGCAAGTGCCGTCTCCAGTGATCGCTGGGAACGGCATGCTCAGCGGCCGGCCCCGGGCAGCACGCAGAATCATTCACGGAAAAGGTTGGCTTTGCCGCGATCGTGCACACTTGAGCTACTCGTCCGAGTCGCCACAGAGGGGGAATTCGAATGGACCCGGCCACCATAGTCGCCACCGCGGTCGCGGTCGGCGCCGCCGCCGGTCTCACCGATACTGCCAAGCAATCCGTGACCGACGCGTATGCGGCGTTGAAGGGTCTACTCACCCGCCGCTATCGCGATGTGGATCTAGCACAGGTGGAGGCGGACCCGGACGCCGCCGCCGAACGGGAAGCCCTCGCGGGCGCGCTGGAGGCGTACGGCGCCGCCGATGACCACGAATTACTCACCACAGCAACAGAACTCATTTCCGCGGCAGCGCGAGCGGACGTGGGAGCCGCCGGCGTCGACCTGGAGATGGTAGAGGCCGCCGCGTTGCGGATCAGCCGCGTCACGGCAACCGGCACCGGTGTGCGGGTGCACGGCGGACGATTCAGCGGGGATATCCACATCGAGGACATCGATGCGGGGGCCGGTGACTCGTCACACCCCGGCTGAGCGCGGCGGCCTCGACCGACGCCCCCGCGCTGACCACCCATATCGTCACTACGCTCTCCGACGTTCACGCCCGCGACATCTATCTCACAGCAGGCATTCGCGTGTCGTCTCCGGCTACGAGCGTGGTAGTCGTCGGCCGGATCCCCCGGCAGCCACCACGATTCGTCGTCCGCGACGAGCTGGCACGTCTGCGTCGAGCACTGGAGCGCCCTGCGGCGGCCGTCGTCGTCACCGGACTGCGCGGCGCGGGCAAGACCCACCTGGCGGCCGCTCACGCACGCTCACTGTTCGATTCCGGACAGGGTCTGGTGGGGTGGGTCAATGCCGAAACGCCGGACAGCACACTGTCCGGACTCGCCGATATCGCCCAGCGGCTGGGCGTCGCCGACCCCGACGGCGACTCGGCGGTGTCGGCCCGGCGGTTACGCGATCACCTCTCCGGAGACACCGTCGCGGCGCTATTGGTGTTCGACAACGCCACCGACGCCGACCACCTCCGGGAGCTGTTGCCGACCGGCGGCCGCACGCGCATCGTGATCACCAGCGTCGACCGGTCCTTCGCGGCCTTCGGCGAGGCGGTCGACGTCACCTGTTTCACTCGCCCTGAATCGGTGCGCTACCTCGCCGACTCGACCGGACTCGGCGACGACGGTGCCGATCAGGTCGCCGAGGACCTGGGTGACCTGCCGCTGGCACTGTCCGCCGCCGCCGCGACGATGGTCGGTCGCCGCCTCGGCTACGCGCAGTACCGGCAGCTGCTGCACGACAGCCCATTGCCGACCGTATTGCGGCGCACCGCCGGTCACGACTATCCCCGGTCGGTCGTCCAGGCGATCTCGTTGTGCATCGAAACCACCGAGGGCGTCACCGGCGATTACCAGCTCGCGGCCGACGTCGCCTGGCTTCTGGGTGCGATGGCCATGCTCTCGCCCGGTGGCGTGCACCGATCCCTGCTCGCCACCAGCCCCAGGCGAATCGACGAGGCACTGGAACGATGTGTGGCTGGTTCCCTGCTGTCCTGGTCGACTTCCGGCGAGGCGCTGATCATGCACCGGCTCGTGAGCCGCGTGCTGCGCGAACGCGGTTCGAATACGCAGTCCATCAGCTTGTTCCGGCGAGCGACCGCGGCACTTCGTAATCGGGCTCCTGCCGCGCGGTCCACGGTCGAACTCGTCCGGTCCGCACTCGCCATCATCATGCGAAATACGTTTCCGCCCTCGCAGGCGTGGGCGCGCCGGCAGGACGGCGCGCATCTCGTCGATCAGATCGACGCGCTGTGGGACACCGGAATGGTGCACAACAGCACGAGAAAACATGCCGCGGCAATGATCGCCGTTCGCAGATGGGCCGTCGAGCAGCTGACCGAGGCCGCCGACACCGCCAGAGCGCTGACCCTCGCGCAGGATGTCGTCATCTCCAGCGAGCAGATCCTCGGCGGCGAGCATCCCGATACGTTCACTGCCCGATATCTACTGGCCCGGGCCCACGCCGCCTGCGGCAGGCTCGATGAAGCAGCCGCCCGGCTCGAGGCGTACCTGACCGACGCCGGGCAGGTTCTCGGACTTGCCCATCCCGTCACGCTGGCCATGCGCTTTCAACTGGCGGACACGTACCTCCAGGCCGGGTTCCTGGACAAGTCCAGGGCCCTGCACACCGAGAACATCGCGCACAGCCAGCAGGTATTCGGTGCGGACGCGTACCAGACCCTCAACTTTCGCGGCGGGCTCGCTCAGGTCCACCTGTCGGCGGGTCACCTCGCGGACGCGATCGCCATCTTCGAGGATCTTCTGCCCGTCTACCTGAGGGTACTCGGTGCCGATCACGTCGATTCGTTCCTCTGCCTGCACAAACTCGCCCGCGCTTACGGGGCGGCAGGACGCACCGACGAGGCCGTCCCGCTGCTGCGGAAGAACCTCGACGACGCCATGCGGATCTTCGGAGGTGATCATCCCGTCACGCTGGCCTGCCGCAACAATCTCGCCGAGATCTACGAGGCCATCGGCAGAGCCGACGACGCCGTCCGTCTCGGCGAAGCAAACCTCGTCGAGCGGCTGCGGGTCCTCGGGCCGGAACACCCGGACACACTCATAACCCGCCACAACCTCGCCTGTGCCTTGCAGACGGCCGGGCGGCTCGCGGACGCCATCGCACTTTTCGAAGCGAATATCGCCGATTTTCCCCGGATACTCGGTTCCGACCACCCGATCACCCTGCTCACTCAGGGCGGGCTCGCCATCGCCTACAGCGCGTCCGGACGCTGGGACGAGTCGATCGCCATACAGGAAGCCTCCCTGCGTGATCGCCTCCGGATTCTCGGTCCCGACCATCCCGAC
This sequence comes from Nocardia sp. NPDC003999, assembly GCF_053604885.1. Taxonomy (NCBI): domain Bacteria; kingdom Bacillati; phylum Actinomycetota; class Actinomycetes; order Mycobacteriales; family Nocardiaceae; genus Nocardia; species Nocardia sp. NPDC003999. The sequence continues at coordinate 218,841 of NZ_JBSGIB010000007.1, forward strand.
ACCCTGAAGGCGCGCAACAACCTCGCCGACGCCCTGGGAGTGCGGCAACCAGGACGGGCCATTCCATTGCTGGAGGCCAACGTCTCCGCCAGCGCGCGAGAACTCGGTCTCGACCACCCCGACACCTTGACCTACCGGTACAACCTCGCCGCCGCCTACCACGCGGCAGGCCGCATCGATGACGCCCTCACCAACCACCGAACCACCTTGACCGACCGACTGCGCGTCCTCGGACCAGACCACCACGCCACCCTCGCCTCTCGCGACAACCTCGCGGCCGCGTACCGCTCAGCCGGTCACCTCGACACCGCGATCGACTTGTTCAAGACGAATCTCGCCGAGTACCACCGCGCTCTTCCCGGCCATCCACGGCTCCGGAGCACCCGCAACGCGCTTGCCGACACCCTCCGAGCCGCAGGCCGATTCGAGGAAGCCATTCCCCTGTACGAGGCGAACATCGACCAGCAGGAGTTCGGCCCCGACGACTCCCTCACCGCGCGTTCGGTCAACGGACTCGCGCTCGCCTATCACGCGGCAGGCCGATTCGAGGAGGCCGTGCAACTCTTCGAGACAATGTTCGACCAGACGACGCGAGCCCTCGGCAGCGACCATCCACTGGCTGACGTGGTGCGCGACCATCTTGCCGCGGCCGAGCAGGTAGCCGAGACCCATCGGCGGCATCCTACGAACCCGCCGGCCTGAGCTTCGATTCAGCCACATCCCCCTGCGGCGCAGCAGCAGGTCAACCCAGGAAACGATGCAGTTCCAGGCTCACTCCGTCTGATCAGGCATCAAGTGGACGACGGAGCCTTGACCGCCCGCCCAGTTTCAACCCGCGGTAACGGTCACCGGCGTCCCGTGGCAGCTGCGCTCCTCACGCTCGCGTGACCTGTCGAAGATCGAACACTCCACCAGCGAAATTCGGCGAGGCATCACGCACGTCCATGACGAGGGGCGACCCCGCGATCACGCGCATCTGATCCCATTGCGATAGCCACGATCTCTCCACTACGCCACATTCCTGCAGCTAGTTGTGGCACTGTGCGAGTGTCGGATGAACGTCCTAACCTGTGATACGGCAAGCGATACCGGGACAACTTGTGCTGCAATCTGTCTCGTCGCCGCGTCGTTGGGGCAGCCCCTGGCCGCCCCCGCCGGCGCGGTGCAGCAGTGCAGGTACTGCTAGAGGTGCGTGGACAGGCCTGGGGAGGTTCTTCGTCGAACGACCTTCCGGCCGTGCGGTGACGATCAGACGGGGAAGGTGACTCCGGTCAGTTCCTCCGAGACCGTCCACAAGCGTTGCTGAATCGCCATGTCATGGGATCGGGCGCTCGATTCGACGATCTTCGGGTAGCCGCGGGTCTCCAGGAATCCGCCCGGCCCGTAGTACTGACCGCCCAGCACGCCGGGATCGGTGGCCGCGCGGAGGACCGGCAAGGCCCCCATCGCTGGGCTTTGCGTGACGATGGGCGCGATGACAGGCACGAGCGCACGCAGCGCAGTGGGCATGTTGCGCATGAGGTCGGTGTTCGCGGCACCGGGGTGTGCCGCGACCGCGATCGTTTTGCCGTTGCCGGACAGACGACGTTGCAGTTCGTAGGTGAACATCAGATTCGCCAGCTTGGACCGGCCGTAGGCCGCCACCCGGTTGTAGGACCGTTCGCCTTGCAGATCGTCGAAGTCGATTCGCGCCCGGATTCGATGCCCGACACTGCTGACCGTGACCACCCGCGAGCCCGGCACCGGCAGCATTCTGTCCAGCAGCAGCCCGGTGAGCGCGAAGTGTCCCAGATGATTGGTCCCGAATTGCAGCTCGAACCCGTCGCTGGTGGTCTGTCTCGGCGGGTACATCACCCCGGCGTTGTTGATCAAGAGGTCGATCGTGGCGTGAGCGGATTTCAGCTGTTCGGCAGCAGTGCGTACAGATGCCAGCGAGGTCAGGTCCAGCTGTTGGATGGTGGTGTCCGCGCCGGGAACGGCACCGGCGATACGGTCTGCGGCGTGTTTGCCCTTGTCGACATCCCGAACCGCCAACACCACCGACGCGCCGTGCGCCGCGAGCGCTCGGGCCGTCTCGAACCCCAGCCCGCTGTTGGCGCCTGTGACGACCGCTAGTCGTCCCTTTTGGGCTGGTATGTCTTGCTCGGTCCACCTGTTCGCCATTTTTCCTCCCAACGATCGGTCGGTCCGTCGCATTGTCCGACGAGCCCGGCGGGGGGCACACTCACACCGTCGCGCTCCCGCCGCGGTTGCGCAAGAGGGCGGCGAGACATCGATCGGGAGGTCCTTGCGTGGCCGACGACGGTCATGGTGTCGCGGGTGTGCGATGGCCTGAAAGGTCTGCCGGATGCGATCACCACCGTGTGGCAGCGCGGTCGTGCACAGCTGCGTGCGCAACAACATTCCGGTATACCCGCCAGTCTCGCGGCGGCCCGGGCCTGGCTCCGGTGCCCAGCGGTTTACCTATTGAGGGAGAATACGGACGTGAGCGACGCACCGGAACCCTTGCCAGGGCCCAGCCGGAAGGGGTACGACGAGCTGGAACGGTCGCGCGGAAACAGGAAGAAGGGATGAAGGCTGTGGAGACTCCCGGAGCGGGAGACGGCACGTCGAAAGTCACCCGACTACCACGTCGCCCGCGGCGCGTGGCAGAAGAGGCCGGCGAACGTCTCCCAAAGACTCGACGCTCGGACCGTGGCTCCGTCTATGATCCTGCACCGACCAAGCCCGTACTGCGATCGGAACTGCAGCGGGAGACAGGGTGGTGGCCGGTCGACCCCGGCGCGGCGCGGCACCCCGCTCCGAAGGATGATCCGGGCAGTGCCGAGCCTGATGCCAGTGTCATCGATCTCGACGCGTTGCGGCGGAAACGAGCTGGTGACGATGCTCCGGCCGCCGGTATTCGGCGCATGGTCAAACCGCGCCGAGTGGGAAAGAGTGCAAGCGAGAGAGCAGGCACCGAAGGTCAGCCCGATAGTGGTCGCAACGGTGACCCCGACCAGGTGGATGGACCTGCTGGGCCACGCTGAACTCTTCGCTAGGCCGTCGCCGCACCCAGCGCCCACACATATCCGTCGGCAATCCACATTGCGTTAACCGGTGCGGGAAGCTCATACCGTTGGGGACGACTCTGGCGGCACCGACAGCCATCCGCCACCGGTCCGCCGACATCGAACACGAATGTGAGCAGCCGGTAGAAATCCTGCTGGAATAAAGTTCCAGCAACTCCGCGAAGTATCCGCGCAGTCCTCAGGCACAAACTCGGTCATTGCCGACGACTGCGAACTCGCTCGCCACCGTTCCGCACCTGACGGCCAGGTTGAGCAAGTGACCGGGATGGCCCTGGCACCGCCGCTCTCACCGGCCGCGTCCGACGTGTCACGCGGGTGCCGGACCATCACGAACCACGGGCTACCGTCATGGTCCCGTCGTCGGCGCGACACCGTTGTGGATGGCTTGCGCGACAGCTGGATGGGCAAGGTACTCAGCGATGCTGTGGGCCCGTTCCTTGGGATTGTCGACGGGAATCTCCCGCAGCTGTCCCTTCCAGATATGGCGCAGCGGGCATCCGATGGTGATCGGATCCACCACGGACCAGGCATTCAGCCAGTCGCCGACACGCTCCGGCCGGTGCGGTCCTGGGACCAGGAGTTTGTTGTAAACCGCGTCCAGCCCCAGGGGACTGCCGAGAGTGAGCAGCACGGCGACGTCGAGCTGGGGCTGGAGCCGGGTGAGCAGATCCATCGCGACCACGGTGCCGAGGCTGTGGCTGACGAGGGTGAGCCGTCCCGATGCGGGAGCGGTCTCGAGGACACAGTCGAGTACCGCTTGCCGGATCTGCTCGTCGGCGAGGTACGAAGCGACGTCCCGGAAGACTTGGGCGATGATGAGCTCGTCCAGGTCGGTACGGGCGGCCAGCCAGCTGAGCTGCCGCTGCAGCCTGCTCGCGATCGCGCTGCCGATCGAACCGAGTCCTTCCGCTTCGACCCGGTCGGCCGGTTGCCCGTCCTCGGCGGGCATGCCCGCGTCCGCGGCCGCGTTCTGCAGGATCTGTTCGTACAGACGGCGAGCCTGCGGCGTCGTCGGCGCCATTGCCAGCGCATGATCGACGGCCATGGTCTCGGGCGCGAGTGCCGTTTCCTCCGTGGGCTGCAGCAGGGCTGCCAAACGGTCGCCGTAGAACGGGAAGAAGGCATCCGCGGGATCGAACGTGCTGAGCCCGGCGAGGGTGAGGCCCTTGTTGAGGCCGGCGGTCCACTCGCGGCGCAGAAGTTCGGGATCGCGACCATGCTGGCTGCGGCCGTGCAGGAACAGCAGGTGACGTGTGCCGCCGAAGGCGCCTGCTCGGGCGGTGACGCCGTGGCGGAGTTCCGTGCTTTCACGCGGCGCCGAAGCCGGACCTATCAGTTCGGTGCGGTCCTCGGCAGGTGCGAGGCGGGGGCGGATCGCCGATGGTCCGCCGACCGGCCCGGCGTTGGGACCGAGTTCGGCGAGAAACTCCTGGTCGCGCGCCGAGCGCTGCAGTCCGGCCAGGTGCGTGAGTATCGCACTGATGCGCACTCCCTCGTTGGCCCTCCAGGCAATCGCGTCGTCACCGTCGCCCTCGTGCCAGACTGTGCCGTCACGGCGCAGAATCCGCCCTTGCTCGTCGGTGCGCGGAACGCCGGAGTGGTGCAACGCGACGACCTCCCACTGGTCGTTGAAGACCGGCGAGCCGGAGTTCCCCGGTTCGGTGTCGGTCGAGTAATGCAGGAAGTCATCGAGCTGCAAGTCGAGCTGGTTGCGGCGGATGCCGATCTCCTTGAGCCTGCCCATCGGGTGCCCGACGATGTTCATCGCCTCACCGATGACGATCTTTCCCTGGTCCATGATCAGCCGGTTCCACCAGCCGACGGCGTCGCCGAGCGGCTTGCCGTCGGCGCCGGGACGAACCGGCACCAAAGTGAAATCCAGGTGCTCATCGGTGACGAAGAAGTCGGGGTCGAGACGGAATCGCGCAGGAAGGCGAGGGTCGTTGTCGATCGTCGTCTCGGCGCCGAACTCGATCACGACCTGCCGGGCGGTGTCCTGGTCGGGAAGTACGTGATTGTTGGTCAGCAGCAGCCGGGGCGACACCAGGAACCCGGTGCCCAGCGGTACTTCTCGGCCGTTGCGGCTCAGCGAGATCCGCGCGACCGACGCCGCCGTGCGAGCACCGCGGGAAAGGAAGTTGGCCGGTTGGAGTTCGTTGCTGGCGCCGATGATCCGCTCGAGCGTCGTGACCCGGTCGGAGGGCTCGATCCGGCCGACTTCGATCATGGCCTCGACCGGCATCTCGCCGCTGGTCGCGAGCCGCTGCGCCCGAGCGCAGATCTGTTCCGGAGAGTCGACAACCGGACTGTCCTTCATTTTGCGACGTTGCTTGATGTCTTCGCGCTTGGTCTCGGTCGCGACGTAACGTTCTGCGGCGGCCCCGATCTGCTTCAACCACGCCGCTTGGACTTGTTCACGAGAATTCATGGTGCAACCGCCTGGAAACAGAGGTTGATGTGGTCATGTCCGCTACTGGCGGAGTGTTCCTCAGGCGCGTCACACCACCGTCACCTCAGCGTTTCGCCCAGCGCGGCAGTGCCCGACAGTGTTCGTCGTCTATCGTCACCGCGCCCGTGCGACTCGTGTCAGCGATTCCGGAGCGACTCGACCGCCGGGGCGTCGCACTTCTGGACGCGGAGGAGGAGTTCGTCGAATTCCGGCGACGGCCCGGTGTCGAACTCGGCCCACAGCAGGTCTCGGTATCGCCGGTATTCCCGAAGGGCGTCGATCTTGTTGCCCTGCGCGAGATGGATTCGCATCAGAATCCTGCGGGAGCTTTCCCGGAGCGGCTCCGCCGCCGCCACCGCCGACGCGGCCATCAGGGCGGCGCCGACCTGCCGACGCTCCAGCAAGGCTTCGGCCGCCGCTTCCAGCGCCGCGACCCAGGCCAATCGGTACCGTTCCCGGTCGACGACCACCCACTCCTCGTCCCAGTCCGCCAGCAGCGCTGCGCGATCCAGCAGCAGCGGGACGCGCGCGAGATCCTCCGAGCACGGCTGGTGAACCAGTTTCTGCGCCAATTCGGTCAGATACGCCAGATCGACGACCACGTCCGGATGGAGGCGAAGACGGTCGCCGTTGATCTCCACGACCGCGTCCTGGATACGGCGCAAGCGCCACAGGGCGGTTCGCAAACGCTGCGCCGCGCAGTGATCAGCGCACTCCGGCCACAGCGCGCCGGCGAGGCGGCCACGAGAGACCGGCCGGTTCAGCAGTGCCAGATAGGTCAGCACCCGCTCCGCCGCGTGCGGAATGGAAAGTCGGCGGTCGCCGCTGTGCAGGGCGAATTCTTCGACCAACGTGAGCTGGAAACACGTCGCATGCGTGGCATTATGGATGAGCACCATTTCACTACTCGATCGCGGCGTCGGTCTTCATTTCGCAGGCGTACGTCGACCGGTCGATCTCGGCTATCGCACACCGGCCATCATGCCCAGGTCACGAACTGTCGGCACGAGTAGCCGACTACGCGATCGCGAGACAACGAACGTCGACGAATGACTCTCGTCGCCACGCCCAGAACGAACCGCCGCGTAGCGGACTACTCGCATGCGGTATCAACGGAGTGAGACCCACGATCTCGCACTATCGAAGCAAAACTCCTCCACGTAAAGCGGTCCGGAGAATCTTCGTGGACAGCGATGAGTTCTCCGACGGTGCTCCGTCCTATCCGGTGAACGCGCTGCCAACGCGGCGCACCAACCAGAAGGACCAGGAATGACCACCGCCAACCCCACCACCAACTTCTCCAGCGACGTCACCGACCGTCCCGGCAAGGTCCGCAACCGCGTCCTGTGGGCCCTGCAGATCCTGCTCGGCCTGTTCTTCATCATCGCCTCCGGCGGGCCGAAACTCGTTATGCCGAGCGCCCTGACGGACAACGCCCCCGAGAATCTGACCATCCCCCTCGGGTTGCTCGTCTTCATCGGAGTTGCGGAGGTGGCGGGCGGTATCGGCCTGATGGTGCCACGGCTCAGTGCCCTGGCTGCCGCAGGTCTGTCCGTTCTCACCGTGCTCGCCGCAGCGACGCAGGCTTTCATCGCCGACAAGCCCTTGATGGGAATCTTCCCTTTGGTGCTTGCCGCGATCTTCGCCTGGATCGCCTACGAGCGCCGCGCCACCATCACGGATCTGCGCAACTCGCTGTCGTCTACCCCGTCATGAGGAAACTGATCTACGGGTTCAGCGTGTCCCTGGACGGCTACATCAACGACCGCGACGGCAGCATCGACTGGACCAACCCTGACGAGGAGCTACACCAGTTTCACAACGACCGTTACCGCGAAATCGAGGTCTCGCTGCACGGCCGTCGCCTGTACGAGCTGATGGCCGAGTACTGGCCGCATGTGCCCGCGGACGCGCCGCGCATCGAGCGGGAGTTCAGCAGGCTCTGGACGGAGAAGCCGAAGGTCGTCTTTTCCCGGACGCTCACCGAGGTCCACTGGAACAGCACGTTGATCAGCGAGAACGCGGTCGAGGAGGTCCGCAGGCTCAAGGCGGGAGGCGATGGCGTCATGGAGATCGGTGGCGCGAGCCTCGCGGCTTCGCTGATACCACACGGGCTGATCGACGAGTATCAACTGTTCGTCTTGCCCGTGGTGCTCGGCGGCGGCACACCGCTGTTCCCATCGTTGGACAAGCGCATCCAGCTCCGATTGGTCGAGACGAGGCACTTCGACACCGCAGTGATGCTGCGCTATCTCGCCGACTGAGCTCCGTTCGACCGCAGCACCCTCGTCACCAGACACGGCGGACACCGTAAGCGAGCGGCTCCGCGGCACCGGCCCCGGAGCCTCCGCAAAACCTGTTGGTCGACCGCGGCGACCACTGCTAGCCTTCCGGAAGCCGTGCAAGTGAACGAGGAGGTGGTACCCGTGAACACAGTATCTACATGGGTGCTCCCCTCTGGGGTCACGGTCGGGCGATAGATCGTCCGGGAGCGCCGTTCAAGAGCACTCCCGAAAGGCACCACCGTGCAATTCATTTCTGAACAGCGCCTCGACGACGATATCCTCGAGCGCGAATTCACCCTTGGCGAGATCCCCGGCGTCCTGTGGACGCCCGGATCAGCATCCGCGCCGGCACCGCTGATCCTGATCGGCCACCCAGGCGGACTGGACAAGATGTACCCCCGACTGATTGCCCGGGCCCGGCACTCCGTGGCGGAGGGCTTCGCCGCAGCCACCATCGAGCTCCCCGGCAGCGGTGACCGGCCCCGTTCGGCTGCCGCCGAGCAGGTCCGCGCCGACCTGCACCGGGTGCTACGGGCTGGCGAGCCGGTCACCGACGACATCGTCGACCGGCTCGTCCTCCCGCTGGTCGACCAGGCGGTCCCAGAATGGCGGGCCGCCCTGGACGCCCTTCTCGCGCTGCCCGAGATCGGCGGGCCGGTCGGGTATTCGGGCGGGGTGATCTCCATCGGCACCCGGCTGGCGGCGGTCGAGCAGCGCATCGTGGCCGCCGTTCTGTTCGCCGGAAGTTTCGTGCCGCGCGCCATATTCGAGGAGGCCCGGCAGGTCACTATTCCACTGCATGTCCTGCTGCAGTGGGACGACGAGAGAAACGACCGGCAGATGGCCCTGGACCTGTTCGACGCCTTCGGCTCCAAGGAGAAGACGCTGCACGCCAACATGGGCGGGCACACCGGCGTCCCGCAGTTCGCGGGAGAGGAGGCAAACCGGTTCTTCGCCCGGCACTTGAAGTGAAGCCGGCCCGACAGGCCGACATGGAGGCGGATAGCGGCCGACTCGTCGAATCCGCGCATTCTCGGGTTATGGGGGTGACGGCTGCTTCAGACTGAAGTGTTGGGCCCGGCGATGATCAAGTGCATCTCCGGGCCCGACTCAGCTCCCCACTCGCCTCCCGAAACTTCCTCGGATAGCACCCTGAGCTTCCGTGGCGCCGCAGTACGAGGCGCTCACTCCCGACACCACGCTCGTCACCGTGGGGATCGGCGGCAACGACATCGGACTGGTCCAACTCGCAGCCAGCTAAGGTGTTTCCGGGGGCCGGCGTTGAGTTACTCGCGAACCTGAGCGTTCATCGTGGGTTGCGTGTCACCGCTGTCCGCGTCCAGCCCCGCGAGCAGACGCAGCCCGTCCTCGGCGGGGCTGCCGGGGAGCGCGGACAGCACCAGCAGCTCCATGCCCGTTTCGTCCGGTAGTGCGAAGTTCTCCTGATGCAGTTCCAGCAATCCGACCAGCGGGTGTCGGTACGCCTTGCGTCCATGCGTGCGGGCGCGCACGTCTGCGCGGGCCCAGAGGCGGCGGAAGCGCTCACTGCCCATCGCCAGCTCACCGATAAGCGAGGCCAGGCGGGGGTCCTCGGGGTATTTGCCTGCGGCCAGGCGCAGGTGCCCGACCACGTCGAGGGTGCAATTCTCCCAGTCGGCGTAGAGGCCGCGCTCGGCCTCCTCGAGGAAGATGTGCCGGGCGGTGTTCAGGCCCGGCATCGGTCGGCCGTAGAGAAGGCCGGCGAGCCGATTTCCGGCGAGCACGTCCATGCGGTGGTCCATGATCAGCGCGGGTGCGTCGGCGACCAGGTCGAGGACGCGTAGCAGCTCCGGTCGGACCCGCCCGCTCGGCGCCTTCGCGCGGCGGCGGCGCTGCCGGGCGAGCCGGTAGAGGTGCCCGCGTTCGGTCTCATCGAGGCCCAGGACGCGAGCGAGCGCGTCGAGGACCTGCTCGGAAGGCTGGGTCGCGCGGCCCTGCTCCAGGCGCACGTAATAGTCGACGCTGACCCCGGACAGGTGCGCGACCTCCTCGCGGCGAAGCCCTTCGACCCGGCGGCGCCTGTCGATGGGAATGCCGGCGGTCGCCGGGTCGACCCGGGAACGCCGGGTCCGCAGGTAGCCCGCAAGATCGTCCACGTCCCCAGTATGGCCGCGGTGGTGCTCGCGAAGGTGGTCCTGCCGTTACCAGGAAGTCCCGTCCGACGGAAGAAGCGTCACTGAACACCAGGCGCAGCGGTGCTCAGGATCGAAGGCACCTGATCCGAAGGAGTTCCCATGAAGGCGCTGATCGTCTACGCCCACCCCGAGCCGAAGTCGCTCAACAGCTCGCTGAAGGACCTCGCTGTGTCCACATTGGAGACAGCCGGGCACGAGGTACGAGTGAGCGATCTGTACGCGATGAACTGGAAGGCGGTCGTGGACGCCGCAGACTACGGGCCCCACGCCTCGAGTCCGCTGAAGGTCGCCCTGGACTCCGGCCGGGCCTTCGACGCCGGGACGCTTACCCCGGACGTCGCGGCCGAGCAGGAGAAACTGCTGTGGGCCGACATGATCATTTTCCAATTCCCGCTGTGGTGGTACTCGATGCCCGCGATCCTCAAAGGCTGGGTAGACCGCGTGTTCACCTACCACTTCGCATACGGCGTCGGCGAGCACAACGACACGAAGTACGGTGAGCGCTTCGGCGAAGGCACACTCGCGGGCAGGAAAGCTCTGCTGTCGGTGACCGCCGGCGGCCCGGAGTCGCATTACGCCGCCCGCGGCATCAACGGCCCGATCGAGGATCTACTGTTCCCGATCCACCACGGCATCCTCTACTACCCGGGCATCGAAGTGCTGCCGCCGTTCGTGCTGTACGGGACCGACCGGATGACCGGCGAGGACTACCCGGATGTCGCCAAGGCTTGGCAGCAACGCCTGCTCACCCTGGATTCGACCGAGCCGATCGCGTTCCGGCGGCAGAACTTCGGTGATTATGAGATCCCCTCGCTGCAACTGAAGGAAGGGCTGGAGCCCTCGGGCCGCACGGGTTTCGGGCTGCACGTGCGCGGCTGACCGAAGGGGTGACCCGCGCCTGCCGCCCTCCTCGCCGGTGCGGCGCTGATGTCCCCCGCTCCGGCGCAGGCCCAGTCCGCCTTCGCGGCCTAGGTGATCGACAACAGCGGGATCTCCAGCAGTCCGGCCGAGCCCGATGCACCCCGAAAACCGTGTGAGGCGGCGCGTCGTCTCAGCGAGGCTCTGGTCGGGTACCTGCCCTGAGCGCCCCGGAGGGGCGATAGCCGAATTCCGGCAGCGCGCCGCAGATTGCGCGGACACCGCACCGATAGGTCCTGGGCCTGCTGGTCATTCTGGGGTTGGTCATGTCGAGCCGAAAACGACCGCCGTCTCAGTCGTGGGGATACAGGGTGCGCTCCCAGATGACGGCGACCGTGTCGACGGCCGCGTCCACCGACTCGGGTGCGGCGCCGACGACCTCGTCGAGCAGATAGTGCACGTTCATCGCGACCAGGGCCCGGGCAACCGACACAGCGGGAAGCCGCTCGTCGGCTCGCGTGATCGTCTCGGCCGCAACCTCTTCCAGTGGAGCCAGGAACTCCTGCCACAACTGGGCGGCCTCCGCGTCCCGCTGCGAGGCCACGGCCAGGGTGCGCAACAGGGCGCCGTCGCATTGATACATCCGCGCAGCCGATTCCAACGCGGCACGCGCGGCCGGGCGGGGATCGGCTGCAGTGCGCCACCGGGCGATGGCGGCATCGGTCTCGGCGCGCAACGGAGCGAGTAGTTCGCGCAGCAATGCGACCCGATCCGGGAAGTACACATAGAACGACTTCCGCGACAATGTCGTCCGGGCCATGATCGCGCTCACGGTCACCGCTTCGGATGCCTGCTCACGCAGCAGCGCGCCAGCCGCTCCCAGAATCTCCGCACGAGCCTCCGCCACGGTGCGCCTACGCCGTTTCACCTCCGCTATTGCCACAGTGGCAGTATAAGCAATACAGTTACTGCCACCATGGCAATAAGGAGTCTCGTGGTTGCCCATACCTTTCGAAGATCAGCGGAGATGACTGCCACACAGTGGTATTGCTCCGTCGTGGGACTGTTCCTTCTCATCCGGTCGCTCACCACGCTGCTCGGCGCTCCGGCATTCTCCCTTCCTGGATCGGGATGGCGCGCGGCCCTGCAAGCGGTAGTCGGTATCACCCTGCTCGCCGGGCTGCGCACCCGACCCATCCCGGTCGTCACCGCAGTCGGAATCCTCTACGCGATCGAAACCGCCCTGGGCATCGTGGGCGGCGACGCCATCCTCGGCGTCATCCCGGTCGACATGCGCGACCGCATCGTGCATCCAACCCTCGCGATCACCGCCGCCCTCGCGGTCTTCGCGACACTGCGTCGCACGAAGCGCCGAGGGCCGGTCGATGCCTGACGCGCCTACGGATGACCTCGTGGCCCGGGCCTTCGACGAGGAGTGCACCGCCTGGGTGCGGGCCACCGCCACACTGACGGCACACCAGTTCACATTGCCAACCCCATGCCCACCATGGACAGTCGCCGAACTCATCGCGCACGTCACAGCCGCGATCGCTCGCGTCCCCGACGGCTTGGCCGCTCCCCCGCCCGCCCGCGCGAACCTCGATGCCGCCGGCTACTACCACCCGCGCATCTTCGACGCGACCGCCAACGCCGCACGCGTGTCGGCGGCCCAGGACGCCGCAGCCGCACATCCGAATACAGCGGCGCTCGTCGCCGCCTTCGACCATCAACGCCGCCGCGCTCTGCGCGCCATCGCCGGACAACCGCCCGAGCGGCTCCTCGTCACTCGATGGGGCGACGGCATGACTCTGCGAGAATTCCTGCTCACCCGCGTCGTGGAACTGGCCCTGCACGGCCTCGACCTGGCCAACGCCCTCAGCACCCCCGCTTGGACCACACCCGCGGCCGCAGCCGCCGTCACCGACTTTCTCGGTGTCGGCACAGCCGCCACGCGCCTTGGCTGGGACCGCACCACCACATTGGCCAAAGCAAGCGGGCGTGCACCACTCACCGCCGACGAACAGTCCGAACTCGCCCGCGCCCGGATACCCTGGCATCAATTCGGGTAGGGACGTCCTCCACCCACTCGTCCACCGATGACTTTCGCGGCACGAATGCCACTCTCCGAGAGGAATTTCGAGGTATTGCTCCAGTCGAGCCGATGAGCTCGGCCGGAGCTGTTCAGTCCCGCTCGCGAACCAGCGAGGGACGCAATTCGAGCACCCCGTCGTCGGGGCCGAAACCAAGCGATCGAGCGCGCGCGATTGATTCGTCCAGGGCGGCGGCGACCGTGTCGGCGAATTCCGCCGGGCGGCGAGACACCCGATCGACGTTCATGCTCAGGAACTCGAACGAGCTCGCGACCTCGCCGACGGTGCGATTGACCAGATACGAGATACCGCGCGCGACCTTGTCGGTGCGCCCGAGATCGCAGACGTGCACCGAGACCTCATGTCCCACCAGCACTTCCCGGTAGTAGGCGACGTGCTGCTCCATCGCGAACAGACCGAACTTCCCGGACTCGGTGTAGCCGAGCGCACGGTGTTGCTGCCACATCGCCTCGCCGTGCAGACGAAAGTAGTGCATCACGTTCATGTGCCGGTTGCCGTCCTCGAACTCCGGCGGAATCTCCCTGATGAACGCGGCGGGGACCGCGAGTACCCGGCTGATCTCCGGCCGCACCGCGGCCACCTTCGCCCGGCTCATCGAGATTCGGCCTGGATCGCCTGCCGGTAGCGCTCCGACAGCACGGACGGAAATCCCAGATCGCCTTCGATGACCCGAACCGCCAACGACGAGGCCAGAGCGCGCAGACGTGCGCACCCGTCTTCGCCGATCGCCTCGTACGGATAGACCGCAAGCTCGTCGGTCCTGTCCTCGATCGCCCTGCGCCGGGCGGCGCCGTGCTCGCTCAGAGCGAGAGCGCCGTTCGCCAACCACCCGCGGGCACGAAGCCGGTCGACGCCGGATGCCCAGTCCTGCTCACTCCAGGATCGGCCGAGGCGCAGTACCTCGGCGGCGACCTCGCCGGTCGCGCTGTGCGTGATCAGTGCTTCGATACCGTCCAGTCCCTCCGTCGCCAGTAGCGCCACATGGCCGTCACCTCGATACTCCCGCAACAGTGTCTGCGCGTGCCAGAGCACCAGATGCGGTTCGTCGGGCCAGGGCAGCGCCGCATGGGCCGCGAACAGCGCGCGCCCTTGGGGCCGCTCGCGAGCGCGTTCGGCGGCACGCCGTGCCAAACCGGCGGCCTCGCGGACGTCGGCGTCGGCGATGTCACCGTTCCACGCCTGCCGCAGCGAACGGTCCACGGCGAGCAACCTAGCGCGCAAGATCGCTGCGGGAGATGCGATTTCCCACGCGGCAGGCAGGGCGACACGCACCGCGGCCGGATTGAAGTTGAAGAACGCGGCGACGGTGACATCGGCCGCCACCGGACCGAAGGCAGCGGACCTGGAGGCGAAGTACATCATCCGCGGATCCGTCAGACCGAGGTCGCGATACATCTCGGGGCCGTGCGGGGTGAAGTAGATCATGCCGTGGATCGGCTCGAGGGCGCGGAAGGTCAGACGAGCACTCCGCGGGGAGACCGTGGTCAAGAGACTGCTCCGATATCTCGTGGTGCTGAAAAGTCGACTTCGATAGTTACCCGAATCCGATGTCACGTTCAAGATACGGCTAGGCGTAGGGGCCGCTCTTCATCGGCGCCTCATGCGGTTAGCCCAGCGTTTGATATTGAACATGAACTCAGATTCAACTATGCTCGGGTTGCGAAAGCATGCTCGGCTGCCGGACATCGCCCAGTGCTCGGCCGCGCCGCCGACAACTGCACGCATTCGACAACGTGACGCCGCGTCCGGCGGCGCGGAGTGGAAAGGAACTCTCATGACCGGTCCCACCTCCGTACCCGCCGAGCACCGGGCGACCGCCGTGCTGTTCGACTTCGGGGGTGTGCTGACGTCCAGCGTCTTCGAGGCGTTCCGAGAGTTCGGCGAGTCGATCGGCTGCGATCCCCGCCTACCGCTGCGCCTGTTCAGCGATGACGTGGAGGCCCGGGCACTGCTGGTCGCCCACGAGGAGGGACGCATCGGCGAGCGAGAGTTCGAACAGGGCTTCGCGGCGCGGCTGCGTGCGCACGGGGTCGAGGTGGACGGAGCCGGGCTCGTTCACCGCATTCAGTCCGGCCTGCGAGCCGACAGCGCCATGATCGAGCTGGTGACCGAAGTCAGGAATGCGGGATTCCGTGTGGGGCTGCTGTCGAACTCACTCGGCGACGACTGCTACGCCGGATTCGACCTCGCTTCGATGTTCGACGCCGTCACCATCTCCGGCGAGATCGGTGTACGCAAGCCATCGCGGCGCGCGTACGACATCGCCTGCGCCCGTTTGAATGTGGAGCCGGGAGCCACGGTAATGGTGGACGACCTGCCACAGAACATCGTCGCGGCCGAACACGCGGGGCTCACCGGCGTCCTGCACCGCGACGCGGCGGACACCATCGAGCGGCTGTGGGCCGCTCTCGGCCCGTCGTGAGTTCGGCGTTCCGTCGATCTACGCTCGCAAGCACCTGTTCAGCGAGAACAACGAAGGGCACCCCGAATGAGCCCGAGCACCAAGGAATCCACCGACATCGTGCTGGCCGAGAACGCGAGCCCGGACGCATCCAATTCAGAGCATTAGCACGAACTTTCCGATATTCGCTCCGGTGAACATCGTGCCGGGCAGTCGTTCGTGCGTCAGAGCGCTCCCAGTTCGGAATCGCCCGCGGGCAGCGCGTCGAAGACCAGCACCTCGGCCGGATGACTGAGCGCGTCGCCCAAGGCCTCGTTGACCTCACGCAACACCGCGCTCTGGCCGTGGGCGCGCAGCGCTTCTTTCGACGCCCATTTCTCGATCATCACGAATCGACCGGGTTCGCCGATCCGTCGATGCAGTGCGTAGAGCAGACAGCCCGGCTCGGAGTGCACCGCGGGCGCGGCCGTCCGCAACGTCCGCTCCACCAGCTCTTCCTGGCCCGGCTTCGCGATCATGGTCGCCACCACCACACAGGGCTCGGCCATACGTTCCTCCTCTTGAAGTGGGTTGTGCCGCTTCGTCCTGTCCGGCTACGGTCGCTTGCCCCATGAAGGGTCGCGGCGGCGCAACTCCATCTGGGCGATCGTGCGCTTGTGCACCTCGTCCGGCCCGTCCGCCAGACGCAAAGTGCGCAGATGCGCGTACATGTTCGCCAAAGGGAAGTCGTCGGAGACGCCACCACCGCCGTGGACCTGGATGGCCCGGTCGATCACCTTCAGCGCGACTTGGGGCGCGGCCACCTTGATCGCGGCGATTTGGACCCGCGCGTTGCGATTTCCGACGGTGTCCATCAGATAGGCGGCCTGGAGTGTCAGCAACCGCGCCATCTCGATTTCGATGCGGGACTCGGCAATCCAATCCTGAATGTTGGCGCGGTCGGCCAGCGGCGCGCCGAACGTCGTCCGCGCTTGCGCTCGGTCGATCATCAGGTCCAGCGCCCGTTCGGCCATGCCGATCGCTCGCATGCAGTGGTGGATCCGTCCCGGCCCGAGCCGGGCCTGGCTGATCATGAACCCGTCGCCCTCACCGGCCAGCAGCGCGGTGCGCGGCACTCGGACGTTCTCGAACACCACCTCGGCGTGCCCTTCCCGGTCCTGATACCCGAAGACGGGCAGGTTGCGCAGGACCGTCACGCCAGGGGTGTCGATCGGGACGACCATCATGCTCTGCTGACGGTGCACGGGCGCATCCGGATCCGTCTTGCCCATCACGATGAGGACCTTGCAATTCTTGTGCAAGGCGTTGGAGGTCCACCACTTTCGGCCGTTCAGCACGTACTCGTCGCCGTCGGGCCGCATGCGCAGCTCGATGTTGGTGGCATCGGAGCTGGCGACCGCCGGCTCGGTCATCGCGAACGCCGAGGCGATCTCGCCGTCCAGCAGCGGACGCAGCCACGTCTGTTTGTGCTCGGGCGTGCCGAACAGCGTCAGCACTTCCATGTTCCCGGTGTCGGGAGCGTTGCAGTTGGTCGCCTCCGGCGCCAGATGCGCGCTTCGTCCCATGATCTCGGCGAGCGGCGCGTACTCCAGATTCGTCAGGCCCGGACCCCACTCCGGGTGCGGGTGGAACAGATTCCACAGACCGCGCTTGCGCGCTTCCGTCTTGAGTTCTTCGAGAATCGGCGGGTGGAAGTGCGGATCACCGGACTCCGTCATCTGTGCGTGGTAGACCGCCTCCGCGGGGTAGACGTGCTCGTCCATGAAGGCGAGCAGATCCTCGCGGTATCGGCGAGATCGCTCCGAGAGCTCGAACATGGCGACTCCTCGTACTGACTGACGGCTGCCTACGCACCGTATTTGAATTCGACTTCAGATTCAACTTTGCCCATTGCCGGGTCCGCCCCGCAATGCCGACGACGCGCGCGATCTGCCCGGCTGCCGAGCCGACCGGCGCCCGCCCACGACGGTCTCACCGGGGGCGTCGAGAGTGTGCCGGTCATCGGTTGTTCTACTCGAGTGCTTCGATCCCGATGCGCAACAGCGGTTCGACCCCGGATCCCACGGTCTCGAAGCCGGATCCCACGGTTTGCCCGTGGAGATGGCGGTAGTGGATGCCTTCGAGGATCGCCGCGAGTTTGAAGGCGGCGAGCCCCAGATAGAAACCGAAGTGCGCGAGGTCGCGGCCGCTGTGTTCGGCATAGCGGTCGAGCAGTTCGGCCTCGGTGAGGAACCCGGGCGCGAGCGCCACGTCGCTGACACCGGTGACGCCGATCTCGCCGAGGCGGCGATACAGCAGCAGGAGCGCCACATCGGTGAGCGGATCACCTAAAGTGGCCATTTCCCAATCGATTACGGCGACCACGCGGTCTTCGGAGTCCATCAGGATGTTGTCGAGCCGGTAGTCGCCGTGGACGATTCCATCCGGAGACTGCGGAGGCTGGTGGGCCGCGAGCCTCCCGTACAGCGCGTCCGCACCCGGCAGTTCCCGGGAGTAGGAGGCGTCCAACTGCTTCTTCCAGCGGTGCACCTGCCGCACCAGGAATCCGCTCGGACGTCCGAAATCCGCGAGTCCGGCTGCCGCGGGATCGACGGCGTGCAGAGCGGCCAGAGCGTCGACCATTCCGGTCGAGATGGTTCGCGTCCGGTCGGCGCCGATCGCTGCGAGTTCGGCCGCCGTGCGGTAGGGCGTCCCGATCACCCGCTCCATCAGATAGAAGGGCGCGCCGAGGATATCGGGATCCTCGCAGAGCGTGTAGGTGGCGGGAACGGGTACGCCGGTGCCGGCCAGCGCGGTCATCACCCGGTATTCCCTGGACATGTCGTGTGCGGTTGCCAGCACGTGACCGAGCGGGGGCCGCCGCACGATCCACGCCGACCTACCGTCGCTGATCTCGTAGGTCAGGTTGGATTTCCCGCCTGCGATCAGGCGGCCGGTGAGCGGCCCTGCGAGCAGATCCGGCTCGACATCGGCCAGCCATGCCGCCAGGCGATCCAGGTCCAAGCCGGGCAGATCCTCGCGGTTACGGTCGCTCATCAAGGCACCAGCACCGCGACCGTCTCGGCGACACACGCGGGCTTGGCGGCGCCGTCGATGTCGACCGTGACGCGGCTGACCGCCTGGAATCCCAGGTTCGCAGGCGCGAGCGAGAGCAACTCGACTCCCGCGCGCAGCCGGGACCCCACGGGAACGGGCGCGGGGAACCGCACCTTATTGGCGCCGTAGTTGACGCCCATCGACAACCCTTCGACGCGATAGATCTGCCGGGACAGCATCGGAATGAGAGACAGCGTAAGAAATCCGTGGGCGACGGTCGTGCCGAACGGTCCCGTCGCCGCTTTCACCGGATCCACGTGAATCCACTGGTGATCGCCCGTCGCGTCGGCAAAACGGTCGATCTGCTCCTGGGTCACGGTGTACCAGTCGCTGTATCCGAGGTGAGTTCCGATGGCCTTCTCCATCTCGGCCAAGCCCTGGAATACTTTCATCGGTCGCTGTCCTTCCGTCCTTGTCCCGAGGTCCGCCGGCCACATAGACGACCTGGCCGGACACGAATCCCGCTCCCTCGCTCACCAGGAACGACACCGATGGCGGTCTTTCCTTCGAACGATCGCTTATCAACGCTGCCCACCCTGCGCGATATATCAGTCCGATTCGAGCTGCAGCGCGTTGACCCACAGCTGCGTCAGGGTGGTGACGAGCTTCTCGAACGGGATGCGCTGATTCTGGACGAAGACCAGGTAGGCCATCCGGCTCACCATCACCGACAAGGCGTGCGCGGTGATCATGGGATCGAGGTCCGCGCTGGCCCGGCCGGATTCCTGCAGCGCGCTGATCATCTTCGCGTTGCGCTCCGCGAAAGCCTTGCCTCGTTCCATCCGCAGCTCGCGGAAATCCTCGTTGATCAGGGCGACCTCCTCGAGCACGGCCATCAGGCGCGCGTTGCGCTTGTAGGAGCGAAGGTAGTCCCGATTGGCCGCCTCGATGAGGTCGCGCGGGTCGGTGACGCCCGTGCGCCCGCGAACGTGAGGGTGCAGCATCTCTTCCTGCACCTGCTCCGCCACCGCCGCGAAGATCTCTTCCTTGCCGTCGAAATAGGTGTAGAACGACCCCGACGCCGTCCCGGCGGCCTTGGAGATATCGGAGATCTTGGCATCGAGGTATCCGTCGCGCTCGAATACCTCGCGCGCCGCGGCGATCAGCGCGGCGCGTGTGCGTTCGCCGCGCTTGGTGCGCGGAAGTCCTTTACGAGACTCGGCCTCACTCACAACGGACTCGGACACCAACGCTGGCCACTCACTGTCGGTCGACGGGACGTTTGTCGCGTTCACGGTATCACCGCGAACAGCGCGAACAGGTGGTCGAGGCGGCCCGCACGGCCACCACCGGAGGGCACTTCGTCGCCGAACGGATCCGGCCCTCGAAGCGGCATGACCACAGCTGGAGGCCGACATCGGAACCGGATCAGCAGAGGGCTCACCGCATTCGGCGCTAACTGATCGGCAGCGCGCTGAAGATCGGGTTGTAGGCCCAGTTCACCATGCGCTCGGCGTCATCCTTCGCGGCAGCGCCGCTGTCGGGTGAGCTGTGCAAGACCACACCGATCAGCGGTATTCCTGCCCTGACCGTCTCGAACAGCAGGCAGGTTCCCGCAGCGTCGGTGTATCCGGTTTTGATGCCGATAGTGCCGGGATAGTCGTGCAGCATCCTGTTCGTGGTCTGCCAGAGGTGAGCGCGGTTGCCCGGGCCGGCGGGCACGTGATAGCTCTGCGAACTGACGATCTCCCGGAACACCGGCAGGCTCATCGCGCGCAGGCCGAGGGCGACCAGGTCCGCCGGTGTGGAGTAGGTGGAGTGGTCGGTGGGGACAGGCAGCCCGCTGGGGTCGGCGAAATGTGTTCCCGCCAGGCCCATCTGACGCGCGGTGTCGTTCATTTTGGCGATGAAACCGTCTTGTCCGGGCCCGTAGGCTTCGGCAAGGGTATAGGCGGCGTCGCAGCCGGACGGCAGCATCATCGCGTACAGGAGCTGTCGCGCGGTGAGCACCTCGCCGGGGACCAGGCCTGCGGTGCTTCCGTCGTACTCGGTGTCGTAGGCGATGATTTCCTGCGGCACGGTGATGGCCCGGTCGAGGTCGCCGGCATTGATCACGACCAGTGCCGTCATCACCTTCGTGATGCTGGCTATCGGGACCGGGGTGTTCGGCTGTCGCGACCACAGCACCGTGCCGGTGATTCCGTCTGCCAGCGCCGCACCCGACGCCTGCACCGCATCCGGCCCAGACGTCAGCCAGGGCAACTGAATATGGGTGTCGCTCGCGGCGGGGGCGGCCGCGACACCCTGACCGGCTACCACAACCAGCGCCCCGGCGACGACAGCGTGCAACAATCGAGCAAATGTCCGCATCGCCACATTCTGCCGTGGCATTTCCGTGTTTAACGGCATTTCATCGGTCGAGTTGCCGCGTGACTTCGGCGACAGCATCTAATGAGCTAATCCAGGCGCCTCCGAGCTGGACGCTTCGGTCGACGGCCGAAACAGCTGGTCTCGTCAGTCCGTGGTCACCTTGACGATCGTTCTGCCGCGGGTGCGCCCGTCGGGGCTGAACGCCGCGGGGGCGTCGGCCAGGGAGCAGACGCTGCTGACGAGCGGGATGAGCCGGCCATGACGGAGGCGGGTGGCCAGTTGGGCCAGTTGCTCGCGGTTGGGCTCGACGACGAAGAAGATGACTCGGCCGTCGTGAGGGTGGATGGTGGGTGGACCGGCGATGGTGACGAGGGTGCCGCCGGGGCGTAGTAGCGCGGTAGAGCGGTCGCGGATGTCGCCGCCGATCACGTCGAGTACCACGTCGACCTCGCCGACGTCCTCCAGGAGCTCTCCGTCCAAGTCGACGAACTCGTAGACGCCGAAATCTCGGGCCGCGTCCCGGTCGGAGGCTCGGCCGGTGCCGATGATGTGGGCTCCCGCCTCCTGGGCGAGTTGCGCGGCGACGGAGCCGACGGCGCCACCGACTCCGTGGATGAGGACGGTTTGGCCGGTTTCGAGGTGAGCGTGGTCGAACAGGGCTTGCCAGGCCGTCAGACCGGAGATCGGTAGCGCGGCCGCGGCGACGTGGTCGACGTCAGCGGGGAGCGGGGCCAGGTTGCGGGCTTCCACGGCGGTGTACTCCGCGAGCGAACCGTTGCGGGCCCAGTCGGTCGGCCCGAAGACGTGCTGGCCCACCGTGAGTCCAGTGGTGCCGTAGCCGAGCGCGACGACTACACCTGACAGTTCGTGGCCGGGGACGCTCGGGGTGCGGTCGCGACCGGCGCGATCGGTCCACGTCCCTGGCCAATCGAGCTCGCCGCGGGTGAAGCCGGCGGCGTGGACTTGCACGATGACGTCGTTCTCAGCGGCGTGCGGGTGGGGCAGATCGGTCAGGGTCAATCCGCCGATGCCAGCCCCGCGATCCCGGACTGTGATGGCTCGCATGAAGGTCCTTCCGGTCGTCGGAGTACTGGTCGGCTTCGACGTTACGCACTTCAGGTCCACAATCGGCGGGCCAGTTGAAGGTGTAGCCGATGGCCCGCCTTCAGTAGTGATGGCCGACGATCGGGCCGTCGGAATGGATCAAGAGCACGGGCCGCCACGCCGTACTGTCGAAGCATGAGCGTTGTGGACCACCTCGTGATCCCCGACACGGCCGCCTCATCGGCCGCCCTGGAGGTAGCCGCCGCCTACCACTCCGCCGCCCTGCTGAACCACTCGCACCGCGTCTACATCTGGGCGGCCGCCTACGGCAGTCAACAGGGCATCCGCTACGACACCGAACTGCTGTTCACGGCTGCCATGTTCCACGACATCAGCCTCGTGCCGGAGTTCGACAGTCACACCGTCTCCTTCGAGGAGGCCGGCGGCCATGTCGCCCGGGTGTTCGCCGCCGGCGCCGGTTGGCCGAGCGAGCGCCGCGAACGCCTCGGCGAAGTCATCGCCGGGCATATGGGGCCTGACGTGGACGTGGCCGATGATCCCGAAGGGCACTTGCTGTCGCGGGCCGCGGCGCTGGACATCGTGGGAAAGAACATCGACGATTTCAGCCCCGCCTTCCGTGCCGAGGTACTCCAGCGGTACCCCCGGCTCGGGCTCGCCGGCGAGTTCCTTGCCTGCTTCCAGGCCCAGGCCGACCGTAAGCCCGGCAGCTCCGCCGCACGCGCAATACAGTCGGGCCTCGCGGTCAGAATGGCCGCGAACCCCCTCGACGCCGGTTCCGAGCACACGCCCGATGAGAACTAGGGTCGGCTGAGGTCGTCGACTCAGCGCGGCGATCTTCGAGGGCATACGTGATACGCCGCCCTCGAACGCGCCCGCGGTCAGCACGGCCGTCTTCGGACAAGCTTTTCCTGCCGAAGCTCGGCTACAGCACCGCTGCCGGGATGACCGAGATCAGTCCGCCGTCGACGAGGATGTCCTGTCCGTTGATGTAGGACGCTTCGTCCGACGCGAGGAAAGCGACCGCCGCCGCGACATCCTCCGGGGTGCCGACCCGGCCGGCGGCAACCGTGGTGGCGATCGTGGACTTGATCTCGGCGGATGCTTCGGCCTGGAAGGCTGGGGTGTCGATGTACCCAGGGCTCACGGAGTTGACGCGGATGCGCCGGGTTGTCAGATCGGCGGCGAGGGTCCGGGCCAGACTCTGCACCGCGGCTTTGCTCGCGGTGTAGAGGGCGGCGGCGGGCGCGCCGCGATACGCGGCGAAGGACGCGTTGATAACGATCGCCGCACCGTCCGGCAGGAGGGGCAGCGTCTTCTGGATGGTGAAGAACGCGGCCTTGAGATTGGTGTCGAGGACACGGTAGAACTCGTCTTCGGTGACCTCCTCGATGGTCTGGAACGCGCCGATGCCCGCGTTCGCGAACACCACGTCCAACCGGGCGAACCGGTCGCGGATAGTCGTCACCAAGGTGTCCAGATCGCTGAGGTCGGCTGCATCACCGGCAATCCCGATTGCCCGATGCCCGAGTTCGTCGACCGCTGCGTCGAGCCGGGCCTTGTCGCGCCCGGTGACGATCACCTTCGCTCCTTCGGCGATGAGCCGCC
This sequence comes from Nocardia sp. NPDC003999, assembly GCF_053604885.1. Lineage (NCBI taxonomy): Bacteria > Bacillati > Actinomycetota > Actinomycetes > Mycobacteriales > Nocardiaceae > Nocardia > Nocardia sp. NPDC003999. Next base: position 242,266 of record NZ_JBSGIB010000007.1, read on the forward strand.
GCGCGGTGGCCGCCCCCATGCCGCTGGTGCCGCCGGTGACGAGTGCGATCTTGCCGTTGTATCGGGAACTGTCGTGCGTCATGGCTCCAGCGTGCCGACCCAGCCCCGAAGCAAACAGTGCGCATTTATGGTGGGTGTGGCACCACCACCTTGCGGCCGTCAGGCGGGCGAGGCGACGCGCCCGCGGTGTAGCCGTTCCAGCCGCTCGCCGGTCGCGGTGCCCGGCCTCGGGTTGTACAGCACGAGTTGCCATTCGGGATGGTCCGCGACCGTCAACGTCGTCGCGTCGAAGAACAATTCACCGACGTCGGGATGACGCAGCGCGTTCACCGCCTGCTCCGGAACTCCGACTTCCTGCCGCTCCCACAGTTCGGTGAATTCCGGGCTCATCAACCGGAGATTGTCGACCACCCTGCGGAAATCGGTGTCGCCGGGGCAAATGCCCGCGCTTGCGCGATACGCGGCAACGATGGCGGGTGCGTTCGCCGCCCACAGCTCCTCCATGGCGCGATAGCGAGGATTGGTGAAATACGTGAGGAGGCAATTGTGTTCGCCGTCGCCGTAGCCGAACACCATCCGGGCGGTGTCGTTGAACCTCAGCACATTCCAGTACCGATCGCGCAGTACCGCGGGCCGCCCGTCCCAAGCATCGATCAACTGCTGCACTTCCGGCGTGACGGCTGTTACGGGCGCGCACTCCAGGGTGGGCGGATTGAGTCCTGCCAGCAGGTACAGATGGATTCGTTCCGGTTCGCTCAGCATCAGGACTCGGGCGATCGCATCGAGCACCTCGTCGGAGACGGTGATGTCGCGCCCCTGCTCCAACCAGGTGTACCAGGACACCCCGACTCCGGCCAGCACGGCGAGCTCCTCTCGCCGCAATCCAGGCGTGCGCCGCCGGCCCGTCGCCGGAATCCCGACATCCTCGGGCCGCACCCGCGCCCGCCTGGCACGCAAAAAGTCACGTAGCAACTCGCGGCGTCGTGGCACGGCTTCGCTCGTCATAAGCCACGGTAACAAGCGCCCCCGGCGTCGCGTCAGACCACCACCGCAGATATTCCGCCGTGGGCTACCAGACCCCAGCCGGATACACGTCCATCTGCAATCACCGATGACCGGCTCAGCAGCGAATATCGGTGCACTCATGCAGCATGTGCGGACTCCCACGAATTGGGATTGTTGCCGTTGTCCCCGAACTGCTGCGGGTCGGCTCTATTCGCTGGACCCCAATATCACGGCTTGGCCTTTCTCTCGATCGGGATACCGAACCTTAGTGTCCGTACTCGGGTGCGGCCTGCAAGTCGGGTGCGGCGGCGGCCAGCAACGCGTCGCGGTCGCGGTTCAGCGGAGGGTAGATACGGCGAGTGTTGATGGCGCGCTTGGTGTCCTTGGCTGCCTCGCCGCATGCGACCACATGGCGGTCCCAGCCCTCGGTATACACCGCTCCTGCCGGTCCCAGATCGAGAACCGTTACATACCAAGGGATCCGCAACGGCTTCATGGGCTCGCCCAGAAGATCGCCGATGACGTTGTATCCCGCCCATCGGCCCATCGGGCGGCTGTGCTGGCAGGACATCACCGACATATGCTCGTCGTCCATTTTCGCGGCAGCGACGTCACCTGCGGCGAATACCCCGGGCACACCGCAGACACGCAGATAATCGTCGACGGGCAGTCGCCCCAGCCGGTCACGGTCGACGCCGAAGTCCGCGGTCAGCAGGCTGGCCCGCATGCCCGCACACCAGACGACAGTGGCGGCGGACACCATTTCACCCGAGGAAAGCGTCACGCCGCGTTCATCGATGGACATCACCCCGACGCCCAACTTGGTCTCGATCCCGCTGGAGGCCAACGCCGCCTCGATGACCGGTCGGGCTGATACACCCATGTCCGAGCCGACGAACGGGTTGCGGTCGACCAGGATGACCCGCGGTGCGACGGCACGCGGGGCAAAGACGTCGGCGAGCATCGCGGGCAGCCCGGTCGCCTCTTCGATCCCCGTCAAACCCGCCCCGACGACGACTACGGTGGCGGCCGCCGGGTCAGCGGGACCCTCGGCGAGCCGGCGCAAGTGAGCCTGCAGTCTCGTCGCTGCGTCGTGGGTATCGATGTCGAACCCGAACTCCCGCAGGCCAGGGATATCGGGCTTGACCACCTGGCTGCCCAACGCGAGCACCAGCCGGTCGTAGCCGTGAGCGCCCGCGGTGGATTCCACGATTCGCGCCGCAGCGTCGATCGCCGTCACTTCGCCGGTGATGTGCTCGATTCCGACCGGATCGAGAAGAACGCCGAGCGGGATGCGGGATGTGCTCAGATCGGTCTCATAGTCACGCACGCGGATGTCGTGGTACGGCGTGGAACTGATCATCGTGATATCGACGGTCCCGCCCGCCACACCGAGCTCGTCGAGCCGCCGGGCCGCCGCGAGCGCCGCCCACAGACCCGCGAACCCGGACCCGAGGACCACGACACGCGACGGATCGGTCACTGCAGCGCGCTGCACATCGTCATTCTAAACTTCGTGATCGTTGCTGCCGCTGGTCAGGACGCTGGACGTCCCGAGGTCACGGAGGCGCCCGAGCAGGCGGCGCAACGACTGATCGGGTCTCTCGCCAGCCGTGTCGAGGATTATGTGGTCCCGATCCCACGGCTGATATTCGCGGTCGAGCACCTGCTGCCATTCCGGCAGCGGCAGGTCAGGGATGTCGACCGATCGCGAAACGACACGGTGCCGATGCTCGGCCGGATCCGAGCAGATCACCTCGATTTCCACCGCGGCGACACCGGCATCTCGGGCAGCGCCCAGCCAGCTGTCGCGAGTGATCGACAGTGGGTTCACGGATTCGGCGATCACGGTCAACCCCTGCCGAAGATGCTCCCCGGCCAGCGCGTACCCCACTACATAACCGGCAGGCCCCACGGGATGCTCGGCCAGACCTGATCGAACGATCGCCTGCTCGATGGTGTCGACCCGCAGATGCACGCCACCGATCCGCGCCGCCAACAAGCGCGCCAACGTGGTCTTACCTGCCCCCGGAAGTCCGCCGATGACGATGAGCATGCGACCCATCCTGCCAGCGCCCCACAGCCGACCAGAGCTGCCGACAATCGCTGCCGATCCACACTCGGGAGAACCCCGATCAATCGAGGAACGGTATCGGTTGTGCGGCGGATCGGTGGAGATGCTGGTCGTCGGTCTCACGGGCGGCGCGTAGCTGTCGCATGCTGGCGGACAGAGGTCGGCCCCAGCACCCCGAAGAAGGGAGATAGACGGTGGCATTGGGACGTCGTCGGCTGTTGATCGGCTTCGCCGGTGCGGGTGGTCTCGCCTTGGCCGGATGGGGGTGGGCGCGAGAACTCGCGCCGCCACCCACACCTGCCACAATCCGATTCGACCCCACCCCCGGCACCCAGGATGTCGAACCGCGCAGTCTCGGCACGGTCACCGTCACCGACGGGACGCTGCGATCGGTCGAATGGATCGATGAAACGGGCAGATCGCTGCCGGGCGTATCGGCACCCGATCATCGAACCTGGACCAGTGCCGAACCACTCGGCTACGGACACACCTACACCGCGAAAGCCGTCGCTCAGGGCGAAACCGGCGACGTCGCCGCGACGACAACCTGCACCACGGTGCGACCGCAACAGATCATCGACGTGTCACTACGCTCGTCGAATCTCGTCGAGCTGGCCGAAAACGATACCTACGGAGTAGGTTTCGTGCTCGTCGCCCATTTCGACGAACCCGTGGACCGGACCGCCGCGGAACGCTACCTGAAGGTCACCACCCAGCCTGCCGTCGCCGGCGCCTGGTACTGGCTCGACGATCAGAACGCACACTGGCGGCCGGAGCACTATCACGCACCGGGAACCAGGATCACGATCGCGGCCGAGTTCTTCGGCCGCGCGCTCGGCGACGGCCGTTACGGCTCGCGTGACCAACAAGTTTCAGTGACCATCGGACCTGCGCACGTCGCGGTCGCCGACGACGACACCAAACAGATCGAGGTCTTCGACAACGGAAACCTCGTGCGCACCATGCCCACATCGATGGGCATGGGCGGCACCGCGGTCGTCGGCGGCAGAGTCATGTCGTTCTGGACTCGCCCCGGCATCTACACCGTGCTGGACCGAAACGACCCGGTGATCATGGACTCCGCCACCTACGGCCTGCCCACCAACTCCGCGCTCGGCTACCGCACGAGCATCAACCACGCGGTCCGCATCAGCCACGACGGAATCTTCGTGCACGAATTGGCCGCGAGCATGTGGGCGCAAGGAAACACCAACGTCTCACACGGCTGCCTGAACCTCTCCCCCGCCGACGCCACATGGTTCTACGACTTCGTCATCCCCGGCGACGTGGTCGAGGTCCGCAACACCGGCGGCGAACCCCTCGATATCTGGCACAACGGCGATTGGAGCATCCCGTGGACCGACTGGCTCCGCGGTGGCGGCCACACGTGACCCGAACGAGAAAAGGCGGCTGATCCAGCGCACGACACTCGAGCAGGTGTCCCGGCCGGATCGCCGACGGTGATTCATCCGATGCGGACGACGCTCTTGCCGCGAGTCACTCCGCCGGCCAGGTTCGCGATCGCGGTCTCGACGTCGGCAAGCGCGTATTCGGCGGTGATATCGATGCGCACCGACCCGTCGGCGACCAGCGCCATCGCGCGAGTGGCGCTGTCGGCGAGTCGCTGCGGGTGGGTCTGGCCGCCCAGATTGCTGTTGTAGGTCATCAGCGACTGGCCGTGCATCAGCAGGTCGTTGGCCGAGACGGTGACCGGTTCGAAGGTGGCGATGTTGCCGTAGACCACGATCCGGCCATGGGCAGCCAGCCGGGCCAGGCTCGCGACCCGCGTCGGTCCTCCGATCGGGTCGAGGATCACGTCGAAGGTTTCCGCACCGATGCCATCGGGGAACTGTTCTCGCGTCAGCACCTCGTGGTAACCGAACTGACGCGCGTAATCGAGCTGACCGGAGTTGCCGACCACGCCGACTATCCGTTCCGCGCCGGCGGCAGCGGCGAACTGCCCGGCCAGTGATCCGACACCACCGGCTGCGGCGTGGATCAGCACACGGTCCCCGGCCCGGACCCCGCCGACGGAATCGATCAGGTCGTAGGCGGTCGGAGTCACCCATCCGAACCCTGCCGCGGTGCGTGCGTCGACGCGCGAGGCATCGATCGCCAGCACCGAAGGCGCGGTCGCGACCTCGGCGTAACCGCCCCCGCCGACCAGCGCGACGACCTGCTCACCGATCCGGCCTTCGTCCACGCCCTCGCCCACCGCGATGATCTGGCCTGCGGCTTCGAAGCCCGGCACGAACGGGCGCGGCACCGGAAAGTGCCCGCCACGCACCAGCACGTCACCGTACTGCACCCCCGCATAGGCGACGCGGATCGCGACCTCGCCCGGCCCGGCCACGGGCTCGTCGATCTCCGAGATCCGGAAGGTGTCATCGGTGTCCAGCACAACAGCCTTCATCACATACAACTTTCTGTGTTGACTCAGTATCCTGATACTGAGCACTTAAGCAGTATCAGGATGCTGAGTCAACTTAGGGAGTTGTGACATGGTCGACGTGCCCGTCGAGGAATACGTGTGCACGCGCATTCGCCGAGCCGAGCAGGCGCTCATGGCCCACCATGAGGCGGTGCTACGCGGTTACGGACTGACGATGACCCAATACACGGTGCTGCTGATCTTGTCCCGCGACGACGCCATGTCCGGTGCCCAACTGGCCCGCGCGTGTGGGGTCACGCAGCAGAGCATGGCTACTGTCTTGACCGGCATGCAGAACAAAGAGCTCATCGACCGGCAACCGTCGCCCGTCCACGCCAAAGTCATGATCGCCACCCTCACCCCGACCGGCCGCGACCTGCTCGACCGCGCCTATCAGGAAGTCATCGTGCTCGAACGCGCCCTCACCGATCGATTCACCCCCGACGAGCACAAACAGTTCTGCGAATTCCTCGACCGCGCCACCGCGACCCTCATCGAGCAGACCCACACCACCTGAACATCCGCTCCCGCCGCTGGAGGGACTGCGGATCCAACGTGCGAGATAGACCAAGAATCCGGACCCGGCCATGGATGTCGGTGGCTCATGGCAGCGTCAGCCGCTATGACTGCTTCAGCTGATGACGACGCCTGGGTTGATGATCATGGACTGCGTTTCCCGACCTCGATCGGGATCAACGAACCGGGGGCGTCGTGAACGCCATGACCGGTGGCCTTGGGTGGATGTACGGCCGGGATCTGCCGCTGCTCAGCATCACCTTCGCGCGTCAGATCAACGCCCGGGAGCTATTGGAGCGGATGGGCGTCGACCAGAACACCGTGGCAGTGCGCGAGCAGGATGACTTCCACTACGAGCTGGGCGGCCATCTCTACGCATCCGACGGATATGTGGTCAGCGCAGGGCATTACGGAAGCTGGGCCTGGGTGTGGGAGCACGGTAGTTGGAAATGCATCGAAGACCGAGGACTGGTGTTGCGCGCCTCAGTCGGAACCGCGGCATTGGTGCTGAACGCCAGCGAGAAACCGGGAGTGGTGTTCCGGTACGCCGAGAACGGCCGCCTCATCACCGGACTCGACACCATGACCAGCCTCGTCCCAGCCGACCGGACAGGCAGCGACATGCACCGCTTCGACACCGAGATGCAGGCCCTCGGCGCCCGACCCGAAGAACACGAATACGGTTCCTTGGGGTCCCGCGGAATGTTCTACAGGCTTGCAGAGAACCTCGGCGTCGGGGTGCCTCTGGATGACCTCAACGAACGTCCCGTTCTCAGCGGCCGGCTCCTGCCCCCAGCCTCGCGGTAGCTGCCGAGTCGCTCAACACGCGCGCCGCCGTTCCTCGCCTCGGAAGCACAGGACGGTCAGCAGGCGCCGATGACCAGGTCCCATAGGTCACCGATCGTGATCTTGGCGGGAATCCCATTGCCGCCGACCGGCATGTCGGCGGGCAAGCGATCACTGTTTGCGCACAACCAATTCCAGCGCGATGTTGTCCGGATCGCGGAATTCCAGAATGTACATGGGGCCCAGGTCTTTCACTCCCGCGTGCGCGATGCCGAGTTCATCGAGCAAGGCAGCCGCCGAATCGAGATCCGACCGAGTGGCGAGGGCGAAGGCGAGGTGGTCGAGTCCTACTCGATCTTCGTCGAACTCGTCACTGGCGACCGGGCGAAGTCCGAGCAGTGCATCACCCATCTGGTAGATCACACCGCCGAAGAGGAACCCATATCGTGCACGGGTGGCCTCATCCGCGTCCGCGGGACACTCCCAAGCGATCGGCCATCCGAAGACAGCGTCATAGAAGGCCCGGGATCTGTCGATGTCGGTCACTGTCAAGCGGACATGGTCGAACGAACTGGTGGAGATCGGCATGATCGAGATCATGTCATGAGCACCCGGCTTCCTTCAGGCGACCAGACAGCGCGATCTTGTCACTACGCCGCTGGCGATCTCGCGCATCTACCGTGACGCTCGAGCGAGGTCCGCAACCGGCCGCGAGCGGTCTACGGCTGAGGTATCGGCGGTCGGCTCGCGCCGGCCGCCGATACCTGTCCCGTCAGGCCGGTGACATGTCGACGTGGCCGAGATGCCGCGCGAAGAACCGTGCGGCGCTGTCGACCTCGAACCTCGGTACCTCGAAATGCCCGCCCGCGTTGGCGTGCAACGTCTTCTCCTTCGAGGCGAAGGCATCGAACAAGGCAAGACCGGATCGACGGTCGAGCAGCTCATCGTCCCACTGGAGCAGGAACTCGATCGGGACGGTGATCCGAGCCGCCGCCTCGATCAGGGATTCATGGCCCAGGCAGCCGAAGACCGCCGCGGTGATTCTGGGTTCGACGGCCGTCAACGGCACCCCGATCCCGGTGCCCTGCATGATGCCCCAGAACCCGACCCGCCCGTCGGCGCCGATCTGCGGCAGTACCTGCAGGGCGTCCAGCGTCACCTGCCATTCCGGCACGGCGCGCTCGGCCAGGTAGGTGTGCAATTCGACGATGATAGGGCCGATCGGCTCGCCCGCAGCCTGAGCACGCCGGAGGACTGCGATCCGCTGCTCGTCCTCCGTCGTTCGCGGCCGGTCGCCGTGTCCGGGTGCGTCGATGGCGGCGGCGTGGAAACCGTAGCCGGTCACGAAGTGGTGCGCCCGGCCCACGATGCCCGGCGCCCTCTTATGCTGGCCGCCGCTGTGCGCCATGAGCACCAAGGGTGCGGGGCCGGAGCCGGATGGGGGCGAGAAGAGCACGCCGGGTACCTCACCCACAGTGAAGTCGCGTTCGATGACACCGTTCAACGATGTCTCCGCAGTGAAATTCACAGAACGCATAGGTTATTGCCTTTCGGGATTGCCACGTTCGCGGCGCTCCCGGCGACACCTATGTCAATCGCCCAACCGTGAAGAAGATGTGGAGCACCCACTGGATACAGCGTTGATGGGTCTCACCTCCTCATGCGATGTCACGGGCTCCCGGACGCTATCAGCTCGAGAGTCATGTCGGCCAACCCATTTCCAGTACCGCGAGGCCGGTCTCCCCGCGGCGACGCCACTCACCGGCGTGGGCTGAGAAGGACCAAGGGTATCTGGCGGGTGGTCCGCTTCTGGTAGGTCTGGTACCCCGGGTACGCTGCGACGACCTCTGGCCACCGCCGGTCGCGTTCCTGCGGGGGGAGCACGCGGGCAGTCATCGGTTGCTTCGCGCCGTGCTGGAACGACACCTCGACCGCGGGATCGGCACACAGGTTGTGGAACCAATCCGGGGAGATGTCGTCTCCGCCCCGCGAAGCGACGATCAGATAACTGTCGCCCGCCACGACGGGAACGGTGAGGATCACGATGCGCGGCAACCCTGTTCGCCGTCCGGTCGTGGTGAGAGCCAGGGTGGGCATCTTCTTGAATCGAGTGCCGGCACGGCCGCCGCTGATGTCGAGCAGCTTGCGGTGCGCGGTGGTCACGGTCTTGAGGTACAGATCGGTGGCCGCGCGAAAGCGGCGGGTATTCGGCATCGGGGTACTCCTCGGTCGGTCCGGATCGTCGGGAACGATGGTCCGGGTCCGACTTGTGAGCGACCAGTGAAGCGTCAGCGCTCGAGGCGTTCGGCCGCGGCCGCGATCCAAGTGGGGTTGCCGCAGCGTTGGGCGACGTGGAGCGCGGCCCGGTAGTGCGCGGCGGCGAGTTCGGCATCGCCGCGCCGGGCCGCCAGGTCACCGAGAACGGTGTCGACCGGACCGACCGCGTAGGAACCGGTGTCGGCGCCACCGAGCCGGTCACGGTAGGGAAGCAGATCGCGGTAGAGCGCGGCGGCCTCGGTGGGCGTGCCCAGTGTCGCGACCGCCATGCCGCGCAGTGTGAGGAACAGCGATCGGAACACGTCGTCGCGGATCGGCCGGGCCCGGCGCCGGATCCGCGCCGCTTCCGCCCGATCGCCGGCCGAGAGCAGGGCCAGCACCAGGAAATCCACCATGGCGTCGACGGTCGCGGGGACGGCGCTCTCGGCGAATGCACCGGCCATCTCGGCCAGTTCACCGGCGCGGCCCTGGTGCAGCCGCACTACGAACAGCGCCATGGCCAGGATTCCGCCCGCATTGAAAATGCCCGCGCGGGTCAGCAGTTCGTTGGCTCGCAGATAGTGCTGCTCGGCCGTGTCGGGATCACCGGTCATGAGCGCCACCAGCCCGCACGCCATCGCGTTCGCCACCTGCGCCTGCCGCCACTGATAGCGGTCTGCCAGCGCGGTGGCCGCCTGGAGATGCTCGCGGACGGCGGCGATGTCAGCCGCGGACGCGGCGGCCTGAACCGCGACCGTGTGTCCGAGGAGCAGGTAATCGCTCCGGTCGGTGCGTCGCCCGACCTCGATCAACTCGGCTCCGAGCGGGCCGCGCTCCGGCGAGTCGTACAGCGAGGCCTGCGCTTGCAGCGCGGGAGCGAGCAGGGCGTCGTCGCCGAGCTCGCGGGCCAGAGTTTCGGCCTCGGCGGCGGCCACCGCCGCGCGTTCGCCGGCCTCGCCGCCGATCTCGTCGACAAGCGTCACCAGCAGTCGGCACCGGTCGGCGGGAGCGAGGCCGGGGGAACGCAGTGCGTCCTCTATCCAACCGACGACCCGGTGCTCGACCACGCCGTACTGTCGATTCATCCACGGGGTGGGTGTGTCCCACGCGGTGAACGCCCGTACCAGCAGATCGACTCGGCCGGCCTCCTCCGCCAGCGCCGCGGCCCGGTGCCGAGCGGTTCGAGCGGCGAGCCCGGCGCCACCGGCGAGATGACTGCGACCCGCCCGGCACAGCATCGCGACCCGTTCCTCGACGATGTCGGCGCCGGTGTGACGCTCGAGCGCGGCGGCCGCGCGTTCATACCCGGCCGCGGCGACGTCGTGGGCGTAGCGCCGCTCGGCCCGTTCGGCTGCCGCCACGGCGTAGTCGGCGGCTCGTCGTGCCGTCTCCGGGTTCACCGACTCGCCGTAGTGATGGGCCAAAGCCGCGAGATCGCCAGGATCGATCTCCTCGATCGCGGCGGCGACCCGCCGATGCCATCGGTCACGGCGGAACCGGGAGAGGTCGCCGAGCAGCGTATCCCGAACCAAAACGTGCGTGAAACGCGCTCGGCCGCTGGCCGGTTCGTCCAGGAGCCCGGAGAGCACCCCCGCTTCCACCGCGTCGAGCACGTCGTCCTCGGGCACCTCGGCCGCGCGCACCAGCACCGCGACATCGAACTCCCGGCCGATCACCGCGGCCAGACGCAGCAGCGCCACCCCGGTCTCGGGAAGCCGGGAAAGCCTGCGGCGCAGTACGTCCCGCACACCCTCCGGAACGTCCGACGCGGCGACCAGCTCGCCCTCGCTCTGCAGCAGACGTGCGACCTCGATGAGATAGAACGGATTCCCGCCGGTGCGCTCGTGCAACGTCCGGACCACAGCGGCCGCCGGTGTGCTGCCGGTCAGGGCGGTGATCAGGCGACCGCTGTCCTCGACGCCGAGGCCGCGCAGGCGAACCCGGGCGCGTACGGTGGTGGCAAGGGCCGCGAGCGCGTCTGCCAACGCAGGCGGCACCTCGTCGGGGCGGTAGCCGATCACGACGAGCCCGGGTACCTGCGTCGCCACCGCGGTGAGCAGCGCCGCTGTCTCGGTGTCGCCCCGATGTACGTCATCGAGCAGGATCGCCAACGGGGCGACGGCGGCGACGGCGCTCAGGTAGCCGCACACCGCCCGATGTAGCAGGAAACGGCCATGGTCGCGGTCGGCGTCCTGTGCACCGGCGCCATCGGTGAGCAGCGGCGCCAGGGCAGGCGCGAAGCCGCCGGGATCGTGCTCGCGGGCCAGGGCGCGCAGGATCTCGACCCATGGCCAAGCCGACGGAGCGGCGTCGTCCTCCGGGCAGCGTCCGATCACCACCCGGTGCCCGTTCGCGCGCAAGGCCGCGCCGAAGTGCTGCAGCAGAGTCGATTTCCCACTGCCGGCTTCACCCGCCACAGTCGCCGACCGAGGGTCGGCACCGGCGGCCGCGTCGCGCAGCGCGGCGAGTTCTCCGGTTCGGCCGAACAATCCCGGATTCGGCTCGGCCTGCGGGGCGCTCGCGGCCGCTGCGGATGTGGACGGTGTCTGCGGGAGTGGAATCGCCCGCTCGCGCAGCGGGATTCGTTGCGCGAGGATGTCCGCCTCCAGCCGGGTCAAAGCCGGACCCGGATCTATGCCGAGTTCGTCCGCGAGAACGTTGCGGGCCTGGCGCAGGGCGCTCAGCGCGTCGGCTTGGCGGCCCGCCCGATATCGAGCCAGCGCTGTCAGTCGCCACGCCTCTTCCCGCAGCGGGTGCTCCTTACTCAAGACCTCGGCCTCGGCAGCGGCGAGCGCCGGCTCGTCGAGCTCGAGCAGGGCGGCCGCGAGTTGCTCGCGGGCGCCCAGCCGTAATTCCTCCAGCCGCGCCGCTTCCGCGGTCGCCCACGGCTCCGCCGCGTAGGCGGCGTAGGCGGGGCCCTGCCAGCGGGCGAGCGCGCGTTCCAGCGTGCGCCGTCGCTCGCGCGGATCGCCCTGCTGCCCAGCGGCGTCGAGTTCCGCGCCGAAGTGCCACGCGTCCACGTCCTCGGTGGCGAATCGGACCGCGTAGCCGGGGGTCCGGCTGATCAGAACGGTGGCGGGTGTGCGCGGTGCCCGCTGCGGCTCCAGCAACCGCCGCAGGTTGGAGACGTAGGCTTGCAGTGCGCCGAGTGCCCGCGGCGGCGGTTCACCCCGCCACAGGTCATCGATGAGGCGATCGACCGGCACGACCTCGCCCCGTGCTACCAGCAGCCGCGCCAGCACGCCACGTTGCCGCGGACCGCCGAGATCGAGTTCGCCCCGCTCGTCCGCCGCGGTCAGCGCGCCGAGCACCCGGATCCGAACCATGACGCGCCAAGTCTAAGACCGACCCCCATGCAGTGCCTTACAAGTGGGCTGCAAGCGGCGGGCCGCACAGTCGTCGCGGTTCACCGCCGCGACAGGAGCACCGCATGAACACCGCCCGCACCGCGCCCAGCCGCCCCGACACCTACGACATGGTCGTCCTGCACAACGCCTTCCGCAGACACTTCAGCGCTCTGCCCGGCCTCGTCGCTGCGGTGGCGCCCGGAGACGTCGAGCGCGCCCGGCGCCTGATCACCTTCCTCGGCGAACTCGGCGACGGCCTGCACCACCATCACACCGGCGAGGACGAGCTCATGTGGCCGATCCTGCTCGAGCGCGCCTCCGCGGACGCCGCTCTGGTGCTGCGCATGGAGGAACAGCACGAGCGGATCGCCGAACTCACCGAGCGCGCCCACCGCGACGGGACCGAGTTCGCCACCGCCGCCGACCCGTCGGTTCGGGACCGGCTCGCGGCCACGCTGCGGGCGCTGTCCGATACCCTCGACGAGCACATGGCCGAGGAGGAGCGGCACATCCTGCCCGTGGTCGAGAACGTCATGACCGCGCTCGAATGGCAGGCTCTCGGCGAACGCGGACGCGAGCACATGCCGAAGGACCGCCAGCTGGTCTTCCTCGGCTTCATTCTGCAGGGCGTCTCCGACGACGACCGCCGGAAAATTCTCGCCGAGATGCCACTTCCCGCCCGGCTCGCGTGGCGTCTGCTCGGCCGCCGCGTCTTCGCCAAGGAATACCGCGAGATCTACCACGCCGATCCGGAGTGGTGACCGCGAAACGACAATCGAAGTCGCTGCACCTCGTCGGGGAAATGCCCAGCCGCCGAGATTCGGCGCATTCGCATGCCGCACACAGCGTCATGAGTGACAGAAATGGTGCTTCGTCACCTGGGCAGTGTAGGGAAATCCACTCTGCGGTCTGATCTTTTGAGAGATGATCAGTGGTGCGACACGGTCGGTCACGTGCGCGTTGACTGAGCACCGACGTAATCGTGTTCCGGAATGCGGGGAGGGAAAGAATGTTCGCTCGGCGAATGATGGTCGTGGGTGGGGCGGCGCTCGCGTTATCGGCATGCGCCACGTCGATACCCGACCCGCAAGCGGGCACTGCGACGACGACCCAACTGTTGTCCGGAACCGATGCCCCGCCGGGTGATGAAGCGCCGGGGCGACCAGGCAAAACCGATGCCGGTAAGGCGGCCGGGGCGCCCTTCCGGATTCCGGCGTTCACCGAACTCCAGGGCGCACCAATCGTCGCGGTCAAAGAGTTGGCAGTGCAGCGCATAGCCGCGGCGTGCGGCGGCTGCGCGAGCGTTGCCGTTGCACAGGACAAGGCCGACACCTACCGCAGCATTTGCCAGTACTCCGGATTCTCCGGCGCGAAGCAGGATTCGACCCCGAGCGGAGAGTCGGTGAACGGGTCGTTGATTCTGATGTCCGGCTCGACACTGACGCTGCTCACGGGAACACTGTCCCCGCAGAAACTTCCCTGCGGCACAGAAGGCTTCGAACCGAAGACATCCGACACCACCTCCCCCACGAGAACCGTCTCCCCTACCGGAGCCGACTCGACCACCCGAACCCAAACGCCCACCGAGACGGCGACGAGCAAGCCACGTGTCACCACCACCAGATGAGCAGGCGTCGACACCCGCAACGGGTTCGGCGTTCGACGGGTTCGGTCACGTCGCACGATCCATCGGGCAACTGGTCGCGCCGACTACGTTGCTCACCGCCGTCCTGTTCTACTTCGGATGGGCGCATGTCTACTGGTACTTCAACTACTTCGGTGTCGACTCGACGACGCTGAATCCGAGCATCCGTGAGTACCTGATGCGCACCGTCGACGCACTGTTCGTGCCGCTGACACTCGTCGGTCTCATCGGTATGGCGGTGCTGTGGGGATACGTCGCGCTTCCGGATTCGATCCGCACCCGTCGACCGGGGCGGTGGGCCACCGCCGCGATCGTGCTGATCGCCGGGGCGGTCCTCGTCAACGGGCTGTCCCGGATATACGTAGTGACCCCGATCAACAAGGGTTTGTGCGTGGCACCGGTGTCGATCATCGCTGGGGTGCTGGTGTTCTGGCTGCTGGTCGTGCTGCGTCGTAAGCGTCTGCGTGAAAGCCTGCCTGCGACAGCGCCGCCACCGTCGCAGGCGGCAGCGGTCGCGGAGTGGGTGATCCTGTTTCTCATGGTCGGCATCAATTTGTTCTGGATCGCCACCGATTACTCGGTCGCGGTCGGTCAGACCCGAGCTCGGGAATGGGCCGCGCAACTGCCCACCAGTTCCCAAGTCATCATCTACAGCGAAAAGGATTTGCACCTTTCCGGGCCGGATGTCCGAACGACGCCCTGCGACCCCGACCCCGACACCGGATCCGCCTACCGGTTCCGCTACGACGGGCTGGCGCCACTGAGCCGCATCGGTGACCACTACGTCCTGGTCCCCCGGACCTGGAGGCCCGGGCACGGCGCGGCCATCGTCCTGCCCGCGCAGAGCCCGGGCGCGATCCGGTTCGAGTTCCGCCTGGCGGGCGACACGGTACCGGCCAAATGCTGAATATGAGGCTGCGGTCGAGGGGAGGGTGGATCGCGGCGGGGGTTGTCGTGGTGGTGGCGGCGGGCGTGGCGGTTTGGGTGTGGTGGCCGGCTCAACGTTCGAACCGGGACATGTGGGGCTGGGCGGCGCAAACCGAGCTGCCGATGCCGGTTTCGGGGCCGAGTGGCATCGCGGTCTCCGCGAGCGGAGACGTCTACGTGTCCGAGAACGAGGGCATCCAGCGGCTGCCCTCCGGGCGATACACTCCGGAGCGCATCGGTCTGCCGGATCTGCACTGGCCCTCGGGTTTCGCCATCGGACAGGACGCTCAGCTCTATGTCTGCGACTATCAGCACGGTCAGGTGCTTAAGGTGGCGGCCGACACGAAAAATGTCGCGCTGTTGCCGCTAGTGGGGTTCGGCGCGGCCGACCTGAATAGTTCCGAACGTGCGAACGGAGCCGGCGTCGCGGTCGACCGTACGGGGAATGTGTACATCACCGACCCGGACAACGCCCGAATCCTGAAGTTCCCGGCAGGCTCCAGTACGCAGGTTGTGCTGTTGACGGTCGATCACCTCGGTGCGCCGATCACGGTTTCCGACGCCGGCGAGTTGGTGGTGACGAGCACCGCCCCGGTCAATCGACTGCTGCGTATCCCGCCGGGTTCGGTGACGCCCACCGAAACTCCGCTGCCTGCCGGCGAAGCGGTCGCCGCGCTCGCCTTCGATCACGACGGAGCGCTGCTGCTGGCCGACAACGCCTGGATTCCGGACCCGGCCAGTACGACGGGTGCGTCCACGCGAGACGGGAGATTGTGGCGGATTCCGGCCGGATCGACGACGCCGATTCGGTTGCCGTACGGCGAACTCGGCGCGATCAGCGGGATCGCCGTCGATCCGCACGGCGAGATCCTCATCACCGACGAAAGCGGGGGCCGAGCGGTACGGCTGACGCGCAAGCCGTGAACGTCACGGGCAGGTCCGGCGGTATTCGATCGTCGGGATGTATTGCTGCCAGCCAGCGGGATCGAGTCCCGTACCCACTGTCGCGCAGGCGATTTCGACGGTCCGTCGACGTAATTCGTTCAGCGCGCTCAAGTCCCAGATGACCGCTGGGCCGTCGCTGTACACCGCGACCAGTGTGTCACCGTCGGTGCTCAATTGAGCACCGGCCACCGCATCGGCCCTGGCGTCGATCGGGTCGCCGACTTGTACTGGACGTGCTGGATCAGTGATATCCCACAGAAGGATCCTTCCATCCAACCCCAGTTCCGCGAGCAGGCGGCCGGTCTGATCGAAGATCACGTCGACATCGCCGCCCATGGTGTCCCGCAGCGGGTCGCCGAGCCGACGCGGATGTGCGAGATCCTTCATGTCCCAGAGCTGTATGGTCTTGTCCGTGCTGCTCGTGACCAGGACTCGTGCGGCGGGCGAGTATGCGAGCCTACCGACCATCACTCTGGTGGGTGCCATGCCGGCCAACGACGGTTCATCGGGATTCGTGAGGTCCCATAACGCGGCATTCCCGCCGTTCCAGCCGAGGGCGAGTAGGCGGCCATCGGTAAATGTCAGTCCTGTTATCTGACGGTCGCGCAAGCCGCGTCCGATCCGGCGCGGCGTTTCCCGCTTGCTGATGTCCCACACCAGTGAGTTCTTGTCGGAGCCCGCGGCGAGGCGATTGCCGTCAGGTGTGAACACGATCGCCCGCACGATTCCGCCGAGCCCGGTCAGAGGTGGTCCGAGACGACGAGGATGGGCGCGATCGCTGATGTCCCACAGCGATACCGTCCGGTCCGGCCCGCCTGTGGCCACCGTCTTGCCGTCAGCGGACAAGGCGACCGCCGACAGTCGGTGATCGTTCCTCGAGAAATCGACGTGCTCGGCATTCCAGGTGGCGAGTCGGAGCGGGACTCGCGAGTTCGAGATATCCCAGAGGTCGACGTTGCCGTTGGCGCCGCCGATCGCCATCAAGTCACCGACCGTGGTGACACAGCAGGGTGGCCTCTTCCTATCGAAACTTCCGTACAACGACGGACCGGCAGGCTTGGGCTGAACGCGAAATTCGCTGTCCCACAGCGTGACGCGACCATCCCGAGCACCGGTGGCGACTCGGCCGGTGCTGGCGACCCCTACGGCGCTGACATCGCTCGGCTGGCCGACCCACGCCCCGCGCCACTGTCGCGGGTTTGCTGGATCGTCGAGATCGTAAAGGTATGCCGCGTTGCCATACGCTACGGCGAGTCGACCCGTCGCCGGTGCGAATGCGAAATGGCGGGTCGCTCGCATAGCCGCACCCAGCTGTTGCGGGCGGGTGGGATCGCCCACGTCCCAGCGGGTGAGCCCGGCGAAGTCCAGATAAACCGCCAAGATTCCCCCGCGTGGTGAGAAGGCAAGTGCGTCGGGGCCGAGTGGCGATCGTCCGGGCAATTGGACTTCGATTCTCCCGATCTGGTGTGGTGTGCCGAGATCCGAAACGTCCCACAGCACGACACCTCCGGGAACACCGGTGGCGAGTGTCCGCCGATCGGGCGAAATCGCGACCGCGTCGGCGTGTTGCTCCGGGGGTGCCAGCGTTACCGCTCGCGGCGGACCAGTGAAGTCCCACAGCCGCGTCGGCTGGGTCCAGCCGAAAGTGACTGCGAAGGCCCCACCGGAGTCCAGCACCATTTGTGTCTTCTCATCGATGTCCGGCAGCAGGCGTTTGCCGACCAGCCGATGGCTCGGATCGCTGACATCCCACTCCAGCACGCCTTCCAGGCCGTTTCCGTCGAAGGTGTGATCGTGCGAGACCATACCGAGTCTGGCGTTCCTGGCATCGATATCGATCCCCGCACCGGTCAGTAGTCGGCGTCCGTCCGGTGAAAACACAGGCTCCGCGAGGGTACTCGGGCCGGTCAACGGATCGCCGTACCGGCGCGGTCCGCGCGGATCTGTGAGATCCCACAGCGCGATGACGCCGTCATAGGTCTGTACCGCGAGCATGTGACCGTCCGGGGAGAACACGGTATGGCTCACGTCTCGTCCGTTGCCGTCGAGCGTTCCCCCGTAGTAGGTGCTGGCGAGCCGCTTCACCAGCCAGTTGCGGGTTTCGACACTCGGGTGGATGGCGTCGGCCGCCAGCGCGAGTCGGATCGTGGTGCGCGGTTCGCCGTCGAACACGTCTCGCGCATCCGTGAGCAGCGCGCGCGCGACAGTTGTGCGTTGCTGGTCGACAGCCTTGCGCTGCTGGATCACCGCGATTGTCGCGGCGACCAGCGCCGCGACGAGCAGAGTGGACAGCACGGCCGTCGCGCGCCCACGCCGGAAGCGATCTCTGCGATAGCTACGCTCGAGAAATTCCTTCGCGCTGGAGCTGAGGTCGACACGGTTGGTCGCCAGTCGACGTAGGCGCGGTGGCCACGTGCGCAGATTCGGCCTCCGTTGGACGCGCATGCGTGCGCCGGTGTCGTCCATCGCCGACTCCAGTCGTCCACGCTCCCAGAGCCTGGTCGCCGCGCGGTCCTGCTTCCAGTCAGCGGCGGCTTCCTCGATCGCGCGGCGGGCGCGCAGCGCCTTGCCCTCCTTCTCGATCGCGTCTCGCAGTAGCGGCCAGTGTTGCAGAAACGCTTCGTGTGCCGCCGAGACGACGATTCGTCTGTCTTCTTCATCGATGGTGAGCAGTCGTTGCGTGACGAACGCGTCGACGACCGTGGCGTCGGTTTCGGTCAGCTCGTCGCGCGGTATCCGGGCGCGGGTGGGCACGCCCCGTTCGTCGACGGTCACCAGGCGCAGCATCACGTCGATGATCTGGTTGTCGGTGAGGGTGGTGGCCGCGCGGGCTTCCGCCAGCGCCACTTCGGCCTGACGTACCAGCGCGCCTCGTACACCGCCGGTTTCGTCGTAGCGTTGTAATGAGAGCGTCCCACCGCGGTGCACACCGTCGGCCAGTCGCTCCAGTGCGAATGCCAGCAAGGGCAGCGCCTCACCGCTGTCGGTGTCGGCGAGCAGCTCGGTGACGAGGCCGTCGTCGATACGGAAACCGGCCACCCGCGCAGGTCGTTCGATGACCTCGCGGAGTCCGCCTTTCCGCAGTGGGCGCAATGGATACGTTTCGGTCGACAATGAGCTCATCGCAGGATCGACGATCATTTGGTCGAGGAATTCCGTCCGCAAGGTGGCCAGCACTTGCACGGGCCCGCCGATCGCCGGGGCGAGCAGTTCGGTGAACTCCGCGCGCTGCGCGGGCTCGGCGCGTCGGAATAATTCCTCGAATTGGTCGACCACCAACAGCAGTTTGCGCCGGCGGCTCGACTCGTCCGCGATCAATATCTCATCCGAGACTTCTCGCAAGCCGTCTTTCGCCAGGCGGTCGCGCACCGATGACAGTTGCCAGTCGAGTCCGGTCCGTCGTCTGGCGATCGCCAGCGTCCGGGCAAGCGCACCCACAGGGTCCACGCCGGGCGTCATCGGTTCCATTGGCAGCCAGTAGTTTTCCTCCGCGATCAACGGGATGACACCGGCGCGCACCAGGGAGGATTTGCCGCATCCTGATGGTCCGATGACCAGCAAGACCGAGGGGGTGGATCGGAAGGCGGGGGCGCGCAATCGCTCAGCGATCGCGCTCGCCTCCCGTGCGCGCCCGAAGAAGACCCGGTGCTGGGCGGTCTCGAACGACGCCAAGCCGGGGTACGGCGACTGGTCGTCCGGCCAGCCCGATCCTCCGCCCGCGTCCAGCGCGCGCAACGATCGCGCCAGTCCAGCCCGCGCCGCGTCGGCATCGGCCACGGCGTCGGGCTGCTGGATCGATTTCAGCAGCGGATGTGTCGCGCCCGCCGCCGCACGCACTGGCAGCAATCTGCTGCCGAGGGTTTTCGCGATGCCGATTTCGATTGCGCACCAGGTAGATCGAAGGTAGGTCGGGGTGATGACGCAGACCACCGCGTCGGCCCATCGCAAACGCTCGTAGAGCCGCTGCTCCCATTCCTCCCCTGCGGCAAGGCCGTCGACCGGATGCTGGTCCAGGAACACCTCGTGCCGCTCCGCGACCAGCCAACCGTGGATCTCGTCGGCCCACGCCCGGTCTGTGCCGGCGTGGCTGATGAATACCCGGGCCACCACTCCTCCAGCGATCGCCATACCGTCGTCCCGGCGAAAGCCGGACGCAGACACAAAGCCGAGTGCCGGAACAACGCTACCGGTCCAGCTGAGCCGCACAGCGGTTTTACCGGTTCGTCACCGGATCCGATCAGCGCACCCTTCGGACCCGCGACAAGAGCGAAGCGAGTCGACCTCCCTCAGACGAAACCGGGCGGCGGGCTGAATCCGCCGAACTCCTGCTCGATCAACTCTGCGAACCGCAACGTGGTGTGGTCTTCGAGATAGGGGCCGATGATCTGCATGCCGTAGGGCAGCCCCTCGGGCGAGCGCCCGATCGGCGTCGCGGTAGACGGTAGCCCGAGCAGTGTCGCGATACTCGCCCACACCAGGTGGTAGTTGTAGGGGTGCGTGGTGCCGTCGATATCGATAGTGCGAGTGTCCATGTCCGAATGGTCATGCGGGAAGGCAGGCGTCGGCGTGATCGGGCACAGCACCACGTCGAATTCGTCGAACAGGCGTCGCCACTGGTCGGCCAGGACCATACGGACACGGTCCGCCCTGATCCAGTCGCCGTGGCCGACCACGAACGCGCGGCGGATGACATCCTCCGGACGGTCGGAGTTCGGCGGAATGTCGGCAACGGCGGCTTGGAGCGCTCGGTAGGTATCGACCGGCGCATCCGCGCCGAACTGCGACATCAGCAGTGTCAGATAGGTGTTCGCCGTCAATGTGAGGTCGGGCAGCAGCGCGCTGCGCCGGGCGACCGCGGCACCAGCCTTTTCGAGCCCTCGAGCGATCCGGTCGAACCCGTCGCGGATGACGGTCGACGTCGGCAACAACGGATGAGTGTCGATGACCAGCACCCGGAAGTCGTCGAACTCGGCGCTGCGCGGCGGTGGCAGCGCGAGCTTGTATGCGACCGCCTCCACCTCGTCGGGACCGGCGAGCAACAGGGTCGCCAACGTCAGGTCGGCGGCACTGCGCGTCATGGGCCCGACCACGGCGAGGTCTTGCGGGGCCGGCAGCGCAGGCGTCCGAGGCGGCGTATTTCCCCGACCCGGCAGCAGCGTCCGTGACGGCTTGTGGGCGTATATGCCGCAGAAATGCGCTGGTACCCGCAGCGAGCCGCCGATGTCGGAGCCGAGTGCCAGCGAGACATACCCTGCCGCGAGTGCGGCGGACGAGCCGCCCGAGGAGCCGCCGGGCGAGCGTGTCAGGTCCCACGGGTTGTTGGTTGTGCCGTAGATGTCGTTGTAGGACTGCCAGTCGTGCAGGGCGCGCGGCACATTGGTCTTGCCGATGACGACACCGCCCACACCCTTCACCCGCGTCACCAACGCCGCGTCCTCGGCAGGCTGCCAATCCTTCGCATCGGGAAATCCCCACGTCGTGGGCAGACCCGCGACATTGAACGACTCCTTCACCGCCACCGGCACGCCCAGTAACGGTGCGTACTCACCGCGCGCCAGCGCCGCGTCCGCCTGCTTCGCTGCGGCGCGGGCGCGGTCGAAATCCCGCACCACGATGGCGTTGATCTTGTCGTCGAACTTTTCGATCCGCGCGATGGTCAGCTCGAGCAGTTCGGTGGCCGAGATGGTTTTCGTCCGCAGCGCGGCCACCTGATCACGGAGAGTCGCGAACTCCAGTCCGGACATGATGTCTCCTTTTCACCCCTAGGGTTCGCGCTCGGTGGTTCCTCACCGAAGTTCAGCCGGGACTCGCTGTACCGGATCGGATTCTATACATGCTTCGGCGAGGTTCGAAAATCGTTCCGACAGAAGGTGATTCATGCACGATGCAGGCTACATCGGGCAACTTTTGCCCCAACAGGACGCAGAATCGAAAAAACCAGGAATCAAGATGGCAATGGTCCACACGGCGCAGCCAGACCCGCCATCTCGGGGGGGGCATGACAGTGACCATCGCGGGCACTCCTACGACGGGACTACGCAAGGACGTCGTGCTGAGCACGGCGGGTGAGCCACGCATCCAATGACCAGCGGCCGGGCCCTGCCCAGATCAGGAAGATCAACCCGAGCAACATCGCGACATCGGTGCGCGCGTCGTGGACCATTCCCCAGAAGCCTTCCACTCCTTGGAACCCGCCCGGGCGCAGCTCACGCAACTTGGTGAAGACGATCGCCAAGCTGATATCGACCAGCAACGGCAGCGCGGCGAAGCGGGCCAGCAGTCCGATGACGATCAAGACGCCGCAGACGATTTCGATGACACCGTCGAAGTTCGCGAAGAACGTCGGTGCGGGGATGCCGATCTTCGCGAACCGGCCCGGCCCCAGTTTGTCCGGATACAGGTACTTCTGAATACCCTCACTGAGGAACACCAGCCCCACCGCCAACCGGATACAGATCACTGCCGCCGGGCCGTCCGCGCCGAGGATGCTCGGCCACGACCACCGATCCGTCGCCGCCATCGGCACTCGCCTCCCGATATCACATGGTCCGCCGACGAGCAGCACCGTGGCGGCTACCGCCGCGTACGTCGAAGGTACACCGCCCTCTGCCCGATCTCGGTCATCACGGGTGGACGACCATGACCGGGCACGAGGCATGCTGTACCAGAGTGTTCGCGGTGGAACCGAGCAACATGCCCGCGAAACCGCCCCGTCCGCGACTGCCAACGACCAGCAACTGCGCCACGTTCGACCAGGACAGCAGGTGCGACGCCGGCGCGGAAACCTCGACTTTCCGTGCGACGCGAACCTCGGGGAACTTCTCCTGCCACCCCGCGACACGCTCGGCGAGAACCGCCCGCTCGATGTTGTCGAGTTCGGCCTCGGCCCGGTGGGCGTGACCGGCGAAGCGCCCGGAGTCCCAGTCGCTCCACACATGGACAGCGACGAGTTCGACATCGCGTTCGGCCGCTTCGGTGAAGGCTGCCTCGATAGCCGCGTCGCCGACGGGGCTACCGTCCACGCCGACCACCACCGGGCCGGATGTGTGGACCGCGCCGTCGGCATCAGGGTCGGGGCGCACGACGACCACGGCGCCGCGCGCGTGGGCGGTCACGGCCAGCAGCGTGGAGCCCAGATGGGTGAACGTCCCCGCGTTTCCGGTCGCACCGAGCACGACCGCGTACGCCTCCGCGCTGTGCTCGATCAGCAATTGCTTCCCGGTATCGGTGGTCGCGCGAGACGAGATACGCAACTCCGGTGCGACCGATCGGGCCACGCGTTCGGCCCGGGCGACCACATCCTGTCCCTGTTGCCGGATGACGTCGAGGACCGAGGGAATCACGACCTCGTAGTCGCCGAGTACCCAGTCGTTGCCCACCGCGTCCATGCCGTGGAGGATCTCGAGTTCGCGTCCGCGATCGGCCGCGAACCGCGCCGCCCACCGGAGGGCGGTCCACGACCCGTCCGAACCATCTACGCCGACAACGATTTTCGCCGTGGCGAGGTGATGCGGGTCGTCGAATCGCTGCTCTGTCATGGGGACCTCCCGAGCCTGTGGTCGCGTAGCACCCAGCCGGGCGCCGACCTCAACGGTATGAGCCGCGGCACAGGCTCGAATGCGGCTGATCGTCCCCGGGAGAAGTGACCAAAGACCACTCGAGCGAGGCAGGCCGGTCCTCTGGACCGTCGCCGCTGGGCCCGATGCCGTCGGCAATCGCGATTCGGGACCTTGGTCCCTCGCGGTGCATCTCCCGGTTGACGAGACTCGAAAACGGACGGCTATATCCGAACCTGACAGGGGTCTCGACCATGCCTGACGACACCGTGGTGATCGATCGTGCCGGTCTGGATCGTCTGGTGGACGTGCTGCGCGACCGGGGATACCGCGTCATCGGTCCGCAGGTGCGCGATGGCGCGATCGTCCTGGACGAACTGGACTCCGGCAGGCGACTGCCCGCCGGATGGGGTGCGGAGACCGCGCCCGGACGGTACCGGCTGCGCCGCCGAAACGACGAGGCGGTCTTCGCCCATTCGGCCGGGCCGGGCTCCTGGAAGCAGTTCCTACATCCCCCGCGTCGCAAGATAGCCCAGGTCGGGCCGGACCTCGAGATGGAACCCGTGACGGACCCGCCGGTCCGATCCGCCTTTCTCGGCGTCCGCGGGTGCGACCTCACCTCGATTGCGATTCTCGGACGCGTGCTCGGCGACGGGGCCCATCCTGATGCTTCGTTCGCCGCACGCCGGAAAGACCTTTTCGTCGTCGCCGTGAACTGCACAGAGCCCGGCGGGGTGTGTTTCTGCGCTTCGATGGGCACCGGCCCGGGGGTCTCGTCCGGATACGATCTGGCCCTCACAGAGCGGGTCGATGCCGAGGGCCACCGATTCCTCGTCGACGTGGGTAGTGCGGACGGCGCCGAAATTCTCGGCGAGATCACCACACGTCCGGCCGACACGACGGAGGTCACGAACGCCCGTGCGGAGGTGTCCGCCGCGGCCGACCGGATGGGCCGCGCGATGCCCGAGGTCGACATTCGCGCTCTGCTTCGCGACTCTCGGGAGTCTCCGCACTGGCAGGATGTCGCCGCCCGCTGCTTCACGTGCGGGAATTGCACGATGGTGTGCCCCACCTGCTTCTGCACCAGCACCGAGGACGTCACCGACCTCACCGGCGACCATGCCGAGCGCTGGGAGCACTGGTCGTCGTGCTTCGAACCGGACTTCTCCTACCTGCACGGCGGCAGCGTGCGGCAATCCGGCGAAAGCCGCTACCGGCAGTGGATCAGCCACAAACTCAGCACCTGGTACGACCAGTTCGGCAGCTCGGGGTGCGTCGGCTGCGGACGGTGCATCGCCTGGTGCCCCGCCGAGATCGACCTGACCGCGGAGGTGGCCCGGCTGGCCGAACTGGCCGAGGAATCGCACCATGCCCACCGCTGAGGAACTGTCCGCGTTCGGGCAGCTGGCATCGCTGAGCGAGGAAGAACTGCGCACACTGACCGCCGCCGGACGCGATGTGGCCTTCCCCGCAGGGCACCGGATGATCACCGAGGCCCGACCGGCCGACCGATGCTGGCTGATCCGCCACGGCCGGATACTGCTGGACGCGCAGGTGCCGGGGCGCGGCGCCGTGGTCCTCCAGACCCTCGGCGGCGGAGACCTGCTCGGCTGGTCCTGGCTCGTACCGCCCTACCGGTGGCATTTCGGCGCGGTGACCGCCGAACCGGTCGAGGCCGTCGAGTTCGACGCGGGGATCTTGGCCGAACTCTCCGATCGGGATCCACGATTCGGCCGCGCGCTGGCCATGATGCTGTTCGAGGCGCTGCTGGAACGACTGCAGGCAACCCGGGCCCGGCTGCTCGACCTCTACCGGAACCCCGCCATGACCTGCACGGCCGGTCCACACCGCATCGCCGTCGACCGAGGCGATCGATGAGCGTGGACACGCGAACCCGGACAGTGGCGCACGGTAACACGATGCTGCCCTACCGCGTAATCGGTCGCATCGCGCAGAACCAGGACACCGTGACGCTGCGCCTGGAACCGGTACGCGATGCGGCGCAACCTTTCCGGCCTGGACAGTTCATGATGCTCTACAGCTTCGGCGTGGGCGAGATCGCGATCTCGATCAGCGGAGATCCCACGGCCGTCGGCGACAACCTCGAACACACTATCCGGGCGGTAGGCGCGGTGAGCGCGGCGCTGCACGACACAGGTGTCGGCGGCCTGATCGGTGTCCGCGGACCATTCGGCACAGGATGGGACCTGGCGTCGGCGGCCGGAGGGGATCTCGTCATCGTGGGCGGCGGCGTCGGGCTGGCGCCGCTGCGCTCCGCCATACTCGCCGCGCTCGCCGCGCGCGACGACTACCGGCGGGTCGTGCTGATCACCGGAGCCCGGACCCCGGCGGACATCCTGTTCCGGCACGACCAGCGACTGTGGCCGGCGGCCGGGGCGATCGAACTCCATCAGACCGTCGATCACCCCGCACCGGATTGGGACGGCCGCGTCGGGTTCGTCACCGAACCACTGGCCCACCTGACCGTGGAACCCGGCAAGACCACCGCCCTGCTCTGCGGCCCGGAACCGATGATGCGATTTTGCGCGGGATCACTACTGCGCAAGGGCGTTCCCGCCAGCGACATCCAAGTGTCGTTGGAGCGCAACATGCAGTGCGGTGTCGCGCGATGCGGGCATTGCCAGCTCGGTCCGCTGCTGCTGTGCCGAGATGGACCCATCGTGGACTACGCGACTGCCGAACCACTGCTGGCGGTGCGCGAACTATGACGAAGACGCCGACGCTCGCGGTGTGGAAGTTCACTTCCTGCGATGGTTGCCAGCTCACCTTGCTCGACTGCGAGGACGAACTGCTCGCTCTCGCCGGCCGGGTGCGCATCACGCACTTCGCGGAAGCGTCCAGTGCGATGGAGCCCGGCCCATACGATGTCTCACTGGTCGAGGGTTCGATCACCACGGAAGAAGAGCGACGCCGGATCATCGAGATTCGTGAGCGATCCCGGATTCTGGTGGCGATCGGGGCGTGCGCCACACACGGCGGAATCCAGGCGCTGCGCAATTTCGCCGACGTCACCGAGTTCACCTCGGTGGTGTATGCCAGTCCGGAATACATCGCCACCTTGGACACCTCGACTCCCATTTCCGCGCACGTACCGGTCGACTTCGAATTGCGTGGCTGCCCGATCGACCGGCGGCAACTGCTCGACACCCTGTGCGCGTTCCTGGCGGGCCGCGCGCCCGACATCCCGAACACGAGCGTATGCACCGAGTGCAAACGTCGCGGCGCCACCTGTGTCATGGTCGCCGAGGGGATTCCCTGCCTGGGTCCGGTCACGCAAGCGGGATGCGGCGCCCTGTGCCCGGCGTACCACCGTGGCTGCTTCGGTTGTTTCGGTCCTATGGCGAATCCCAACATTCACGCGCTGCTTCCCATCCTGCGTGTCAATGGCATGGACACCGACGACATCGATCGCGTTTTCGCCACCTATGCCGCAGCCGCGCCGGAGTTCGCGTACAGGAACGGCGATGAGTCGGCATAGGCAGCTGAAAGTCGGCACCCTGGCTCGTGTCGAGGGCGAGGGCGCGCTGCGTGTTGTCATCACGGACGGGCAGGTGGAAAGCACCGAGTTGAATATCTACGAGCCACCGCGGTTCTTCGAAGCATTTTTGCGTGGACGCGCCTATACCGAGCCGCCCGATATCACCTCCCGCATCTGCGGGATCTGTCCCGTGGCCTACCAGACCAGTGCCTGCAACGCACTCGAGCAACTTTGTGGCGTGGAGTTGGACCGACCACTGGCCGACGTGCGCAGGCTTTTGTATTGCGGCGAATGGATCTCCAGCCACTCTCTACATATTCATCTGCTGCACATGCCCGACTTCCTCGGCTACCCGGACGCGATCACGCTCGCCGCCGATCACCGCGAACTCGTCGAGGAGGGATTGGCGACGAAACGAGCGGGCAACGCGCTGCTCGAACTCCTCGGCGGCCGGGCCATCCATCCCGTCAACGTCCGGCTCGGCGGCTTCTACTCGGTCCCCGAACGCGCCGAGTTCGCCGCCGTGATCGAACAACTGCGCCGTGCGCGAGACCACGCGACGAACACCGCGCTCCGGGCTGCGCGATTCGAATTCCCCGAGCTGGAACTCGAATACGAGCTGCTGGCGGCAAACGATCCGGACCGATACGCCATCGACAACGGTGACGTGCACACCAGTACCGGGCTTCGCTTCCCGGCGATCGATTTCCCGAATCACATACGAGAACATCAGGTTCCGCACTCCACCGCCTTGCACGCGACGCTCGACGGCGCACGCTACCTCACCGGACCGTTGGCCCGATACACACTGAATCACCACCAGCTGTCACCGATCGCCCAGCAGGTCGCCGCCGAAATCGGACTCGGCGCGCAATGCCGTAACCCGTTCCGGAGCATCCTGGTTCGAGCGGTCGAAGTCGTCCACGCGATCGATGCGGCACTGACCATCATCGATGGTTACGAACGCCCCTCCCGCGCCGCGGTTCCGGTCGCGCCTCGAGCCGGCACCGGGCACGGCGTGAGCGAAGCGCCTCGCGGCCTGCTCTACCACCGGTACGAGCTCGACCATCACGGCATCGTGCGCTCGGCCATGATCATTCCGCCTACCTCACAGAATCAGGCAGTGATGGAGGACGATCTGCGGCGAGTCGTCTCCGACCACCTCGACCTGGATGACGCCGCGCTGGCCACGATGTGCGAACGCGCGATCCGGAACTACGATCCGTGCATATCCTGCTCGGCGCACTTCCTGGACCTCGACATGGTGCGCCGATGACCGAGCCGTGGGCGGTGGTCGTCGGCGTGGGCAACGAATACCGCGGAGACGACGGGATCGGTCCGGTCGTCGCCTCCCGGATCGAAAATCTCCACATGCCGGGCGTTCTCGTGGCGATTTCCGATGGCGAACCAACGAGTCTGCTGGATATCTGGACCGGCTTCGATCTAGCTGTCGTAATCGACGCCGTGCGGTGCGTTTCCCCGGTCCCCGGCCGGGTTCGCCTGACGGACATCGACCTGCTCCGGCGTGCGGGAACCGCCTCTTCCCACTCCCTCGGCATCACGGATGCGCTGCCATTGGGACGCGTGCTCGGCCGTCTTCCCGCCAGGCTCGTCGTCGTCGCGGTGGAGGTGGCGTGTCTCGAGCCGGGCGTCGGCCTATCCGAGCCGGTGGCGTCCGCCGTACCGCGCGCGGCGGAGGCCGTGGTGGGGGAATTGCGACGGTCCGAGCGCACGAGTCGGCCCCGGACATGAATCCGTCCGGCGGCAGTACCTCTCGTCACCTCTCGTCTACTGCTGAGCGCGCCGATCGAGATCCGCCGGTGCGCCGGTGACGGGATGCAGCACCGCGAGGCGACGCAGGTATTCGGATTCGTCCAGTTCGCCGCTGGCGAACCGTTCCGCGAGCAGCGCCTCCGGTGACAGACGCGTCGGGCCACCGGGCCGGATGTCTTTGACGCGCTCCGGTCTGCACACCGCGACAAGCGCGATCGCCACCGCGATCCACAGGGGGACGGCCAGCAAGATCATGGGAACGAACATCCACCACTGCGCACCGTCCCCGTTCCAGTACATCATTGCGAACCCTCTTTCGTCGCACGACTCATCTGCCGCCACTCGCGGTCCCACCGCGCGCTCCGGCGCCGCTGTAGCAGCAGCGTCGCCCCGTTCATAAGGCACCATCCACACAGCCAGACGCCGATCAGGACGAACACACCCACGCCGATCCCGGTCACGACGGCGACGTCCGGGTGACGAGGTTGCGCAGCCGGCGCACCGTGGTCATCCAGCCAGAGATCGATGCGATCGCCGCGTTGTGCCGTCTCCCGCACCGGTATGACGGCGGTGCCGCTACGGCCGTCTTGGTTCCATCGCACCCGTGCCTGGTAGCGGTGCGAAGCGATGCTGCTGGGCCCCTCGGTGATCACGGGCTGCACAAGAAACCTTGTCGCGTTTTCGGTGCGGATCTCTGCGGAAGTGTCGGTGTACGCGTGAGTGCCGAAGGCGCCCGCGACAGGAACGGCGATCAGTGCCACGATCGTCGCGATGATTCGGACAGCGGATTCGATGCGGTCGCCGGGGCGCATCAGCCGATTCGAACTGCACGGTTGCAACGACCACAGGCGCGCCAGCCGGGTCCACCACCCCTGCCACGCGATGGTCACGCTATCGGTCATCGCCGTTCACCTCTTCTGACAGCTCGTGCCGTCAGCATCGATGATCGCGATAGCGCCCGTTCAGGGGCAGAGACGAAGGTCATTCACCGGACGGACCATCGGACTCGGGCCGACGGTCCGCTTCGAAGGCCGCCACCGCGGTCGGCAGTGTCGGGTACAGATATTGCGCACCGATTTTCGACGCCAGCCCGGAAGCATCACGGACGCCGCACCGACGCCAGGTGTACTGACACGCGAACGGCGCGCCCCGCGGACTGCGTTAGGGCACGCGGCTGGTGGTGTTCAGAGAGTCGATGGCCGCCTGTAGTTTCGCGGCGGCTCGAGTGGCCACCGTTTGCAGGGCCGGTTCGTTCGTGACCTGAACCATCAGTTGCGGATTCATCGCTTCGACGATGACTTCATCGTCGGAGTCGGGGTTGCGACGCACGACGACGTTGCAGGGCAGCAGGAGCCCGATCTGCCGGTCGATGCCGACCGCTTCGTGCGCCAGAGGCGGATTGCAGGCCCCGAGGATGAGGTAGTCCTCCATGTTCACGTCGAGTTTTGTCTCCAGTGTGGCTCGCACGTCGATCTCGGTGAGAACGCCGAATCCCTGCTCGCTCAGAGCGGCGCGGGTCCGATCGACGGCATCGCCAAAATTCGTGTGCAATGTGGTGGACAGTCCCAGGTCCATGGTGCGGTCCTTTCTCCCGTGAGTGGACGATCTGAGTCAGGCCAGAGCGAGGAACAGTTTTTCCAGCTCTTCGACGGTCATCGGCTGCTGGCCGTCGGTGGAGTGCCCGCTGAGGCATTCGCGCAGTCCGGTCGCGACGATCTTGAATCCGGCGCGGTCGAGCGCACGGGAGACCGCGGCGAGCTGGGTGACCACGTCTTTGCAGTCGCGACCCTGCTCGATCATGGCGATGACGCCTGCGAGCTGACCGTGCGCGCGCCGCAGCCTGTTGAGTGTTTCGGTGATAGCGGTTTCGTCGCCGACCATGGATGCGCCTTTCTCCTCGGCATATGGCCGTCCAGCATACCCCGGTGGGTATAGACGTACCATCACAGCCGGGTCGACTTCATATACCCCCATAGGTATAGTTGCAGTATACCGGCGGGGGTATTTTCCCGCCAGCGACAGGAGGATTTCATGGCCGATATCGATCTGTATGTGGATCCTGTGTGCCCATTCGCCTGGGTAGCCGCGCAGTGGCTGCTGGACAGTGCTGCCGACGAGCACGTGGTGACCTTGCGGCAGATGAGCCTGGCCGTGCTCAACGGCGGCCAGGACTCCGATGCCGATCACGCTCCGATGCTCGACCGATCACGCCGGGTGGGCCGCGTGTTCGCCGCCGCGGTCCGGCAGCACGGCCAGACCGCGTTCACCCCGCTGTACCTGGCCTTCGGGCGGCGATCACATGAACACGGGCAGGACGCCGAGGAGGCGATAGCGGCAGCCATCGCCGAGACCGCTTTCGGTCACGAACTGATCGAAGCCCTCGATGACATCGGCTGCGACGCCGCGGTCGCCCACGCCCATCACGCCAGTCAAACAGCGCTCGGCGGGCGCGGTGGCAGCCCGATCATCAGCGTCGACGGTCACGTCTTCAACGGTCCCGTCTTGACCGAGCCGCCGCGGTCGGAACGCGGGGCCGAACTGCTGGACGCGATCGTCACCGCGGCCACAGCTCCCGGCTTCGCCGCACTGCAGCGCCCCTACCAGGGCCCGCCCAGTTTCACCGCTGCCGAGGGACAGCGCTGATGTGCTCACCCGTCAGGTGTCGCGTGTGTGGGAAGACCACCTGGGCCGGCTGCGGTGCGCATATAGACGCCGTCCGCCTCGCTACCCGGCCGGATCAGTGGTGTCCCGGACACGATGACGATGGTCAGACCTCCCTATCAGCGTGCGGCCTGCGCGGACATAGGCGAAGGAGGACATCGACTCAAGTGCGAGGCCGAATGTCCTACATGCGTTCTGTCTCCGGATGACTGTGGACGAACCCGTCCCCGGACTCCCTCGCTCCGGCGAGCACTACGGCAGCCGCGGGGCGGTCGGTGCGAGAGCATCGATGCCGCCGGTGGAATTACCGGTACGCCGAAGCTCGTCGTGCACCTGCCTGATGTGCTCGGCTCGCCCCGGGCATGTCCCCGTGGTGGCGAGCGCCGCGGTCGCGGCCGCGATACCCAGACGCACCGCGTCGGCTAGCTCGTACCCGCGGGCCAGGCCCACTGTGACGCCGCCGACCATCGCGTCTCCGGCGCCGATCCCGCTACGAACCCGCGCGGGCACGGCCGCGAACCACTCCTGTGCGTCCTGCGTCACCAGGAGCGCTCCGTCGGCCCCGAGGGACAGCAGCACGATCTCTGTCATTCCAGCGGCGATCAGGCGGCGGGCCTGTGCCAGCTGTTCGGCGCGGTCGATCAGCGGATGCCCGGCGTAGTCGCCGAGTTCCCGCACGCTCGGCTTGATCAGATGGACGCCCCGGTGCACCTTGCGCAAAGCGATACCGGACGTATCCAGCAACACACGCACATCGAGGTCGCCGACGAGATCGGTGAGGATTTGATAGAAGTCCGGAGACACACCCGGCGGAAGCGTTCCGCTCGCCACGAGGTACTCCGCGCCGCTCGCCGCACGTTCGACCTCGGCCAGGCAGCGATGTTGTTCCGGATCGGTGAGCCGAGGGCCGGGAAAGACCAACCGATATTGCTCGCCGCTCGAGGTCTCGGTGACCGACATGCTTTCCCTGGTGGATTCGGCCACGGGCACCGGCCGTGGCGGCACCCCGGTATCGCGTACCAACTGCTCGAGCAGCCGGCCGGGCGGGCCGCCCGCAGGGAACACCGCCGTCACCTCGACTCCCAATTCGGCCACTGTGCGCGCGACGTTGATGCCACCGCCACCTGGGTCGTAGCGTGGTGTCGCACAGCGCATTTTGTCCGTCGGTACGACTCTCGCGACCCGGGTCGCGACATCGATCGCGGGATTCATCGTCAGTGTCACGATTCGGCCCACCGAAAGCCTCCTCGATCGTCCTTTCGCGACAGCCCACTGTGTGCCCGATCCTGTCCGCGGGAACATACCGCTGTCGGTACCGATTACTCTGCCCGTTCGCAATCGGGCCGGAGCAGAGTCGGCCGCCCCTCGGGCGCTGGACTTAGGTCCTCAGGCCGAACTCGGCACGGGCTTGTCGGCTGCGGGAGCCAGCGTGAACAAAGCTTCGTCCTCCTGTGCGAAATGCAAGGTGAGGATGGCATCCAATCCGTAGAGCGAGGCGCGCAGGTCATCGAGCTGATCCGCTCTGATTCCGTGCGGCGCGTCATCGAGATGACGGCCGATACGGCGAATCAGACGTTCGATTTCGGTGTGCTCACGACTCATGGTCACCATCGCCTCCGGATCGCGGAGGTAGCCGGTCAACGCTGGGTACAGTTCCGACTCCTCGGCGTGCTCGTGCGGCAGTATGTCCTGCACCAACAGTTCGAACGCGCGGCGGACCGCGGCGTCGGCATCCGGTCCGGGACCGGTCGACAAAGCGTCGGCCGCCTGCCGGACGGACGCGCGCGCGGCATGCAGCCTTTCGTGCTCCCGGGTGAAGCGTGCCACCAGCGGCTCGATCGCCTCGGTCGGGCGTCTCCGGGGTATTCGCAGGGCGCGTAACGCGTTCAAGATCACCACAACATCGATGCCCTCCTGCAGGAGCGCGCCTGCCGCGGGCACCAGCAGTCCGAAAGCGGCGGCGATCATCGCCGCCAGCGACATCGCCATCCCAGCGGCCGCACTCTGTACCGCAAGGCGATGTGATCGCTGGGCGATCTCCACCGCATCGGCAAGCCGGTCGATGCGGTCGTCCACGATCACCGCGTCGGCGGCTTGCACCGCCGCCGTGGACCCGCGCGAGCCCAGAGCCACACCCACGTCGGCGGCCGCCAGCGCGGGTGCGTCGTTCACCCCGTCGCCGACCATCACCGTCACACCGTTGTGTCGTTCCGCTCGGATCGCTGCGATCTTGTCGGCCGGGTCGGCGTCCGCGACGACTTCGGTGAGCCCGAGCAGACGTGCCACCTCGGCCGCGTTGTCGACCCGGTCGCCGGTGAGCATGAGCAGTCTTCGCAAACCCGCCGATCGCAATCTGCGCATCGTGCGTCCAGCATCTACGCGGATACGGTCACGTAGCAGCAGTGCGCCCACAGGTTCCTGCTCGACACACACCCACACGACGGCGGCCAGATCCAACCGGGCCCGCCGCAGCGCCGCCAACGCCCACGGCGCCGGCTCCGTTCGGGCGGGAAGCCGCCCGACCCGCACC
This sequence comes from Nocardia sp. NPDC003999, assembly GCF_053604885.1. Classification (NCBI taxonomy): domain Bacteria; kingdom Bacillati; phylum Actinomycetota; class Actinomycetes; order Mycobacteriales; family Nocardiaceae; genus Nocardia; species Nocardia sp. NPDC003999. The sequence continues at coordinate 276,217 of NZ_JBSGIB010000007.1, forward strand.
GCGCGACCGTCTACGATCCCGGTCGCACCCTGTCCCGGTTCTTCTGAAACATGCTGTGCGAGGGCAGGCTTCAAGCCGCGGTGCGCCGCTGCGGCGACCACTGCACGCGCGAGCACATGCGGCGAGAATTGCTCCACCGCCGCCGCCTGGCGCAGCACCTGCTCGGCGTCGGCGTCGGGCGCGGTGACGATATCGAGCACCTCCGGCCGTCCCACCGTCACAGTGCCGGTCTTGTCCATCGCCAGGCACCGTGCCCGGCCGAGCGCCTCGAGCGCGGCGCCGTCTTTCACCACCACACCCGCCCGCGCCGTTCGCGACATTCCGGCCGTGATCGCGACCGGCACCGCCAGCAGCAACGGACAGGGCGTCGCTGTGACGACCACCGCCACCGCTCGCACCGAATCTCCCGTAGCGAGCCAGGCCGCGCCCGCGATGGTGAGCGCCAGCGGAAGGAACCACACCGCGACCCGATCGGCGAGTCGCGCTGTCGGAGCGGCAGCGGCGGCCGCCTGCCGCGCCAACGTCACGATCCCGGCATAGGTGCTCGCCTCCACCGTCGCCGCGGCTCGGATGTCGACAGCCGCGCCCGCGTTGACCACACCGCTGCGGACCTCGGTGCTCGCGCGCCGCACCACCGGGACCGACTCGCCGGTCAGCGCTGATTCGTCGAAAACGCCCGCCGTGGCGAGGATGCCGTCGACCGGCACCGTCTCACCCGGCAGCACGACCACGAGGTCCCCGGGTGAGATCGCTGTCGCGGCCACGGTCTCCACGCCGTCGCCACGACGGCGATGTGCCTGTGCCGGGGCCCGCCGCAACAGCGCCGACAGATCGCGTCCGGCGCGGCGACCCGCGTACGCCTCCAGCACCCGCCCGGTCGCCACCATGAGCGCGATCAGCGCACCGGCGAAGTATTCCTCGACGATCAATGCGCCGGCCAGCGCTATCAATGCCAGCAGGTCCGCGCCGTAGCGTCCTCTTCGCAGATCCTGCAGCACCCACACTGTCGCCGGAACGAGCGCCGCCACCGTAGCCGCCGACCACATCAGATCAGCGGCCTGCGCACTGAACAAAGCCACCGCCGATCCGCCGACGACCAGCACGGCTATCACACAGGTCAGGGCGAGCAGACGGATCATCCGGGTATGCCCCGACCGCGACTCGCCGTCTGTCGCTCCAGCGACTTCCTGTGGGTGGTTCGACAGATCTCGCACGAACTACCTCCGATCACGCCGCGCTTGCGCCGACTCCGCACCCACCACGGGCCGGAGAAGACGCCGTGATTTTCGGAGGTCGCCGCCAGCGCAGCAGCCATGTGGTGTCCAGCCTGCGCAACGACCGCGAGATACGACAGATCCGCGGGTCGGTGAACAGATGGGAAATGGTCCCGAGCCGATTGGACGAACGACCTTCGCGCCATCGACGCCCACGGCACGGCCCGGGCGGTAGGCCATTGGACCCTAGGCACACGAGGTTGTCACGGACGACCCTGAAGCTCGACTCGTCTAGCAGAGGGAGCCGTCATGCTCGATGTCTCGGCCCTACGCGTCGCCCTGCGAACCACCCACGAACCGTTCGCGCAACTTCGCGAGACGCACACCGGGCTCGTGGTGCTGTGCGGCGACCGTGCCTACAAGGCGAAGAAACCGATCGTCACCGACTTCCTCGACTTCGGCACGCCGGAGAACCGCGAGCGAGCTTGCGCCCGCGAACTCGAGTTGAATCAACGTCTCGCGCCCGACGTCTATCTGGGTCTGGCGCATTTGACCGACCCGGAGGGTGGCGCCGCGGAGCCGGTCATCGTGATGCGCCGGATGCCGGACGCGTTACGCCTGTCCACCATGCTCGCGGACCCGACCCGCCAGACGGCCGGGCTGCGCGCGCTGGCGGAGACTCTCGCGCGTTTCCACGCAGGGGCACGGCGCGGCGCCGATATCGACCGGGCCGGCACACCGGAGCAGCTGCGACGGCGCTGGGACGCCCTGTTCCAGCCGCTACGCGAACGTCCACCGGGGACGATCGATCCCGGCGCGCTCGATCGCGCCGTGCACCTGGCGACGCGCTTCATCGACGGCCGCACCGCCTTGCTGACGCAGCGCATCGCCGACAACCGCATCGTCGACGGTCACGGGGATCTCCTCGCCGAGGACATCTTCGTCCTGCCCGACGGCTTCCGAATCCTCGACTGCTTGGATTTCGATGACCGACTGCGCTGCGTCGACGGTCTCGACGACGCCGCATTCCTGGCGATGGATCTCGAATTCCTGGGTCACCCAGCGAAAGCCGACGCGTTCTTACACGACTACCTGCGCGCCGCGCGCGATTCGCCGCCGCCGTCGCTTCGGCATCACTACATCGCCTATCGGGCGACGGTCCGCGCGAAAACCGACGGAATCCGGGCCGATCAGGGCGATCCGGAAGCGGCGGGGCGCGTCCGGCGACATCTCGCCCTCGCTGTCGAGCATCTCGAACAGGGCACCGTACGTCTCGCGCTGGTCGGCGGCCTGCCCGGCACCGGGAAATCCACGGTGACTGCCCGTTTGGCGGCCGAGACCGACGCCGTCACGATCTCCAGCGACAGTGTCCGCGCCGCTTTGCGCGCCACAGGATCCATCGCCGGCGCCGCGGGAGTCTTCGGCGCGGGCGCCTATCGGCCCGCCGCGAAGGAATTGGTGTATTCGCGGATGCTCGCCCAGGCCAGGGACCTGTTGGAGCACGGCGTCTCGGTGATTCTCGATGCCAGCTGGACCGACGCGAACCAGCGCGCCCGAGCCGCCACCGTGGCCGAGGAGACGCGCAGCGATCTGGTGTCGCTGCGGTGCGCCTGCCCACGAACACTCGCGGCCGAGCGGATCGGTGCCAGGCCCCAGAGCGACTCGGAGGCCACACCCGCGATCGCGGACGCCTTGGCCGCCGCGGCAGCGCCGTGGCCCGAGGCCATCGAACTCGACACCGCACAACCGATCGAGAGATCGATCATGACGGCGCTGAAGGTCTGGAACGACGTGACGGACCCAGTGCCGACCTCCATCGGGCGCGGGTGAGCCACCCCACCGCACCGGAGGTCGTACGCCGCGGATCGAGAAACCCGCCGTGGCGACTCAACTGCCTCGGCCGAAGGACGAAGGGCCTCCGGATAAGGGTCTTCGTCATCGGTCGCCGTCGAGGGAAACTCGGCAGACTGAGTGAACCCACTGGCCCGCCGACACCGCGTAGGACATCGGCCGTACCGGTCTCGCGGCGGGGCCAGATCCGGAGTGGGTAACCGCTCCACCTGATACGCAGTGGACGAAGGCAGCAGCTGATGGACTCCCGCGAAACCCACATGTCGCAGTCGGATCTGTTCTCCTGGAACATGGAACGCGATCCGGTCCTGCGCTCCACGATCGTGTCGGCCCTGATCCTCGATTCCGAACCGGACTGGGACCGCCTGCTGCAAACGATGGATCGCGGCACCCGCGTGGTGCCCAGGTTGCGGCATCGGCTGATCGCCGCACCACTCGGCCTCGCCCCGCCACGGTGGGTGCTCGACCCGGATTTCGATCTTTCGTGGCATGTGCGTCGATCCGCGTTACCGGAACCGGCGAGTCTGGCCGAGGTACTCGAATTCGCGCGTACGGAGGCCATGACCGGTTTCGATCCGGCCCGCCCGCTGTGGCGCTCGACGTTGCTCAGCGGTTCGGCCGGCGCGGGCTGCGCCCTGGTGCTGACGGTGCACCACAGTCTCACCGATGGCATCGGCGGCATCCAGATCGCCACGGCGCTGCTCGACTTCGACCGCGTGGGCACCGACCGCGGGCATCCATCCGAACCGCGGGGCGACCCGGAGAGCGCGCTGCGCGACATAGTCTCGTGGAACGTCGCGGTCGGCTCGGATCTCGTTGTGAGCGGGGTCCGTTCGACGCCGCCGACGATCCGGCGAGCACTCGCCGATCCAGCGCGGGCGGTGCGCGAAGGCACCGCGCTGGCCGGCTCGCTCGTCCGGTTGGCCCGGCCCATCACCACGACGCTCTCGCCCGTGATGACAAGGCGAAGTCTTGGTCGCCGGGTAGCGGTCCTCGACGTGCCGCTCGAACGATTGCGCGGTGCGGCACGGGCAGCGGGCTGCACGTTGAACGATGCTTTCCTCACCGCCGTGGCGATCGGTTTGCGCACGTACCACCGCCACCACGGGGCGAAGCTCGACCAGCTACGGGTGACGATGCCGATCAGCCTGCGCACCCCCGACGACCCGCTCGGTGGCAACCGCATCACCCTCGCCCGTTTCGCGCTACCGGTCGATCTCGACGAAACCGGGGAACTCATGCGCGCCGTCGACGCCGCGGTCGCGGCTTGGCGGCGAGAACCGGCGATTCCGCTGTCGGGCGCCGTCGCGGCCGTGCTGAACCGATTGCCCGCCCGGCTGCTCACCGGACTGCTCAAACACGTCGATTTCGTCGCCTCCAACGTCCCCGGCTCCCCCGTGCCCCTCTACATCGCCGGGGCGCGGATCGACCGGATGTATTCCTTCGGCCCCACCATCGGTACAGCCGTCAACGTCACGCTGACCTCGCATGCCGGGATCTGCTATGTCGGGATCAACGCCGATACGGCCGCGGTCCCGGATACCGACACGTTGACCGAGTGTCTCGCCACCGGCTTCGCCACGGTGCTCGAGCTCGGCACCGAGCGCGCGGCGGTACCCGGCCCCGAATCGCGAGAAGACGTGGACTCGCAGCCGTCGTATCCAGCCTTCCGACACCGGTAGGGCCCCACAGAGCGGGACTTCAGCCCCGCTGCCACGACTACCGCAGCGCACGCTCATGGCGAGAGGAATTCAGAGGAGGCTTCGATGAAACGCCACCTCCGAGCCGCATCCGCCTCGCGCCAGGTCGGCGGTGAGATCCGGCGGCTCACCGCCGTCCTGGACCGCCTCCGCGACGTGGCGGCACCGTTGTGACCGGCCTGGTCGAAGCCGAACCCGGTCTGCGGGTCGATCCGACCGAGCGGATCGACCTGTTGCTGCGCGATCTGCGTGGCAGCCGCCGCGGGCTCACCACACGCGAGGCCGAGCGACGCCTCATCCATTACGGACCGAACATGCTGCGGAGGCGGGGCCGCCGGACCTGGCCACGGGACCTGGCTCGTCAATTCACCCACCCGCTCGCGCTGTTGCTGTGGGCAGCGGCGGTTCTGGCCGGGGCGGTCGGCATCGTTCCGGTCGCGATCGCGATCGTGGTCGTCATCATGATCAACGCCGCGTTCGCGTTCGCGCAGGAAAGGCATGCCGAGCAGGCGGTGGAGGCACTGGCGGCGTATCTACCGATGCGAGCACGAGTGGTGCGGGACGGGCAGGTCGCCGAGGTCGAGGCGACCGGCGTCGTGCCAGGCGACGTACTGGTCATCGCCGAGGGCGACCGAATCTGCGCGGACGCGCGGCTGCTCGACGGCGGCATCGAGGTGGATCTGTCCGAACTGACCGGCGAGTCGATGCCCGTCTACCGCAGCGCCGACACCGTCGACGCCGGAGTGCCGCTGGCGCAGGCCCGCGAACTGGTCTTCAGCGGCACATCCTGCACCGAGGGCGAGGCACGCGCGATCGTCTTCGCCACCGGCATGCACACCGAACTCGGCCGCATCGCGGCCCTGTCCGAACGCGTCGAGCGCGACGAGAGCCCGCTCGAACATCAAGTGCGCCGCGTGGCCTGGTTGATCGCGCTGATCTCCGTGCTGCTCGCGGCGGCGTTCATTCCGCTCGCGATGCTCGGCGCCGGACTGTCCCCGATCAATTCCGTGGTCTTCGCCGTGGGGCTCCTCGTGGGCAACGTCCCCGAGGGTCTGCTGCCGGTGATCACTCTCGCGTTGGCGATCGGCGTGCGCGATCTCGCCCGCCGCGGCGCGGTCGTCAAACGCCTCAGCGCCGTGGAGACCCTCGGCTCCACCGATGTGATCTGCACCGACAAGACCGGCACCCTCACCGAGAACCGCATGCGAGTAGTCGCCATCGACACCGTCACTGGAGCGCACGACCCTGACGCACGGTCCGGAAAGCGGGATCTCACCCTGACCCGCATCGCGAAAGCGATGGTCGCCTGCAACAACGCTCGTCTCGCCGATACCGGCCCCGCCGTCGGCGACCCTACCGAGGTGGCGCTGTTGGCCGCGGCCTCGGAGTTGGGTGAGCAGGTGCGCACCGACGAGCGAGAGCGTTTGCGGCAAAGCCTGTTTCACTTCGACCCGGTGCGGAAACGCATGTCGACCGTCGACGCGGACGACACCGGTCGGCTGCGGGTGCACGCGAAGGGAGCCCCGGAGTCGCTGCTGCCGCTGTGCACCGCCGAGCTCGGCAGCGACGGCGGCATCCGTCCGTTGAATGCGCCGCGCCGCGACCAGCTCGCCGAACTCGTCGATTCCCGCGCGCAGCAAGGTCTGCGGATGCTGGCCGTGGCCGAGCGTGATGTCGCCGGTCCCACGGCACCGCGGGATCGGGAACTCGCCGAGAGAGATCTGGTCCTGCTCGGTGTGGTCGCCATGGAGGACCCACCTCGGCGCGAGGTCGCCGAGGCCGTGCGACTGTGCCACGACGCCGGCATCCGCATCGTCGTCATCACGGGTGATCACGGGCTGACCGCGGCGGCGGTCGCCGATCAGATCGGCATCACGCGGGGAACGCCGACCGTGATCACCGGCGCGGAACTGGAGCGGATGAGCGAAGCGGATCTCGACGAGCTGCTGGCGGGCCCCGCCGAACTGGTCTTCGCCCGCTCCTCGCCCGAGGCAAAACTGCGCATCGCGGACGCGCTGCGTGCGGCGGGCCATGTCGTCGCCATGACCGGAGACGGCGTCAACGACGCGCCCGCGCTACGGCGCGCGGATATCGGGGTGGCGATGGGTCGTTCCGGTACCGACGTGGCTCGCGAGGCGGCCACCATGGTGCTCACCGACGACAACTTCGCCACCATCACCGCGGCCATCCAGGCCGGTAGACGGGTCTACGACAACATTCGCAAGTTCATCTGCTACATCTTCGCCCACACCACGCCCGAGGTGACACCGCTGCTGGTGTTCGCGCTCTCCGGCGGCGCGGTACCGCTGCCTCTGACCGTGATGCAGCTGCTGGCTTTCGACGTCGGCACCGAGACACTCCCCGCGCTGGCGCTCGGACGAGAAGCGGCCGAGCCGGGCCTGATGCGCAGGCCACCACGCGAACGTGGTGAGTCGGTGATCCGCACACCGATGCTGCTGCGCGCGTGGCTGTTCCTCGGGGTGATCGCGGCGATACTCGCCATGACCGGCTTCTTCTTCGTGCTGCTGCACGGCGGTTGGCACCCGGGCGACCCCACCGGCCCCGGTACACCGCTGCACCACACCTACCAGCAGGCGACCACGATGACGTTTTTCGGCATGGTCGCCGGCCAGATCGGCACCGCGTTCGCCGCACGCACCGATCGTGCCTCACTGCACTCCATCGGCGTACTGTCCAACCGCTTGCTGCTATGGGGAATCGTCTTCGAACTCGCCCTCGCCGCGGTGATCATCTACGTCCCGGTGATGCAACGTTTGCTCGGGACCGCCGCATTGACCCCTGCGATGCTCGCGTTCACCTTGCCGTACCCGTTCATCGTCTGGGGCGCCGACGAGATCCGCCGCTGGTTACTGCGCCGCCGCCGGCAATGACCATGGTCCCCTCGGCCCAGGGCACGAGTCCTCTCACCCAGCTCGGCGCCCGCGAGCAGAATTTTCGGCGTGGACCAGGACCAACACCGCATCGCCGTCGTCTACGCGACCGAACAGGGATCGACCCGCGACATCGCCGAATTCATCGGCACCGAGCTGTCGGGTCGCGACGCGATCGTCCAACTCGCCGATATCGACCACGCGCCCGACCTGTCCAACTTCGACACCCTCATCCTCGGCAGCGCGGTCCACAACATGAAGCTCCTGCCTGCCGTCGCCGACTACGCACACGCCCACCACGACGAGTTGGCGAGAAAGGACGTCTGGCTGTTCAGCGTCGGACTCGCCCCGGCACTGCGCGGACCGATCGGACGCCGACTCGGCCGGCTCGTCCCGAAGAAGATCGCCGCCCTGCGCGACGACATCGACGCGCACGACTATCGGGCGTTCGCCGGACGGTACGACAGCGACGGCATCTCGCTGCGAACCCGGATGCTCTACCGGCTGCTCGGCAAAGGCCGCTACGGGGATCTCCGCGACTGGGCAACGGTCCGCTCCTGGACAGACACCATCGCCCGGAGCCTCCGGCTGCCGCCCGCCCGCTCCACCACCATCACTCCCTGAGCAGCCACAGTCCGATCGGAGCCGTTATGGGCGACTACGTGACCGACCTCGCCGATCTGCGGCTGACGGACGCAGACCGCGTCGGCGGCAAGGGCGCGAATCTCGGGGAGCTGGTGGCGGCGCACCTGCCGGTGCCACCCGGGTACGTGATCCTCAAGTCCTGCTACGAAGAGGTGATCATCCACGGGCCGCACGGCGCCGAACTCGACGCCTTGCACGCCGAGGCGCTGCAAGCGGCATCGGAGGGCACTCGCTCCGACGACGCGCGACTCGACGAACTGTGCACCCGTATGCGCACACTCGTGCACCGAACACCGATGGCGGCAGGAGTGCACGACGCCGTGCTGACCGCCTACCACCGGCTCGGCGATTCCGTTTCGGTCGCGGTGCGCTCATCCGCCGTCGGCGAAGACAGCGCGACCGCCTCCTTCGCGGGAATGAACCTGTCGCGAACCAATATTCGCGGCGACGACCGGCTGATGGATGCCGTCGTCGACTGCTGGGCATCCCTGTTCACCCCGCGCGTACTCACCTACCGCGCCCGTCGCGAGATGCACGAACGACCGGATATCGCGGTGGTGGTGCAACGTATGGTCGCCGCCCGCAGGTCGGGCGTCGCCTTCACCGCCGACCCCGCGACCGGCCGCCGCGATCGCGTGGTCATCGAGGCAGCGCGCGGCCAAGGCGAAGTCGTGGTCTCCGGAGCGACCGAGCCCGACACCTACATGCTCGACGCCAAGGGGCCCACGCTGATCGCCGCGCGCACCGGCCACCAGGGATTCGCCATCGTGCCCGGGCCCGACGGTGACCAACGGATCCAGCTGACCGACGAGGAGGCCGCGGCTCAGGTACTCAGCGAAGACGAGGCCTTATCGGTAGCCCGGACGGCCTTGCAGGTACAGCAGCTGCACGGTGGCATCCCGCAAGATGTCGAATGGGCATTCGACGACGCGCGGCTCTGGCTGGTGCAGGCCCGGCCCATCACCACGCTGGCCGGCCGCGCGGATACCGGAACTCCGGCGCGTGCACCAGCCCCCACCCAGGTCCTGTTGCGAGGTCTTGCCGCCGCACCCGGCCGAGCCAGCGGCGCCGTCCGGATCTTGCGCTCGCCGTCGGAGGGCTCGGCACTGCGGGTCGGCGAGGTACTCGTCGCCGCCATGACCAATCCGGATTGGCTACCGACCATTTCGCGAGCATCGGCACTGGTCACCGATAGCGGCGGGATGACATGCCATGCCGCGATCGTCGCCCGCGAACTCGGCGTGCCATGCGTGGTCGGCACCCGCACCGCAACCACCACACTCACCGAAGGCGCCGTCGTGACCGTCGACGGGTCCGCGGGTCAGGTGCACGCCGGGCGATCGGAACCGGTGCACGCCGCGCCCAGGCCGTCGGAGCCGACCGCCCCGGCGGAACCGACCGCGACCCGCGTCTACGTCAATCTCGCTCTACCGGATGCCGCCGAACGAGTCGCGGCCACCGACGTCGACGGTGTCGGGTTGCTGCGCGCGGAAACGCTGATCACGCAGGCCCTCGACGGACGCCACCCCCGGGATCTGATCGCCCGCGGCGAGCAGGACGCCTTCGTCGAACGGCTGTCGGCGCCCTTGCACCGGATCACAGCGGCATTCGCCCCACGGCCGGTGATCTATCGCGCGACCGATCTACGGAGCAACGAATTCCGTGACCTCGCCGGCGGGACACGCTATGAACCCGACGAACGTAATCCGATGATCGGGTACCGCGGTTGCTACCGCTATATCCGCGAACCCGAGGTCTTCGCGCTCGAACTCACCGCCCTGGCCCTCGTCCGCGAGAAGACGCCGAATCTGCACTTGATGATCCCGTTCGTGCGCACTCGCTGGGAGCTGGAGGCCTGCCTCGACCTCGTCGACACCAGCCCGCTGGGCAACCAGCGTGGACTACACCGCTGGGTGATGGCCGAGGTGCCCTCGGTGGTGCACTGGCTCCCCGAATACGTAGGGCTGGGCATCGACGGCGTCTCGATCGGTAGCAACGACCTCACTCAGCTCATGCTCGGCGTCGACCGCGACTCCGCCACCTGCGCCGAGTTGTTCGACGAATCCGACCCCGCCGTACTCGACGCGATCGGCAGGATCGTCGAGACGGCGCGACGGCTGAAGATCACGGCCTCGCTGTGTGGGCAGGCCCCCTCGACACGCCCCGAATTCGCCGAACACCTGGTACGGATGGGCATCACCTCGATCTCGGTGACGCCGGACGCGGTGCCCGCGGCCCGTCGGGCGATCGCCGCCGCCGAACGGCGCGTGCTACTCGAGCAGGCACTCTCGATGCGAAACGACGCCCGCGTCAGCTCTGACGCACCACGATGACGGGGCACTCCGCCGTATGCAGCAACGCCGCGCTGGTGGAACCGAGCAGCATGCCGGTGAACCCGCCGCGGCCGTGGCTACCCACCACGAGCAATTGGGCCTCGTCCGATTGATCGACAAGAGAACGAACCGGCCGGTCACGCACCAGCACACGCCGCACCGGCACCTCCGGGTAGCGCTCGCCGAATCCGGCGAGATTCTCGGCGAGCAACGCGTCCTCCCGTTCCCCCACCGCATCCCAGCCGGGCACGAGATCGATACCGCTCGAATCGCTCCACGCGTGCAGCGCGATCAGCCCGACCTTACGGCGCGCGGCCTCCTCGAAGGCGACTTCGATAGCGGGCACGCTGTTGTCGGTTCCGTCCACCCCGACCAGCACGGGCTTTCCCGCGGAGAAGGTGTCGGTCGCCGAAGTCGAGCGCACAACCGCGACCGGACAGTGTGCGTGCCGCGTCATCGCCGTGCTCACCGATCCGAGCAACTCGCGTCGATACGCACCGAGCCCGCGGCTGCCGACGACGAGCATTCTCGCGTGCTCGGACCGGGCCAGTAGGTCCGGGATGATCGGCTCGAGCGTCGACTCGGTACTGATCGCCAGCGCCTCCCCCGATGCCGTGGTCCTGGCGACGCGGGCAGCCTCGGTGAGCACCCGTTCCCCGTCCTTGCGCAGCCATTCCATATCGGATTCGGTCAGTGTGGCGCCGAGGCCGAACCCGGGCGGCACAGCGACGGACGTCACGATGTGCAGTCGGGAACGATGCAGCGCGGCGTCGGCCGCGGCCCACGCCGCAGCGTGATACGAGCTGGCCGAACCATCGACGGCGACGACGATCGGCCGATCCGGCGGTTCCACGTGCGCGGTCGAGTTCTCCGTCATGGCGCTCTCCTCGATCCCAGGTCCGTCATTCCATGTCCGTTCCGATCGGTCCGCTCAGACGCCGCCATTCGGCCGCCAAGCGAGCGCCACGCATTCGGTCGAGCAACCGTGCGGTAGATGAAGCCGAAACCATCGCACCGAAACACATTCCGACAAAGGTGACCGAGCCGAGCGCGACTCCGGCCCACAGCGCGTCCGAGTACGGCCGCGGCGGTGTGGTTGTCTTCCCGGCCGAATCGAACCACACCGTGACGTGGCTGCCGGGTTCCGCCGCGCCGGGGACCGGGACGGTCGCGCTGCCTTCGCGGCCGTCCCGGCTCCACCGCACCGGCGCTTGGAACCGTGCCCGTGCGTCGTCCTGTCCAGCGACTGTCAGCACCGGTTCCGGTGCGCCTGCCACCGTCGCCGTCACGGCCACCTTGGCGGAGTTCTCCACCCGGATCCGCTGCGCGGCCTTCGTGCTGCCTGCCGTGCCCGCGACGACGGCGAGCGGCACGGCGATCAGCACTGCCATCGCGGCGAACAGCCGCACCAGTGCCTCCCACCGGTCCGAAGCGCGCATCAGTGGATTGCCGTTCCACGGCCGGCATCGCCACAGGCGAACCGTCCGCGACGGATACCGCGCCACCTTGGATCACCCCTCCGGGGCACGCCTCGTCATGAACCCGCACGATCCAGCGGATGCACCACCTCGTCGAGCGGGCGGCGCGGCGTGGGCGGGACCGGATCCGCGCTCGGAACCGCCCAACCGATCCGCACGATCATCTGCGGATGCGCGCTGTCGTCGAGAACGTGGGCACGGATGCGTTCCCTGGTGTCGGCCAACTCCATCGGCTCCGTCAATGGGCAAGTGGCCAGCCCGAGCGACGTGGCGGTCAACAGCACCGCGCTCGTGGCCTCACCGGCCCGCAGCTGGGACAACCGATCGTCACTGCTGGTGCTCAGCAGGATCATCCGGTCGGCGGCATCGATGTCACGCACCACCGCCTGCGGCAATCCCGGGTTCGAGAACGGACGCACCGTGGGGTCGGCCTCGGTCGACACCGCGTTGCGCGCCGGCACCCCTTGCGGCGCCGCGTGCCTGCCGCTCCACTGGGCGAGTTCGGCGCCGTAGGAGACGTCACGAGCGTGCTGCCAGGCCGCCTGTTCGAACGCTCGCAGCAACTGGGTCCGCGCCGGTTCGGCCTCGACATCGCGCACGAGCACTCCCGTCGCCACCCCGGCGGCGACGATGGCCTCGACATGCGCGGACGGCACCTCCCACGAGCTGAAGCGGCGGCGATCCGTGCTGCGCTTGCCGATGGCGCGCGCCAACTCGACGTGCTCGGGCGTGCATGTGGTCGGACGGAATTCCACGACGGCGAGATGCTCGGGCACGGCCGGGTTCGGTAGCCGATGGATCACCGTCTCCCACCCCTCCGCACGAGCGGCGACGCGCAGATGATGCAACGCCGCACCGCAACTCAGCAGCAGGTCACGTCCGTCAGGGTCCGTGTGCGGGAGCCTTCGGCTCTCGTCGGCGTACAGGTGAACGGTCTCGCGCCCCAGCCGCCACTGCCAGGGCTGGGTGTTGTGCACCGATGGCGCACGAGATGCCAGCGCCAACGCGGATCGCAGTGTCTCGGAATCGGGGTGTGTTCTCGGCATCGCTTGCCTCTCATCGAGATTCGTCCGGCAGGCGCGAAACCCGGATCCGCAGCCTCGCCACCGTCCAGCACGAACTCCGAGCCGGTCCGGCAAGTGGCCTCGGTGACCAGGAACCGGTAGGCCCGCTTTCGCCTGGATTCAGCATCGCGCGAACCAGTGGCGCAGGTGACGGCCGAAGGTCACCGAACAGCGGGCACTCTGGCACGTCACCGGCTACCCAGAACCTGGGCGTGCGGCGTCGTGGGCCTACCACCCAGCACTGAAGAGGACCTATGTCCTTACGCGCGACTGCCAACGTCCATCGCCGCATCGATGCGCCGCGGACCATACTCGGTAGTGCGCGGCTCACCTAGGTCGAGCGCATCGTGCGCCCTCCGGCAGCGCCGAGGAGGACCGATCATGCGGGAATTCGGACTGCCGGCTCTGTACCAAGTGCCCGCCGAGGCGAACCTCACCGACTTGATCGAACGCAACGCCGAGCGGTACCCCGATCTGACCGTCATCTCCCGCAAGGTAGGGGGCCGCTGGCAGGATGTGACCGCCGCCCAGTTCCGCGCCGCGGCGTGGGCGACGGCGAAAGGACTGATCGCCAACGGCATCCAGGCAGGCGATCGCGTGGCCATCATGTCCCGCACGCGGTACGAGTGGACGTTGCTGGACTTCGCGATCTGGTACGCGGGCGCGATTTCGGTCCCCGTCTATGAAACTTCCTCGTCCGAACAAGTGCAGTGGATCGTGTCCGACTCCGGCGCGTCCGCCATCGTCACAGAGACCGATCGCCACACGGCCGTGGTCGCCGCAGTACGCGACCAATTGCCGAAATTGACGCACAGCTGGCAGATCGAGGCCGACGCCATAGCGAACCTGACGGCGGAGGGCGCACGGATCAGCGACGCCACCGTCGTGGAGCGCCGGGCCGCCGTAGCGGCCGACGTGCCTGCGACGATCGTGTACACCTCTGGTACCACCGGCCGCCCGAAAGGGTGTCAGCTGACCCACGGCAACTTCCTCGCCGAACTCGGCAACATCACCGCCCGGATGCCGACGCTGTTCCGCACCGGAGAGTCCTCGGTGCTGTTGTTCCTGCCGCTGGCACATGTGCTCGGCCGAATCGCCGAAGTCGCGGCGGCCTACGTCCCGGTCGACATCGCGAACGTCAGCGATGTCAAAGATGTCACCGCCGAACTCGGCGCATTCCGGCCGACGTTGATCCTGGGCGTGCCACGAGTCTTCGAGAAGGTGTACAACACCGCACGCGCTCGAGCGGAACTCGCCCACCGCGAGCGCGTCTTCGATCTGGCAGCCACGACCGCCATCGACTACGGCCGGGCCCGGGGCGCCGGGCACATACCGCTCTCGCTGCGGATCCGGCATGCGCTGTTCGACCGGCTGGTCTACCGGCGGCTGCGCGCCGCGCTGGGCGGCCGCGCCACGCACGCCATATCCGGCGGAGCGCCACTCGGGGAACGCCTCGGCAATTTCTACCGTGGAGTGGGATTCACCGTGTTGGAGGGCTACGGGCTGACCGAGACATGCGCGGCCGCCACGTTCAATCCGGACGACCGGCCGAAGATAGGCACGGTCGGCCAACCGCTCCCGGGCTCCTCGGTCCGGATCGATGAGGACGGCGAGATCCTGTTGCGCGGACCGAACGTGTTCACCGGGTATTGGAACAATCCGCGTGCCACCGCCGAGTCGTTCCGCGAGGGTTGGTTCGCCACAGGCGACCTCGGCACTCTCGATGACGACGGGTACCTCACCATCATCGGGCGCAAGAAGGAGATCATCGTGACCGCCGCCGGTAAGAACGTGGCTCCCGCGGTGATCGAAGACCGCATCCGCGCCCACGCCATCATCGGTGAGGTGATCGTCGTAGGCGACGGCAAACCGTTCGTCGGTTGCCTGGTGACCATCGACGATGAGCACTTCCCCCTGTGGAAACAGCTGCATGACAAACCCCAGGACGCCAGTGTCGACGATCTCGCCGCGGACCCCGATCTACTGGCCGCTGTCCAGGCCGCTGTCGACGACGGCAACCGAGCCGTGTCGCGCGCCGAGGCCGTCCGCAAATTCCGCCTGCTGCACACCCAGCTGACCGAGGACAGCGGATATGTCACCCCATCGTTGAAGCTCAAACGCAACCTCGTACTCCGCGACTTCGCCGCAGAGGTCAGCGCGATATACAGCGAGTGATCGCGGACTGACGCAACACCCGCTCCAACTTCTCGCCAGAGGTAAACTTTGGTTTGCTCGTAGGTGTCCAAATGGTGAACGCAACGGAGTGACCCATGAAGATTTCCGAAGGCGTGGTGGACATGATCGCCCGGACGGCCGGCGCGACGACGGCCGCGGCAGGCGCCGTGGGCGGCGCCGCTGTCAACGGTGTGATCGGCGGCATCCAAGGTGCCGCGATCGGCGTGAAGAAGGGGCTCGGCAGCGGCAGCCACTCGACACCGGCGGCGGCACTGACTTTGGTGGCGGTCGGTGCCACGGGTCTGGTGGACTGGCCGGTGCTGCTGGGTGTCGGCGGCGCTACCTTGGTGGTTCAGAAGCTCGGGCAGCGATCGGGCAGGCTGCCGCCGCCCGAGGCCGGTGATCGCCCCGGGCGCCCCGAGCCGCACGCGCAGAGCGGCCAGTCGGCCCGCCGAGACGACGAGCGTGCGATTCCCGCGCCGGAGAGCGCGGGCCGGACGCAGCGCTCGCCGAGCATGCATTAGTCGTGGCACGTGGACCTGCGGTACGCCCCGGTGGGTCGGCGGCAGGCGTTGTCGACCGCTGTCGCCGACATGCCCCGTGGCTGTTCGCCGCGGGCGGTCGGCAACGGAGTGATCAGTCGACGATCTCGACGACCCCGAGGCGCCACAGCACTGCGTACAGCTCACGCAACGGCACGGCCAGAACCTGCGTCAGCGCGCCCGTCAGCTGATCCGAGCCGCCGCCTGCACCATTTGTCATCACACTGGACACCGTGCGGATGCCAGGCATCGACCTATCCAACACACTCTTACCGGAAGGTAAAAAATGGCCGAAAAATCGCATACCGGCCACCGGAATGCCGTAGATCGCGTGCTGGCCGCGCAGGGTTTCGCGGTGGAACTGCCGGTAGTGGGCCGGGTCCGCATCCCTCGACCCGAACAGTTGGCGTACTACGGTGCACTCGGCGCGCTGGCTGCGGCGGAGATCATCGAATGGCCCGTTGCGGTGGTCCTCGCGGCCGGTCACTGGCTGGCGCAGGACCAGCACAATCGCGTCGCTCACCAAATCGGCGAAGCCCTCGAAGAGGCCTAGATCCAGCGCTCGGGCCTGGGGCTGTCCGGTCGAGCGTGGCGTACGGCGCTAACGTGGCCCGGCGGCTTCGGCTATGAGTGTGTTGGCCCTCGACCCCGGATTCTCCTTGAAGGCCGAGAGCGCAGGAAGAGGGCGCCAATCGGCGTCGAAGAGGGCGTGGGCGCGAAAGTAGTCGACGGACCGCTCGACGCTGTCGTCGATGAAACATGCTCCCCACCAGAACAGTCCGCATCCTGTCGACAGGTTTCCAATGGTTCGCAGAGCGGATCTGAGGTATTCGTGCTGGCCGCGCGCGTCGAAGGAGAACTCCCGCTCGATGTCGGTGTAGGTACGGTCGTTCCCCGCGATCGGTCTGAAGGGATACGCAGTCTCGCCGATCAACACGCTCTTGTGCGGTCGCGATGCGCAGAGGGATTCGATTCGGCGCAGCCGCGAAATCGTAGCGTCGTGATGTGCCAGTGGATAGAACGACAGCGACACGGCGTCGTAGTCGACGTCGAAATGGTCCGCGTACCGCAACCACCACTCGGCGCCCTCGACGTCGGCGCCGCGGTCGAGATGAACAGAGATGAGGGTGGAATCGGCGGTTTCCCGCACGCCCATCGTCGCCGCGCGCAAGAGTTCGGACAGAATCACCCATTGATCGGCTGAATTCCAGTCGCTGTCGACGCCGTCTTCCGGGTGTAGCCGCGCGCCGCTGCGTGGATCCTGGCCCGGCTCCGCCCACAACATCCCGTTGGTGATTTCGTTGCCGACTTGCACCATGGCCGGCTGGATGTCATGACGGCGGAACTCGGTGAGGGTGTGTGCGGTGTAGCGGCGAACTTCCTCGATCAGCGTCCGGATCGGCAGCGATGCCCACGCCCGTGGCTTGCACTGTTTACCCGGATCCGCCCAGGTGTCGGAATAGTGCAGAGTGAGACATATCGCGAGTCCGGCGGATCGAGCGGCCTGAGCCAAGCCGATGGCGTGCTCGAGGTTCATCGGCGAGTTGTCGTCGACCCATACGCTCAGGCGAACGCTGTTCACTCCGTGGTCGGCGAGTGTCGTCGCGACCTCGTACGCGCGCCCACCCGGGCAGTGCGACAAGTCGACTCCGTGAAAGAAGTCGGTGACGTGCCGGGATGGTCGTCGTGCGGCGAAATCGCCGGTGTGCCGGGCCGACTCGGCTCGAATGTTCGTGTAGCCGCCCGATCCGTATCCTCCGTCGGCGAAGTCCAGCCCGAGAAGCAGCCGACAGTAGAATCTGGCTCTGGGATGGCGGCTGTTCCCGATACTGGATTCCGCTCCGGTATGGCGTACGACATCGGGAACGAGGCGGTAGGCGTCGAGCCGCACATGCGCCGCGGCCGGATTGATGGGCAGTTTCCAGAAGTAAGGGAACGCATCGTGTCGCTGTACGGACTCCGCATGGGCGTACATCTGGAAGTCGAGCGGATCCTTGAGTGGAGTCATGATCTGCAGGAGTTTGACCGCACCCGCGAGTCCGACGAGATACCCCTCGGTACCGGCCCCGCCGATCAGGTCAGCGTAGGAGAACCTGCCGCTGGTCGAACGAATCCGGCCCGGTGTGGCCCTGCTGCTCAGAAAGACGAGATCACAGTCCGGAGGGAGTCCCCACTCGTCGACGTCGTGGGGTAGCGGAGAGATCAGCTCGGCGTCGTCCTCGAGCACGATCGCCCACGGAATCCTGTGGTCGACGATATGGCGCCAGAGCCTGATATGACTGATCCCGCAGGCAGCCTCCAGCGACGCCCAGCGGCCGAAGTCCTGGACAACTTCGCCCTGCTCCGGATGATCGAAATCCAGCGTCCGCCCGTCGGTGGCAGGCCACCGCTCGAAGAGCATCCCGTGGCGCGCCAAATTCTCGGAGATCACGGTCAGTCGCTCGGTGTCACGATCGAGATTGACGACAAATGTTCGCATACATTCCCCCGGCAAACTTGCGCGCGCTTCCGGTGCAGCGTGCTTCCTGGTCCGCTTCCCGGGCGAACCATCCTTCGATGCGGCCGACGCCGTGTCGATCCAAAGGGGCGGTCCGCCGGATACTTACGGAGACCAACGATAATTTCGGTGCTCCAAGGCGGATATACGAAGAACTTCGTATATCGTTCTCAGCTCGAGCCGATCTCCGGGAACCGGTGCTGCACAATGCTGGAATGGACGCTGTGCCAGGGGGAGACGCCAAACGCATCCACGATCTCGCATTGCAGATCATCACCGAGAAGGAGCCGGTGCGGGTCTGGCCGCTGCTGATGGAACGCTTGACCGCCGATCTACCGTGCGACTTGGCGGTTCTCATCGACCTGAACTGGCGGGCAGGAACCGGCCATGCGCTCACCGGATCGCCGGACTGGCTACACGAGGCACCGCTCGACGCACTGATCCACGCGCATATGCGGTCTCACCCCCTGCTTCGGCATTATGCGCTGACGCGAGACAAAACCCCGCTGACGATGGATGAGGTAGCCGACGATCGCTGGTGGAAGGGTGAGGCATACCGGGCAGGAAAGGATGCCATCGGCATCGACCGCCAGCTGGCGTTGCCGTTGAGTTCCGAACCCGGCCGGATCCGCGGCGTCATCATGAGCCGCAGCGGTGGCGGGTTCAGCGACCGGGATCTCGAATACGCCGCGCTCGCCAGGTCGCTGCTCGACACGGTCGAAGCGCACGAGGCGGCAGCCTTCGCACACCACACGATGCGCGCGGATCCCGCGGAGTACAAGATCACTCCCCGGGAGTCGGCGGTGCTCGCGCTCCTGTGCGACGGCCTTACCGCGCATGCCATCGGCACCCGACTCGGGATCAAGGCGGCGACGGTGACGAAACATACCGAGAACCTCTACCGCAAGCTCGGTGTGCACGATCGCATCGCAGCGCTGCGAAAGGCCCAAGCCCTCAACCTTATTCCCCCTACGCCCGGACAGCAGCGATAGCGGTAGGACACCCTTCGAAGGCCGTCGCGGCCATACGGGTCACTTTCTCTCGCGGTGCTCGGACGGCTGTGGGAAGCCTCCCGCGGGACCGGGAGCTGAATTGCCCGGTAGGCTGAAACAGATTTCAGTGTGTGTGGAAACTTGGTCGCACGCAGTCGGGAAGTGCGGAACCGGCAGAGGAGACGGTGGAACATGGTGGCACGAGCGGGGCGGGGGCCTCGGGGCGAACGTGGCGCGCAGGCGGACCGCATCCTCGCAACGGCGCGTAAGTCCTTCGCCGAGCGAGGTTACAGCGGAACCTCGTTGCGAGCCGTGGCGAAGGCAGCCGAAGTGGACCCCACCCTGGTGAACTACTACTTCTCCAACAAGATGGGACTGCTGAAGGCGGCGCTGGAGCCGCCGGAATCCTTTGGTGCGGCAATCGGGGAGGCCGCTCGAGTGCCACTGGAGGAGCGCGGACGAGCCTTTGTCGAGGCGGCGCTGCGCATGTGGGACGATCCGGCCACCTCGGAGATTCTGCGGTCGATCATCCTCGCCGCGAGTCACGAGCCCTTCGCCATGGAGCGCCTCCGCGCCGTCTTCTCCGATCTTGTCTTGCAGGTGGTGTCGGCGAGCCTTCCCGACGACGAGGCCGGCCTGCGGGCGGACTTGGTGGCCACTCAGATCGTGGGACTGGCCATGACGCGTTACGTCTGGGCCCTCGACAGCATCGCCGATCTGCACACGGAGCAGGTCGTCCGCCTGATCGGGCCGACCGTGCAGCACTACCTCACCGGTCCCCTGGGCGTGGATGTTTCGGAGACCGTCTGAGTGGCGGATGACCCCCCAGGGATGAGTCGGTCGGCGCCGCGGTCGAGTACGCCGGCGGCCGCACCATGCTCATCACCGTTCGCCCCGCCGAGCGCGGCGCGCGGGCCGCCGACGACAGATATTTCAGCATGTATGGAAATTACTCTTGCCTGTAGCGGGGCGCCGAGCGTACCGTGAGCCCGTTAATTTCTGTATATGTGGAAATGAGGATGCCGTGGCTCGGGTAAGAGCAGCCGGTGCGGAGCCCGGTCAGCGTCAGTTGAACGGACCGCAGACCACAGGTCGCGAGTATCGCGACCTGTCCCCCGCTCTCCACGGGACGACCCGCGAGAACAATGTGCCTGTCCTGGTCCGTGACGGCACCAGGCTGCTGGCCGACATTCACCGCCCCGACGCCGACGGGAGATTTCCCGCGCTCATCGCGGCGGCACCCTATCCCCGCCAACTCCAGGACCTTGGCGCCCCCGCGGCGGTCATCGAGGCCGGCACCACCGACTTCTGGGTTCCACGCGGCTACGCCCATGTCATCGCCAACCTTCGTGGCACTGTGGGCTCGGACGGCACCTACACCTTTTTCGACGAGCAGGAGCGCCAGGACCTGTTCGACCTGGTCGAGTGGGTCGCGGGGCAGCCGTGGTGCGACGGCAACGTGGGCATGATCGGCATCAGCTACTACGCCATGACCCAGATGGCGGCGGCCACCCAGCGCCCACCTCATCTCGAGGCCCTGTTCCCGTTCAATGTCACCGTTCAGGCCTGGGAAGCCTCTTACCACAACGGCCTGTTGAGCCAGGCTTTCATCACCCCGTGGTTCCGTGCGCTAGGCGTCCTGTCCGCCCACGGCGACTCTCTCTACCGCAAGGGCCTGTCTCGCCTCCTGCGCAGAATTCTCGCGATTCCCGCCGTCCACCGCCGGTTCAGGCACACCGACGGCGTCCAGGCGACTCTCGGCCTGCGGCTGGTCAGCCGCTTCCGCCACGATGCCCACCCATGGGAGGCCCTGTTGAACGCGGTGACCGCCGAACACCCCACCCGGGATGCGTGGTGGGACGACCGCGACCTGACCGAACTGTTGTCCCGCGTCGACATCCCCGTCTACCTCGGCGGCGAGTGGTCCAACGTCCCCCTGCATCTACCCGGCCTCTTCCAAGCCTGGAAGGCCCTCGCCCACAACCCGCACGTGCGCATGACCATGCTCGGGGAGCACAGCTTGCCCTGGCCATGGGAGAGCATGCACATCGAGGCCCTCGCCTGGTTCGACCACTGGCTCAAGGGGCGGGACACCGGCATTCTCGAAGGCCCCGCCATCCGCTACTGGCTGCCCGGGGCCGAACGGTGGCTCACCGCCGACTCCTGGCCCCCGCCTGCGACGCACATGGCCTTGTCGCTCAACTCCGACGGCTCCCTCACCGGCGACGAGCAACCGGGCGAGCGCAGCTACGCCACGGACGGCGCGAACGCCATGCCCGCAGAACTGAGTTGGACCAGCGATCCCCTTCTCGGCGACCTCGACATGGTCGGTCACCCCGAGCTACGGCTCACCGCCACCAGCAGTGCGGCCGACACGGGATGGATCCTGCTCCTGCAAGACGTCGGCCCGGACGGCAAAGCCATCGACGTCACCCAAGGCTGGCTGCGAGCCGGCATGCGCTATGTCGACGAGGACGCGAGCGCGACGGGCAGGCCCGTCCTCCCGATGAGGACGTGGGAGCCCGTCCCTGCGGGGGAGCCGGTCGACTACCGCATCCCGCTGGTGGCCAACGCCCGCCGATTCCGCCGCGGGCACCGCATCCGGCTCATCCTCACAAGCGACGACAGCCGCGAGGACTTCCGCCCCATGCTGCTGTTCAGTCACGCCCCCGTCGGCAGCCCGAGCATCAATACAGTGCACTCCAGATCACGTCTGCTCCTGCCGATCCTGGAAGGAGAGTGAACAGGGCGCCCGACAATTCGCCCCGCGCTCCCCTCGTCTACGACCGGACTCGGCAAGAGCACACCTGTACCGGGTGGCATCTCGAGCCACCCATATCACCTGCGGCTGGCGGCCCCGGACCTGAGGGCAGGCCCGCGCCGAACCACTGGACGGAGCCGTCGACATCGGCGAGATCCAGATCGTCGGCGTCAGCCCCACCCCCGAACCGAGGGGCTGCATTCGAGCCTCATATGAGGCAGACAGCACTCAGCTATGCCCACCGCCCTGACATCCAGGGACCAATTCTCGACATCGAAAACAGGAGATCGCCATGACCGCAACAACCATCCTCGCAGCTTTGCTCGCGATCGTTCTGCTAGGGGCCGGTACAACCATGACCCTGGCCGTCAGCTTCCAACGCGACACCGCGGCGCACCTCGGATTCAGCGTCAACGCCTTCCGCGGTATCGGGGCCTTGGAGTTGCTCGGTGCGATCGGAGTACTTCTGGGGCTGACGATCCCCGCCGTCGGCGCCCTCGCCGCAGTGGGCATCGTGGCGCTGATGGTCGGCGCCGCTATCAGCCACCTCCGCGTTCGCGACCGGTTCGCGCAGCTGATCCCAGCGATAGCGATCGCTGCCGTCGCGGTCGCGTATCTGATTTTGGTTGGGCAACAGGCAGTTTCGTGAGGCGCGTACCCGACGCTGGACTACGAGCGGACCGTCGCGGCCGTTCGACGTGACGCAGCGCCCGCACTCCACCGCCATTGCGCACGGGCTCCGGAGTAGCGAGCCTGTCGAGCGGCCCGGCTTGACATCCGTCTCGAAAGTGTGTGCACTTTAGCGAGTTCTTGATTCCTAAGGGGTTTTCATGTCGTCGCAGCAGTGGTGTCTAGTCCAGTTCGTCGGGAGCAACCGAGCGCAGCCGAGTGTCGGCGTGCTCGCCGACGGCGAAGTCGGCCGGGCGCCGGAGCCGCTATCGGGTCTCACTTTGTTGGAAGTTCTCGATCGGTGGGCCGAGTTCACGCCCCTGCTCCGGAATTTCCAGCCCTCGGCGCTCGAGGTCATACCGGATGTCGAACTCGTCGCACCTCTCACCTACCCCCGCAAGGTCATCTGCGCCGGGGCGAACTACTACGGACACGCGGAGGAGATGGGCACGCAGCGTCCGGATCCGGACGGTGAGCCCTTCTTCTTCCTCAAGCCACCCACCACGACGGTCCTGGGCGCGCACGACGACGTGCGTCTGCCGGAACGCGCCGACGTGGACTGGGAGGTCGAGTTGGCCGTCGTCATCGGCGCGGGCGGTCACGATATCGATGAGCGCGCGGCCCTCGATCACGTGGCTGGCTACACGGTCGCCAACGACCTGTCCGCTCGGGGACTGTTCCCGAGGAAAGACGCGGTCCTCGCACCATTCGGCTGGGACTGGTTCCAGCACAAGGCATTCGACGGGTCGTGCCCATTGGGGCCCGGACTCGTGCCCAGCTGGCAGATCGGCGATCCGCACGGCCTCACGCTTCGGCTGACGGTCAACGGGGAGATCAAGCAGGAAGCGTCCACCGCCGACATGGTGATCACGGTGCCGCGGTTGATCGCCGCCGCGAGCCGCGTGCTGACCCTCGAGCCGGGTGACGTCATCCTGACCGGTACGCCGGCCGGTGTCGGCCTGCCGCGCAACACTTTCCTCAACGCCGGCGACCTGGTCGTCAGCGAAATCGACGGCCTCGGTCGGCTGGAGAACAGAATGGTCGCGGCATGACCGGGAGCGTCCATCGTCGATGAGGGCAGGGACTATGCCATCCCATGAGTCGATCTCTTCGGCCGAGAACGTGCTCACGCTCCTCGTCGCTCTGCGCGAGAACGGTAGGTTGCGCGTGGCCGACGCCGCGGAACTGCTCGCGGTGACGCCTCCCACCGCACACCGGCTGTTGTCCACCCTCAAGCGGCACCGGTTCGCCGAACAGGACCGCAAACGCGCCTACCTGCCGGGACCACGGCTGACGCAATTCCGGTGGGGCGCCGAGCCACCACACGACCTCGGCGTCCTCGGCCATCCCTATCTGGCCGACCTTTCGCGGCGGTCGGGCTGTACGACTTTCCTGGTGACTCTGGAGGGCAACGGCTGCCGGTTCATCGACGGCGTCGAGAGCAGCCGTGCCCACCGCGTCCGGAGTCGTGTCGGGCACTTGCTGCCCGCACACACCACATCGGGCGGCAAGGTGCTCCTGGCCCAGCTTCCCGACAGCGAACTGGTCGCGCTCTACCCCGACCGCCACGTCCGAATGCGTGATGGTTCGACGCGTGAGCTCGTCGCGCTCCGTCGTGAACTCGGTGTCGTCCGCAGGCAGGGTTATGCCCTCTGCCTGGAGACGAACGAGCAGTGTGTGAACGCCGTCGGCGTCCCGGTCACCACCCGGCCCGGCATGGTC
Source organism: Nocardia sp. NPDC003999 (assembly GCF_053604885.1). Classification (NCBI taxonomy): domain Bacteria; kingdom Bacillati; phylum Actinomycetota; class Actinomycetes; order Mycobacteriales; family Nocardiaceae; genus Nocardia; species Nocardia sp. NPDC003999. The sequence continues at coordinate 300,751 of NZ_JBSGIB010000007.1, forward strand.
ATCGCCGCGGTCGTGTTGGCGTGCCCTTCGGCGGGCTCCAGCCGCAGGCACCTCGTCGACCTCGTACCCGACGTCCGGGCGACCGCGTCCGCGATCGCCGAGAACTTCGCCTGAAGGTCGGGGCCTCGCCTCGCGCTGGTCACTCCAGCGTTGACGCACTCCCCCGGCCGCAGTCCTATCGGCCGACCGACCGCGGCCAGGCCTTGCGCCCCGCCATGAACCCGGCGGTCCGGACCGGCCCATAGTCGGTCGCGGCGGTGCGGTCGGCACCGGTCGGCGGCGCCTCCGGTGACGACCGCGACACGCCGTGGTCACGTCGGCTTGGTTACGCGAAAACCGGGGCCACGTCGAAGAAGACACGATAGCTATCGATCAGGCCGCTGTCACCGACAGTCCAGATCGACACCACCGGGATGGAGACCTCTCGGCCATCTTTACGCGCATAGGTGACAACCAGCTCGACGATGGTGTCGTTGCCCACGACCCACTCGTGGACGATCTCGTGGTGCATCCCACTGAGCATGCCGAAGAAGCCGACAGTGCCCGCCTCGACCGCCTCGCGGCCCTCGAGAACGGGGCCGTTGCCGAAGGTGGTCTTGCCATCATGGGCGAAAAGTCCCGCAAAGGGCCTTCGAGTCGAGAGTGTCGACCGCGTGGAACACGGCGGCGGTCAAAGCGCTGGTCATAATTGGATCCTTTCGAGATTAACTGCATACACCTTGACCCGATCCAGTCACGTCCGGCCATCTCCCTGAGCGCAAATTCCGCTTTGCGGAATGAACTGCCCGAAGCGAAGCGTCGATTTTCGCCCCGGGCTTGGCGCTGAGGCTAAAAAGTGCATACAGTTATCCGGTGAGCTCTTCCACCACCCAACCCATCGAAGTCCGGGTTTCCGACGCAGCGCGCGCCATGGCCACCATGGGGCTGATCGACGCGTTCGGGCATGTATCCGCCAGGGACTTCGACCACATGGTGATCACACCCGCCGCGGATCTCGAGACCGTCGAGGCGTCGAACTGCATCCGTGTCCCGTTGAACGCGACGTCTTTGCCACCCGGATGCCCGGCCGAGGCGTGGGCCCATTTGGCCCTCTACAACCGTTTCCCGGCGACCGGAGCGATCGCGCGGGCCCAGCCGGCGGCATCGCTGGCTGTCGGCATGCTCGCCGACCGCATCGCCCCGACCCACGGCCAGGCGTGCTGGCTGGGCGATTCCGTGCCGGTGTACCCCTCCGCGCTACTGGTCCGCGAAGCCGACCGCGGCCTGCGACTCGCCGAGGCGATCGGCGCGTCGGACGCGCTCATTCTGCGCGGCAACGGCGCGATCACGATGGCAGCCGACCCCGCCACCGCAGTCGCCACCATGTCGGTGCTTGCCGCCGCGTGCACCGTCTGGCTCGAGACGAGGGACGCACCAGTCGCCGCCATGTCGGCGGAAGAGGTTCGCTCATGGCAAGCCGTCAAACACGAGCTACTGCCCAGACTGGGGGCACACCTGCTGCGCAAAGCGGCGACGACGCGCGCCGCCCGATGATCCCACGCGCGTATGCCACCCAAGGCTCGACGCCGCTGAACTCCGTCGCCATGCCGACCGGACTGGATCAGGTTGCGGTGGAAGCGAATTCGGGCGTGTGCGTACCCCGACCAGGCGCACGGCCCCGCGCCGGAACGCGGGGCCGTCGCCCACGGTCCGGACGTCAGCTCATGGGCAGCGTGACGGACGCTTCTCCACCGGCGACCCGACGGATGGCCGCGAGCGTTGCGCCGACCGCCGCTATGTACTGCGTCGTCATTTCCTCGGCGTACGCCGCCTCCTCGGGAGAACCACTCTGTAAGCCTTCGAGCACCAGCGCGAAGCTGAACCGGAGGAACAGCTCCCCCTCGTCTTCCTCGATGTCGTTGACGATCGTGCCGAGGACCGGCCCCGAGATGCGCGTGAAAATCACCCGCTGCTGCGGCTGGAGGCTGACTCGCTCGGAATAGCGGTCGCCGAACAGCTCGATCTCGCGCTCGAACGTCACGTCATCGAGGCGAGCGGTGACGAGGCAGTGGGACATGGCCGGCACGAAGGGCAGCGCATTGTCGGCCTTCATGACCAGGCCCTGCCACACGGCAGTCCGATCGAGCGTCGGCTCGCCGGTCTCGTTGACCGGGAGGCGGTGAGTGACGTAGATCATTTGGTGACTTCCTGTGCGAGTGCGTTCTGGGCGGAGATCTGGTCGTGCACGCTGGCTATATCGAGTTCTCCCCAACCGTCGGCCAAGGCCTGGTCGAAGACCGCTTTGGCCGCCTCGAACACCGGCCGATGCTCGCCGACCTCGTGCAGGTGCGCCTCGATCTGGTCGAGGATCTCGTGCAGCGTCGCGATGGGCCCTGGAGCGGGCAGCCATGAGCGTTGCGCCATCACGGGACCTCGCTGCTCGAGCAGCGCCGAGCCCGCGATGGACGTCTCCAGGGCGCACTGGACCATCTCGAGGTCCAAGTTGTCGCGGCGGGCCAGCGCGATCGCTTCCGCGGCCGCGACCGTATGGGTCGCCACCAGCATGGAGGAGATGTACTTCAGGTGGGTGCCGGTCCCGAAGTCACCGGTTCTGACCCAGGGCCCCGAGATGGCGTCCAAGACGTCGGCGACTCGATCGATCGCCTCCGCCGCTCCGGAGGCGAAGATCCTGGCCAGCCGCGGGCCGACCATTCCGGGGCTGCCGCTGATCGGACAGTCGAGCATGGTGGCCCCGACATGCTGGAGCTGACGCATCAATGCGAGCTTGCGCGTCACCGGGATCGTGCTCATCTCGAGGTGGATCGCTCCGGGGCGCATCGTCGACAGCGTGCCCTCGGGTCCGCTGACCACGCGCTCGACGTCATCCGCGGTCGGCAGGATCGACACGATGACCTCGCACGAGGTGGCCAGTTCCGCCGGCGACGACGCGACGGTGCCGCCCGCGGCCTCGAGCTCGGGACAGTGGATGCTGCGCCGGTACCCCACGACGTCGATCCCCCGGGCCAGCAAGTTCTCAGCGATCGGCAGGCCCATCTTGCCCAGTCCGATGACTCCGATAATTCTCACATTGGTCACGTCCTCACGGGTTTTCGCGCGGGGAGGGGACGCCTTCGTCGACGCCACGACTCCGAAATACTGTATGCAGTTTACGCGGACGACATCCGAAAGAGAAGGAATATGTATACACATCGCTTACGCTAGGGGTATGAGTCGCAAAGTGCTCGTCCCGCACATCACCAGGGTGGAACTACCCGAGGCACGCCAAGCTATCCCGTATGTACACGCCTACCTGCGCGAAAGGATTCTCGACGGCACGCTGCGGCCTGGGACGAAGCTCTCTCAGGTGTCGCTGGCCGAGCAGCTCGGTGTCAGTCGCACGCCGTTGCGCGAGGTGCTGCGGATGCTGCAGGAGGAGGGCCTGGTCCAGATCGAACCGAACCAGCGCACCCGCGTCTCCATGCTCGACCCGCGTGAACTCGACGAGATCTATGCCAGCCGAGTCGTGCTCGAGTCGCTGGCCGTCGCCATGACAGTGGACAGCTTCGACGACGCCGCCCGAGATCACGCGACCGAGCAACTGGCGGCCATGCGTGTGGCCGCGGAGGAAGGTGAGACCGAGCGCTGGTTCGTCATCCACTCGGCGTTCCACCGCACGATCACCTGCGGCGCCGGTGACACCATGCAGAAGCAGTTGCGTCAACTGGCCGACCGGTGTGTCCGGTACATCCGGATCTACCAGGGTGGCGAGCCCAACAGCTGGCACAAGGCCGGCGATCACGAACACGCGCAGATTCTGTCCGCGCTGGTGGAGGGCGCCAAGGCCACGGCCCAAGCCCGCATGGCGAGTCACTTGGCCCACACCGCTTTCAAAGTATTGAGCGACACCTCGCCCGACTACCAGCCGACCGCTGTGCCATTGGCCTTGGAGATGGTCGGCGTTCCGGACTGACGGGTGAGCAACCGCCCTGCGGCCGATGGTCTTCGATGAGGTCGAGGCCCGGCTCGCGCCGTGGCACCGGCAGCCCGCGCGGCGGTTGCGTAGTCACCCCGCGTCACCACTGCCGATGCTGAGGTGGTGACGCGGGGCAGCAGGGGTCAGGACAGGGTGGTGACCTCCAGGTCACCGTCGGCGTACTGGGCGCGTAGCCGCTTCTTGTCGAACTTGCCCACGCTGGTCTTGGGGACC
>NZ_JBSGIB010000008.1:0-287190 GCF_053604885.1 Nocardia sp. NPDC003999
GCTCGCGTCCGAGCGACCGCCGCTGGCGACTTCGTCGCGGACGCGGCGGCCGCTCGGACGCGAGCCGGGCCGCGAACGGCGCATGCTCGGTCTCGCTTCGCTCGAAACCGGGAGCTGCGCCGACGTGCTCGTATACATGTCAGCTCACCAACCGATGCATGCTTCCCGGCACTTGGCCAAGGCCCGACGCACAACTTCCATCTGGCCGGGCGGGCGACGCCGTAGCCGCCGAACTGGCCGAACCGAACCAGGTGGCGCACTCGCGGCAGCTGCCGATGCGGCCGACACAGGTCGCAAGGCGGGTGATGGTCCACCCGCCGACGACAGCGGAGCGAACACTGTGTGCGCTGCGCTGACCGAGCCGGGACCGGCAACCCATTCGTGCGGTCGATCCGGAAGCCGCGCACGACCTGACCGCAGGCGCATCCGCTAACACGTGGCGCGGGTCGGGCAGGTCGGGTGAGAGCGCGCGGGCTGCCGTGCACCGGTCGCACTCAAAGCGCGTGCAGTTCCGGTTTGCCGTCGCGCAGCGTGATGAAACCTCCCTGGAAGTTCTGCTGCACGCCGTCGGAGATGGGGAACTCGTCGCCAGTGGGGAAGCCGAGTTTGCCGTTCTCGTAGCCGGCGTCGCGCCAAGCATCCAGTATCGGGCCGTTGCGGACCGCCCAAGCGCCGGACATCGGGCTCCAGTAGATGGTCCCGCCTTCGAATCGGCTGAAGCGGCCCGCGTCCTTCACCGTCTGCTCTTCGGCGACCGGGAAGCCGAGCGGACTGTTCTCGAAGCCCAGCTGGGCGTACTTGCCGAGGATCAGGCCTTGGACGCGGTGTACGCCGGTGGCCTGGCTGTAGTAGAACGGACCGTTCTCGAAGGCTTGCACGGCGCCGTCGCGACTCGGTGTCTTGGCCTCCGGCGCTGTCGGGTAACCGGCGGGACCGCGTTCGAACCCCTGCTTGCCCCACTCGTCGTAAATTGCGCCACGCACCATTTGAGCTCCGGTCTGCGGCGTCCAGTACAGCGCGCCGTGCTGGAAGGCCTGGAACCGGCCGCGGCCGTCCTCCAGCGCGCGTTCCTCGCCCGTCGGCAGCCCGAGCGGTCCGGTAGGTCCTCCCGCCGCCTGGTAACCGGGCGCGATCACACCGCCGACCGGGTAAGCGCCACTGTCCGGCGTGAAGAACACCCGGCCGCCCTTGAAGTCCTGCGCGGTGCCTCCTGCCACGGCGTACTCCCCGGTGAGGCAGTCACCGAGCCAGCCCGCCGCGGCTGCTACCGGGCCGATCGCGCCGCCCGGCTGACAGGCGGGCTTGCCCTGATCGACACCGAGCGCGGACGCGGCCTGGGTCCAGGACTGACGCATCTCGAAGTCCCAGTACGGCCAGGAATGGGTGCCGGACGGGCGATAGTTCACCTGCGCGGGAATGGCCAGCTTGGACAGCTTGGTCACGAAGTTCTGCGAAGTGAGCCGGGAGAGGATCTCCAATCCCATGCCCGCGATGTTGGTGCTCACCCCAGGAATGCCGAGGGCGTGGTCATAGGGACCGATCGCGCCGCTGCCGCTGGAGACGTAGAGACTGACTCCTCGCAGCTTGTCGGCCAGCACGTACGGGTCGTGCGCCTCCCACTCCGGGTCCGTCTGCCTGCCCCACATGGCGGCGGAGTCGAAGCCGCCCGCATCCCGCATGGCGAACTCGATGGCCTGCGGCATGCCCAGCGTCGTCGTGGTCAGGAAGCCCGAATACGACGCGGCGTGCCGTACGAAGCCCGGATTGCGGGCGGCGAGGAACATCGCGGCCGTGCCACCCATCGAGAGGCCTTCCACGCCCCGCACGGGTGTCGCACGCCAATGACTCTCCAGCAGCGGCGGAAGCTCCTTGGTGAGAAAAGTCTCCCACTTGTAGGTACGGCCGTTGTCCGGCTGGAGCCAGTCGGCGTAGAAGCTGGCCTGCCCACCCACCGGCAGCACCACGGTGACGTTCTTGTCGGCGAAGAAATCGACCGCCCCCGCCTCCTTCGTCCAGCCGCTCTCGTCGTCGGTCGCGCGCAGACCGTCGAGCAGGAACAGGACGGGGAATCTGGCCTCCGGGTGGGCGTTCCAGTCTCTGGCCAGCAGCAACTGGACCTGGATCGGCACTCCCATGGACGGCGAGGTCACCCACAGCGCGACGCGACGGTCGCTGAGCCACTGCACCTTCTCCAGCGCGGGCGCGGCCACGGCCGCCGCTGGCTCCGCGACGGCGGGAGCCTCGACGGACACGCTCGCGGCTAGCGGGATCACCATCGTGGCGGCGACCAGCATGAGCCGCTCGCGTGCCGAACGCGCGACGAGACGCCCGCGTATGCCACAGCTACCGCGTGTAATCCCTGCCACAAAAGCTTTGTACTCCCGTTATAGCGACGTTTACGGGAGACACGCGCTGCACAGCAAACAATGTTCGCTGTCACGCGATCATAGCTGCCCCCGAACGCAATTCAGGCCGCACCGAATCGGTGCGGCCTGAATGCGACGAGGTGGATCAGATCACCAGGCGCCGGTGGCGTCCAGGATCATGTTGCGCGAGGCGAACAGCTCGCCCTCCCAGTACTTCCAGGAGTGGGTGCCCGCGGCCGGGAAGTCGAACCGGGCCGGGATACCCAGCGAGTTCAGGCGGGCCTGGAACGCGCGGGTGTTCACCAGCGACAGGGCCTCCAGCGCCATCCCGTTGCCGGTGTTGAACACGCCGACCGCCGAGTTCGGCTGGTCGTACTGACCCGGCAGGCCGCTGGCGGCCGAGATGTACATCGGCAGGCCGCGCAGCTGCGGCGCGAAGACGAACGGGTCCATCCGCAGCCACTGCGAGCTCCACGGCGCGGCCATCGCGTCGACGTTGTAGCGGCCCGCGTCCAACATCGCGATGCGGATCGCCTCACGCATACCCGGCGCGGAGATGTTCAGGTAGCCCGAGTAGGAGGCGGCGAACTTGAACTGGTCGCGGTGGTAGGCCGCGAGAGCCAGCGCCGCGCTACCGCCCATGGACAGGCCGACGACCGCGTTGTTGGTGCGCGAGACGCCGTAGCCCTCCAGGAAGGCGGGCAGCTCCTTGGTGAGGAAGGTCTCCCACTTGTAGGTGGTCTTCTGGCCGTTGGTGTTCGACGGCGCGTACCAGTCGGTGTAGAAGCTGGACTGGCCACCGACCGGCATCACCAGAGTGATGTTGTCGTTGCCGAACTGCTGCAGCGCGTTGGTCTCGAACGTCCAGGCGTTGCGGTCGTCGCGGGCGCGCAGACCGTCGAGCAGGTACAGCGCCGCGTTGCCGCCGCGTGCGGCCCACTGCACCTGCACCTTGATCGGGCCCATGCTGGACGGGACCATCAGGTCCTCGAAGCCGCCCGCGGGCGCCCGCAACACCGGCGTGTGCACCGACGGCGCCGCTGCGGCGAGAGTCGGGGTTGCCAGGCCTGCGGCGATCGGTAGCGCCAGCGCGGCGGCACCGACAGCCAGAATTCGATTACGCCAACCGCGAGCCGCGCCTCGCCGTCCCGACTGTGTTCTCTTCGGCGCGGCCGCCCTGCCGAAACGCATGAATCCTGCTCTCTTTCTGCTGTTGTGGTGCCACTCGCCGCCCGAGGGGCGAAGCGGCACCCGTGTTGCCAACGAGACGCGCGTCACGGACATGGTCCCGACAATCCGATACCCATGACGGCGCTACAACGATCTGGTCACACTTGCGCTCGCTGGACGATATTCGACGCCCCCCGCTTTAGCAAGATCCGGGGCTTTCCACTGGCCGAAATCCATCCGTTCACGCAAGGTAATGGTGCGGTGACCTTATCGCGTTCTCGCGGTGATGTCGTGTTGGAACGCAAGATATTCGCGCTCCTGGCGGGAACTGTCACCGACCCGAGATCTTCGCAATCCCGACACCTCCAGCGGCCTCCCCGCAGGCCCTCGGCGCCTCCGAGCAACGAGGCAGAGGCCACCCAGACCAGTGACCGAACCGTGATCGGAACCGAGATCTGCCGTGATAGCCACAGATGCAACTTCGGGCAAATAGCCCCGAGCACCGTTGACCACACTACAGCGATCATGCAGCAAACATTGGGTCGGATGCCCGGACTTCCCCCGCGCCGCCCCCGCATAACCCCCTACTACCTACCCCCACTCCCCCAAGCTGGCGGCCCCGAGAACGCCTCCCTGTTCAAAACGGCCACTACGCAGCCCCCAACGGCCAGGAAGACAACTGCACAAACCGCGAACAAATGCCCCCGCCAATCCCCCCGCACACCAGAAAGCGCAAGTTTCCCACACACTGACCCCCCCGGGTGTGAGTCTTACGAGCGCCGTTCGCGGCCCGGCTCGCGCCAGAGTGGACGAAGCGCATGCGCCGCAGGCGCGAGTCTCGTCCGCTCTGACGCGAGCCATAGGGGGCCGCGAACACGCGGCGCCGCAGGCGCCGCCAAAGGATTCAGCCGATGTTCGCCGACATATCCGGGATCATTCGCATGGCCTCGTCAGCCCAGTTGTTCCAGGCGTGAATACCGAACGGCGGGAAGGAGTAGACGGCGTTGCCGCCACCCAAGGTCGCCATCCGGACCTGGAACGCGCGAGTGTTCGCCAGCGCCAGGCTTTCCAGGCCCATGCCGTTGAGGGTGCCGAAGCTCGGCGGGTCGCCGGCCGAGGGCAGTCCGCTGGCCGCGGCGATCCACAGGCGGGTGCCGTTGCGGATCAGGTTGGGCGCGAACACGAAGGGGTCCATCCGCAGCCACTGCGGGCTCCACGGCGGCGCCATCGCGTCGACGTTGTAGCCGCCCGCGTCCAGCATGGCGGCGCGGATGGCCTCCCGCATACCCGGCGCCGAGTTGTTCAAATAGCCGGAGAACGACCCCGCGAAGCTGAACTGGTCCGGGTGGTAGGCCGCCAGGGTGAGCGCCGCGCTACCGCCCATCGACAAGCCGAAGGCGCCGTTGCGGTTGGGGTTGAACCCCAGCCGATCGCGCAGCGCCCAGCGCAGGTTGTTGGTCAGGAAGGTCTCCCACTGATACCGGTAGCTCTTGCCGGGCCCGCCCGCGAACCCGTCCAGCCCGCCGGAACCGGTGCTGGAGCCCGCGCCCGCCGGGACGCCGAAGAACTCGCTCGGCGCGATCCAGTCGGCATAGAAGCTCGACATGCCACCGACCGGCATGACCACGTTGACGTTCTGGCTCGCCAGGACTTGCGGGATGTTGGTCTCGATTTCCCAGCCGTTCAGCGTCTCCGGCGCCCGCATGCCGTCCAGCACATAGGCGACGCGATTGGTGTTGCCGTCGGCGGCACGCAGGATCCGGGTCTTGATCGGACCCATGCCGGAATCGACCCAGAAATCGAAGGCCGCGGGGTCGAACGCCGCCGACGCCGTGGCGCCCACGCCCGCGACGGTCGCCCCGAGCGGCAGCAGCATCGCCGCGGCGATGCCGAGGGCGGACCGCCGCAACCACGAACCGGCTACTCGGGGCCTCTGGGGCCAGCGCTTCCCGCGCGCACTACGCATCACATCGACCTTTCCCTCAGGCGACCCGGTCTGGCAAACTATTAGCAATCCCAACCGGCCCCTCGTCGGGCACCAGGACGAGACGTCCACCAAGAAACCGGACGAATCGACCTTGATGCATGCTGTTCGGGTATCAATTGGAAACGAATGCCTTCATGTTGCTGGATGGTGATCCAGACCACAACTACCGAAGCCGTTTTCTCTTCGTATTCGTTGCCGAAGTACCCGCGGACGCCCGGGTAAACGCCGAAAGGCCGCTCCGCGCCGATGGCGCGAAACGGCCTTTCCTCGCTATGGCCGGGTTACTACCCGATGTTCGCGGACAGATCCGGGATCATCCGATAGACCTCATCGGCCCAGTAGTTCCAGTTGTGCACACCCACGGCCGGGAAGTCGTAGGTGACATTGTTCGCGCCCAGGGTGAGCATGCGAACCTGGAAGGCGCGGGTGTTGGCCAGGGCCAGCGTTTCCAGACCCATCGCGTTGAGCGTGTTGAAGCTGATGCCGTCCGCCCCGCTGGGCAGACCGCTACCGGCGGAGACCCACAGGCGAGTGTTGTTCGCCTTCAGTCGCGGCGCGAACACGAACGGGTCCATCCGCAGCCACTGCGGGCCCCACGGCGGCGCCATCGCGTCGATGTTGTAGCCGCCTGCGTCCAGCATCGCCACGCGCAGCGCCTCACGCATACCCGGCGCGGAGATGTTCAGGTACCCGGAGTACGAACCGGCGTAACGGAACTGGTCGGGGTGGTAGGCCGCGAGAGTGAGCGCGGCGCTGCCGCCCATGGAGAGACCGAAGATGCCGTTGCCGTTCGGGTTGAACCCGAGGCGGTCGCGCAGCGCCCAGCGAAGGTTGTTGGTGAGGAAGGTTTCCCACTTGTAAGTGCTGGTCTTGCCCGGTCCGCCAGCGGAACCGGTCAGCAGGCCGGAGCCGGAGTTCGCCGAACCGGTGGAGGACGAGCCCGCGCTGCCGAGGCCGAAGAAGTCGCTCGGGCCGTTCCAGTCGGCATAGAAGCTGGACTGGCCGCCGACCGGCATGACCACGTTGATGTTCCACTTGGTCAGCTCGCGCGCGACCTCGGTATCGATCTCCCAGCCACTGAGGTCGTTGCGCGCCCGCATGCCGTCCAGCGCGTACACCACGCGGCCGGTGTTGCCATCGGCGGCGCGGAAGATGCGCGACTTGATCGGCCCCATTTCGGAGTCGACCCAGAAATCCATGCCATCCGGATTGAACGCGGCGGACGCCGGGGCGGCAGGGCCTGCCACCGACACCCCGAGCGGTAGCAGAACTGCCAGCGAAACCAGCATGGACCGCTTGAGCCAGGAACCCGCTCTTCGAGAATTAAGACGACGCCCGATCACGCCTCGCATCAGTTTGAACCTTTCGTTTGCACAGCGACAGCGGCAAGCCGTCCACACGGTAACCCGTCGATGCCCACGACCGGTGGACGCCAGGCCGGGCATACGGTCGTAGCGTATATCGGTATCGACACGGTGGCGTTACCAAAAAGAGATAAAGCGGCGTACGCCACTTTATCTACCTCGCACGATGGGGCCATTGGGCCCACCGTGCCCGATGGGCCCAATGTGATTCACGGGATCAGCGCTGCGCGACCGGTTGCGGGAAGGGATCGACCAGTCCGCACCGCTGGATCTCGTACTTCGGGACGCGATCGATGCGGTACTTCGCGAACCGCAACGCGTTGCGCAGGTTGTGCCGGAAACGCTCGAAGGTGAGCGGATCGCGGTAGGAGATCAACAACGCCTGGGTGTCCGGGCAGGACATCGCGGTGCGCGCCTGGGCGACCCACTTCTCGTCCAGGTACCAGGGCATCCACGGTTTCTTGTCCACCATGCCGGTATCGACGACTACCCAGTCCGGGTACAGGCTCTTGTCGTGGCCGATCCGGCCGTCGGTGAGCCGGTCGGTGTGCGCGGCCAACGGGTAGGCCAGACCCATCGGATCGATCACGGGCACGTCCAGCGGAACGTTCATGCTGGTCATGCCGAGATTCAGGAAGTAGACCGTGTGCCCGGCGCCGCCGTCCGGAATCGGCTGGGGCGGCGGAGCGATGTACCAGAACATGAACGACGGCGAGTTGAGCAGCAGACCGCCGTCCGGAGTGCCGGTGATGTCGTTGACCATCGCGCGGATGCGCGGGTAGTCCAAGTAGTCCTCGGCCAGGATCGGGTGGTCGTGCCCGGTGTTGAGCACGTAGTAGACGCGCTCGTCGACGATTCCGGTCGAAGTGATCTTGGTGCCGGTCTTGATCGCGGTGGTGTTCGCCGCGAACAGCGCCCACCCCGCGACGCCGACGAATGCCACCGCCAGCGCCGCGTAGGACCAGTCGGCGGCGGTGGCCGCGCGCACACCGCCCTGCGGCGCCCGGATCGGAATGACCGCGACCGGGAGCAGGAACAGGAACAGCTGGGGCAACAGCATTCGGCCGTGCATGAAGTCGCCGCCGACCCGAAGCGCGTAGATGGTCAGGAGGAACCCGCTGGCCAGAACCGAAGCGACCACAGCGCCCGGCGAGCGCAACCACTCCCGGATCCGGCCGATCGACCAGCCACGCGCGTCTTCGTTTTCGGCACGCGCGTTCCGAGTCGCACCCGTGCGAGCGGCGAGCACACCGGCGATCAGCAATACCAGCAGCGGCGCCCACAGGAAGTACGGACCGACGAGGTCCCAGAGGTAGGTGAAGCCCTGCCCCCACTTGGCGCCGCCCGCGTCCTTCGCGACGGCGGTGTTCGGGTAGGGCAGGCCGTAGTAGCCCATCCGCCAGATCTGGTAGCCCAGCGGCACCAGTCCGGCCACCGCGACGATCACCGCGCGCAGCACGATCGGCCGCAGCCTGCTCTCGGGCATGGGCGCGCAGAAGATCATCAGCAGCGCGAGCGCGCCGACCAAGGTCATCTCGGGCCGGATCAGGGGGGCCAGCCCGGCGAGGAAGACCAGTCCGAGCAGGCCGGGCAGGCGCACCGACTTGGCCTGGCTCCAGCGCATCAACTGCCACCACAGCAGGCCGATCCAGCAGATCACCAAGCCGCTTTCCAGACCCGAGGTGGCGTAGTCGCGGGCCGGGGGCAGTGCGATGTAGACCAGCACGCCCGCGGGCAGCAACAGCCCGGTGCGGGTCCCGCCCCACAGGCGCGCCGAGCCGAGCATGGCGAACACGACCGCGGCCAGCGAGACGGTGAGCGCGACGCCGAGCACCACGTACTCGAGCCGCGCCTGGGTCAGCCAGCTGAAGAACCAGACCAGGTAGGTCCACGCGGTGCTGGTGTTGGTTTCGACGCGCTCGCCCTCGTTGAAGACGGGGCCGTTGCCCGCCAGCAGGTTGCGCACCGTGCGCAACACGATGAGACCGTCGTCGGCGATCCACCGCCGCTGCCAGCCCCCGACCGCGAAAAGAACAACGGTGAGCGTGATCCCACCGACGAACGTGGCTTTGGACAGACGCGCGAACCGCGACGCGGAGCCGGACGACTCATCGGCCGACCGCTCCGCCGCGTATTCCGTTCGCTCCGCCACCAGCATCTCGTCAGGTGAGATAGACAGCGACACCTACCGCTCCGATCCAGGCGATTGCGAGGAACTGCAGGACGCGGTCCCCCAGCGCGATCTCTTCCGGCTCCCCGGCCTCGCCCCCATCGACGTCGACCGCGTAACGCAGGATTGCGATGGTAAACGGGACCATCGAGATCGCGAACCAGTTGGTGTCCTTGATGCCGTCCTGCTGGAACGCCCACAGCCCGTAGAAAACCACCACCGCCGTCGCGGCCAGCGTCCAGATGAAGCGCAGGTAGGTGGGCGTGTAGTACTCCAGCGACTTGCGGATCTTGGCGCCGGTGCCCAGCGCGATCTGCAGCTCCGCGTAGCGCTTGCCCGCCGCCATGAACAGCGAGCCGAAGGCCATGATCAACAGGAACCACTGCGACAGCTCGATGTCGGCCGCCGCGCCACCGGCGACCGCGCGCAGCAGGAAGCCGGAGGACACGATGCAGATGTCCAGCACGGCTTGATGCTTGAGTCCGAAGCAGTAGGCCAGCTGGATGCCGATGTAGACCGTCATCACCACGGCGAGATGCCACGAGGCGAGGAACGAGCCCGCGATCGACCCGGCCAGCAGCAATGCCGACAGCAGGTAGGCCAGGTTCACCGGGACGACGCCCGCGGCGATCGGCCGGAACCGCTTGGTCGGATGCGCCCGGTCGGCCTCCACGTCGAGCGCGTCGTTCACCAGGTAGATGCCCGATGCCGCCATGCAGAACACCACGAAGGCGATGCCGACGTGCGCGAGCACGTCCACGTTGGTCGCCGTGCCCGCGGCCAGCGGAGCGGCGAGCACCAATACGTTCTTGACCCACTGCCGCGGACGGACTGCCTTGAACAGACCGCCGGCCAGCGTCTTGGGCGGGCCCTTGACTACCGCCTCGGCCAGGTCGGCGCCGGTCGGCTCTTCACTCATGTCAACGAAGGCTCTTTCTTGTGCGGTCATTGTCGAGTCTCTTTTCGGCGGCGAGCAGGGCGGCGGCGGACGCGGCGCCGAGCGCGGAACCGGCGAGCACGTCGGTGGGGTAGTGCACCCCGAGGACCACCCGCGAAAGCAGCATCGGGGGGACGAGCACCGCAGGCAAGGGTAGCCCGGTCAATCTGCCGAGCAACACGGCCGCTGCCGTCGTCGAGGTCGCATGCGAGGACGGGAAACTGAGTTTGCTCGGCGTCCCCACGTTGACCTGCACCGACGGATCGTTCGGGCGCGGACGGCGAACGACGCGCTTGATGACGATCGAGGCCGCGTGCGCGCCGACCGCGCCGACCGCGACCCCGGCCCATTGTCTGCGCCGCGGCTTGTCCACCAGCCAGCCTGCGGCGGCGATGCCGACCCAGCCGAGCGCGTGCTCGCCGAAGTGCGACAGGCCACGCGCGGCGGACACCACGGCGGGCTTGCTACCGAGGGTGGCCTGCACCGCGTTGATGATCGCGACCTCCGGCGGCGCCTGCCCGGCAGGCGCGGGGTGCGCGGACACCGGGCCACCGTGACCGTTGGCGCTGTGCAGCGGCGGCTGCACCGCCGCGTCGTCGGCGGCGCTCGCTCCGAGACTCACTGCTGCTCATCCTTCGTGTCGATGCCGAAGACCTTCTCCCACGCCGCGGTGCTGGTCAGCTGCGGGTGGGCGGCGCGGTAGCGCTGCTGCATCTCCGGGAAACGGGCGGCCAGCTCCTTGCGCAGGCGCATGGCTTCCTTGAACAGGCCGAGCGCCTGGCGGGGGTCGCGCTTGCGGTAGACGACGCCGCGGCCGTCGGCCGTGGTGACGGTGACGCCGTCGACCTGCGAGAGCAGGAACCAGCGCGCGTCCAGCGTCGGCACGTTCAGCTGCGGGGTCTCGTGGTGTTCGGTGCGCGCGGAGCGGAAGTTGTGCACCACGCCCTTGGCCAGCCGAGCCACCTTGGCGATCGGATTGGCCGGCTCACCGACCGCCCCGACGCCGATGTGGCTGGCCAGCGGCAGTTCGGTGGACGAGGGCAGGATCACCGCGTCCGGATACTGCTTGCGCAGCTCGTGCACCGCCCCCAGAGCGCTGGGCAGTAGCTGGAACAGCCGTTCCGGGCCTGCGAGGAAATCGCGGATGGCGAGGTTCTGGATCGCGACCGTCGAGTACTCCAGGCACAGCAAATGCTTCAGCGTCGCCTTGATCGTGTTGACGACCATGCCGCGCCCGTTGCCCGGCAGGTGCAGCGAGGCGACGACCAGGCGATTGCGCAAGTGGAAGTACGCCTGCCAGTCGATGGCGTCGTCCTTGTCGCTCCAGGCCATGTGCCACACCGCCGCGCCGGGCAGCGTGACGGTCGGGTACCCGGCCGCGCGAGCACGCAAGCCGTACTCCGCGTCGTCCCACTTCAGGAACAGCGGAAGCGGCTGGCCGAGCTCCTCGGCGACGCGCCGCGGGATGACACAGGTCCACCAACCGTTGAAGTCGACGTCGATGCGCCGGTGCAACAGCTTCGAGTTGTCCCGGTCCTTGAGCGGGTACTTCGAGAAATCGTGGTCGTACTCGACGTTCGGCGCCGCGGTCCACATGAAGATGCCGCGATCGACCACTTCGCCCATGACGTGCAGGTGCGAGCGCTCCTGCAGGTTGAGCATCTGGCCGCCGACCAGCACCGGCGACTTCGCGAAGCGGGCGAAGGCCAGCGCGCGCAGGATGGAATCCGGCTCGATCTCGATGTCGTCGTCCATGTAGACGATGTACTCGGCGTCGGTGGTCTTCAGTGCCTCGTACATGACCCGGCTGTAGCCGCCGGACCCGCCGAGGTTGGGCTGGTCGTGGATGGAAAGGCGATCCCCGAGCGCGGCCGCCGATTCCGTGAAGCCGGGCTCGTCGACGACCTTCTTCGTGCCCTGGTCCGGGATGATGACGGCCGCGATCTTCTCCAGCACCAGCGGGTCGGAGCCGAGTGCGGCGAGCGTCTTCACCGCGTCGGTGGGCCGGTTGAAGGTGGGCATGCCGACCGCGATGCTGCCCTCTCCGGGCGCCTCGATCGGCGCGTACCAGCCGCCCGACAGCAGCGTGACCGCCGTGTCGGTGGTGATGTCGAACCAGATCCAGCCGCCGTCCTCGAACGGGCCCAGGTCGGTCTCGAATTCGACGACCACCGAGTCGGCGCCGGTCGCGACCGCGAATTCCTTGCCCTGCACGTGGATTCGCGAGCCGTCGGCCTTGGATCGGTACACGTCCACCCGGCCGTGACCGGCCAGTTCCAGCCGCAGCACCACCGAAGACAGGATGCTCCAGCGCCGCCAGTAGCTCGCGGGCAGGGCGTTGAAGTACGTGCAGAAGGAGACCTCGGACTCCGCGCCGATCGACAGCGACGTGCGGGTGGTCGCGTGCGCGCGCCTGGCGTTGGTCTGCGACTCCTCGACGTAGAGCGTGCGCACGTCCAGCGGCTCGCCCGGCCGCGGCAGGATGATGCGCTGCAACAGCGACTTGGCGCGGGTCTCGGTGGTCATGTCTTCCAAAATGGATTGGGAGGTCATTCCGCTCCTAAGCCTCCTGGTCCACGAGCGGCGCACCATCCGCCAGATGCGGGTGCAGCACGTTGTCGAACGTGCTCAGCGCGCTGCCGATCGCCATGTGCATGTCCAGGTACTGGTAGGTGCCGAGACGGCCGCCGAAGACGACCTTCGCCGTGGCGGTCTCCTGCTTGGCCAGCTCCCGGTAGGCCAGCAGTTTCGCCCGGTCCTCCGGTGTGTTGATCGGGTAGTACGGCTCGTCGCCGGTCTGCGCGAATCGGGAGTACTCCCGCATGATCACCGTCTTGTCGGTGGGGTACTCGCGCTCGGGGTGGAAGTGGCGCGGCTCGATGATGCGGGTGTAGGGAACGTCCGCGTCGTTGTAGTTCATCACCGAGGTGCCCTGGAAGTCGCCGAGCGGCAGCACCTCGGTCTCGAAATCGATGGTGCGCCAGCCCAGCTCGCCTTCGCTGTAGTCGAAGTAGCGGTCCAGCGGGCCGGTGTAGACGACCGGCGCGTCCGGGCTTTCGGCGCGCAACTGCTCGCGCACTTCGAACCAGTCGGTGTTCAAGCGCACCTCGATCAGGTCGGAGGCGGCCATGTTCTCCAGCCACTTCGTGTAGCCCTCGCGGGGCAGGCCCTCGTAGGTGTCGTTGAAGTAGCGGTTGTCGAAGGTGTAGCGGACCGGGAGGCGGGTGATGTTGCCCGCGGGCAGTTCCTTCGGGTCGGTCTGCCACTGTTTGGCGGTGTAGTCGCGGACGAACGCCTCGTAGAGCGGGCGGCCGATCAGCGAGATGGCCTTCTCCTCGAGGTTCTGCGCGTCCTTGGTCTCGATCTCCGAGGCCTGCTCCGCGATCAGCGCGCGCGCCTCTTCCGGCGAGAAGTAGCGGCCGAAGAACTGGGAGACCAGGCCGAGGCCCATCGGGAACTGGTAGGCCTGTCCCTTGTGCATCGCGAAGACGCGGTGCTGGTAGCCGGTGAACTCGGTGAACTGGGTGACGTAGTCCCACACCCGCTTGTTCGACGTGTGGAACAGGTGCGCGCCGTACTTGTGGATCTCGATCCCGGTTTCCGGATCCGGCTCGGAGTAGGCGTTGCCACCGATGTGGTGGCGCCGTTCGATCACCAGAACCCGTTTACCCAGCACGGAGGCGGCGCGTTCGGCAACGGTCAGCCCGAAGAATCCGGAGCCGACGACGATCAGATCGAACTGTGAGGCGGAATGGACGGAGGTACCCGGGGACGATGCGACGGTCACGGGAGCCCAGAGTATCGGAAGTCCCCGCCGCGTCCGGGTGGAGTCGGAACTGCGCTCAGCGACACCACTCGCCGCACCCGGTTTCACCTCCCTGACCTCGGTATTTCGCCGGATGTTTGCCCAAATGGACTTCTTTGGCAACTGACCGGTTGTTTACTGCCGCGGCCCAATGAGCGCGCACGGCTCCGGGTGCTCCCGGCCGCCGGAGCCGGTGCGCGCTCGAGTGATCTTCTCGGGACGGGTCTCAGACCGGGAAACCTACGTCGAGCTCCACCTTGTCCCGCTCGGTGTACAGCCGCCAATAGTGATCGCCGAGTTCGTCGCCGCTCATACGGACGATCTCCAGGCCCGCCGGGATCACTTCCGGATTCTCATCGATGATCTGCGCGGCTTTGCTGCCGTCGATCAGCACGCCGATGTTGAGCAAGCCGACGTAGACGCCGGTACCCCGCAATTCCACCTCGAGCTGGCGCAGGTAACCGCGCTGCGCGGCCAGGGCGATGCCGAAGTTGGCCAGATAGGGCGCCACGTAGTGCTCGGACGAACCCGAGGAGAACAGCAGCGCGCCTTCGCCTCGCTCCACCATCTTCGGCGCGAGCGCGCGCGTCACCAGGATCGGCGAGTGCAGCTTCAGCGCGATGGGCGCATCGAGGGACGGGATGTCCACCGACAGGGTGTCAGGGATGCGATCGCTCATGTTGCCCGCCGCGCCGTGCATGGCCGCGTCGATCGGCCCGAACGTCGCCTCGATCTTCTCGATCACCCCCGTGACCTGCGCGCCAACGGTGACATCCGCGGGAAAGGCCGCGGCCTCGATGCCTTCGGCCGTCAACTCCTCCGCGTGCCGCCGCGCCTTTTCGGGATCCCGGCCGATGACGGCCACCCGGAAGCCTTCGCGCCCGAATCGGCGTGCTGTGCCGACGCCGAGGCCGGGTCCGTATCCGAAGATCGCGATGGTCTTGGACATTGCCACTCCTGTTAAGTTGAGACATGGTTCAAGTTATGCGGTCGACGCTAGCATTAAGTTGAACTAATGCTCAACATATGCGTGTTGCCCGATTTGTAGGATCGGCCCGTGGACAAGCCGTTACGCAGCGATGCCCAGCGCAATCGGGACGCGCTCGTGACCGCCGCCCGCGCCGTCTTCGAGGAACGCGGTCTCGACGCGCCGCTGAAAGAGATCGCCGCCCGCGCCGGGGTGGCCATCGGCACGCTCTACAACCGCTTCCCGACCCGCGACGACCTCATCGCGGCCGCGGTCGAGGACCGGATCGAAGCGGGCAGCCGTATCGCCGAGAACGCGCTCGCCATCGATGACCCGTGGGAGTCGTTCGTCTACCTGGTGGAGCAGGTGTGCGCTTTACAGGCCGCCGACCGGCTGCTCAGCGAACTCGCCGTGCGGGCCGCGCCCAGTCCTGCCATCGCGCAGGCCCAGGAATACGGCCACGGCCTGATGCGCCGGATCATCACCCGCGCGCAGGAGGCCGGCGCGCTGCGCGCCGACTGGGTACTCGAGGACATCGCCTTCATCACCTGGTCACACACCAGAATCGTCGAGGCGACCAGTCACATCGCCCCCGAAGCCTGGCGGCGCCACCTCGGTCTGATACTCGACGGCCTGCGCGCGGAGGCCGCCCACCCGCTTCCGGTGCCTCCGATCACGGAGCACCAATTGATGCACGCGCTCGGCCGCGACGACGAAAGTTGATCCGGCGGCCGGTACGCGCACATGCGTACCGGCCGCCGGAGAGTTGTGCTCTACAGCCGCTGCTCGGCGTAGACCTTCATCGCGTCGCGCACGAACTCGGCGGTGCCCGCGCCGTGCACGTCGTAGTTCGCCGCGAAACGCGGGTCGGCGACGTACATCTCGCCGAGGTTGACGAACGCCTCTCGCACCACCGGGCGACCCTGCCAGCCGATGCCGATCCAGTCGTAGTGGCGCTGGACGATGGCCTGCACCTCGTCGGCGTCGGGCGCGAGTCCGTCGGCGTGCGCTCGGCCGTAGTCGGCGGCGATGTCGAGATGGGTTTGCTGGAAGTTCTTCTTGTCCGCGTCGGACATCGAGCGCCACCAGCGGTCACCGCTCTCGTAGGCGTCCTTGCCCCAGCGTTCGATCACCTCGTCCTTGTACTTCGTGTGGTCGAAGCCGTCGAAAACTTCTGCTGCCACGAGTTGTTCACCTCTTTCCGTCTTGTGCAGCGTGGTTCGCACCGACTCGATCTGCCGCCGGATCCGATCCTGTTCCTGCCGGAGCAGTTCCAGGTGCGTACGCAACGCGGCGGCGGTTTCCTGCTCTCCGGCAAGGACTTCGGCGATGACCGGAAGGCCGAGGCCGAGGTCACGCAGCAGCAGGATGCGTTGCAACCGCACGAGGGAGTGCTGGTCGTAGTACCGGTAACCGTTGGCTCCGATCCGGCTGGGCGGCAACAGCCCCAACTGCCCGTAATGGCGCAGCGTACGACTGGTGGTACCGGCCGCCTTCGCCAGATCCTGGATGGACCACTCCTTGCCGCCCACGACCCGTCTTCCCTCGTGCTCTCGTCGGTGCAACCAGCTTGCAAGTTGACGTTACGTCAAAGTCAAGACCTTCTCCGGCGAGGTTTCGGTGCCCAGCGCAACGCTGGAGTCGCCAGCCGGAACGGGCGCGGGCTGAACCGGTTCCTTCGGCGCGCCGACCGCTTGGCCGAGCAGCGTGCTGCCCAGCGCGATCGCCATGCCGGCCATCTGGAGCGTGGTGAGCGCTTGCCCGAGCACGACCCATCCGATCACCGCGGCCGACACCGGGCTGAGCAATCCGAGGAAGGCCACCGAGGTGGCGGGCACTCGCGCTATGCCGCGGAACCAGAGCCAGTACGCCACCGCGGTCCCGATCACGCCGAGGTACAGATAGCCGCCGACCGCTTCCGCGTCCAGCGCGGGCGGGGCGCCTTCCACCAGCAGCGCGAGCGGAGCGATGAAGAGACCACCGGCGGTCAGCTGCCAGCCGGTGAGCGTCAGCGGGCCGACGCCGTCCGGTCGACCCCACTTCTTGGTCAGAACGGTGCCCATCGCCATCGACGCCGCGCCCGCCAACCCCGCGACCACCCCGACGACGTCGAGTTGCGCGTCGGCCCGCAGCACGACCAGCGCCACGCCGAAGACGCCGACCACCCCTGCGAACAACTTGCGCGCACCGGGATTCTCGCTCAGAGCCACGGTCGCGAAGGCGAGCGCGAACACCGGTGCGACCGCGCCGAGCACGCCCGCGACGCCCCCTGGCAGCCGGTAGGCGGCCAGGAACAGCAGCGGGAAGAACGCACCGATATTGAGCGCGCCGAGCACCGCCACCCGGCCGATCCACCGGCCGCGGGGGAGAACTCGCGTGATCGCGAGCAGCGCGAGTCCAGCGGGTAGGGCGCGCATGAGCGCGGTGAACAGCGGGCGGTCCGGCGGCAGGAACTCGGTGGTGACGGCGTAGGTGGAACCCCAGACGATCGGGGTGAGCGAGGTGAGCGCCAGGGTGGCCGCGACCGAAGCCTCGGCGGGCCCCGCGGTGCGTGTCGTCATACTTGACTCCTCATTGATAATCTCAACGTTGAAATACTTACCCGTCGAGTTGCCTCAGCGTCAAGTAGATGAACGTTGAGATTATTCCCGTAGAGAGGAGACTCATGTCCGACGCGGTGGACCTGTTCGGGCGTCAGTGGCAGCGCGAGCGCCCGGACGTCGACGTCTCGCCGATGCACGTCGTGGGCCGGATCCAACGCCTGGCGCGACTGGTCGACCAGGACCTGAAGCGGTTCTTCGGCGAGTTCGGCATGGAGTTCTGGGAATTCGACGTGCTGGCGACGCTGCGCCGCTCCGGCGCCGAAGACGGACTCACCGCGGGCGCGTTGCTCCAAGTCGCCATGGTGACCTCCGGCGCCATCACCAACCGGATCGACCGACTGGAGACCAAAGGACTGGTCGTGCGCAAACCGTGCGCGGAGGATCGCAGGGCCGTCCGGATCCACCTCACCGAGCAGGGCCGCACCCTCATCGACGACCTGCTGCCCAAGCACATGGCGAACGAACAGCGGCTGCTGGCGGCGCTCGACGCCGCCTCCCGCGAGCAATTGGCCGGATTTCTGCGCACACTGGCCGAGTCGCTCGGCGATACGCCGCCGGAGTGAGCAGCCGCCCGGACACCACGACGACGTCCGGACCGGCACCCCGTCATCGAGAGGGCGCGGCAGAGGCCAGCGGTCAAGCGGGCCGAGATCCAGTGACCGGAGGCATGCCCACGGTCTCCGCAGGCGGACCGAGGGGCATCACACCGGCCGATGGCGGAGAACCGATGGCTGGTGCCCCACCGTCAGGCGTGACGGCGCCGGGCTGAGCCATACCGCCCGCTTCGGGCCGAAGCGCGGCACCAGGCGCGCTGGGCGGGACCTGCTGCGCCCCAGCGACTTCCGGCACCACCTGCAACATGCGCGAATAGTCCACCACCTGCGCGCCAAGCGTGGGCGTCACGATGATCATGCCGTTGGTGTACATCCGGTAGATCCCCGCACGCTGCGGCAGGATCATCTGCGGTCCGACCGGCGCACCGAGGGAACTGTTCGCACCGCCGATACGACGGTACTCGGCATCGATCGCCGACTCGGTGACCGCCGCCTGCGTCCGTGGATCGCCGGCCTGAGCGGTGGTGAGCAGTTCCCCGGGCGCAGGCCCGACGTCCATGGTGTTGATATCCGCCGGTTCCCCACCGCCCGGTGCGGCGGAGTACTCCGTCCGCAGGATCCGGCCTTCGCGCACCAGTACCGCGCCCGCCGTGGCCGCGACGGCGGCCGCCGTCCGCGGGTCCTCCCGCGCGGTACCGGGATACTCCTGGCAGGCCGTCGTGTCGCACGTCTGCGCGTACGGATAACGCTGCTCGGCAAGGGCATACGAGCGGGCCGCGATCGCCTGGGCACGCAGCGCCTCGGCCGCTCCCTTGTCCGCCCAGTCGGGTGGCACCTCGGCCGGGACCACGCCGAGTAGATAGTCCTCGACATCCACCTGGTTGATGGTGCGGGCCGCGCCATCCTCGAGGGCGACGCCGAGGGCGCCGCGGTACGACGGACCACCGCACACCGTGAGATGTTCCGCCACAGGGCGATTCGGACGTGCGTCGATGGGATGAATCCAGGGGTCATCGGTCGGCGCCTGCCACAGCACCTCACCGTCGCAGCCGACCGTCACCACCACATTCGCGCCGCCATCGGGCAGCGGCGTGAGGTGCGCGGCCTGGCCTGGCGGCAACTCTCGGCCCGCCACTCGCAGGCCGGTGGCGGCGAAGGCGTCGAGCGAGGAGCCGTCCTGTGCCGTGAGGCGGACCCGGACCGGGGTAGGCGCGACGGCGCCGAGCGTCGCGCCGGGATAGTAGTGCGCGAGAATGCGGTCGGCCCCCCACCCCGCTCGGGCGCTTTCGAACGCGCCGACCTGGCTCAAGCCGCGGCCGTGCCCGGGTCCGACCAGCGGGCGATACAGCGCGTCGACCGGCCGGGCCGGAAGCGCGGCGAGGGCTCCAGCGATCACTCCGGATCCGATGAGCAACAGGGAAGTGCGCACCAGGAGGCCGATCACGCGCCGATGCGGCCGCCTGGCCAGCTCCTGGCTCGTCGATATCGCCTTTACCTGCATTTTTCTGATCTCCGCATACGCGTATTACGATGCATCCGCTCACTCCCACGGTTAACAGATCCGGTAGATCCCCACCTTTTCCGCACGTTTTCCAGACGCGCCAGCAATCATCGAGCTACATTCAGGCAATCACATAATCCTCAACCAGAGGTTTAGCCATGTGACAAATGTGGCTATTGTGACCATTGATACATCAGGAAGTGACCCTTAATCACACATGATCACTGGTACGACCTGATTGGAGACGCTCGTGCGGTACCGCAAACCGAAACGCTCCTACGTGCTACCGGTTGTCACCACCCTCGCGGTAGCCGCCCCGCTCGGCACGCTCATGCTCAGCGATTCGAACGACTACCGCACCGCCACCAACAGCGAGCCGGCCGCCGTCGCGGCCGGACTCGCCGAGGTCGCACTCACGCGCGCGCCCGATATCGTGTTGCCGCTGCGCGAACTCACCGGATTGAGCCTGCCTGATCTGCATCTTTCCGACCTGCGCATGCTGCCGAGCGCCGCGGGCATTCCGATTCCGGACGGGCCGCTGCCACCGGGCGCGCAGCCACCGGAAGGAATGCGACTACCCAGCTCGAATTCCGTTCAAACCTCCGGTTCGGAATTCACTCCGAGTCAAACGTCCGAAAGCGCGAATTCCCCTGGTCAGCCGATTTCCGGGGCGCCAACGAGCAGTGTGCGCTTCATCGCCGATCCCGCCCGGCTCCAGCCCGGCACCACTCCCGACACCCCCGCGTTGTCTCCCGGTGCGGTGACCCCCGAACTGATGAGCCAGGTGGGGGCGCAGGTGAAGGAACTCTCCAGCGACACCCCGTTCAGCATGGTCGCACTCACCGCGCGCCGACTGGCGGACACCACGGCCACGATCCGCGCCCGCCAGCCCGACGGCACCTGGGGGCCCTGGTACGACACCGAGGCGGTGGACACCTACCGCACCGATCACTCCGGTCCCGGCCCGACCGACGGCACGGAACCGATCTACGTCGGCAACACGAACGCCGTGCAGGTCCTGGTCACCCGTAAGCAAGCAGCTCCGACGATCCAGCCGGTGGCGCAGCCCGGACCCATCGCGGACGACCAGTCGCGACCGGGCGACCCGGCTCCGCACCCCGCCGCGCGTTCCGACGACCCGGCCCAGCAGTCCGCGGACCTGACCGCCGTGCTGATCGATCCCGGTCGGGCCACCGCCGACGGCGACCTGCACAGCGTCGCCGCCGCGCTGCCCGGCGGCGGACCGAGCGTGATCACCCGCGCCCAATGGGGCGCCGACGAATCCATCCGCTGCGACCAGCCGACCTACGACGACCACCTCGGCGGCGTCACGGTGCACCACACCGCGGGCCGCAACGACTACAGCAAGTCCGAGTCGGCGGGCATCGTCCGCGCGATCTACACCTATCACGCGAAGACGTTGGGCTGGTGCGACATCGGCTACAACGCGCTCGTCGACAAGTACGGGCAGGTCTTCGAGGGACGCTTCGGCGGCCTCGACCGCCCGGTGCAGGGCGCGCACGCGGGCGGGTTCAACGAGAACACCTCGGGCGTCGCGCTGATGGGCAACTACGAGTCCGAGCAACCGACACAGGAGGCGATCCAGGCGATCGGCGCTTTCGTCGGCTGGCGCACCAAGATCGCCGGACTCGATCCCAAAGGCTCCACCACGATGTACTCCGAGGGCACCTCCTTCACCTCGTACGCCGAGGGTGAGGCGGTGCGGTTGCCGGTCGTCTTCGCACATCGCGACGTCGGCAACACCACCTGCCCCGGCGACGCCGCGTACGCGCTGATGGACCGGATCCGCGACATCGCCGCAGGCACGCCAGGCGCCTCCGGCACGCACGACAGCCAGGGCGCTCCGCCCGGCGAATCCGAGGTCGCGGGCCTCGCCGCGCTGACCACCAAGCTGCTGAACATGGTGCAGGACAACATCATCGCCAGGCACTGGTCGCAGTCCGGTGGACCTAACGGCCCGCTCGGCGCCGCGCGGTCGGACGTGCTGCCCGCCGCGCAGGGCAGGCAGTACGCGAAGTTCGCCAACGGCTACGTCTACACCGCCGCGGACGGACAGGTCGTCGAGGTGCTCGGCACCATCCTGGACCGCTTCCTGCAACTCGGCGCCGACACGGGCGCGCTCGGACTCCCCCTGCGCAACGCTCACCCGGTCTCCGACGGCCTGCGCGCCGACTTCGAGCACGGCTCGCTGATCCTCAACCAGCTCACCGGCATCGTCACGACGATATGGAAGACCTACAACGACACCTACCAGGAGGAAGTAAGCCGGAACCCGGTCGCGGCGCAGGTGAGCGCCCCGCTCCCGCACCAACCCCCGGCTCCGGCCGCACCGGCGAATGGAGCTCCGGCCACCACGGCTCCGGGTAGCGCTCCGATCCAGAACGGCACCCCCGCCCCGGCTACACCCACACCGGCCAACGGAGCTCCGGCCGTCACAGCTCCGGGTAGCGCTCCGATCCAGAACGGCACCCCCGCCCCGGCTACACCCGCACCGGCCAACGGAGCTCCGGCCGTCACAGCTCCGGGTAGCGCTCCGATCCAGAACGGCACCCCCGCCCCGGCTACACCCACACCGTCGATCGGCCCGGCACCCGCGGCACGAACCTCACTCGCCCAGGCCCCGGCAGACGCACCGGCATCGACCAGTCCGCCACAGCTACCCCCACAGCACCCCGCCGTACACCCGCCACACGGCCCGGCCCCAGCCGAAGCCGCGTTCCCCGCTCCACCGCGATCACCTTAGGGCTGACGCCACCACCGAGGATTGATCCCGGACAAGTTGCCCCTCTCGGAGCTCGCGCCCCGCGCGGGCTCCGAGTCGTTTCAGGCACATACCCATGGCCGTGTGGGTCGGACATGCCGAAGCCGCGGTCACTCGACCCCGGCAAACCAATCGGCCACCAGATGGCCCCGAACACCCCGTCGGCCCCCTCGGACCCGCCCCGCGCGCACCGTTTCCCCGCGCGCACCGTTTCCCCGCGTTCCCTGCGCGCACCGTTTCCCCAGGTCGGAGACCAGCGCGCCCAGCCAACCTCAACCACGTCTTCCGAGCGAAGCGAGACCGAGCATCCGCCGCGAACACCCAGCGCCGCAGGCGCTGGAAAAACAAACACAGCTCACACCCACCAGCGCTCGAGGACGCGCGCGACTCCGTCGTCGGTGTTCGATTCGGCGATTTCGTCGGCCGCGGCGAGGGCTTCGGGGTGGGCGTTGCGCATCGCGACACCGTGGCCGGCCATGGTCAGCATGGGGACATCGTTGGGCATGTCGCCGAACGCGACGATGGTCGATTCGTCCACGCCGAGCCGCTGGGCGACCACCGCCAGCCCCGCGGCCTTGGTGATGCCGGGCGCGGACAGTTCGATGAGCCCGTGCTCGGTCGAGTAGGTGATGTCGGCGCGTTCGCCGATCAGCGGCGCGAGCACCGTGCGCATGTCCGAGCTGCGCGCACCCGGCAGCCGGATCAGCATCTTGATGGCGGGCGCGTCGATGACCTCCTCCCGGGCGACCGAGGTGTCGTCGGGATTGAGCCAGGCGTGCTCGTACTGGGGCGAGCTGACGAACTGGGGCGTCACCGCGTCGTGCGCGCTCTCGCCGACGCGTTCGGCCGCGAGGCCGCAGCCCGGCAAGGCACGTTCGGCGACGTCGGCGAGCCAGGCGAGCGTCGGCACGTCCAACGTCATGCTGACCAGCACCCGGTCGGCGGCGCTGTCGTAGATCACCGCGCCGTTGCCGCACACGCACAGCGGCGCGTACCCGAGCCCCTGCACCACCGGGTCGATCCAGCGTGGTGGACGGCCCGTGGCCAGCACGAACGGCACACCGTCGGCGATCAGGGCGCCCACCGCCGCCTTCGTCCGCGCGGTCACCCGCTCGTCGTGATCGATGAGCGTGCCGTCCACATCGGTGGCGACCATCTTCGGTTTGGGGAGGTGCAGGGGCGTCACCCATTCCATCCTGCCGGACAACCTCCGGCCCGCGCCCGGCCACCGTGCTCGGCTGTGCCCCGGACATGCCCGGATGTCGTGTGGCACGCGCGCCGCGAACCACGTCCTTATGATCGGGGGCTAATACCGACGCTGGCCCGTCCAGCCGAAAGACCAGAGGACTGATGACCGGCTTCCTGCTACGACGCGCGCTCAACTATGTCGTGCTGTTGCTGCTGGCTTCGTTCCTGACGTTCAGTTTGGCGTCCCTGACGTTCCGGCCGCTGGACAGTCTCGAACAACGCAATCCGCGCCCGCCACAGGCAGTGATCGACGCCAAGGCCGAGGAGCTGCACCTCAACGACCCGATCCCGGAGCGCTACATCACCTGGCTGAAGGGCATTCCGCACGGTGACTTCGGCACGACGCTGGCCGGTCAACCGGTCAGCGAGGAGCTGCCGCGGCGGGTCGCGGTGAGTCTGCGGCTGCTGATCGTCGGCTCCCTGGTCGGCACGGTGCTCGGCGTGCTGATCGGCGCGGCGGGGGCGATCCGGCAATACAAGTTCAGCGACTACTTCACCACCGTGGTGTCGCTACTGATCTTGAGCACGCCGGTATTCCTGCTCGCGACGCTGCTGAAATACGGTGCGCTGGAAGTAAACTCGCTCACCGGATCGCAGATCTTCCTCTACACCGGCGAGACGTCGGCGAACAAGATCGAAGGATTCGGGCCGCAACTGCTCGACCGCATCCAGCACCTGATCCTTCCCACCACCGCGCTGGCCCTCGGTGCGATGGCGGGCTACAGCCGCTACCAGCGCAACGCGATGCTCGACGTGCTGCAGAGCGATTTCATCCGCACCGCCCGCGCCAAGGGGCTCACTCGAAGCAAGGCGCTGTACAAGCACGGCCTGCGCACGGCGCTGATCCCGATGGCCACGCTGTTCGCCTACAGTCTCGGCGCCCTGATCACCGGCGCGACGTTCACCGAGAAGATCTTCGGCTGGCACGGCGTCGGCGAGTGGCTGGTCGACTCGATCAACGCCCAGGATCTGTACGTCGTGGTGACGGTCACCGCGTTCGCCGGCCTGGTCGTGCTGGTGTCGGGTCTGCTGTCCGACATCGTGTACGCGATTCTCGATCCAAGGGTGCGTGTGGGATGACCGAAGCCGAGATCATCGTCCAAGGCGCGCCCGAGGTCGCCGCGACCGGGCGGCGCAAGCTGGTCCTGCGGCGCTTCCTGCGCAACAAACCCGCCGTCGCGGGCGGCATCGTCCTCATCACGCTGTTCGTCGTCAGTTTCGCGCTGCCGCCCTTCCTGCCCTACGACTACCAGCAGCTGGACTACACCGCCCTGCTCAAACCGCCGAGCCCGGAACATCCGTTCGGCACCACCCAGATCGGTCAGGACGTCCTCGCGCAGACCCTGCGCGGACTGCAGAAGTCCCTGGTCATCGGCCTGTGCGTGGCGCTGTTGTCCACCACGATCGCCGCCACCGCCGGTTCACTGGCCGGACTGCTCGGCGGCTGGACCGACCGGGCGATCATGTGGCTGGTCGACCTGCTGCTGGTGGTCCCGAGCTTCATCATCATCGCGCTGTTCGCGCCGCGCACCAAGGGCAGCGGTTCCATCCTGCTGCTGATCCTCCTGCTGTCCTGCTTCGGCTGGATGATCTCGGCGCGGATCGTGCGCGGCCTGACGCTGAGCCTGCGTGATCGCGAATTCGTCCGGGCCGCGCGGTACATGGGCGCGCCCACCCGCACGGTGATCCTCAGCCACGTCATCCCGAACATCGCCTCGATCCTGATCATCGACACCACCCTCACCGTCGGCTCGGCGATCATGGCCGAAACGGGGCTGAGCTTCCTCGGTTTCGGCGTGCAGCCGCCGGACGTGTCGCTCGGCTCGCTGATCGCCGCGGGGACCAAATCAGCGTTGACTTATCCCTGGCTGTTCCTGTTCGCAGGTGGTCTGCTGATCATCACCGTGCTGTGCGCCAACCTCGTCGGTGACGGACTGCGCGACGCGTTCGATCCCGGCGCGAAGCGGGCTCGGTCGAAGAAGAAGGCAAAGGCATGACGACGACGACCTCCACCGCGCCACTGCTGGAGATCACCGATCTGCGGGTGTCCTTCCCCAGCGAGGAGGGCCGCATCGACGCGGTACGCGGCGTCGACTACACGGTCTCCGACGGCGAAGTGCTCGCCATCGTCGGCGAATCCGGTTCGGGCAAGTCGGTGTCCTCGCTGGCGGTGATGGGGTTGCTGCCGGAGCAGGCGCGGATCACCGGTTCCATCCGGTTCCGCGGACGCGAATTGCTCGGGCTGGGGGATCGCGAACTGTCCAAGCTGCGCGGCAGTTCCATCAGCATGGTGTTCCAGGACCCGCTCTCGGCGCTCACGCCGGTCTACCGGGTGGGCGATCAGATCGCCGAAGCCCTGCTGGCGCACGGCAAGGCGAGCAGAGGCGATGCCGCGAAGCGCGCGGTGGAGCTGCTCGACCTGGTCGGTATCCCGGACCCGGAAGTGCGGGCCAAGGCGTTTCCGCACGAGTTCTCGGGTGGCCAGCGTCAGCGCGTCGTCATCGCGATGGCGATCGCGAACGACCCGGCGCTGATCATCTGCGACGAGCCGACCACCGCGCTGGACGTGACGGTGCAGAAGCAGATCCTCAATCTGCTGCGCAAAGCGCGCGACATCACCGGCGCGGGCGTCATCATGATCACCCACGACATGGGTATCGCCGCGACCCTGGCCGATCGGGTCGCCGTCATGTACGCGGGCAAGATCGTCGAAACCGCCACCGCGAGCGCCCTGTTCAACGCGCCGCGGATGCCGTACACCGTTGGTCTGCTCGGCTCGATCCCGCGCATGGACGGTCCGCCGCGGCGACCGCTGATCCCGATCGTCGGCGCCCCGCCCGCCATGCACGCGCTGCCGCCGGGCTGCTCGTTCGCACCGCGCTGCCCGGTGTCGATCGGCGAATGCCGGGCGGCGGAACCGCCGCTGGAGGCAGTCGAACCGGGTCATACCGCCGCCTGCATCCGCACCGCCGAGGTCGGCACCGACGAGCTGTTCGACGCCTATCGGCGCGAGATCGCCGAGCCGGAGGCCGAAGCGCAGGTGGAGTCGGACGTCGTTTTGCGGGTTTCGGACCTGGTGAAGGTCTTCCCGATCACCTCCGGTGTGGTGCTGCGCCGCCGCAAGGGGGAGATCAGGGCGGTCGACGGCATCAGCTTCGAGGTCCGCGGCGGGCGCACCTTGGCGCTGGTCGGTGAGTCCGGCTCCGGCAAATCGACCACGCTCACCCAGATCCTCGATCTGGTCCCGCCGCAATCGGGCGCCATCGAGATCATGGGCAACGACGTCGGATCCCTGAGCAAGGCGCGCAAACGGGAGATCCGCCGCAAGATGCAGATCGTCTTCCAGGACCCCACCGCCTCCCTCGACCCCCGCCTGCCGATCTTCGACGCCCTCGCCGAGCCGTTGCGCATCGACGGGCGGCCGCGCGCCGAGATCGCCCGCCGGGTACCGGAACTGCTCGAAAAGGTGGGTCTGCGCCCGGAACACGCCGACCGTTACCCCGGCGACTTCTCCGGCGGCCAGAAACAGCGCATCAGCATCGCCCGCGCACTCGCGCTGGACCCGGAGCTGCTGGTGCTGGACGAACCGGTCTCCTCGCTGGACGTCTCGATCCAAGCGGGTGTGCTGAACCTGCTACGCGACCTGCAGACCGAGCGCGGCCTCTCCTATCTGTTCGTCTCACACGATCTGTCCGTGGTGCGAAACCTGGCCCACGACATCGCGGTCATGTATCGCGGGAAGATCGTGGAGTACGGCCCGGCGGAGCAGATTTTCGCCGCCCCGCAACACGAGTACACGCGGGCGCTGATCGACGCGGTGCCGGTGCCGGCAGTCAGCAGATAGGTAGGAGGGCGCGATGCGGATCCGTTTCGACCGAATGCGGTGGACCGCGGGCTTGGCGGCGATCGCACTGATCGCCGCGGGCTGCGCGGCCGGCGCCGACGAATCGGCCGCGGGCCTGTCCGACGCGCTCGGCACCACCAGCGACATCAACCCGAAGAACCGCGACGAAGTGCGCGAAGGCGGCAACCTACGGCTGGCGGTCACCAGCTTCCCGGCGAACTGGAACACCCTGTCCAATGACGGGAACGACGGCGAGATCGCCGATATCGAGCGCCCGCTCATGCCGCGCGCTTTCGACGTCGACGCGGCGGGCAACCTCACCGTGAACAAGGACTTCTTCACCGATGTCGCGCTGACGGGCACCAATCCACAACAGGTCACCTACACCATCAATCCCGCAGCGGTCTGGTCCGACGGGACGCCGATCACCTGGGAGGACATCGCCGCGGAAGCGCACGCGCTCAGCGGCCGCGACAAGCGCTTCTTGATCGCGATCACCAACGGCTTCGAGTTCGTCGAGAAGGTCGAGCGCGGAGTGGACGACCGGCAGGCGGTCCTCACCTTCAACCATCCCTACGGCGAATGGCGCGGACAGTTCGCGGGCAACTCCTCGCTTTTCCCGAAGTCGGTGACGGCGAATCCCGAATCGTTCAACAAGGGACTCGTGGACCGGCTCGGCCTCAGCGCGGGTCCGTTCGTCGTCCGATCCACCGACCGCGTCCAGGGCCGGATCGTGCTCAGCCGTAATCCGAAATGGTGGGGCAGGACACCGAAGCTGGAAACCATCACCTACAGCGTGCTGGATCAGGCGGCCTGGGCGGCCGCCTTGCAGAACAACGAACTGGATCTCGTCCGGCTGACCTCGATCGACGAGGTCAAGACGGTCCGCAATACCAATGGGCTGGTGATTCGCCGTGCGCCCGGTAATCGCTGGCGGCACATCACGTTCAACGGCGCGCCCGGCTCCATTCTCGCGGACGCGCGCGTGCGCGTGGCGATCGCGAAGGCCATCGACCGGCAGGGCATCGCGACGGCGACCCAGAACGGTCTGGTCGAGAGTCCGAAGCCCTTGAACAACCATATCTTCCTGCAGGGACAGGACGGATACCAGGACAATTCGGCCCCGGTGGCCTACGACCCCGACCAGGCGGCACGGGAACTCGACGCGGCCGGCTGGAAGCTCAACGGTGACGTCCGCGAAAAGGACGGCCGCAAGCTGGAAATCCGCGACGTGATGTACAACGATCCACTGTGGGTGCAGATCGCGCAGATCATCCAGCAAAATCTGGCCCGGATCGGCGTGCGGCTCACCATCGACACCAAGCCCGGGGCAGGTTATTTCACCGACGTCATCATTCCCGGTGATTTCGACGCCGCACAGTTCATCTTCTCCGGTGACGCCTTCGCGATGAGCTCGATCCGGCAGATCTACTACTACGACCCGAACGACCTGCAGGGCAACTACGGCCGCATCGGTTCTCCCGAACTCAATGCCCTGATCGAGCGCACGCTGACCGAACTGGACCCGAAGAAGGCGATCGAACTGGCCAACGAGGTCGACCGGAAGGTATTCGAGGAAGGACATTCCCTGCCGCTGACCCAGTCCGACGGCAGTTTCGGAGCCCGCGCGGACCTCGCCAATATCGGCTCACCGGGCCTGGCGTCGTACGACTACACCAAGATCGGATTTGTGAAATGAGACCAGCACAGCCCACCCGCAATCGCCGAAGGCAGGCACGCAACGTGATGGTTCGGGCGCTCACTGTCGGCACGGCGCTCGCACTGCTGGTCGGCTGTGGCGCGGGCGGCAGCGAAGTGAAGTCGGGTTCCAACGCGATCGGATCGACCAACGACATCAATCCCCGCGAGCCGAGCGAATTGCGCGACGGCGGCAACCTGCGTCTCGCCATCACCAATTTCCCCCCGACGTTCAATTCGCACCATGTCGACGCCGACGGTGACGTCGCCGAGGTGGTCGACTGGACGTTGCCCGGGCCGATCACGTCCGATGCCGCCGGAGAGTTGTCGATCGACCACAACTTCTTCACCGACATCACGCTGACCGAGACCAACCCGCAGCGGGTGGTCTACACCATCAACCCCAAGGCGGTCTGGTCCGACGGCAGCCCGATCACCTGGGAAGATTTGCGGTCCCAGGCAGAGGCGCTGAGCGGCCGCAACACGGAGTACCGGGTCTCCGCGACCCAGGGCTACAGCCGGCTGGCCAAGGTCGAGCGCGGCGTCGACGACCGTCAGGCAATCGTCACCTTCGCGCAGCACTACGCGGAGTGGCGGGGCTTGTTCAGTCAGCTGATGCCGAAGGAATCGACCGCTACGCCGCAGGCGTTCAACGAGCGCGACCGCAACGGGCTCGCCAAGTCGGCGGGACCGTTCGTGATCACCACCGTCGACCGGGCACAGCAACGAATAGTGCTCAGCCGCAATCCGAAATGGTGGGGCGAGACGCCGAAGCTCGACACTGTCACCTACAGCGTGCTCGACTATTCGGCCCGCCTCAACGCCTTGCAGAACAACGAACTCGACGCCATCGATGTCTCGGGCATCGAGGAGGTCAAGTCCGCGACCAACTCACCGGGCATCATCGTGCGGCGTGCCTCGCGTCCGTACAACTCGCACATCACGTTCAACGGCGCCCCTGGGTCGATCCTCGCGGATCCGAAGTTGCGCGTAGCGATCGCGAAGGGCATCGATCGTCAAGGCATCGTCACCGCGCTGCAGAACGGGATCGTGGAGAACCCCAAGCCGCTGAACAACCACATCTACCTGGACGGACAGAAGGGCTACCAGGACAACTCCGCGGCGATCGCCTACAACCCGGACGAGGCGGCCCGGATGCTGGACGAACTGGGCTGGAAACTCAACGGTGACGTCCGCGAGAAGGACGGACGCCAGCTGGTGATCCGCGACGTGATGTTCCAGCAGGACACCTGGGTGCAATTGGCTCAGATCATGCAGCAGAATCTCGCGCGGATCGGGGTGAAACTGCTGATCCAGACCTACCCCGGCAACGGCCTGTTCACCGATGTCATCGACCCCGGCAACTTCGATATCGCTCAGTTCAGCTGGTCACGAAGCATTTTCCCGCTCGGCGCGCTGCCCCAGATCTACGCGTACGACCCGGCGAACACGCTCAGCAACAAGGGCCGGATCGGGTCGCCCGAACTGAACGATTTGATCGAGCAGACCATCTCCGAACTCGACCCCGAGCGAGCGATCGAGCTGGCGAACAAGGCCGACCGGATGATCTTCGACCTCGGCCACTCGGTGCCCATCGCGCAATCGCCCGGCAACGTGGCCGTCCGGGAAGGCCTGGCCAACTACGGCGCTTTCGGGCTGGCTTCCACGGATTACCTTCGGGTGGGCTTCGTGAAGTGAGCCGGTCCGTAGGACGCAACGAGCAGGAAGGATCACCATGCGGATTACCTCTGCGTGTGCCCGGCTGGCTTTGTCGCTGGTCGTCGTAGGGCTGACGCTCACGGGATGCGGCGGCGACAATGGTGTCACCGCGGGCAGCAGCACGATCGGCACCACCAACGACATCAATCCGAGGGACCCGAGCGAACTGCGCGACGGCGGGAACCTGCGGCTGGCACTCACCAACTTCCCGGAGAACTTCAACTATTTGCATGTGGACGGCGGAACGGAGACCGTCTTCTACCTGGTCGAAGCGACAATGCCCACCACCTTCGTCAGCGACGCGGCGGGGCAGTTGAGCATCGCGCACGACTTCTTCACCGACATCAAGTTGATCGGCACCGATCCGCAGCAGGTGGAGTACACCATCAATCCGAAGGCCGTGTGGTCCGATGGCTCGCCGATCACCTGGGAAGACCTCCGGTCTCAGGCGAATGCGTTGAGCGGCAAGGACAACGCGTTCCTCGTCTCGGCCACCGGCGGTTTCGAACGGGTGGGCAAGGTCGAGCGCGGCGCCGATGACCGGCAGGCCGTGGTGACCTTCGACCAGCCGTACGGCGAATGGCAAGGACTGTTCAACCCGCTGTACCCGAAGTCGGTCACGGCGACGCCCGACACCTTCACCAACGCGGCAAAGAACGAGCTGCCGCTCAGCGCGGGCCCCTTCGTGATCACCTCCATCGATCGCAGTCAGAATCGCATCGCGCTCGGGCGCAATCCCCGATGGTGGGGCGAGACGCCGAAGCTGGATTCCGTCACCTTCAGCGTGCTGGACCACTCGGCCTGGCTGCCCGCGATCCAGAACAACGAGCTCGACATCGCCTACATGTCCGGCATCGAGAACGTCAGCGCGGCGCGCAATGCCGCGAACGTGGTCATCCGTCGCACGCCGGAATCGACCTGGTCCCACATCACATTCAATGGGGCACCCGGTTCCCTGCTCGCGGACCCACAGTTGCGGATCGCCATCTCGAAGGCGATCGATCGGCAGGGAGTGGTCACCGCCTCCCAGCACGGCGTCGTGGATGATCCCAAGCCACTGAACAATCACGTCTTCGTGGCGGGGCAGAAGGGCTACCAGGACAATGCCGCGCCGATCGCCTACGACCCGGACGAGGCCGCCCGGATGCTGGACGCGCTCGGCTGGAAGCTCAACGGCGATGTCCGCGAGAAGGACGGCCGTAAGCTCGAACTCCGCGACGTGATGTACCAGCAGGACCAGTGGGTGCAGACCGCGCAGATCGTGCAGCAGAATCTCGCGAGAGTCGGGGTAAAGCTGATCATCCAGACGGTGCCGGGCACCGGCCTGTTCACCAATGTCATCGACCCGGGCAATTTCGACCTGGCCCAGTTCAGCTGGGGTGGTAGCGTTCTGCCGCTCAGCGGGTTGCGGCAGATCTATTACTACGATCCCGCCAACCTGCAGAGCAATAAGGCGCGCATCGGCACTCCTGAACTCAACGCGCTGATCGACCAGACCGTCGCCGAACTGGACCCCGACAAGGCCATTCAGCTGGCCAACCAATGCGATCGGATGATCTTCGAAGAGGGTTACTCCGTACCGCTGAACCAGGCGGCGGGCACCTATGCCGCCCGTACCGACCTGGCGAACTACGGTGCGTTCGGCCTCGCCTCGCGCGACTACACCAAGGTCGGTTTCTTGAAGTGAGTTCCGGACCGGGCCATCCGCTGGCCTATCCGATCACCGTGACGATCGGCGCCCTCGCGGTCTGTGCCGCTTGGGCGCCGTTCGGCACTCCGGATCAGGTGGCGGCCATAGGCGCGGTTGCCCTCGGGATCCTCGGGTACACCGGGTATCGGCTCGCCGTCGCCTTCGGCTTGCTCCCGTTCCGGCGATCGGGCGCCGCGCGCACCGTGCGGGTGACCCGCATCCGCCAGCAGCATCGCCTGGACAGCCGCTCGTGGTTACAAATCGACGGCACCGGGCGGCCACGGTGGCTTCCGGTGTACTTCGACCCGGCGCTGATCATCCTCACCGAAACCGAGGCGGAACTCACCGACCGCACTATCCACATCGCCGGACGACGTCTTTACCCCGTTGGCCGGATAAGCGACACCGAACCGCCCGGTCGACTCATCGACAATCCCAGCCGCCCCGACCCGGACGCGGCCGCCCTCACCGCGAAGGCCACCCGGCTGCGCCGCCGTCTCCTGCTCGATGCGCAATCCACTGTCGCCGCCTCCGTCGCTGCCCTCCTTTGGGTCTATCTCGACGGCGGCGGCTTCCCCGTCTTTCTCGCCGCGACCACGATCGCCGCCGCCGCGGCGATCTGGCTCTCTGCCATCCGCGGCTCCGACCCGACATGACAACTACTGGGGCGGACACCCGTGATGCCCTCTCGCGAACGCCGAACGTTTGACATCGGTGACTGGGCGCATGCAGCCTGTGGGCGGAAGTGGCCTCCTCCCCTCTCCTGTCTCCCCACTCGACCCCAGGACATCACTTGACCGGCGAAGTCGCACATATCCCCGCCATCATGGGCCCCCACGAGCTCGAGTCGACACTGCGCGCGACGCACCGGCTATCGTCGACCGACCGCATCGATGACGTGGCGATACACCGACTTGCGCAGTCCGGCCTGGTCGGCGAAGTGCTACGCCTCTCGATCAGTTACGGCCGACCGGACACATCCGGGCCCGATTCGCTGATCTACAAACAAGCGTCGGATCGGTTTCCCGAAAGCCGTCATCTGGCCGAAGTCGAACTCGGTTTCTACCGGTATCACGAGACGAATCCCACGCCGATCGATGTCCCCGCGGTACTGGCCCGGGGTCTGACCCCCGTGCCGTGGCTGCTCATGGAAGACCTGGGCGATGACGGCTTCGTCCGTCAGATCGATGGGTGCCCGCCCGATCTGGCATTCCGCGCGATATCCGCGCTCGCGACCATGCACGTGTGGGGCTGGAATCGGGCCCTGCCCGCGGAATGGGACTGGTTGCTGCCGCCGGCGAGTTCGCGTGTCGGTACGTTCTGCCGACGCTGGCTGCGCGGCTACAGCGGCGACTGGCCGACGATGCTCGGATCGTTGCCCGCTCTCGTCGTGGATAAATTCGACGCTGTGGCCGCCTTGCTCACGCCACCGCGGCGCACCATCGCACACGGCGATTTCCACAGTCAGAACATCCACTTCGGACCGCGTCGCTGCACGCTCATCGACTTCCAGTTCCTGCAGCACGCGTCGGGCATGTTGGATGTGGCCCGGTTCCTCGCAACCAGTTTGACGACCGAGGTCCGCCGTGCGATCGAGGGCGATCTGCTCCGCACGTACCACGACCGTCTCGCGGAACTCGGCGCAGCGCGGGAAGACACCGAGCAGTGGACCACCGAATTGCGGGCCGGATTGCTGTGGAACTTCTGCACACCGCTCACGCTGCACGTCATAGGACTGGAACAGAGTCGGGGGAGTTGGCCCGCTCGACTGCCCATCTTGGAGCGTTGCGCGGTTGCCGCCGACGACTGGGATGCCCTGGATCTGCTCCGCTGACCCGGGGGAACGACTGTGCTGATCAGCGAAGCCAGGGCCGCGGCGGCGGATTGGGTCGCGCGGTATGCCGAGGGCGCCCCGTGGTTCCACAGCGCCCATTACGCAGGCTCCACCGTGGGCCTGCCGGGCGACATCCCGATCCATCCCGAGTCCGACGTCGATGTCGTAGTCGTGACGTCTTCGTCAGCGCACGGTCCCAAGCCCGGAAAGATCGTCCACCGCGGTGCGCTGCTGGAGATCAGTTATCGGCCGTGGAGTCGGCTCGCCGATCCCGAAGCCGTCCTGGGTTCATATCATTTGGCGTCCGCGTTCCGGGTCGACTCGGTGATCGTGGATCCCTCAGGCGATCTACAGGCGCTTCAACGCACTGTTGCGGGGTCTTTCGCGGACCTCCGCTGGGTTCGAGAACGCTGCCGAGACGCCATCCGGCACAGCGAGCGCTTCCTCGCGCGGCTCACCCCGTCCGCACCATGGCCCGACCAGGTGACGTGTTGGTTGTTCGGTACCGGTGTCATGGCACATGTGCCCCTCGTCGCCGCCCTGCGCAATCCAACGGTGCGGCTGCGTTATCAGGCAGTCCGGCAGGTGCTCGAGGACTACGGCATGCCGGAGATCCAGGAAGACCTGCTGCGGCATCTGTGCCCGCTCGAACTGAGCGCCGAGCAGGCTGACCAGATGGTGGCCGATCTTGCCGAGGTATTCGATGTCGCGGCGACCGTAGCAACGAGCCGGTTCCCGTTCAGTGCGGATATCACCGCCCACGGTCGCCCGGTCGCCATCGAAGGTGCCCGCCGTCTCGTTGCCGCCGGAGAGCATCGAGCGGCGGTCTTCTGGATCATCGCCACCTATGGGCGCTGTCAACAGATTGTGGACACGGACGGGTCGGCTGCCGACCGGCGGGCTTGTTCCGAGCGGTTCTGCACCGCGCTTTCGAAGATAGGAATAGTGTCCAGCGCCGACCTCGCCGCGCGAGCCGACGCGGTGACTCGTTCACTGCCCACGCTGTATCGGGTGGCCGAACGGATCATGGCCGCCAACCCCGCGATAGCCGGATGACGACAGGGGCGAGAGCGCTCCAGGGTATCTCGCGATGCCGGGCGGGAGGTGGCTCACATCGTTGTATCCCACCAACTGCCACTTGCCATCGAATTCGCGAAACGACGTCACCGCGGTGTAGTCGACACTGATGCCGAGCCTGCCCAGGTCGGTCGCACCGAGGAGCAAGGAGAAGGCCGCGATCACCGTTTCGGTATGTCCCACCACCAGCGTTCGACCTCGACAGCTGGACAGAAGATCGGCCAGGCACGCCGAGGACCGCGTCAAATACGAGCACCAACTCTCCGAGCCGCGTCGTTGTCGTTCCACCGCGTCGGTGGCGCGCCACTGTTGCCGGGTCATTCCCTCGTTGAGCCCGGGATCCGCCACCCGGAGCGCGGCCATTTCGACGACCGGAAACTGTGTCCGGGCGCTGATGATCTCAGCGGTCTCCTTCGCCCGCCGTGTTGGGCTACAGACAAAGGACTGAACCCGGCCCTGCGAGGTCATTCGATCGGCCACCGCTCGCGCGGCAGCCCTTCCGTCGGCGGTCAACCCTCGGCAACCCGGGCCCGCGAGCACGCCGGTCACATTGCTGTACGACTGGCCGTGCCGCACGATAACGAGCTCGTTCACTACGCTGGCTGCCCCACCGAATGGTTCGGAAGCGCGAAGAAGGTGGGTATCTCGTCGAAGTCCGGCTCGATGCCTTCGGCGAATCGCCAATACGATTGCCGCAGAACGGAGTCGAACAGCTGCCGCGGCATCGGGCTCGCGCGCGAGATCAATTCGTTCCGGTAGTTCTCGAATGCGGTGAACCAATCGCGATACCGTACGACCAGCTCGTCGTCGGTCGCACTCCATCGCGAATAGACTTCCTGCCGCACAACAGAGAACGGGCTGGGAACGGTTGCCTGACCATCTACGACCATGCCCCCTTCGCCCTCGATCTGGTGGTAGATCGTCGTAACGGCGTCTTCGAAGGCCACGGGATAGGCGAGTTCGTGAGTCAATGCCAGCCACATGTCCCAGTCCTCGCACAGGCTGAGGCGCTCATCGAACCGCACCCGCGTGTCCTTGAAGTTCTCGACGACCACGGCTCCGGTATGAATGTAGTTGGCAACCAGGAGGAATCTCGGGTCGAACGCATAGCTCTTGCGATGCATCTGCTTCCAGTCGCCGGGCAGCCCAGTACACCGCCGACTGCTGACGACCGCCCCGGAGTATGCGAATCGCGCACCAGATCGAAGCAGCGCCGACGCCGATTCGAGATGGTGGGGAAGGAAGATGTCGTCGTCGTCCAAGAAGGCGATGTACTCGCCGGACGCGCGCTCGATGCCGATATTGCGTGCGCGTGAACAGCCCGCGCGATGGGATAGTTCGACGAGATCGATCGACAGCTCGTGCTCCCAGGCCCGAGCGATATCCGCGACACTGACGCCACCGTCGTTGACGACGATGACTTCCACATCGCGATATGTCTGCTCGTATATGCTCACCAAGGCCTGCCCGAGCAAATCCGGCCTATCGAGTGTGGGAATAACGACACTGATCATCGGACGAGCTCCCCCACGCGCAGCCGTCGACCACCGCTAACCACAACTTTTCCCAACGCCACACCGATCGCGATTCAGGACCTCGAGCGGAAAGCTGGCGAGTGGCCGGAACTGCCGATGCACGAAATCGAGCTTCTGATCGTGACAGGTACGGCAGATATAGTCGGCCGGAGCGTCCTCCACGCCGAATACCCGACGTCGCAAGCGGACCGCCTCCGCGTTCGTCATGATCTCGTGTACGGAACCTTCTCGGATATTGCCGAACTTTTCCCGCTGATAGTAGTCGTTACAGCAGATGAACATGTCACCTGTAACGGAGAAATACGCGTGATTCAACGGCCAACTGCAACCACGGAGCCTATCGTCGACCCTGACGTCCTGATGATATTCGTTGTCCAACGTTCCCGCCCGATCGCAGGTCTGCGTCGCTACGACGGTTACACCGCGCGGTTCGTACACGGCGGCCAGTTCCTCCCGGCGCCTGGACACCGATTCGCCGACCCCATTGACCGCGATCGTGACCGGGAACTTCTCCGCCGCGACCACTTCGTCGAGATTGCGCAGCGACTGCTGGAAGGTCGACGCTGCGGTGAGCGAGGCGAATTCGACTTCGTGCAGGCTCGGGAGATTCACCACCAGGTGGTGCATTACGCCGCTGTCGATCAGCTTCGCGGCTTTCGAGGAGGTCAGCGCACTGGCGTTACTGGAAAGGGACAGCTTCATGCCGTACTCGGACAACACATCGATTCGCTCGGAGAAATATTTGTCCAGAGTTGGCTCATTGAAGAAATGAAAGGTGACGAACCGAATGTCCCGGTGCGGCTGTAGCTTCTCGATGATTTCGGTGAAGAGATCCATCGGCATGGTCGCCTTCGGTTTCGGATCCACCGCGACCGGGCAGTAGCTGCATCCCCAGTTGCAGTGCGCAGTCACTTCGATCTGACCGGTCCTCAACACATAGTCTCGACAGAGCAGTGCTGGGTCCTGTAACCAACCCCGGGCCACCAGGTCTCGGACCAGATCCATTCCG
The DNA here is from genome assembly GCF_053604885.1 of Nocardia sp. NPDC003999. Lineage (NCBI taxonomy): Bacteria > Bacillati > Actinomycetota > Actinomycetes > Mycobacteriales > Nocardiaceae > Nocardia > Nocardia sp. NPDC003999. The sequence continues at coordinate 37,861 of NZ_JBSGIB010000008.1, forward strand.
AAACGCTCGGTGAGGTTGCGCGTCGACAGCGGCTCCGCCGCAGCGGCCTGCAATGCGTTCAGCCCCGCGGGATCACGATGCCAGGTGACGCTGCGATCCAATCCTATTACTCCGAACGCGGCTTCATCCGCGTCGGTCATATACGGATACTCTGGGCCCAGCGTGTCGGTCATATATACGACCGGCGCTTGGTCACCCGGCCGGACACATGTCAGATACGGCGAGGTCTGAAGCTGTGCGGGTAGCATCATCGCACTCCTAAACAGGACAGCGGCCCGCACCGAATAATTCGGCGTGAGTCCATGGTCAGCGAAACGCTGGATCGGAAATCCTTCCTCCCCCAACATGCGGGCCACGCGAGACTGCGACCCGATCTGCAACGTACCCCCGAATAGCGTTGAGACACAATAATTCGTGTCCTTGACACGCTGCCGCGTACCTCGCGATCATTCGAGAGCCAACCGAACTACGAGTGAATGAGCCGCTGACCACATGGACGAACCAGCGCCGCTCGGCAGCGTCGACACCACCAGTTGGGGCCTCGCCGAGTTCCCGGCTGCCGACTCGGCAGAATGCTCGTTGCCGGACCTTATCCCGCTCGCAGCGAGCCGAGCGCCCTCCGCGACTGCGGTCACGGACGATAATCGCAGTATCAGCTATCGCGAACTCGTCGCGCTGATCGAACAATTCGCTCGTTGGTTGTGGCATGAAGGGGTACGACCGGGCACCCGACTAGTCGTCCGAGCGGAGCACAGGATCGAGTTCGCGGCACTCGCGCACGCCGTGATGCGCATCGGCGCGACACTCGTTCCGCTGCACATCCAGCTACGCGATCACCAGCTGCTGCCGATCGTGCGCGACGCCGATCCGGTGCTGGTCGTAGGATTCGACGTCGCGCCGCTCGATCCATCGAGCGCACGGCATTTCGCGGTGGTGCCCTGGAGCGAGGTGGAAGAACGGATCCGCGCGTTCGGCGACCGGGCGATACCCGCGATAGTTCATCGAGGTACCGCGCCGGCCCTGTTGTTCTACACCTCCGGAAGCTCGGGCACGCCGAAGGGAGTGGTGTGCTCCTATCGCCAAGCGAGCTTCGTACTGGCAGCGGTGCACACACGGCTGCGGTATTCGCGCCGCGATGTCGTGCTGTGCGCCGTTCCGATGAGCTTCGACTACGGCTTCTATCAGATATTGCTGTGCGCGCGGGCCGGCTCCGAACTCGTCTTGACCGATCCGGCGAACTATGTCGGCCTGTTGCGACGCGTCCGTGCAGTGAAGGCGACCATTGTGCCGGTGGTGCCCACCTTGGCCGAGATGATCGTCGCGTTGTCCGCGCGGCATGGGGAACTGTCGACCGTGCGGCTGATCACCAACACCGGCGAGCGCCTGACACCCGACATGCAGCGTTCCTTGATCGACGCATTCCCCACTGCGCGAATCGCGCTCATGTACGGCTTGACCGAGTGCGCGCGGATCTCGATTCGAACGCCGAGCCGAGAGGATCTGCCGGTCGATACGGTAGGTCACCCGATTCCCGGTACCCAGGTGGTCGTCGTCGACGGGCAGGGGAACGCACTCCCACCCGGACACACCGGTCATATCGTGACCATCGGCCGGCATGTGTCCGATGGATACTGGCGCGCACCGAAATCTACGGTCGCGAACTTCGCTCGCTGTCTCGCTACCGGTCATCGCGTTTTGTTCACCGGCGACTACGGCAGCTTGGACGCTCGTGGGGAATTGACCGTGTACGGCCGGATGGACGGCATATACAAGGCGCGCGGTATCCGTGTCAGCGCGGCGGAGATCGAAGGCGCGGCCTCAGCGGTAGCGGGCGTGCGGGCCGCGGTTCTGATTCCACCGCACCAGGGCACACCGGCAGTCTTGTGGGTCTCGGGTCCCGTCACCGGGGCCTTGGTGCTGGCGGGGCTACGTGAACGGCTTGTTCCAGCCAAGGTCCCCGATCACTGTGAGGTACTCGAAAGCATGCCGACCACGGCAAACGGCAAACTCGACCGCGCAGCGCTGCGTGAGCTGACCACACGGTTGGTGGCGCGATGACCGGAGTAGGGCATGGTGACGGTCTCGCGCGCGACCTCGCAGCCGCCTACGGGACGCCGCTGTATCTCTACCGGCTGGACGAGATCCGTCGCGCCCACGACGCATTGCGGGCTGCCCTGCCCGCGGGCAGCAAGCTCTACTACTCGGTGAAGGCCAATCCGCATCCAGCGGTCGTGGCGGAGCTGTTGCGTTGTGGCGCGACCGCGGAGGTGAGTTCACTCGGTGAGCTCGACGTCGCGCTGACCGCCGGTGCGGATGCCGCGCAGATCTTGTACACCGGGCCGGGAAAGGCTCCCGCCGAGGTGGTGCGGGCCATCCGATCGAACGTCCGTAGCTTCTCCGTGGAGTCCTACGGCCAGTTGCGCATGTTGACCGAGCAGGCGCGACGGGAAGACGTTGACGTTCGTTGCCTGCTTCGCGTGAATACCGGCGCAGCAGACGGCGGCGGGCTTCGAATGAACGGCACCTCGCAGTTCGGCATCGACTTGGCGGAACTGCGCACCAGAATGCGGAATTCGACCGACGACATGGGCGTCGTCACCGGTCTGCACTTCTTCCCGGCGTCGTCGGTCACCGATCCATCGACTCTGCTGAGCGGCATCGAGCACAGTCTCACCGTCGCGGCCGAACTCCAAGAGCACGCCGCGGCGCCGTTCACCGAGATCGATCTCGGCGGCGGGTTCGCCACGCCCTTCGCGACCGCGGGGCCGCCGGTCGACTACTCCGGCCTGCGCGAGCCTGTGGCCGCGCTGCTCGATCGCTACGCACCGGGCTGGCGACAAGGTACGCCGGTGATCTCCTTCGAGTCCGGTCGCTATCTCGTCGGCTCGGCGGGCAGCCTGATCTGCAGCGTGCTGGACGTCAAACAGCTCGGCGACCGTCACTACGCGATCCTCGATGCGGGCATCAACCACCTCGGTGGGCTGTCAGGCCTTGGGCGACTACTTCCCATGCGAGCGCAGCTGGTTTCGCTGGCCGACCGGAGTGCCGGCCATGCGGAGGAACGCTCCGTCGACTTCGTCGGACCGCTCTGCACACCGATGGACACCCTGTCGCGGAATGTTCGGATGCCTCTGCCACATGTCGGTGACTCGATGCGAGTTCCGAATGTCGGCGCATATGGGCTGTCCGCCAGCCTCCTCGGTTTCCTCAGTCGTGCATTGCCCCGAGAGGCCGTGGTCGACAATGGCCAACTGCACTCGATCAGCAGAACGGAGCTGGTCCGAACGGCTCTGCGATCGTGAACTACGCGCTGTCGGCACGCCGAAGGCGATCGATGACCCGCCAGAACGACAGCGGGCTGTGAAAGGTCTCCCCGTTCAACTCATCGTCAGGGATGGTGATCTCGAAGATCTCCTCCGCTTCGACGAGCAGACTGATGATGCTCGGAGAATCGATACCGAGATCACCGAATGGCGCCTCAGCCCGCAACGACTCCTCTGCCGCGACAGCGGTGACGTGCCGCCGAAGCAGATTCTCGTACTCTTCGCTCCAAGTTCTCATGCCCTGCCCCCTTGTTCGGATGCCACCAGCGCCTCTGGACGCCGCAGCACGGTAGCCGGTACCGCGGCGAAGCGGTAGATCGTCGCGCGGCTCTTTCGAGGCGGACAGTAGACGTCCGGCACTGTCCATTCCCACGCGACATCTCCGGACCGCGAAATCTCGAATGCGCGCCCCGCTTGGGCGTCGGTGATCAGGACATTCCCACTGGACAGTGGCTCGCAGCCGCCTGCCACGGCGGTGAAGAAGGATGTCGGCGGCGTGGCAACGTACTGCCACACGATCCGCCCGGTTGTCGGATCGACTTCAACCGCTCGAGACCTGCCGTGACTTCTGCCGTTGTCGAAGACAAGGATGTTGCCAGACGGCAACGCCGACGGCTGATGTTGACCGGACAGTTCACCGGGACCCCACCACCACACCACTCGACCTGCCCGGAGATCGAGTACTGCGATCAGATCGAGCTCTCGCAGCGAGACCAGCCAGTGTCCTTGCTCCCACAACCCGTGCGGAGGGCTTCCGAGCAGTTCTATGGAGTTGGCATGCAACACGTCACACGGAGAATGAGGCAGCCGACGCAGGACGGCGAGTTCATCTCGTGACAGATACGTACGGTCGTCATTGCCCAGAAGCTCCAGAGCTTGTGGAACTTCGGCCGCACGCAGTGCAGAATCCACTGCGGGCCAGCCGGATCCTAGAAACAGCGCATGTTTCCGGCGTTGCGCTTCGTCGAGCATCCTTGCGATAACCGGCTCTGTGGAGAGAATTTCGTATATGGACCACGACCGGTGCACCACGCCGTCCGGACCGAGCATCGTGATCGCATTGTCGAGTATCGCCCAGGGCTTGTCGTCGACTCGCATTCGACGCCGATGCTCGGTCAGGACGTACACCGCACCCTCGGCGTCAACATACATGTCGTGATGCGCCGCGACAGACGAACACCATAGGACCTCGGATGTATTGCTGAGTCGAAGTACGCCATGCAAAGGGACAATGGCGAGCAGGCCACCGTCGGGCAGCACCTCGACGTGATTCCAGCCCCGCAGGAAACTCGGCGGGTCGGTGCGCTCACCAGGCTGCTCCGCGGGACTGCTCCACCGATGAAGTTCCGCGCCTGTGCGATCGACGACGAACGCCGCCGGATCGGGGTACGACGACGCGGGCGAGAACACGAAGAGTTCTTCAGGCGTCGTAGTTACAAAGTCCACTGGTTCTCCCCCTCATGTCATCCGACAGTGTGCGCCGAGCACGTTCGCAGTCCCGCCTCCACCGCGGCGATCGTGAACAGAGTCCGGTCCAGCGCGACCTTCTCGCCCATGCGACGCACCGCCCGCGCGGTCCTACGCAGCCCATCGGCGTCGACGTAACCGGAATCGACCAGAACGCCGCCTTCGACGCACATGGTCTCCAGGAAGGGCAGGACATGGCGCCGGAACGCGATATCCAAGGTCTCTCGTGGATCGTCGCGCGGGCCGCAGTACACGGACAGCGGCAAACCCAAGCCGCTCAGGCGCAGTCGTGCCAGCGTCTTGTCCGCCCGCCACGGTAGGGGCAGCCACTCGCAGAAACGAGTCAACTGCGGATCCGCCAGCGGTGAGACCGGCCACAATCCTTTGTCGAGAAATTGGGGTGTTCGGCTACCGAACGCCAATAACGTGCTCTCGCGCAGGACAGTGGCCGGCGCGATGCCCTCCTCGCTGTGCGGCGCCGCCGCGACAGCTCGCTTACCGAGCCAGGGCGGGTAAGGACGTGAGCCGTGCGATCCGGTCTTCTCGCAGGCCCGCACTGACATCAATTCGTCACCGCCCGTGCCGCCGAAGGACCACCGCACACCGCACGCCGCCAGGCCCGCCAGCATCGGTTGTTTCGCCTCGATCCACGGCTCGGAGTACGGGCTGACCGGAAGCCCACGGCCGCGTACTCCACCGGGATGAAATGGCAGGTGTTCGGTTGCGTCCACCGTGATATCGCCAGCGCAGTGGAACTCCTCGATCAACTGCCGACGCCGGTTCCGCTGCGCCTGCCCGCAGGACCCGTCCATCAGCACGGCGGCGGCGGTGATCATCTGGCCGCCGCGTTCGGCCAGCGTCGCGGCCACATTGGTGCTGTCGAGTCCGCCGGACAATTCGATACCGCACTGGTGCGCCGGAAACTCGCGCCGGTGCACCGCGGTGTCCAACGCGTGCTCGAAGGCGGTCAGCACATCCGCGCCACGGCGCAGCGGTCTCGGCATCGCGTGCTCAGCGGGGCTCGGATAGGTCAGCCGCAGCGTGCCGTCTTGCCAAGTCGCGGTCGAGCGCTCGGTCAGCCGTTTCACCGCGTGCCAGACGGTCTCGTGACCGTATCGGTGTCGCCTGGTCAGCAGGCGGGCGACCTCGGTGTCCGACAGGGTCGAGGTGTCCGCGTAGTCGTGCAGATCGGTGGGCTGCCACGAACCAGCAAGCCGATCCCGCCCACCCGCCAGATAGATCGGTGCGATCGCCCAGACTCCGGCCTCGACGGCTACCGTGCCCGCGTCGATGCGCAGCATCGTGTAGTCGATCGGCCACCGCGCCGTTTCCTGTGCCAGACGGATGAGCTCCGCATAGGAGATTTGTTCCGGCGCACCGGGTTCGACGGCGGGATCTCCGCGTCGACGCTCCCGGGAGACAACCGATACCGTCTCTCCGCAGGTCACCATCCGGTGCGTCAGCGCGGGATGGCGCAGCGGGACGATCCAACTGTCGCCCTTTCGCCACGCACGGCCGTCCCAGCGCCAATCGGACGAGCTTCCGCACTCTGCCTGCCTGTCCAAGACGAATTTCAGCATCCGATACTCCGCGACATGCTCAGCTCACACCCCGGACTTCGCCGTGGAGCGGTCACTGCCGTCGAACTCCAGCACGCTCGGGAACGCGTATCGGTCCGGTAGGCCGGGCTCGGCGTATTCGGCTTCCCCCGCGAAGATTTCGGCCCCTGGTACATCCCCGCCCGCGGCGGGCAAATTGACAGCGATCTCGCGCACCAAGTTCGCGAGGATCTCCTCGGTCACGCGCGAACCGATGTCGGCGCTCGCGCCACGGGCGCGATAAACGACGCCTTGACTCGTGCAGGCCGAGGCGGGCAGCGGCAGCACCGAGTATCGAAGAGGTCGTTCGGCGACGTCGTCGACTATCCGATCGGCTCGCACCGAACCCGGCGACAGGTGCATCACGAGGCTGGTCTCCACCACGGCGGCGTGATTGTCCTCGGCCCTGGTCACGCCGGATTCCCCCGCGATGGCATCGCGCGTCTGCTCGGTGGTCATCTCCCACCAGCACACCGTCATCAACCGCGCACCGTGTGCGTTTCGCGTCAGATCGGCACACGCCTCGAAGATGAAGGGGCCGTTGGCATAGTGACCGTTGAGGAGAACGAATCGACGAGCGCCTTGCTGATAGGCAGCAGCGATCACCTCGGTGACCAGGGCCGTCAGAGTGGACCCTCGGATGTCCGCGTTACCGGGGAACTCGCCTCCGGTCCTGGCCGGATTGGTGCGGCATCCATACGGTATCGGAGGAAGCACCAGGCATGGGATCCGTTCGCCCAGTAGCTCAGCCAGACGGGTTACCACGATGGTATCCGTGCCCAGCGGCAGGTGTGGTCCGTGTGCGCCCGTCCCACCGATCGGGAGCACACACAGCCTATCCCGCAAACTGTCTCGGTACTCGGGCCAGGTTATGTCCGCTGCTCGCATCGAAACTCCGGTTCCTCTCACCTGCTCGTCCAGCCCAGACTCGGATCACGACGCTCGCCGACGCTGCGACTCACAGCGAGATTCAGGAAGTCCTCCTTGTTGCAGCAGCCCGCGAGCGCTCGGCACCGGGTCCATTGCGATGGCCGCGGCACCAACTCGAAGTCCGGGTCGAGGACATTGCCCAACCTGTCCTCTTTCAGCACGTAATACCGTGAGCACGGATACACGTCGCCGTCGATGCCGATGTAGACGTAGTCGTGTCCAGCCGAACACGCTTTGCCGCCGGGGTCGTCCAAAGCGGTCAGGTTCAGCCGCAACATTTCCGGATCGACACCCATATCCACGACAGCGTCGGCGCCTCCTGGCTCTTGCAGTATCGGCACCGACCGCGACGGTGGCCCGGACGATCCGCTCGTCGCCGGGTCGTAGCCGATATCGACGTGGAACCGCAACCCGGCCTGCTCGGCAGCCTTTCGCAGATCGGCTACCTCGCGCTGGTTTCCGGGGAACAGAAGCGCGTTTACGACGACGAAGCAACCGTAGTGATCCTGCGCGAACCTGGCATTCTCGATGAAGCGTTCGATCTCGATCTCGGTGTGGTGATGAGTGATCCACAACGAAACCTTGGTCATATCCGCGGTCTTCGCCATCTGGGGAAGACGTCGTTTGAGTAGGGCCCCGTTCGTCAGGAGCTCCACGAATCCGACCTGCTCCTGTCGTGTCAACCACGATGCACCGGCGAGGAAGTCGCGCGATGCGAACGGTTCGCCGAGCGTCGCCAAGCGGACCTCGACCGGAAAAGGCCGGGATCCTATCCAGCGAACGATGGCATCGAAGTCGTCGCGGTCGCTGTCCTTCGCCCAGTCGAATTTGTTACTTTTGCTGTAGTCGTTCACCGACACGCAGTATGTGCAACGAAAATTGCACAGCCGCTGTGCCGAGACGTACCAGATCCGCAACGGTGCACTCAAGATTCCCCCCACTGCTTGCCGACTCGGGATTTGTTCTCCACCTTGGTGCAGGCGAAGACGCATGATTGTGCCGCACGCTCGAGTTGCGCGACTCGCCACGCGGGCAATTCCGCGATACCACGCTCGTTCACCGACGGTTCGTCGAACTCATCTATTGTGAATCCGGCATCCCGTATGGCGCGCCAGTACGCTTTCAGCGGGCGATGGACATATGGCACCGGGGTGAACCCCTCCCATCCCTCCAGGATATATGTCCCGCTGCGGAAGTAGTGATCTACGAGATATCCGCCTATTTCTTCTCGCCGAGGCGAGTCGGCAACCAGCGAAATCCACGCCCGCGGGCCGCACGAGAAACACGGATGACTGAAAAGGGCGACCAGACGGCCCCCGGGCCGAAGTACCCGATTCACTTCGGCCAACGCACCATCCAGATCTACGACCGCCGTGAGAACGTGGTTGGCGACGATGACGTCGAATTCGGCATCGGCGAACGGTGACAAATCACTGGTCGAGGCTACGGCGAACTTCACTCCGAGCGGATCCCGCGATTCCCGATCCAGCGCCAGCGCCACCATGTTTTCGCTGGGATCCACCCCGGTCACCTCAGCACCATCACCCGCCAGAATGCGACTCAGATAGCCATTACCACAGCCCAGATCCAGCAAACGCGCGCCGCGCACGTCGCCTGTCAATGACAAGAGAGCGGCATCGCCGTGGTATTTTCGGCTCTCATCGCCGTCTGCATCGAAAACCGCATCCCAGCGCTCCGCATTACGGTTCCAGGCTCGCGTGATGTACGCACTGTCTACGGTATCGCCGAGCCAGACCTGGGATCGCGCATCCCGGCGACCCACGTGACGCTCGGGAGAGACACCAGGAAAGGGCTTACCGGCCCGCACCGCGCCCTGATGCGGATGACAACCCTCGAATATGGCGCGGTCCAGCGCCAGTTCCCACGAGCCGCTCCACGGAGACCGGTACCGGAAATAATACTCCCAGCCGAGGAAGGAATCCGAAACGGTCTCGACAGCTTCGGCGCAATTCGCACAGAAATATTGTTCACGCACCGCACAGAACGCCGTAGCCATGAAATGTGCGGATAAACCGCAACACTCACAGATCATACGCCAGTGTGCGGCGCAGCGCGGCGCAGGCGACCCGAGGTCGAATTCTGCCGGATGAATCGGAATATCTTCGCTTCTTCTTGCGTACAGCGCACAATAGTAGCAATCAGTCATACACTGTTCCTCGTTGTGCCGACTCGTCCGTTCTCGATCACCACGACGTGGCACCCATCGCACTGCGGCGGCACCCGATGCCCGAGGACGACGACAGTTGTCTCCGTTGAGGCCAATTGCCCGAATATCGCCTGCTCTGTGACCGGGTCGACCGCGCTGGTCGCTTCGTCGAGGACGAGCAATCGGGGATTCTTCACCAAAGCCCGCGCCAGCGCGATCCGCTGACGCTGCCCTCCCGAGATACCGCCGCCCCCGGCGCCGAGCATCGTTTCGTATTTCATGGGCAGCTTCCCGATGAATTCATCGATTTGCGCGATCCGGGCTGCCCGGCGAACATCAGCGAGGCTGGCGCACTCATCGCCGAGGCGGATGTTGTCCAGAATGCTCCCGGCCATCAGACTGCTGTTCTGATCGACATACCCGATATGCCTTCGGTACGCGGGGCGATCGAGGTGCGCGAGGTCCACGTCGTCGACCAGGACCCGTCCGCCGGTCGGCGACAGAAGTCCCGCGATCAACATTCCGAGAGTCGATTTCCCGCAGCCGGATTTCCCGACGATGACCGTCGTGGCGCCGGGTGCTATATCGAGGCCGACCTCTCGAATCGTCTCGCTGGGATTCCCCGGATAGGCGAACGACACTCCGTCGAGTCGGACCGAGACGGCTCGCTCGGGTCGAGCGAAGTGCCGTCCGCCGCTCGGTTCCTCCGCGCTGTCGAGGACGTCGTTGATCCGGAGCAGGTCCGGTGCGAGGTCCACCAAGGCGGCGACTGCGACGGAGAGATTGGCCAGCGAAACGAACAATCCGGCGCTCACCGCACTCAACATGACGGCATCGGTCAGACCGGTCCGGTCGCCCGAAGCCGTGAGCACACCGGTGAACAGGACGGTCAGAGGTGTCGCGAACTGTAGTGTCGAGACGAAAACCGAGATGGAGCCGGCATGTCGACGCTTTCGTGTCCCGGTGGTCAGCTCGCCGCTGAAGACGTTCAGCCACCTGGCATGGACTGCGCCTTCTGCGCCGAGCGCCTTCACCGTCGTCATGTTCGACAACATCTCGTGCACGACGTTCGTCGACTCCACCTGGGCGGCACACGCGGCTACCGATAGTTCGCGCTGACGCTTCCAGGTAGCCGCCAGTCCGAGTGCGAACGCCAGCACCCCGGTTGCCGCCACCGCCCCCAAGACGAAATCACGTGCCCCGACCACGAGCAGATATCCCATGATCAGCACCGCGTCGAACGCTGCCCCGAGTGTGGTCACGGAAACGACTTGCTTGAAGCGCCCTGCGGACCGAATCCGCATGGCCAGATCCCCGGGGTGCCTGCCGAGGAAGAAATCCAACGGCAAACGGGTGATTCGAGCCGCCAGTGTCTCGGCGGTCCGCGCCTCCACCAGACTTTGGATGGTGACGATCAGCCGAGAACGGACGAGATGCAACAGGCCATACGACATCACCGCCGCGGCCAGTACGGCGCCGTAGCGCAATTCGGCCCCTGGCTCGGAGATCTCATTCCCCGCGGCCAGCGGGACGATCTTGCCGAGAACGTACGGGTAGGCCAGGTTGAAGATCAGCAGTGCCGCGGACGCGGCGAGCGCTGAGACCCACTTCGCGGTACGCGGAACTATCCAACTCGCTGTTTCGAGTTCGCCGACTACTCGCCACCACCCAGGCCGTCGGCTGTTCGCGCGCACCACAGGCGCGGCGGCGAACTCCAGTGCCACACCGGTGAACTCTTCATCGACCTCACTCCAAGGAACCTGCCGACGGCCCACGGCCGGGTCGAGTAGCACCACATGCGACCGGTTGGCGCCCTCTAGAACTACGAAGTGGTTGAAGCGCCAGAACAGAATCGAGCCGGTGGCGAGATGACGAAGTCCGGCGAGATTACTTCGAACTCCACGCCCGTCCATTCCGTGCAATCGAGCCACCCGCAGCAGCGCCGCGGCCGAGGTACCGTTCCTGCCGCTGCCGGTCTCTCTTCGAAGCTGCTCCAACGGAACATCGATGCCACGACTGGCCAGCGCCATCCGCAGGCTCGCCGGGCCACAGTCGACCTCGCCCACCTGACGGCTCTCGGGGATCACCGACCGCACGCCACGCCGGAACCCCATGGTCGCGCGCTCGACCGGATCCTGGCCCTGGATGAACGTCGGACTGCCGAAATGCCCAATCCTTCCGCCCTTGTCCGTGGCATGCCGACGAAACCGTCCGGAGTCGTCCCAACCGTCGGTGATCGTTGCGCGCTCGCTGTCGCCGCTCATCTACCTGCGATCCGATTCAGCATCGTGGTGACATCGGCCTGGTTGAACAGCCGCGAGTTCAACCCGAGTTGGATCGCTACCGAACCGCCTCTTTCGCGGACGCTCAGCCCCATCGGCCGGTAGGTGACGCTGCGTGGCCGGAAGGGAACCCTGCGGACGTCGGTGCCGGGCGAGTGGAGCGCGGATGATGTCGAAGATTCGGTGTCGACGACGTAGTCGAAGACGGGAATCGGACGATGCGCTCCGATTCCGCTCCCTTCTTCGATCGCGCGCAGCGTGATGCTGTCCACGCACTGGTGTACGGCGGCCCGCATCAGTTTCGACCAGACGCGGCTGCGCCACTCGGTACCGACAAGATCGAAGACAAGCGGACGCGTGGTTGCGAACATTCCGACCTGCTTTTCGAACCGCGGTGGACGGCAGTTCAGGCGGACGTCCACTACCGCGACCGACGGTTGCCGCTCGCGCCATTCGTCCAGCAGTCGCTCCAACAGCAATGCCGCGGCTCCCCATGTCGATGTACCCGCGCGCTCGCGAAATCGCGTGTAGTCGTCACCCTCCAGCACAAGACTCTGCCGGTGCCACGGAGCAGGCCGCGAATCGAATGGCACGGAGAATGCGGCCGGCACAGTACTCAGCTCGTTCTCCCAGTACGCACGGGCCCGCTCACTCGCGTCGGCATTGGGAATCGTCGCACGGACCGCTTTCTCGTAGTCGTCCGAATCAGTGGTGGTGCGACGCTTCTCGTCGCTCGTCAGAGCGAAGTCTCGGATCGAATCGAGAACGATCTGCACCGAACGGTGGTCGAAGGCCACGTGCTGCAGCGATGCCGCGACATGATGTACCCCTTGATCCGCTTTCAGAACCCGGAAGCGGTACGTGCCACGCCGTTGCCAGTCCCAGGCGACCGAGTCCCGATACAGGATGGCCTGGAGGTAGCGGTCGACTCTTCTCAGGTCGAAATCCGCGACATCGAGCAGTTCGATATCCGCGGGTTCGCTCGGAGGAAGAATCTCCTGCGAATAGCCGGATTCGGCAGAGCCGCTACACCGGATTCGAAAAGCGGCGAACACGGATATCACAGCCTCCAGCCCGCGCACGACTCGCGCATCGGAAATGTCCGGACCGAATGTCAGAACAAATCCGAGATTGTTGCTGGGAGTACCGGCCCGTTCTTGATCCCACAGGACATCCGCCTGACTCGGCATTACTGGAAGCGTCATGATCAGCTTTCTTCGAGAAGCCCTGGGTCGCCGTTCACGGCCACCCAGGGCAACTACTAGATGGCCTGCGTCGCGAGCGGACCGGAGAGGACCACGCCACCCACGATGTCGTCGAGTTCGGCCTCCGCGATGACGTCGATCGCCACCTTCTTGAATTCGATTTCCATGATTACACCTCCCTTCATTCTCATCTCCCGATGGCTTCTCCACCATCAGCACACCTGTTCTCTACCTGGGTCGCGAATTCCTGCCAGGCGACGGCACAACCGCGAGCGGCACGAGCGACCATCTCGTTGCAGTGCGGCGGGACATTGTCGATCAGGCGATTGCGCGTTTCGACGTCCAGCAAAAGTATGTTGAGCAGCCGAAGTAAACTTCTGCCCGTTTCGTTGAAACGCAGAGCAGGATCCCTGCCGAGCGAACGCACCGCATCCACGGCAAGAGCCGGGTCCTCGTCTCCAGTCTTTTTCGAGGACCGACTCCGAACCCTGCTTTCCGGAATCGGGTCGTCACCACGACGTATACGCTCGCGTACATCCAATACAGTCGACGCGGAGATTCCCGCTTCCCGGGCGATCTCCCGTAACGAAGCGTCGGGGCGGCTGTGGATCAATTCGCCTGCCAGCCGCCTGCCTTCGGCGCTGTCGAGCGGGCGGACTCTCCCATCCTGTCCCGATCGAGTGTTCGACTGTGGAATTTCCACGCTCGAACGCTGCCGGATGGCGGAGACGGTCTTTGCCGAAAGTCCCGCATATCGCGCGATGGCACGGTCCGACCAGTGGGCATGGGTTCGGAGGATGCGCTGGGCAGCGGCGGTACGTTCGGCCAGCGACAGGGGCAATCCATTCGCCACGTTCGCCTTCAACGCCACTACGAAGGCATCGGCGGCGGTGCCGTCGAAGAAGGCGGTCAGGATGTGTTCGTCACCGCGAAGTCTGGCGGCGCGCAGCCTATGGATGCCGTCGATGACGCACATAGACGGTCGATGCACAATTATCGGTGGCATCGGCGTCTCCACGTGCACCAAGGTGCGAATATGTTCCAGGTTTTCCCGTACCATCCGCGGCGAATCAGAGATTCGGATCGATCCCACCAAGACCATTCGCGGTTCCGAGACACCATCCCATTGTTCCGTGGATGTCATTCCCCGGCCCTGTCCCACCATTCATGGTGGTTTACAGAATATTCCGCCCCCATGAAATCTCCCCTTGCGCTTCGAATGAAGCAGCCGCCATCAGAATAAGCGCAGGTGCCGCAGCCCGATCTTGACACTGAGGTCAGATCGATAGAACACGTCTACTCTTACCCACTGACCGACTCCCCCAAAATGCTGGAAAACCCTCCCTTGCACCGGTGCATCAGCTTTACACCGCGTGTCATGGAACTTATCACGAGCAACCCACCGGCGCAAGACGTCAAGTACCTGCCACCACGCGGGGATACTTCGCACAGTTTCGCGCGAAATCATATACATTGGCTATCTATTGCGATGATTGCCAGAGTTTTGCCATACAACGAATCACGTGCCGCTCCCACGATCATCACCCCTGTCGACCAGGACCGAGCACGGTCGGTGATTGCAGGATTCCCGCTGTTATAGCAAAGTGCGATACCCAGATCCCGCTCGGTTAGCCAGAACTCGGCCTGCGCGATCCGGCCGCTCCGCCATCCCAGGGTTTCGACCCCGACAGGTCCGGTGCCGTAGGCCGGTACGCAGCGGTGCCCGACGGCGGGACGAAGCTCGCGCCGCCACACCACCGCGCATGGATGGGCCCAGGCACTGCACGGGCGTGGCGTCCACGTGGCAGCGAGCCAGCAGCACGAAGCCGACCTGTGTGCATCCGGCAGCATGCTGACGATCGACAGGCCGTCGATCCATGCTGGGTCGTCGCGTAGCGCGTCGACCAGCGCGGCCTCCTCGGCTCGCTCGAAGGCGGCGACGTTGATCGACGCAATTGGTCTGACCACTTGACCTCCTGACCACTTAGGCGCACAGTAGACGCATGGCGTTGCGACCTGTGGTCAAGCGATCGGTGTCGGCGGACGTGTTCGAGCAGATCGCCGCGGACGTGCTCAGCGGTGAGCTGGCGCCCGGGGCGACCTTGCCCAGTGAGCGGCAGTTGGCGGAGGCGCTCGGGGTGTCCCGGCCCGCGGTGCGGGAAGCCTTGCAGCGGCTGGCCGCGGCCGGGCTGGTGTCGGTGCGCCAGGGAGACGCGACGACCGTGCTGGACTATCGGCGCGGCGCGGGGCTCGAGGTTCTGCCCAGGCTGCTGGTGCAGGCCGGGGAACTGGACCCCGCGGTCGCACGCAGCATTCTGGAGGTCCGCCTGCACAACGGGCCGAAGGTGGCGGAGCTGGCCGCGCGTCGGGTCGGCGCGATCGGCGCGGGCGAGGTTCGTCCCCTGCTGGAGGCTTCCCTCGAAGCGCTTGCCGCCGAACAGGATCCGATCGCACAGCAACGGCATGCGATGGAGTTCTGGGATCACGTCGTGGACGCGGCCGACTCGATCGTGTTCCGGCTGATGTTCAACATGTTGCGCGCCGCCTATGAACCGGCGCTCGCGGCGCTGGCCCCGATCATGTCCGCCGAGGTGGGCAACGTCGAGGCATACCGCGAACTGGCCGCCGCCATCGCCGCGGGCCGGCCGCAGAAGGCCGCCGGCACTGCTCGGGCGCTGCTCGAGCCGGCGACCACCGCCCTGATCGAGGTCCTCGGCGGACCGCCGGTCACGCACAGCTAGGAACGATCATGACCGAACCGAAAGCATCCGAACACGCTTCGATCGACACGGACGCACGGGCGCGGGTACGCAGGGATGAGCGGGCGCTGCGGCGCGGACTCACCCTCGGCCAGGCATTCGAAGAATTCCTCCGGCACCCCTCGCCGTGGATGATCGGGACCACGCTGGTGGGCGCGCTGATCGCTCGCGTCGTCGTCGGCGATTGGCAGCTCACCGATCTGCTGGTCCCCGCCGTGATGCTGGCGGTGTTCCCGGTGTTCGAGTGGATCGTGCACGTCACGGTGTTGCATTGGCGGCCACGGCGGCTCGGCCCGATCGCACTCGATAGCGAACTGGCCCGCAAGCACCGGGAGCATCACGTGGATCCGCGCGACATCCCGCTGATCTTCATCCCGACGAAAACGCTGGCGGTGCTGGTCGTGGTGTTGATCGCGCTGGCGGCCTTCGCCTTCCCCGGTTGGGGCCTCGGCCTGACCTTTCTGATCACCATCACCCTGCTCGGCCTGGGCTACGAGTGGACGCACTACCTGATCCACACCGATTACAAGCCGAAAGGTTCGCTCTACCGGGCGGTTTGGCGCAACCATCGCCACCACCACTACAAGAACGAGCACTACTGGTTCACGGTCACCAGTTCCGGTACCGCCGACCGCATCTTCGGCACCTACCCCGACCCGGCCACGACCGAGACCTCACCCACGGCACGTAATCTGCACTCCGCCTGATCCAAGCAGGTGCCGCCCCGCGATAAGTCAGCCGGGGCGGCACCCGGCGCGCATACCCACGACCGCACTACCCGCACCGGGCATTCGGACCGCTGCGACCAAGGCGGTCCGGCGACGAGTCCACCGGGTGGCACGCCGGTGAGCTCGCCCAACGGCCGCAGTCGCCACGACGCCGACAGCGACGGGTCCGCGATGACTACCCCGGGCGCCGCTCAGCGATCCGGGTGGCGCTTCGTCACAACGCCGACCGTCTCGCGACGAGTTCATGAAGCAAACAGGTCCGTAGCCAAGAAGCGGGTACACGCCACGGGCCCGATCACCGCGAGCGAGTAGACCCCGCATGCAAATCGGCGGTAGTACGCCAACTCTCACCGCGTCGCGAGCAAACGCTCCGCGATCGTGCGCGCACGATGGGCCGCCTCCGGAGTTCCCTCACGGACCGCGGTGACGATCGCTCCGTCGACCAGCAGCGCGAGTTCGGCGGCCAGCACCTCAGCGTCGGATCGCCCCGCTTCGGTGAGCAGTTCGTTCAGGTACTCGATCACGCGGCGCTTGTGCCGATCGGCGACCTGATGGGCAGCACTCTCGCGATCGGCCACCTCGACCATGGTGTTGATGAACGCGCAGCCGCGAAAGTCGTTGCGGGCGAACCGTTCGGCCAGAGCGTCGAAGACCGCGAGCGGGCGGGCGTCGGGGTCGACGGTCTGTTCGACCGATTCGCGCAGCCAGTCCAGCCACCGGCGGTCGCGATCCTCCAGCACAGCGACGACCAAGTCGTCCTTGCTCGCGAAGTGGCGATAGAAGGAAGCCCGGCCGACGCCGGACTCCTGGAGCAGGCGATCGATGCCTACGGCACGAATGCCTTCGGCATAGAACAGTTCTTCCGCCGTGGTGAGCAAACGTTGCTTGGCCTGGGTTGGCATAACGCCACGGTAGCAGAACGGAACTGATCAGTACCATCCGACTTGACCAATACGGGAACAATCGGTACCGTCTTGATTCGGCACCGATCGGTACCATCTTGTTCGAGCTGGAGGCTTCGATGTCCCGCCTGCCCCTTGTGTCCACCGACTCCGCCGACGCCGAGCAGGCCGATCTGCTCGCCGAGGTACAGCGCCAGTTGGGCCGGGTCCCGAATCTCTACGCCGCCATGGCGAACAGCCCCGCCACCCTGCGCGGATACCTGAACCTGCGCGACGCGCTGACCAAGGGAAAGCTCTCCGCCCGGGTGCGCGAGCAACTCGCCCTTCTGGTCGCCAGCGAGAACGGCTGCGACTACTGCACCGCCGCGCACACCATGCGCGCCGACCGGATGGGTTTCACCGAGCAGGCGATCGTCGACACCCGCGCGGCGCGCGCCGACGACCCGCACGCCGACGCGATCCTGCGCGTCGCCCGTGACGTCCTCCGCTCCCGCGGCCGGCTCGACGACGCCGCGCTCGCCTCGGCGCGCGCCCGTGGCGTCAGCGACGCCGAACTGAGCGAGATCGTCGGCCATGTCGCACTGAACGTCTTGTCCAACTACTTCAACCATGTCGCCGAGCCGGAACTCGACTTCCCGCCCGCGGCACCGACGAAAGGCACGGCAATGGAAGCGAAATGGCGGCCCGCGAGCAAGGTTGTCCTGGTCGAGGGTTACTCCCTGGTGGACCGTGAGGGCCGGGCCGCACGCGCCGTCGATGACGTCCACATCGCGATCGAGGGCGGATTCCTGCACGTCAAGGTGTCGGACTCGGCCGATGTGCAAGTGGTCTCGGCACCCGCCGTCGCGCTGGTGACCTACCGCTGATCCCGACCCACACAGCCCGGTCCGCGACTCGTCGCGGGCCGGGCTTTCGTCTGCTCCGGACTTGACATGTAGATACCCTAGGGGGGTAGGGTAGAACTCGAGAAGCAGACGAACCAGCAGGAGGACACCGACCATGAGCACCACCACCGTGACCGTCACCGGCATGACCTGCGGCGGCTGCGCCGCATCGGTCCGCACCGAGATCGGCCGCATCTCCGGCGTCGAGTCGGTGGCCGTCGACCTCGCCGAGGGGCTGGTGACCGTCGATAGCGCGACCCCGATCGAACGCGCCGAACTCGCCGCGGCGGTGGTTCGCGCCGGCTACGCGGTCGCAGGCTGACGGACGGAGTACTCCGATGAACGCGACCATCAAATTCGGCGGTTTCGCCCTCGGCCTCGCCGCGGTCTTCGGGATCGCACTCGCGGCCGGTGCGACCATCGGGCCGGAGCCCACCGAACCCGCCGCCCACGACTCGAACGCACACGGCGCCGCCCAAGGCGAGGACCACGCACTACCTGGAGGAATGATGGCGACCGACCGCGGCTACACCTTGCGGCTGGACACCACCCGAGCCACCGCCGCGGCGAACGTACCGCTGCGCTTCACCATCCTCGACCGGGACGGAAAGCCCGTCACCCGCTACGTGCGCAGTCACGAGAAGGATCTGCACCTGATCGTCGTGCGCCGTGATATGGCCGCCTTCCAGCACGTCCACCCGGTGCTCGGCGCCGACGGGACCTGGAGCGTCCCACTCGACCTCAGCCGCGCCGGTGACTATCGCGTGTTCGCCGACTTCACTCCGCAGGGCGGCGAGAACCTGACACTCGGCGCGGACCTGCTGGTGGCGGGCGTCTACGACCCACAGCAGCTGCCCGCTGCGATCTCCACCACCAACGTCGGCGACTACACCGTCACGCTGGACGGCACCGTAGTTCCCGGCCGGGCTTCCAAGGTGACGCTGTCGGTGAGCCGCGCGGGCAAGCCGGTGACCGACCTACAGCCCTACCTCGGCGCTTACGGGCATCTGGTGGCCCTGCGCGCCGCCGACCTGGGCTATCTGCACGTCCATCCGGAAGGCCACCCCGGCGACGGCGTGACCGCGGCCGGACCCGGCATCACCTTCGCCGTCACGGCGCCGAGCGCGGGCGACTACCGCCTGTTCCTCGACTTCCAGCACGAGGGCGTGGTCCGCACCGCCGAATTCACCTTGGCCGTCGCGCCGGGTACCCCCGCCGTAGACGCCTCGAGCCACAACGAACACACTGGTCAGCAGCAGGCGCCGGACGGCCACGTGCACTGACCCGCCGACCGCCGCACAGAACGGAGCACCCACGATGACCACCGCGACACAACCGCAGCCCTCCGGGCAGGTCGAACTCGTGATCGGTGGAATGACCTGCGCGTCCTGCGCCGCCCGGATCGAGAAGAAACTCAACAAGCTCGACGGCGTCACCGCGACCGTGAACTACGCCACCGAGAAGGCCCGGGTGGACGTCACCGGTGACGTCTCGCCCGACGACCTGATCGCCACCGTCGAACAAGCGGGCTACACCGCCGCCCTGCCCGCGCCCCCGAAGCCACAAGAAATCGCCGCCGAGGAAGATCCCGCGGCGAGCCTGCGCACCCGACTGCTGATCTCCGTGGCGCTGTCGGTGCCGGTGATCGCCATGGCGATGATCCCGGCCTTGCAGTTCACCAACTGGCAGTGGCTGTCACTGACCTTGGCCGCGCCGGTCGTGGTGTGGGGCGCGCTGCCGTTCCACCGCGCGGCGTGGACCAATCTGCGCCACGGCGCCGCGACCATGGACACCCTGATCTCGATGGGAACGCTGGCCGCACTGGGCTGGTCGCTGTACGCCTTGTTCTGGGGCACCGCGGGCAGGCCGGGCATGACGCACCCGTTCGAGTTCACCATCTCCCGGATGGACGGCACCGGCAGCATCTACCTGGAGGCCGCGGCGGGAGTCACCACGTTCATCCTGGCCGGACGCTTCTTCGAGGCGCGCGCCAAACGGCGGGCGGGTGCGGCGCTGCGTGCCCTGCTCGAGCTGGGGGCCAAGGAGGTCTCGGTTCTGCGCAACGGAACCGAGCTGCGCATTCCGGTGGAGCAGCTGACGGTCGGCGACCGGTTCGTGGTGCGGCCGGGCGAGAAGATCGCCACCGACGGCGTCGTGGTGGAAGGTTCCTCGGCCGTCGACGCCTCGATGCTCACCGGTGAGTCGGTGCCGGTGGAGGTCGGCACGGATGACGCCGTGGTCGGCGCGACCGTCAACGTGGGCGGCCGGATCGTGGTGCGCGCCACCAGGATCGGTTCCGACACCCAGCTGGCGCAGATGGCGAAGCTCGTCGAGGACGCGCAGACCGGTAAGGCGCAGGCGCAACGGCTGGCCGACCGGATCTCCGGGATCTTCGTGCCGATCGTCATCGCGCTGTCGGTCGCGACGCTCGGATTCTGGCTCGGCACCGGCGGTTCGGTGGCCGCGGCGTTCACCGCCGCGGTGGCGGTGCTGATCATCGCCTGCCCGTGCGCGCTCGGACTGGCCACGCCGACCGCGCTGATGGTCGGCACGGGACGCGGCGCGCAGCTGGGCATCCTGATCAAGGGTCCCGAGGTGCTGGAGTCGACCCGGCGGGTGGACACGATCGTGCTGGACAAGACCGGCACCGTCACCGCGGGCAAGATGACGCTGCTCGATGTCGTCGCGGCCGAGGGTGAGCAGGTCGAACGGATTCTGGAACTGGCCGGGGCGCTGGAGGATTCCTCCGAGCACCCGATCGCCCAGGCCATCGCCAAGGGCGCCCGCGAGCGGGTGGGTGAGCTGAAGCCGGTCGAGGATTTCGCGAACGTCGAGGGCCTGGGCGTGCAGGGCACGATAGACGGGCACGCGGTGGTCGTCGGCCGCGCGCGGCTGCTCGCCGACTGGTCACAGCATCTCGACGACGACCTGACCCGGGCGATGCGCGCGGCCGAAGCCGAAGGAAAGACCGCCGTCGCGGTCGGCTGGGACGGCGAGGCGCGCGGCGTGCTCGTGGTGGCCGACGCGGTGAAACCCACCTCGGCCGAGGCGGTTTCCCAGCTGCGCGCCCTCGGGCTCACCCCGATCATGCTGACCGGCGACAACCGGGCCGCCGCCGACGCGATCGCCGCGCAAGTCGGCATCGACGAGGTGATCGCGGAGGTGCTGCCGCAGGACAAGGTCGACACCGTCAAGCGGTTGCAGGCCGAGGGCAAAGTGGTCGCGATGGTCGGCGACGGTGTGAACGACGCCGCGGCACTGGCCCAGGCCGACCTGGGCCTGGCCATGGGCACCGGCACCGACGTGGCCATCGAGGCAGGCGATCTGACCTTGGTCCGCGGCGACCTGCGGGCGGCGGCGGACGCGATCCGCCTGTCCCGCCGCACCCTCACGACGATCAAAGGCAACCTGTTCTGGGCCTTCGCCTACAACGTGGCCGCGATCCCGCTGGCCATGGCGGGATTGCTGAACCCGATGCTCGCGGGCGCCGCGATGGCGTTCTCCTCGGTCTTCGTGGTCAGCAACAGCCTGCGGTTGCGTGGCTTCCGCTCGACAGCCCGATAACACGGAACCGGAGGACCGGTGAGCGACAACGCTACCGAGAGCGAGCCGCTCCGCGGATTCGCCAGCGACAACAACGCCTCCGTGCACCCGGAGATCATGGCGGCGCTGGCCGCGGCCAACGAGGGACATCAGCCGGCCTACGGCGAGGACGTCCACACCGCCCGGCTACGCGAGCTGATCAAAGGGCATTTCGGCGAGCGTGCCGAGGTCTATCCGGTCTTCAACGGCAGCGGCGCGAATGTGGTCGGGTTGCAGGCGATGTGCGACCGGTGGAGCGCCGTGATCTGCCCGGAGTCCGCGCACATCCACCTGGACGAGTGCGGCGCACCCGAGAAGGTGGCCGGGCTGAAAGTGATTCCGGTGCCCACTCCGGACGGCAAGCTGACGCCGGAGTTGCTCGACCGGTACGCATGGGGCTTCGGCGATCAGCACCATGCCCAGCCCAAGGTCGTCTCCATCACCCAGAGCACCGAACTCGGCACCCTCTACACGCCCGGTGAGATCGCGGCGATCGGCGCGCTGGCGCGTGAGCGCGGCATGCTGCTGCACGTGGACGGCGCCCGGCTGGCCAACGCGGCCGCCGCGCTCGACCTGCCGCCGCGCGCGTTCACCACTGACGCCGGGGTGGACGTGCTGTCGTTCGGCGGCACCAAGAACGGCCTGATGCTCGGTGAGGCGATCGTGGTGCTCGACCCGGACGCGGTGCGCGGCGTGCCGTACCTGCGCAAGGCCGCGTTGCAGCTGGCCTCGAAGATGCGGTACGTGTCGGCGCAGTTCGTCGCGCTGCTGGAAGGTGACCTGTGGCTACGCAACGCGCGGCACGCCAACGCGATGGCGGCCCGGCTGGCCACGGCCGTCGCCCGGGTGCCGGGTGTCGAGATCGTACGGCCGGTCCAGGCCAACGCCGTCTTCGCCATACTGCCTCGGGAGGTCACCGAGCGGCTGCGGAAACGCTTCCGCTTCCACGCCTGGGACGAGCGCACCGGCGAGGTTCGTTGGATGTGTTCGTTCGACACCACCGAGGCCGACGTGGACGCCTTCGCGACGGCGATCGCCCAGGAAATGGCCGCTCAGGACGCGTTCCCGGAAACCGCGGGCAACCGAGCACGATGATGAAACACCGGACGGGACGGCACACGTAGTGTCGTCCCGTCCGGGCATCCGCCAGGAGGTCTCATGCGCATAACGCCATGGGCGAGCATACCTCTGGCACACCGAATTCCGAAACGAAAAAGCTCAGCCGCGCAGCGTGGTGACCGTGACCAGCGACGGTTGGATGAATGCCCCGTAGACCTCGATCGACACCCCGCCGGTCGGGGTTTCGGCGGCCCATTGGGCGTGCTCGGTGATCCCCTCGCCGAGAAGCGCTTTCGCTCCGGGCGACCATGCGACGGCCACCTGGCTCAGCACCGGTCCGAGGTTCAGGTTCGCGATCGCCGCGGATTCACCGTTGTCGAAGTAGACCTCCGTGCCACCGGGGAACGGATTCACCGCGACCGCCGAGGCACTCGCCCCGCCGAACGCCGCTGCCGAACCTCCCGCTACGAGCGCGACCAAGACCGTCATGGCCCGTCGACGCATCCGAATCCCCTTTTCGTGTAAACGCACTGACCATGCGGCCAGTCATGTCACCCTTGCCGAGCAGGCAGCGTTCGGCAATTCGATGTGAGGCCAATCACATATACCCTATGACGTGCGCACCGCGGCATCGAATGCCCGCACATTGTCGGCAGCCCATTCGGCGAAAGTTCGCGCCCGCCCGAGTATCCGCCGCACGTCGTCGGTGACGATCGCGTTGTGTCCCGCACGCACATAGGCTTGCCCCGCGAGCGCACCGTCCGCGAATTCGGCGGACATTCCGGACGCGAGCATGTGTTGCCGCGCTTCGGTTTCCGGAATGTCGGCAACCTCCACCGTTCGGCCGGTCACGGTAGCCAAAGTGGCGGCCAAATCGTGCGTGGTGAGCAATTCCGGCCCGGTGAGGGTGTAGATCCGGCCCGCGTGCTCGGCGGAGACCAGCGCTTCGGCGGCGACACCGGCGACGTCACGAGGATCGATCACACCCTGTGCGGCGGAGCCGGTCATATTCGGCACCGGCTGCCCGGCACGAATCGCGGCGGCCCAGCTCAGGGTGTTGGAGGCAAAAGAGCTGGGGCGCAGAATAGTCCAGTCGACTCCGCTCTCGCGTGCGGCTTGCTCACCGGGCAAATGCCACGTTCCGACCCGGCCGAGTCCGGCATCGCCGGTGCCGATGGCGGAAAGTTTGACGATCCTGGCAACTTTCGCGTCCCGCGCGGTGGCGATGAGTGCCCGGTCGGCCTCCACATATTCCGGGCCCAGCACGCCGACGACGAACGCGGCCTCCGCACCGGCCATCGCGTTCGCCATGGACGCGAGGTCGGTGTAATCGCCGCGCACCACTTCGACGCCTGCGGGAACCTCCGCCCGGTCCGGGTTTCGGGTGACGGCGCGAACCGATATCCCCCGCTCGCTCAACTGCCGGACGATTTCACTGCCGATGGTGCCGGTCGCACCCGTGATCACGATCATGTGGACCACCGTGCCGGGCGTTCGCGCAGGTCTCTAGGAAATTCCGGCACACCTGGCGCGGCAGCGACTGCCTACAGTGGATCCGGTGATCACCCTGCCGCGCGTCGTGACCGCCGATCTGGTCGAGACGTCCGAACCCGCACCGGAGTCGCTGCGGCCGTGGCTGGTCGAACTCGGCCGCATCCCCACCGTGCTCGACCTCTCCGAGCCGTTCGCGCACATTCCACAGACGGCCACCACGATCGTGCTGCGCGCCGAACACGGAGATGCCGGAGCCACCCGCGTCGCGCTCGTCGTCGGCCCGCAGACGAAAGCCAGCTACTCGCGCGCGAGCAAACCCGCAGGTTGCGTGCGCTTACGACTCGCGCCCGGTGCCGTCCCCGCCCTGCTCGGAGTCCCTGCGGCGGACCTCACCGATCGCGTAGCGCGACTGGACGACCTACCCGGCCCGGTCGCGCACCTCGCCGCCGAGCTGATCGAACTCGAGCACGACGAGGTCGTGCCGTACCTGGAGAACGAACTGCCGCGCCGCATTCCCGACGATCCGGCCCAGCGCGCCCACCGCCGACTGCTCGCCACCGCCGTAGCCACCATCGCCGCCGCCCACCCGCTCCCCGTCCCGGAACTCGCCACACGCCTCTCCGTCAGCGAACGCCAGCTCCGCAACCTGTTCACCACCGGAATCGGCGTCTCCCCGAAACACTTCGCCCGCATCGACCGCGTCCGGCGCGTCTTGTCCCGAGCCGAAGACACACCATGGGCCGACCTCGCGGCAGGCACCGGCTACTACGACCAGTCCCACATGACAGCCGATTTCCGCAGCCTGATGGGCGTGCCGCCGACGTCGTTCCTCCGAGGTGAGGTACCCGCCCCGTCCCCGTGCCGCGCACTCACCCGCTTCCGTTGATCGAGGCGGCACCGAACACGGCGGCAGTACGAGCGTTGCCGAGCTGTGTCCATCGCCTCTCTCGACATCGCACGGAAGCCGTGCGATGCTTATTCGAAAGATTCGAAATATCTTGCGGAATTTTCGCTTGATGTGCGAATGGAGGCGCAGACATGACTACGGCGATCGAAGCGCGGACGTTCGTGCCGGAACACACTGAAACATTGCCTTCGCTGCTGGACTTCCTGATCGCGCACGCCATCTCGCAGGGTGCGGATCCCTCGGTGCGCTATGCACTGGTCGGTGCGAGCGAAAGCGATCGGATAGAG
The DNA here is from genome assembly GCF_053604885.1 of Nocardia sp. NPDC003999. Taxonomy (NCBI): domain Bacteria; kingdom Bacillati; phylum Actinomycetota; class Actinomycetes; order Mycobacteriales; family Nocardiaceae; genus Nocardia; species Nocardia sp. NPDC003999. The sequence goes on from NZ_JBSGIB010000008.1 coordinate 63,435, forward strand.
CTCCCACCCGAAGTACACGAGGCACTGGTGCAGGTGGTCACGGCGATGCAGGCGGGTAAAGCCGTAACTGTCGCGCCGCGCAGCATGACACTGACCTCGCAGCAAGCAGCCGACCTGCTGGGCGTCAGCCGGCCGACGGTCATCAAGCTGATCGAGCGCGGTGAACTGCCTGCCGAGCGCATCGGTTCCCGTCACCGTCTGCGGCTGGACGACGTACTGGAGTACCAGGAAGCGCGCAAGGTACGGCAGTACGAGGCGATCGCAGCGAGCACCGTCGATATCGACGCCGAGGACGATCCCGACGCGGTGCGAGCGCGGCTGAAGGAGGCACGCCGTGCTGTGGCGGCGCGGCGACGAGCGCAGAGCTGAGAGAATCACCGTGTGTTCGCGGTAGTGCTCGACACCTGTGTGCTCTATCCCAGCTTGCAGCGGGACTTCCTGCTGTCGCTCGCCGTGGAGAGCTTGTACCGGCCGCTATGGTCGGATCGGATCCTCGAAGAGGTCGAGTACACCGAAACGGCCAAACTTGTTGAGCGGGGCGAGGTTCAAGGCGAAGCCGAGCGGCGGGCACAGCGTCTCGTCGAAACGATGCGAGCAGCGTTCGACGATGCCTTGGTGCGGAACTGGGAACCCCATGAGGGAACCTTCGGGCTTCCCGATCCCGACGACGAGCACGTGCTCGCCGCCGCCCTGGTCGGTGGAGCGGGCGCGATCGTCACCAGCAATGTGAAGGATTTCCCGGATACGCGGGTGCCCAGGCATATCCAGGTGATCGAACCAGCGCTCTTCGCGGCAAACACAGTCTCGACTGCTCCCGAGACAGCACTTCGCGCATTGACGAGCCTGAGCCGCCGCTACCGCAACCCGCCCCAATCGATCGATGAGCTGCTGAACATTCTCGAGAAACGCTACGACATGACCGAAGCTGTGGAAATGATGCGCTACGTCGGCTGATCTCACCGGCTCGCGCTCACTCGTTGCCGCTAGCAGGGCACGAACGATCGCAATACAAGCGTTCACAAGGGAGGCGGGGCAAGCCGTGTGCGCCGTCCGGGAGGATCTCCACCGCGTCGGGGTAATGGGTGTGCCGCCATTCCCGTGCGAAGGTGATCGCCGCCGTGGCGCATGCGGCGAAATCCATTCGCAGTCCGTGTAGAAATACGCTCACGTGAACGTCGTTCGATGGGTTCATGGATGAATCGCCACACATCACGCACCTGGTCCCGGTGTGGACGTCGCGCACTCGCTCACGACTCCGGCTGCGTTCGTTTCGGTGCGGCGGAAGTATCGGTAGTCCTCGCGGCTGGCTATCACCGCCGCGACGAGCGTCGCGCACGATGAGTAGTCGCATTCGTAGTGCAGTTCCAGCGCCTTTCTGGCATTCGCGCGACTGGATACCGGCCAGTGTGGGTTGTCATGTGCGCGCCGGAACCGCGACTCATCGACGCGGAGGAGCCGCCTCGTGCGCAATTCGTCATCCGACATGAGTTGTCCCCGACCTGTGCCGAGTACGCGGCATCTGGTCCGCCCAGGCCCGGACGGCTTCGACTACGAACCTGCCTGACGGGCGGAAGGCGGTGCGCGGCGGCACTATCCAGTGCCTGATCGCGCCTACCGCAGCGGTTGGCGAAGGCAGCGCGATCGTCGCTCCCGTCCGCGCGACCGCCACGTCCAGCCGGAACAGTTCGGCGAACAACCGCACGTCATCGGGCAGATCAGGCTGGATGAGGAAGGTCCAGCGCCCCGAACGCGGATGTCCCACAATCGGTCCCAACGGGACGCTTCTGTTGTGCATGTGCGCCTTCACCGCCTGCCCCAGGCGAGTGGGCATCGTCATCGCCCACACCGACCCGGCCCGCACCACGATCCGCCCGAGTTCCGGCGGGTCGACCACAGCGGGCAGACCGCACTCCTGCCGATAGAACAAGCATCGCGACAACGGTGTATCTCCGCGCGTTTCCATTCGGTACCCCCACTCCCATACGATTCGGACCCGCCTCTACCAGGCGGTACGTAGTAGTCTCGGATCGATCGGTGGGGCGCGGAATCGATTTACAGTCCACAAGAGTCCACAGAATCGGGGGTGCGTCGGCTCCATGGAGAATCCTGGATTTTTGCTCCGCACTGCGCGGCTGAGCCGGGGGGTCAGCCTGGCCGCGCTCGCGGCGAAGACCAACTACAGCAAGTCGCTGCTCGGCATGTTGGAGAACGGGCAGCGCGATGTGAAGCAAGAGCACATCATTGGCTACTCACGGGCACTGAATATTCCGATTGGTGCCCTCATGACGCCATCACCGGACCCGATCCGAGTCGCGCACGAATGGCTGGTGGCGGATCCTGTACCCAAGGCGCGTGCCTCGACTGGTCGGCGCGTCGGAGAATCGCTGGCGACCGAAATGGAACACCGTGTGGTCCAGCTTCGGCATCTGGACGACAGTGTCGGTGGCGAGGACTTGTTCCCCTTGGTATTGCAGGAGTTCGAAAGCGCACGGGAAGTCATCACGGAATGCAGCTATTCCGAACGAGTGGGCAAGCGGCTGTTGACAGTCGCGGGTGAGCTCGCACAACTCGCCGGGTGGGTGGCCGGCGACGCAGGTAGATATGACGACGCCCAGCGGCTGTACCTGAGCGGCGCATCGGCCGCCGATGATGCCGGAGACCGCGTATTGACGGCGCAACTTTTATCCAGCCTCAGCTATCAGATCGCCAATATCGGCAATCCCAGTGAGGCCGCGCTGCTCGCACGTACCGCCGTCAAGGGAGCGATAGATGCACCTCCGGTGGTCCGGTCCTTGCTGACCGATCGCTTGGCGTGGGCATGCGCACGGTCGCGTGATCGCGAAGGAGCCGAACGAGCGCTCGATGCGGTCGACGAGTCGTATGAGCGCAGGTCATCGGACATTCCTGAGCCGGAGTGGGTGTATTGGATGGACCGTACCGAGATAGACGTGATGGCAGGCAGGTGCTTCGTCGAGCTGGGCGAACCAGCCAAAGCGAGCCCACTGTTGTCCCGCGCGATCGGGCAACTCTCGGCCGACCGAACCCGCGAAGTGGCCCTCTACCGCACCTGGCTCGCGGAGTCTTTCCTGAGGAAGCGTGAACTGGACGCAGCGCGCGCAACCATCCGGCAGGCGGAGAAGGCTGCCGCCACCGCGCACTCGGCACGGCTGGATCGGCGGATTGCCGAAGTGCGGGGAATGCTGACCTGAATGAGCACTCGCGGAATCGCGCTGGCTACGAGCCGAAACTCAATTGATCCCGTCGATCAGCAGTTTCGCAGCCACCGCCGCCCCGTCCGAGCGGATCATGCCGCCCACTTCGTTCGCGCGCGCTCGGGTGGTAGACGCCAAGGCGATGTCGAGAGCGGCGGACAATGACGCTGCGTCGGGGTCGGCTTCCGCACACGCCGCGCCGATGCCGAGGTCGACCACCCGGCGCGCCCAGTACGGCTGGTCCATCATCTGGGGTACCACCACTTGTGGGACGCCCGCCCGGGCGGCGGCGGTCGTCGTGCCCGCGCCGCCGTGGTGGATGACGGCGGCGACCCGGCCGAACAGCGCTTGATGGTTGACCTCGTCGATGGCCATGCAGTCGGGCAGGTCATCGATCAGGGCCAGCTCGGCCCAGCCACTGGAAAGGAGGACTCGGCGGTCGTGGGCGCGGATCGCTTCGATCGCGGCCCGCGCGATCCCGCCGCGCATCGGCATACTGCCGAACCCGACATACACCGGGGGTGTGCCCGCGTCCAGGAACGCCGACAAGTCGGTGGGCAAGGCGCGTTCGTCGGGGACGATCCAGGCACCCGTCTGCACCACGTTCAGTTGCGGCGATTGCGGCCATGGACCCAGCACCGGGTCCGCGGCCAGCCACGGACTCTCGGTGATGACGTGGTCGCGTACGTCGGTGACCGGCCCTAGCCCGAGCGCCGCCCGGCCGGTATCGAGCGCGTGGCCGAACTGTGCGTTCCAACCGTGGCTGTCGATTTCCCACAGCAGCTGGTTCGCGATCGCCTCGGGCGCGGGTCGATCGCCCGGCAGCGGCATCGGCGGGTGATGTGGCGAGGGCAGACTGGTCGGCTGGTAGCTCACATACTGGTAGTGGATGCCGAGCTTCTCGGCGACGGACCGGGCCGCGACCTGGGTCACGCCGGCCGCGACCACAACGTCGCATTCTGCGGCCGCTGTGGCGATCGTGTCGAATTGGATTCTGGGCCAGGCCGTCACAAATCGCGACAGCTCAGCCCGCGACGGTCTCCCGGCTCGGGAACCGGCCTTCAGCGGCCCCAGCGGCACTATCGGCACCCCCAGGTCAGCGCAACGCGGGGCGATATCCGGTGGCGCGCACACCCGCACCCGCGCTCCGAATTCCCGCAACCACAGCGCGAGCCCCAACATCGGCTCGCTGTCGCCGCGCGACCCACTCGCCGTCAACAGCACCCGCACGGGTCACCGACGCTCTACAGCTGGACGCACACTGATGCGCCTGGCCCGAACGAAGTCGACGATGCCGCCCATACCGACCATCATCGACCCGGAACACGTTGCCCCCCTGCGCTTCCGTTCCCATCCCGGAGAACCTGTGATACGTCACGGCAGCCGTTGCTACGACCGGCTCGACGAGTGAGCAGACGCGCTCGACCATGCGGCCAGGCAGATCACGCTCGCCGAGCAAACAGCGTTCGGCACTTCGCTGGGCGGCCGCTTACTGAGCGACGCACGCGGCCATCCGTGCCCGAAACGCGGTTGGTGCGAACGTTTCCGCGTGGGCGCGGACGATGCGCGGGTCGTAGCGGGCGGCGTCGAAGTCGGCCATCGCCGCGGCCAGGCGGGTGACGACGTCGGGATCGGCGCCCGGAGCGATGTGTTCGCCGGTCGTGCCCGGTCGTACCGTGTCGAGCGCGCCGCCCGCGCCGATGGCGATCACCGGGGTACCGCAGGCCATGGCTTCGACCGGGACGATGCCGAAGTCTTCCACGCCGGGCATGAGCAGGGCGCGGCAGCGTTGGTACATGTCCCGCAGGACGTCGGTAGAGGTGGCGCCCAGAAAAGTTGTCTCGGGTCCGGCGAGGGCTTCGAGCTGAGGCCGGAAACGACCGGCGCCCAGCACGACCAGCCGCACGCCGGCGAGTTGCGCGGCTCGTATGGCGAGATCAGCGCGTTTGTAGGGAACGAGGCGACCGGCGCAGAGAAAGAAGTCCTCCCGGGCACGTGTGGGATCGGGGGTGAAACGGTCGACATCGACGGGGGGATTGATCACGGTGGCGGTCAGGCCCCACCAGTCGCGGATCCGGTCGGCGACGGCGGTCGAGTTGGCGATCACCTGGGTCAGGCGCGGCGCGGCTCGCAGTTCGGTGCGGCGGGCCAGTGCGCCCAGGGCGCCGAGGGCGAACTGGCCGGTCCGTCCGCCGGCTTCGCGGATGCGGAACTCTCGATCCCAGGCCCATCGCGCGGGGCTGTGCACATAGGCGATCACGGGCGCGTCGGTGGCCAACGCGGCCTGAGTGGCGAACGAGTGGTGGCTGACGACCACGGCGTCATAGCCCCGCAACGGCATACGACGCAGGGAACGGGGGACGAACGGCAGCAGAGGGGCGTGCCGACCGCGGGTCACCGTGTGGGCGCGGGAGAGCCAGGTGTCGTGGACATGCCGGACGGGCAGGCGGATTCCGTCCGGCGTGACGATCGGGGCGTAGATGTCCGCACCGGGCCAGGTGCGGGCGAATTCGCCCACGACGGCTTCGGATCCGCCGAATTCGGTGAACCGTTCGTGGACGATGGCGATGCGGGGTGTGGTCATCGAGATGTGCTCGTTTCGATCTGCCGCGGCGCGGCGGTGCGGCGAATCGCGGGAGCGACCGATCGTCCGCGCAGCAGTCCATCGACGGTGCCGCGTTCGAGGGCGGTCCGGTACACCTCGGCCGCGGCCGCGCAAGCCGACAGGGTGGCGGCGATCGCGTCGTGGTCGTGTGCCGCCGAGGTGACGAAGGATTGCCCGAGTACTCCGCGTTGCAGCAGTTCTTGCAGGAACAACGTGCGGAACGCCTGGCATGGGTTCCCGTGGGAATCGAGGGTTTCGAAGATCAGGCAGGAGGAGCGACCGCGGACCCGGAGGTGGTCGCCGATCCCGAGTTCGGTTACCAGCGCGGTGAACCCGGTCGCCAGTGCGGCGCCGGCCGCTTCCATTCGAGCGATCGGATCGCCGGTCCGGTAGGCCGCGGCGACCGCGCGGAAGGCCGCCAGCCCGCTGGTTTCCGGCCCGTGCGTGGTGGACAGCAGAAACACGCGGTCGGCGTCGGTGCGCAGACCGCCCCGTTCCAGGTACTCGCGCCGTCCGGCGAGGGCCGATATGGGGAATCCGTTACCCATGGCCTTGCCCCAGCAGGACAGGTCGGGAGTTACGCCGTAGACGGACTGTGCGCCGCCTGCGGCCCAGCGAAATCCGGTGATCATCTCGTCGAACACCAGCAGGGTGCCGTGCCGATCGCACAGGGCGCGCACGGCTTGGAGATAGCCTGGCTCGGGTTCCGCGGTCGCGGTGGCCGGCTCCATGACGACCGCGGCCACGGTGTCGCCCGCCAGGACCGCGGCGAGGGCGTCGACGTCGTTGTAGGGAAACCGGACGGTTTCGGCGCCGACCTGAGCGGGGATGCCCGCCGACATCGGTGTCGTCGCGATGAACCAGTCGTCGACCGAGAAGAACGGCTGCTCGCAGACGGCGAGCCGCTGGCGACCGGACACGGCCCTGGCCAGCCGGACGGCGGCGGTGGTGGCATCGGAGCCGTTCTTGGCGAACTTGACCATGTCCGCACCGGGGACCAGGTCCAGGAAGTCCTCGGCCGCGAGCAGTTCCAGCTCGGTCGGCCTGCTGAAGTTCACTCCGTCGGCGATCGTGGTCGTCACGGCGTCGAGAACCGGTGCAAAGGCATGGCCGAGGGTGACCGAACGCAGTCCCATCCCGTATTCGACGTACTGGTTGCCGTCGGCATCCCAGACTCGGCATCCGTTGCCACGCACCAATATCGGCGCCATCTGCTCGGGGTATTGATCGGCTCCGCGGGCGTAGGTGTGCGCGCCGCCCGGCACCAGCTCGTGCAGCCGACGCTGCAGCGCATTGCTGCGGGCGAACCCGTGGTGCGGTGGGAGGTCGGGGGGCAGAGTCATCTGGTGCTCCGTATGCGGTGCGGGCAGGATACCGGCGGAAGCCGGCACAGCAGAGCGGTGCCGGTGAAGTGCCGGACGGGGATACGCTCCGGCGGCGAGGAGGTCGCGGGACGGCCGGAGGTGTTGTGGTCGTGCGCCGGGGCGCGCCCGGTCGCCGAACTCACGGGACCGGCTCCTCACGGACCGGCGCGTCATCCGGGACAGCCGTGCGGGCCGGATGACTGTACGCCCAGAGGTCGTGATCGCCGCGAGGTCCGAAGACATCGAGGTGCCCGCGCATCCGCCCCTCCTCGGCGAACCCGGCCGCGGCGACCGCAGCCGCTGCGGCGACGTCGGACACGGGGATCGCGATGGCGACGCGGAGAATCTCGAGCCGTTCGGTCGCATGGCGCACCAGTAGGCGGAGCACGCTCGCGCGGGTTTCCGGGCGAGCCGACGCGTCGGTCCAGACGCTGAGCCGGATATTGCGATCGAACATGTCCAGCCCGTGCAGCCGGGCTTCCCCGACGAAGCGGCCGTCGTCGAGTATCGTCAGCGTCAGCCCAGGCCCGGAACGCAGGCCTGCCCTGGCTCCGGCGAGTTCGGCCAGCCAGTGGCGCAGGGATTGTCGGCGCAGCCACGCGGCGGGTGACATGTGCGGATCGCGTGCCAGCGTCGCCCGGTTGCGGATACGGGCCGCGCGGCGCTGCCGGAAATCGGAGACACGGCGTGACCGCACCAGCACCCCGCCGCGGTCATCGGAGTCGGTGAGGGCGACGGCGGCGCTGCCCCGCAACCACCTGAACACCCGGCGCAATCGGGAAAGCTGGTACCGCAGACGCGCGGCTGCGATGCTCACGCGGGGCGGCCCGTGCGGGACAGCGGGGGCGGCGGGCAGTTGCGTCGTCGTCGGGTGGAGGCGCTGCCGGGCCAGGTAGACGGCGGTGAACCCGAGGTCGGGCCGATCGGGGCGGGTCACCGCCCACAGCTCGTGGTCGCGGCGTGCGCCACCGGCATCGAAATAGGTGGTCATCCGGGCTTCGTACCGCAGGCCCGCCGTGGCCGCGACCTTGGCCGCGGCGACGTTGCCGGGTGCGATCGGTGCGGTGATTCGCATGAGGCCGAGACTGTCGAAACCGAAGTCCGTCATCATGGTCAAGGCAAGAGCGCCGATACCGCCGCGCGCGACGGCGGAGCTGATCCAGATGCCGAGTTCGGCGCTGCCCGCCGCCGCATCGATGGAGGCCAGTTCGATCTGTCCGGCGAACCGCCCGGCCACCTCGATGACCATGCTCACCCGCCGCCCAGCGCGTGCCTCGGCCCAGTTGTCCAGGCATTCCCGCACCCAATGGCGGGCAGTGTGGCGGTCGGGCCAGTCCTGCTCCGAGCTGACCCAGTAGCGCTCCATGATCGCGCGATCATGGAGCCGGATCCGCCGCCACTCAGCGAAATCGTCGAAGCGCGGCGGCCGCAACCGCACCGGCGATCCGGGTGGACCGGTGATGGTCGGCTGCGCTTCGATACGGCGGTACTGTCGTCGGGTCATCCGCCGGGGCGCTTCCTGCCGAGCGCGACCGTGCCCAGCTTTCCGTCGTCGGAGACCGTGAGCCGCCAGTAGCCGCCGTCGGGCGCCTTGAGCACTGGACCGTTGTCGGCGTGCTCGCAAACCCAGGTTCCGTCGGCGGTCACCGCGGCGCGGACGGCCCCGTCGCTGCTCTGTGCCTGGAACACGTCCGCGCCGTGCGGTCCCGCTTGGGACACCACGGTGCCGGTGAACCGCGGAGTGCGCATGCCCTTGCGGCCGATGACATTCCAGCCGCCCGGAAACGTCTCGACGGGAATGTCGTCGGTGATCCCCGAGATCAATCCGAGCGCAGTGCCTTCCGGACAGCCGACCGGATCCACGCGCACCGGGATGCCCGGCGGCTGCGACTCCGCGTCGAAGATCACGTTCGCCAGATACGGCTGTCGGCAGTAGTTCAGTTCCAGCCCGACCGAACGGGCCGCGACCTTCGCGTTGACCATGCCGAACTGCGCGGGCCCGCCGCGCCCGTTCTCGCCGACCGACACGGCGACGTCGGCTCCTTCGAACCACACGTTGGTCAGCCACCAGTCGTTGGCGGCGCCGTCGACCCGCAGGTGCCGGTGGGTGGTGAGCGGGTGCTGGTCGGAGACGAATTCGACGTTGGTGAGCGCCAGCCCGGCGTTGTGGTCGTTGCCGGTGCCGAGGACGCCGGTGTGATTACTGGTGAACTTCGAGGAGGTGACGTAGTTCTGGATACAGGATGTGGTCAGTCCGATCCCGAAGTTGTTGATGTCGCAGTTGATGAAGGCGGTGCCGCCGGTGTTGTCGCGCAACACGACTCCGCGCTGGGTCAGGTATCGGGGATGGTTGCCGCTGAGGTGGTTGCCGCGCAGTACCACCGCGTCGAACGAGCAGCGAAAGCATTCCGACAGGTCGACCGCCGTCGAGCCGGGACCTGTCGTGTAGATGCCCAGCCTGGCGAAACGGACCCGGCTGCGCTTGCGCAGCCGCACCAGAGTGCCCTCGCCCGCGTAGACGATCGTGGTGACGTCGGCGCCGTCACCGAGAATCGTGGCGTAGTCCGGCAGATCGGGCATCGACTCGACCCGGTAGTGCCCGGCGGGCAGGTAGAGCACCAGCGGCTCGTCCGGGTCCTTGGCCACGGCTGCGGCCAAAGCCTTGGTGTCGTCGGCGATACCGTCTCCGACGGCTCCGAAGTCCCGGACGTTACGTGCCGCGGGCGCATCGGTGGTCGGCGACCGGAACTGCGGGTCGTCCGGCTCGGCTGTGGTGCAGGCGGCGGTGATCGGAAGTACCGCCGCCGCACCCAAAGTCGCGGCGAGCAAGCGGCGCCGCCGGAGAATGTCGTCGCTCATACCCTCAACCATCCCACCAGTCGGTCCGCCGCCGATCCGGGCGCGTGGTAGCCGACCACGCCGGTCGGCCCGGACGTGCCGAACGCGGTCAGGGCGGTACGCAGCCGCGGTTCGGTGAGTCTGCCGAGATCGGCGACGCCGAGAATGGCATCGGACAACGGCGCGACGGCGACCGCGTCGGCGGCACGACTGACCGGTGCGGTCTCGATGATCACGCGGTAATAGCGCTCGCGCAGATCGGCGATGAGATGGGCGAAGTGTTCCGAGGCGATCAGGTCGGACGTATCCGGCTCGATGTGCCCGATCGGCAGCACCGCGACCCCGGTCCCGCCCCAGTCCTCGGTGATCGCCCGGTCCAGCGGTACACCGCCGCGCAGCAGCGTCGTCAGGCCTGGACCGGGCACCGTGCCGGAGCTTCCGTCGCCGGAGGTGTCGGCGTCGACGAGGATCACCGGATGACCGGCATCGGCGAAGGCCAGCGCCAGGGTGTTCGCCACCTTTGATAGTGATCGGTCGGTAAGGCTGGTGCATTCGATGATCTGGGCGCCCCGCAGGTGATTACGCAGTCGCCGGGCCGCCTCGGAGGTGGATTCTCCGTGGTCGAAGGCGGCGACCACCGGGACCGGCGCGACCTCGGCGAGGTTGCTACTGGTGCGAATACGCCGGTCGGTGCGTTCGCGCAGAAATGCGGCCGCGAAGCCGAGCAGCAGTCCACCGAACAAGCCCATGGCGACGAACCGGCTCGTGCCGGGGCCTGCCGGAGCGGCCGGTAACCGGGCACGGTCGACGACCGAGACGCGGGCGGCGGGAGCAGCGCCTGTTTCGATCGATTCGAGACTGTCGACCAGAGCCCGGAACTGAGCGACCGTGGCGTCGGTGAGATCACGCGCCCGCTGCGCGGTGGGCGCGGAGACCGCGATCTCCAGGATCGTGCTTGCGGGCGGCGACGAGGCGGTGATCCGCCCGCGGAACTCGTCCGGCGATTCCGTCAGCCCTTGGTCGTGGACGACCCGCTCCGCGACCGCGGCGCTGGTGGCCAGTTCGAGATAGGACCGCACGCGCTGCTGGGCCGCCAGACCGCCCTGGTAGGAGTCGTTGACCGAGGTGCCGGTGGCCATCGAGACGTACATCGTGCTGCTGGCCACGTACGTCACGGCGCGGGAGGAGGCGTACCAGACGCCGGCCACCGTGACGGTCAGCGCGATGGCGGCGATCAGCATCCACCGCCGCCGGACGATATGCCAGATATCGATCAAACCCATGAACTGCGACCTCATGTCTTGGTAACTGCTGAAGCGTGCGCCGGTGACGGGAGCGGCGTCGGACGGCGGCGGAATTCCGTGACGATCAGATGGACGAACCAGGCGAGCACGGCCGACTGGGCGAACTTGCCGAGATTCTCGAAACTGCCGAGAATCCCGCGTTCGAACAGGGTGGAGGCGCCGGTGATCGCGAGCCCCAGCACCAGGACCGGGAAGAACCGCGAATACAGTGAGCGCTCCCACGCGAGCAACAGCCCGAAGGTGAACACGACGGCGACGAGCACGCCGACCTCACCGCCGAGCAGATAGCCTTCGTTCACGTTGCCCTCCGCGAGGGACACCGACACGGTGCTCATATCCACCGACGCGCCACGCACGTCGATCGCCCAGGCCGTACCGGATTGGAGCTTCTCGATACCGAGTACCTGCGCCGGGATCAGGCTCAGGCTCGCGTGGTGGAGAACCTCGCCGGGCGACAGCCAGCCCCCTGGACCGACGAAGTACGCGTCGGTGGCGGCTTCGAGCAGGTCGAAGCGCCGCAGGATACTCAGGAACGGCCGGACGTTCTCCGGGTAGCGGGAGTCGACGAGGGCCGCGTCGAGCGCGGCCGTGCCGGAGTTCTTGAACGACTGCAGCCAGCCGAATCCGGCGACGCCGAGCACGCCGATCAGCACCACGCCGATCGTGGTGCGCCGGTTCCAGCCGAGCATCGAAAACCGCACGGCCAGCGCGAGTGCGGCGGCGAGGATCGGTGTCTTGGACTGCACGGCCGACGACCAGTACAGCTCGCCCGCGAACAGCGCGCCGAGCGCCAGCGCCGTGGTCTGCGGCCGTGCAGGCCGGAGGAAGACGATCATTCCGAGCGCCGCGATCCCGGCGAACGTGGCGACGAAGCTGAGCAGGGGGTTGCCGCTGCTGACCTCACCGGCCGCGCCCAGCGATCCGGTGGCCACCGATGCCGCCCGGCCCAACAGTCCGAGCCCGTAGAGCACGATCAGCGTGGGCATCACGTCGGGGTCTTCGACCGCGGCCGGGACGGTGCTCCGGGGGTGCCGCCGCCGCCAGAGCGCGTAACCGATCACCAGTAGCGCGTAACACCACAAGCCGAACACCACGTGGTCGAGCACCAGACCGATCCCGCGGTCGTATCCCAGTCCGGCCAGCCGGGGGTCGGAGATGTTGTCGCCGTAGTGCGGATCGGGCAGCACCGCGAGCAGCACCAGCGGCCGCGCCACGTAGGACAGCGACCAGAACAGGGCCTGCGCGATGAAGAACACGCGGGCGATGCCGGGAACCCACAGCGCCGCCGCCGCAACCGTGACCAGTGCAGCCGCGACGGCGGCTATATCGGTGTAGGCGTTCAGTTCCCGACCTCCGCGGCGAGGCCGACGATCTGCCGGGCGCGATCCACGTAACGATGCCCCTCGGCGGTGATCCGCCGGTGCCCGGCCGCCGCGACCTCGGCCGCGCGCTCCGGGTGGGCGGCCACCCAATCGAGAATCGAGACCAGTTCGTCAGTGCCGTCGAACAGGAAGCACTCGACGGTGTCGCGCAATAGCGCGGCGTGTTCGCCGGTGCGTTCACCGACGAACAATCCACCGGCCGCGGGCACCTCGAAGGTACGGCAGGTGTGGGTGTCGCGGTTGCCGGAGTTGAGCAGCACCAGATTGGCTGTCACCTCGGCGACCGCCGCGGAGTATTCCGGACCGTACACCGCGCCGCCGACGACGGCGCGGGTGGCGCGCAACTCAGGAACCCGGCGCCAGCCGGGGCCGCGGACCAGCAGGCGCGGTCCGTAGCGGCGTGCCAGCGACACCAGTTCGGCGCGTCGGTCGGGTCGGCACACTCCGATGAAACCGACCAGATGATCACCTGTGCCTCGGCGCGCCGCCGGATGATGCCAGGCCGGGTCGTAGGCGCTGAGCACGAAGCCCGCGGCACGGGCGCCACGCGCCAGCAACTCCGGCACGTTGTGCTGTTTGGTGGTGACGATGAGGTCCCAGCCGGGTTCGGCGGCCAGGTAGGCATCGGTCAGGTTCTCGGGATTGGACACGTCGTCAGGGCTGTAGTGCACATGCAACGCGGCGGGCACGTCGAGCAGTCGCTGCTGGTCCAGATGGATTCCCTTGAACACGAACAGCATCTCGGGCCGGAATGCGGCAGCGTTTCGTTCGATCTCGGCGTGTACCCGTTCGACTGTGCGCCGGTCGCGTCGGCCGGTCGCCTTCGCGTACACCCACGGCGGCGACAGCCTGGCCGGAAGAGTCACCGGTGTGGAGTCGACCACGAGCACGTCGTGGCCGGCCTGACGGAAGCCGTCGGCCAGCGAACGCGCGTTGCTGCCGAGCCAGTCGTCGCCGACGAACAGAATTCTCATGGTCGGATTTCCTTCCGGGGCACGATCGGCAGCGGCACGGTGTCGGCTTCGGCCCGATCCCGGCGCGTCAGGAAGCGCACCCGCAGCAAATGCCAGGTGGCGACGGTGATTTCGGCCACCAGCAGGCCGTAGACCAGGGTGTGCACCGAGCGGGTCCGCACGGTCAGCACCAGTGCGCCCGCGGCGACGAGAGTCCCCAGCAGCGCGCCGATCAGGACGCCGGTGGTGTCCTGGCGCACCGGCAGGATGGCCGTGGTGATGAAGGAGGTGACCGTCGTGGCGGGCAGAATCAGCACCTCGATCCGCAACAGGCCGGTGGACGCGGCGAACTCGGTACCGAAGACCAGCCGGATGAGCAGTGGCGCGGCCAGCCAGATGCCGACCGAAGCGAGTGCGGCGACGGCGACGGTCACGGCCAGCGCTTGCAGGCTGTGCCGCCAGAACCCGTGGTCGTCGCCGCGCCGGGCCATCCGTGGCAGCAGCGCGAAGCCGATGGCGTCGAGCAGGGATTGGACCGCGCGCACCAGGCGGTCGCCCGCCGAGTACAGCCCCAGCGAGATGGCGTCGAGCACGGTCGAATACAGCGTCGCCGCGCCCTGACCGTAGCCGGTGACCAGCAACCGGGAGACGAACACCGGAACGCTGCGGCGCAGCACGACGCCGTAGTAGCGAGGACGAGCAGGCGACCCGTACCGGCGCCAGGCGTCCCACCATGTCAACGCCACCGTCGGCACGGAGGACAGCAGTAAGCACAGCAGGGCGATGTGCGAGTTCGGCAGCTGGGGAAGCAAGCCGACCAGCAGCCCGAGATAGCACAGTCGGCCGACGGTCTGATACGCGGTGGAGGTGCCGAATCGTCCCTCACCGATCAGCAGCCAGTCCTCCGACAGGGACCAGAAGCCACCGACGAACAGCCCGAGCAGCACCATCTGCGCTGCTTCCGGCACGCGCACCGCCGAGGCTACGGCGAGCGCGGCACCGAACAGCGTCGCCGTGGTGAGCCGGATGGCCAGATAGTCGCCGCGCAGCTGGTTGATCTCCCGCAAGCGGGTGTCTTTGCGCGCGTTGATCTCCGGCACGCGGGCGGACAGGAACTGCGTGACTCCCAGATCCACGACAAGCGAACCGATGAAGTAGGCCGACATGCCGATGGCGAGCAGGCCGAGGCCGTTGGCGCCGAGCACCCGGGCGATCAACGGCACGGTCACGACCGTGACGATGTACTGACCGTATCTGCCGAAGCTCACCAGGGCGATATCGCCGAGCACCTCGAACCGGCTCGGCTTGCTGTGCGCGCCACCACCTCCCGGCCCGCGCGCCCCGTCGGCGCGCCGGTGCACCCCGCGGGGGCGCGGGGGCAGTTCGACGCGGGGGAAGACGTCGGTGGTGAGCGTGGCCAGGTAATCGGGTTCGGTCACGGCGGCGCCACCTCGTCGAGGAAGCGGGTGACCACATGTGCCGTGGCGCGGATGTCGAAGTCGCGCGCGCGGTCGGCGCCCGCGGCGGCGATCCGGGCGCGTGCGACCGGATCGCCGAGCAGTTCGGTGAGAGCCGCGGTGAGGGCGGCTTCGTCACCGGCAGGAACCAATCGGCCGGTACGCCCGTTGTCGATGATCTCGGCCGGGCCGCCGGGCACCGTAGCGATCACCGCGCAGCCCGCGGCCATACCCTCCACGACCACCTGCCCGAACGGCTCGGGCAGCACCGAGCAGTGCACGAGCACGTCGGCCTCGGCGAGGTAGCGGTCGGGGTCGTCGACGTGACCGGTGAAGGTCACGGCCAGACCGAGTTCGTCGGCGAGTCGTTCCAAGTACTGCCGAAACGGCTGTTCGTCGAAGAACGTGCCGCCGACGAGGTACACCGCAGCAGGCCGGGTCGGCACCGCCGCCAGGGCCCGCAGGAATACGTCCTGGCCTTTCCAGGGGCTCAACCGTCCCACGACGACAACGACCGCGTCGGCGGCCGCGCGGCCGCGCGGCGACGGCGGCGCGGCAGGCAGGGCGACGCCCGGATAGGCGACGGCCGCCGGGACACGCGCGGGCAGCGTGGCACGGGTGCCGTGACTGTTGGCGAGCAGTCCCCGGCAGACCAGGGCGGCCAGCAGCCGGATCGTGGTGGCCGGGAGCAAGCCGAAGTAGTCCCGGGACACCCGGTCGTGGACCTGCCAGACGAGCGGCACCCGCGCGCGGCGGGCCGCGACCGCCCCCAGCACGAGCGCTTTGCTGCTCTCCGCGACCAATACCCGAGCGCGCAGCTCGCGGACCGCGCCACCGACCGTCCAGCCCAGCCGCAGCAGCGCGAGAAACCCGGTGATCAGCCGCAACGGGCCGGATGCGGTGGTCATCGCCCGGCTGTCGAATCGGCCTGTCACGACACGAGTCTCGATCCCCGCGTCGCGGGCACGAGCCATCACCGGGCCGTCCTCGGTGCACACCAGCGCCACTTCGGTGCCCTGCGTCCGCAGTGTGCGCAGCAGCCGCAGGGTGGCCAATTCGGCTCCGGAGGGCGCGGCGGTATGGCCGAGGAAGACGGCGGGTCCGCTCATACGAGCTCCCGGTACAGCGCCGCGTGCCGCCGGGCGGCGACATGCCAGCTGAAAGTCTCCGCGTGGGCGCGGCATTGCGCCGGTGTGGGCCGACAGCCCGCGATCGCCGCGCTGATCCGAGCCGCGAGCGCGGTGGGGTCGCCGGGCGGCACGATCAGCGACGGATCCAGGCCCTGCACGGCGTCGGGCAAACCACCGCACCGGGTGACCACCGGCGCCCGGCCCGCGGCGAGCGACTCGAGGGCGATCAGGCCGAATCCCTCCAGGGCTACGGTCGGCACCACCGTGAGTGCGGCGGAGGTATAGCGGGCGGCCAACTCATGGTCGGGAATCCGGCCGGTGAACTCGACGCTGCCGTCGAGCCCACCCTCGGTGGCTCCGCGCCGGAGATCCGCCTCGGCGCTGCCGGTTCCGACGATGACCAGACGAGCCTCCGGGTGTTCGGCGAGCACCCCGGGCCAAGCGCGCAGCAACACATCGATCCCCATCCGGCGCTCCAGCCGACGCACACAGAGCACGACCGGCGCAGACGCGGGGACCGGGGCGGGGCGGAACCGGGTGAGATCGACCCCGGGCGCGATCACCTCGATGCGATCGGGCGCGATGCGGTAATCGTCACACAGCACGTTGCGGAAGTGTTCCGAGAGCACAACGAAACGATCCGCGCAAACGTATCGCATACGCTCGATGAGGTATTTGGCGAAGGCTGCGACGGGATGCTGTCCGTGCATTCGACTTTCCGCCGCCCACGGGCCGTGGAAATGAACGACGAGTGGTAGCCGGCGACCACGCCGGTCCCTGGCGGCCGGGCCGTAGAGGCAGAAGTGGCGATCCACCACCGTGCCGGGGTCCAATGCGTCGCGAGCGCAGAACGCGGTGCGAGCGCGGCGCAGGGTCGACCCCCCGACCGGCCCCCAGGATCGCGCCCCGGCATGCGTCCGGTCGGGCAGGCCGAATGCGGCGGCCGACATCGAAATCCCTGGTATATCCGATAAAGCGCCGTGTAAGTCCGTGAAATATCGGCCCAGCCCGCCGGGCGCGGCGCCGAACCATTCCGATCCGGTCATGTGCACCTTCACCGCGTCGGAGGCACTCGTCATGACCCGATCCCTTCGTCCCGTTCGCCGCACCGTGAAGTCGTCTGCCGAACTCGTTCACGGCCGGAAAGTATAAGGCTGCACGCCGGATTCATCCTGGTCGCGCAGAGGTGCGGTAACTGATATCCAGCACTGGGAATTCCGAATGCAGATGCCAACTCGCGGTGAAATGTGGCATAGTTTCGGCAATTACGAGGCAATGTCCGATCGCGATTCTGGCAAAGGGGCGGCTTGGGATGCGGAAACTGTCGGTGTGCGTGCCGGCCTACAACGCGGAACGAACTCTGTCCGCGACCCTGGACTCGGTGCTGGCCCAAGATCTCGATTTCGAAGTCGTGATCCTCGACAACGCGAGCACCGACCGCACCGGTGACATCGCGCGAGCGCGGCGCGATCCGCGCGTGCGTGTGCTGCGCAACGATCGGGTACTGCCGATCGGCGCCAATTGGGATCGGGCGATCCGGGAATCCACCGGGGACCTCGTGAAGGTGGTCTGCGCCGACGACATCCTGCGTCCCGGCGCCCTCACCGCGCAGTCGGCGGAGTTCGACGACGACGCGATCGCGTTGTGCGCGGGCAGGTTCGACGTGATCGACGAGTCCGGCGACATGCTCGAGACGGGACTTGGGCTGCCGCAGCTGGTCGGCAGGCACGGCAGCCGCCATCTGGCCCGGATGATCGTGCGTCGCGGACCGGCCGACTTCGGCCCGACCGCGGCCGCCATGTTCCGGCGTACCGACTACGACGCCGTCGGCGGACTGCGCGGCGACCTGGTGTTTCCGATGGATGTGGACCTGTTCGCCCGCGTCGGCAGCCGCGGCGCTTTCGTCGGGCTCGGCGACATCGTTGCCGCGTGGCGGAACTCCTCGTTCAATCTGTGCAGTCGCACCTCGACCCGTAGCAAGCTCACCGAGCAGCTGCGATTCCATCATCGCCTGGGCGCCGATCACCCGGATCTCGTGCGTCCGGCCGACGTGCTGGCCGGTGATCTGCGTCTGGTCCGGGCGTTGGGGACGCGGCTGCGGGTGCGAGCGCGGGCCACGGTAGGCCGCTGAGCACGATCGCGGTCGCTTCTGTCCGGTAGGGTCCACTGTCGATCACACCGTCGAGCTCGTGCCGTCGACAGCGGCGGTGCCGCCGCACATCGGCAAGTCAGCCACGATCATCAGCGCAGTGGCCGGTGCGACCGAGTCAGCCGGCCAGTGCAGCCGGTGTCGGCGCATCCGAGGGGTGGTGTTCATCGGTACGGCTGTCCTTCGCTCGTGAACTGCTGGCCGGGGGCGGCCCAGGGGGTGTGGCGGTCGTCCACACCCCCTTTTCTGGGTCCGCGGGGATCGTCGAGGAACCAGCGACCGTCGAGTTCCGGAAGTCCGGACGACACTTCACCCAGCAGGTCGGGCAGCGTCAACAGCACCCGGTCGGGTGCTGCCTCGATCAGCTCCCGTGGGCTGATGATCGGGATGTCGGTGCCGGGCATTCGGCGTCCCCGCTTGGCGGGCGCGACGTCGGCGACGCCTGCGACAAGCCCCTGGTGCGCACCAGCCAGCGACAGCAGGGCAACCGCCCGGGACGCCGCCCCGTAGGCATAGACTCGCTGCCCGGCCGCGGCCGCATCGATCAGCCAGGTCCGCAGCGCGCGCACGTGATCGTCCACGAACCGCTGTAGCAGGCGCAGCGATTCCGGGGTGATGATCTCGCGTTCGCGGGACAGGATCTCGCGCACGGTGCGGTCGGGCGCTGCGGGCCCGCGTCGAGCTGCCACCAGCACCGTCCCGCCGTAGAGGTCGAACTCCCACGCGGTGGTCACGCTCATGCCCGCGCCGGTGAGCGCCAGGCTCAGCGCATGCAGGGAGTAGTACGCGAAATGCCCGTGGCGCAACGCGTTCCACTGCCGCTGTGCCACGATGGCGGCGAGCGAGTGGTACTGCAACAGCAACAATCCGCCCGGGGCGACGGCCGCGGCGCGGGCGGCGAAGGCTGCACGCTGGTCGGGTTCGTGCATGATGCCGAAACAGTCCAGGACCAGCTCCGCCTGCGCGGCGTCGGCTTCCGCGCAACCACGCTCGGCCAGCAACGGCAGCCACGAACCACCGTGCGGGCTGCCGAATTCGATGACTGTGTTGCCGCGCAGCAGGCCGGCCGCGTCGACCCGCGCAATCGCGTCAGCGGCCTGATCACGGAGAGCCTGCGGCTCCACTCCGCGGGGTTCGGACCCCACGGTGTCGTCTTCGGCGAGTTGTGCCAGCTCGCATCGCGCACACCGCACCATCCGCAGCTGATGCGTGGTCTCCGCCGGCGTCACCGGTCGTGCCGCGGGCGGGAAATCATCGGCCGCGGGCACCGTCCCGAGATCCAGGACGGTGTGCAGAACGGCGCCGGAGCAGGCGCGGCAGCGACCGGTCATGACACGATGCCGGTGTGCGTATCGAGCAGACCGACCTGGCCGACGTGGTGGTGCTGATCCCAGCGCCCGTCCGGGACGACCGGGGCCTTTTCACCCGGACCTTCGATGCCGCCGAATTCGACTCTCACCTGGGGATTCCAGGAATTTCCGCCAGTTTTGTGCAGGACTCGCAGTCCCGGTCGCGCCGGGGGGTGGTGCGCGGCATGCACGGCCGATCCGGGCGCGGCGAGGCCAAGCTGGTCCGCTGCGCACACGGCGCGGTGCACGACGTCCTGGTCGATATCCGGCCGTCGTCGCCGACGTTCGGCCGGACGCAGGCGTTCCGGCTCGACGACGAGGAGTTCCGGCACCTGTACGTGCCGCCGGGATTCCTGCACGGATTCCAAGCGCTCACCGACACCGCCGACGTGTGCTACCGCATCGATCGGCCGCACGATCCCGCCGAAGATCTCGGCGTCGCCTTCGATGATCCGGACTTGGCGATCGCCTGGCCGCTGCCGGTGACGGTGATGTCGGATCGCGACGCGAACGCGGGACGATGGGAGCATCTGCGGGCTACCCTGTCGCCGGCGCGGTGACCGCACACAGCCGCGGGTCCAGCGCGCCGGACGCGCGCAGCCGCTGGAGCCACGTGAGTCGCGTGAATCGCTGGAAGAAGGCGTCCTGGGTGAGGCCGCGTTCGGTGTACTCACGGTAGAGTTCGGCGGCGCCGTCGGGCACCGACCACCGCGCCTCGAACCCGAGCACCGCGCGAGCGGCGGAGAAGTCGACCCGGTAGGAGCGTGGGTCGGCCCCGGTCTCACCGGTGACCAGCAGCCGCGACCCCGGCACGGTGGCCACCACCGACTCGGCGATCTCGGCAACGGTGAGGTTGTTTCGCTCGGTCCCGATGTTGAACGCCCGGCCGGCGACGGCCGACGCCGGTGCGGTGAGGCAGCGTTCGAAGGCTGCCGCGATGTCGCGGGCGTGGACCAGCGGCCGCCAGGGCGTGCCGTCGGAGAGCACCTTGACCACACCGGTGAGGACGGCGTGACCGACGAGATTGTTGAGCACGATGTCAGCGCGGGGGCGAGGCGAGAATCCGAACGCGGTGGCGTTGCGCAGGAACACCGGAACGAAGTGGTCGTCGGCCAGCGCCGCGACGTCGTCTTCGACCCGCACCTTCGACTCGGCGTACGGGGTGATCGGCCGCAGCGGCGCCGACTCGGTCACCAGCTCGTCTCCGGCGGCCCCGTACACCGAGCAG
Organism: Nocardia sp. NPDC003999; assembly: GCF_053604885.1. NCBI lineage: Bacteria > Bacillati > Actinomycetota > Actinomycetes > Mycobacteriales > Nocardiaceae > Nocardia > Nocardia sp. NPDC003999. The sequence goes on from NZ_JBSGIB010000008.1 coordinate 84,406, forward strand.
GTGGAGGCGTACAGGAACCGTGACACACCGGCTTCTTTCGCGAGCCGAGCCAGACGCACCGAGGCGCGATGGTTGATCTCGTGGGTGACTTCCGGCGCGAGCGCGCCCAAAGGATCATTGGACAGCGCGGCGAGATGGACGACCGCATCGATGCCGCGAAGGTCTTCGATCCCCACCGATCGCAGATCGAGGCGCAGGCCCACCGGGTCACCGGCGAACTCGCCGAGCAGGCAGTCGGCGAACCACCCGGTGTCGAGCCCGATGACCTCGTGCCCGGCGGCCCGCAGTATCGGGACCATGACGGTGCCCAGGTATCCCTGATGCCCGGTGACCAGGACTCGCATCGTTGTCACTGCTTCTCCCATCGAATGACGGCCTTGTCCACCACGAAGGCTTCGGCGTACTCGGTGCGGCACTGCACGCCGCGGATCCGCGCGGAGGCGAGGAACGCGGTTTCGTCGAACCAGTCGCGACCGGTCTGGGACGGGTAATGCCGGTGCAGCAGTTGCGATTTCCGCTGGACCAGCTCCGCGTCGACCGGGTGGAACACGGTCGGCGCCGGTGTGTCGACCTCCGCCTTGAGGATCTCGTAGCCGAGGATCAGGTGGTCGCGGAACTCGGTCGGCACCAGCTCCGCGAGCGTGCGGTGATCTTGGTGCGCGTCGCCCGGTTGCGGGGCGAACACCAGGTCCGGTTCACCCGCCCGGCGAAACTCCGCTACGGCCGTCTTGATCCGATCCCAGTGCGCCGGTGCTCGTCCGTCCGGGACGTCGAGCACCGTCAACTCCGGTGTCCGTCCGGCGCAGAAGGCGGTGAGCGCCGCCCGTTCCTCCTCTTCGCGCTCGGTGCCCGCACCGGAGAGGACCAGCGCGCGCACCCGCATACCCGGATGGTCGCGGGTCAGCGACAACAGCGTGGCGCCCATGCCGATCGGGATGTCGTCGCAGTGCGCGCCGAGCAGGGCGATCTCGGCGGGCCGCGGGGGAAGCAGCGCGATCACGGCTCCCACACCATCCATGGCCGGTGTCCGCTGCGGTAGGCCGCGTCGAGTTCGGCGCGCTCCTTGAATGTATCCGCCGGCTTCCAGAATCCGTCGTGGCGGTAACCGAACAACCGGCCCTGGCCTGCGAGCGCTCCGCAAGCGTCCTCCACCAGATCTCCGCCGGGTGGCAGCAGGTCGAAGATCTCCCGGCCGAGCACGAAATAGCCGCCGTTCTCCCACAATGGCATATTCGCCACGGGAACGATGTCCTTGACCTCACCGGTAGGGCTGAGGTCCACGCAGTGGAACGACGATTGCGGCGGCACCACCATGAGAGATGCCGCCGCCCCCGAAGCGTGGAACTGGGTGATCATCTCGTCCAGGGGAGCGTCGGTGAGGACGTCGGCGTAGTTGGCCAGGAAGTGCTCGTCGTCGCCGAGATGCTCGCGCACCCGGCGCAGGCGCTCCCCGATGGCCGACTCCACGCCCGTATCGACCAAGGTGATCGTCCAGTCATCGATGTCGCTGCCGAGCAACTCGACCCGGCCGTTGCGGATCACGAAGTCGTTGGACGCCGACTCCCGGTAGGTGAGGAAGAAATTCTTGATGTGTTCGGCGCCGTATCCGAGGCACAAAATGAATTCGGTGTGGCCGTAGTGCGCGTAGTACCGCATCACATGCCAGAGCAAGGGGCGCGGGCCGACGAGTTGCAGCGGCTTGGGCACCATGTCATCGCTACCTCCGCGCATGCGCATGCCGTAGCCACCGCAGAACAAGACGACTTTCATCGGCGCCGGTTTCCTTTCGACTCGGCTCCGGCCTGCACCGTGCGGGCCGGGAACGCCGGGTCGATCACGTGCAGCTCGGGCAAGGGATAGGCGAGCCGACCGCCCCACTCGGCGACATGCCGCAACTGTGCGGTGATCTCGGACTCGAGATTCCAAGGCAGCACCACGATCACGTCCGGGCGATCGGCGTCGAGCCGGGCCGGCGGGTGGATCGGGATTCGCGTTCCCGGTGTGAATCTGCCGTGTTTGTAGGGGTTGCGGTCGACGGTGTACTCGAGCAGGTCAGGTCGGATCCCGCAGTAGTTGAGCAGTGTGTTGCCCTTGCCCGGTGCACCGTATCCGGCGACGCGTTTGCGCTGGTGCCTGCAGTCGAGCAGGAACCGAAGCAACTCGTGCCGCACCGACTCGGCACGCTCCCGCAGCGATGTGTAGCCGACCACCGAGTGCAGTCCGGCCGCGCGCTCGAGGTCGAGCACCACCCGCACCCGGTCGCTCACCGCCTCCGCGGCGGCATCGGGGCGCACCCACAGCCGGATCGATCCGCCGTGCGTCGGTAGCCGATCGACATCTACCACGGTCAATCCGGCGACAGCGAGCGCACGCTGCGCCGACAGCACGGTGTAGTACTGGAAATGCTCGTGGTAGATGGTGTCGAACTGACCGAACTCGACCAAGTTCAGCGCATGGTGGACTTCGATGGTCAGCATGCCGTCATCCGCCAGCAGGATGCGCAGCGCACGAGTGAACCCGCGCAGATCCGGGATGTGGGCGTAGACGTTGTTCGCGATCACCAGATCCGCGGGGCCGTGTTCGGCACGGACGCGGCGTGCGGAATCCTCGTCGAGGAAGACGGTTTCGGTGGGCACGCCCGACTCGCGAGCCGCCGCTCCGACGTTGGCCGATGGCTCGATGCCCAGGCATCGGATGTCGCGGTCGACGACGTGGCGCAATAGGTAGCCGTCGTTGCTGGCGACCTCTACCACGAAGGAGTTCCTGCCCAGCCCCAGCCGTGCGGTCGCGGTGTCGACGAACTCGCCCGCGTGCCGGACCCAGCTGTCGGAGTAGGAGGAGAAGTAGGCGTATTCGGTGAAGGTGTCCTCCGGCGTGATCAGCGCCGGAATCTGCAGTAGCAGGCAGTCGGCGCACACCCGGAGGTGCAAGGGATAGGTCGGCTCGGGCAGGTCGAGTTGATCGGCGGTGAGGAACGATTCGCACGGCGGTGTGGCGCCGAGGTCCAGAATGCTGGACAGCCTGTCGGAGTCACAGAGTCGACAGCGCACAGATCCGATCCTTTGCTCGAAACGCCCCGGCCCGCCGGAACGCCTGTCGCGGCACACGGAAGCAGAAGCTGCCCGGCGTATCACGAGATGCGCGCGACGAGAACGTCATTCGTGGTACCGACCGCACCTGTTGCGACCTTCAGCGTACCGACGGCAATATCGGCCGGGTTACACATCCGCGTTACTAACTGTGATATAGGGCACATTTCATATTCGCACTCGTGGTGTTATTCCAAACGCGCATCACAATGGGTCGCTGGGCGGATTCGCATCAGTTAACATCCCGATCACGCTGCCTCGCGCACACCTTCTGACCGGCGAGAAATGTTGTGACACTTGCCGATCAAGTGCCGAGGAAGCGCTCGGTAGAGGCGGTCGGGACGCTGCCGGGACAGCCGGTCCTCGGATCGGGTAGCAATTCCACCGTTGCCCCAGGAGGGGTGTTCTCTTGATGAAATCCAAGGCTGTCCCGGAATGGCATGGGACCGCCGAAATCCCACGATCCTTCACGGTTACCCCGGTTACCGTCTCGACCCGTAAGGCCTGGCGATCGGAGTACGTACGCCGCCTCGCCATCACCGATTTCGCCGCCGTATCCATCGCTGTGGGGAGTGCGCAACTGATCCGTTTCAATGAGGGCGGCGCTCCGCCGCTGGCCTGGGAAGGGCCGTACCGGGTCGGCTACACGATGGTATCCGGGGCGCTGGTCGCGGGCTGGTTCGCGATCCTCGGTAGTGCGGGCAGCCGTGCGCCGCAGCTGGTCGGCAGCGGTGTCGAGGAATTCCGGCGGCTGATGTCGGCGACGATGCACCTGTTCGGCGTACTGGCATTCACGTCACTGGCACTCGAAATCAAGTTCGCCCGAGGGTATCTCGCGATCGCCTTTCCGGCGGGCGTACTCGCGGTGGTCGGCGGACGACTGTGGTGGCGCCACCAGCTTGCCAGGGCACGCCGCCGGGGACGCTATCGTTCGGCCGTACTCGTGGTCGGTACGGCCGAAGCGGCCGCGGCGATATCCGCGGCGTTCGCCACAGACCCGGGCGCCGGGTACAACGTTGTCGGCGCCTGCGTGCCGGGTGGGCAATCAGGAGATGCGCCGCTGGCGTTCACCGGCGGCACGGTCGCGGTCGTCGGCGACGACAGCGCCGTGCTGCGGGCGGTCCTGCACACCCACGCCGACACCGTCGCCATCGGTCCGACCCGGCATCTCGGTCCGACCGAGTTGCGCAGGCTCGCCTGGGAACTGGATGCGCTGGGAGTCGAGTTCATGCTGGCGCCAGGGGCGGTCGACATCGCCATATCCCGGCTCACCAATCGGCAGGTCGCGGGAATGCCGATGATGCACATCGCCGAACCGCAGTACGAGCGGGCTCGGTCGGTCAGCAAAACGGCCTTCGACATCGTCTTCGCGACGATGTGCCTGCTACTGCTGCTGCCGGTGTTCCTCGTGATCGCGATCGCGGTGAAGACCACCAGCCGCGGCCCGGTCTTCTACCTGTCCGAACGCATCGGCCGATACGGCCTGCCCTTCCGCATGATCAAGTTTCGCAGTATGCACGACGATGCCGACCGATATGCCGAAGCTTTGATCGCACAGCAAGGTGCAAATCCGGTCTTCTTCAAGATGAAGATCGATCCCCGCGTCACGCCGGTCGGACGATTCCTGCGCAAGTACAGTCTCGACGAGCTGCCGCAGTTCCTCAACGTGCTGCGCGGCGACATGAGCGTGGTCGGGCCGCGACCGCAGGTGCGGCGGGAAGTCGACACCTACGACCACATGATGCGCCGACGCCTGCTCGTGAAGCCGGGGCTGACCGGCTTGTGGCAGGTCAGTGGCCGGTCGGACCTTCCGCTCGAAGACGCCGTGCGACTCGATCTGTCCTACGTGGAGAACGTGTCCATGCGGATGGACCTGCGGCTGATCGCGCGCACGGTCGGTGTGGTGGCCCGGGGTGACGGAGCGTACTGAGGCCCTGCGGACCGGGCGGTAGTCGGATGTTCCGACCGCCGCTCGCGTAGGGCGGTCGAGAACGCGCCCGATCTGGGCTGAGCACAACCGCCGCCGCGAAACACGGTGTCAGTGGCCGTATCAGGCGGGTGTCAGGGTGGTGTCAGGCCGGACACCGAGAGTCGTTGCCATGACGAAGAACAGCAACCAGGCCCCCGCTTCGAAGTGGACCGGCACGGTGCCGGTGGACGATACCGCCCTGGCGGTCACCGACACCGGCGGTCCCGGTATCCCCGTGATCTACTGCAATGGCCAGTTCGCCACTCAGGGCTACTGGCGGCGGGTCATCGCCGAACTCGGCCCCGGCTACCGACACATCACCTTCGACGAGCGCGCCCGCGGCAAATCCCGGCGTTCGGCGGACTATTCCTTCGACGCCGCCGTCCGGGACGTCGATGCGGTCTCGGCGGCCAGAGGGGTGCACCGGGCGCTGTTGGTGGGCTGGTCCTATGGGGCAGTCGTCGCGGCGCACTGGGCCGACCGGAATCCGGACCGTGCGATGGGCGCGGTGCTGGTCGACGGCGCGTTCCCGTACGACTGGCTCGACGAGGCCATGGAGCAGCGGATCCGCAAGCTGTTCAAGCGGCTGAGCTGGTTCACGCCGCTGCTGCGCCCGACCGGTCTGACCCCGCGGATGACCGCCGAACAGATGGCCGAGAGCAACATCGAGCTCGGCAAGCTCTCCCGCGAGCGCGAATTGGGTCCCCTGCTGGACCGCAGCACTGTTCCGGTGCGGTATGTGGTTGCTTCGGGGACGTCGTTCGGAAGCCGTGGCGACGAGCAAGAGCGAATCCGCACCAGCCTCGACGGCGTGTGCGCCCGCAATCCGAACATCCGGATCGGCGCGAAGGTCGCCGGCAACCACGGCGCGATCCTGCGCAAGGACTTCCGCGCCATCGCCGATGCCGTCCGCCAGACCGCACCGGCCGGAGACCAGCACGGCTCGCCGAGCCACTGACCGGCCCGCCGACCCCCCACATTTCGAAGGAGCACACCACCATGTCCATCACCCTGACCGACCAGGACAAGGCCACCGTCCGCACCGCCGCCTACGGCGCCGTATCGCTCATGGCCGCCGCCGACGCCACCGGCTCGCCCCACAAGGCCGCCACGCACGGCAGCATCGCCCTGTCGTCGGCAACCGGCCTGGTCGGGCACGTACTCGCCGCGAAGTCCAAGGACATCACCCTGAACGGCAAGAACGTCGCCGAACTCGCCGACCATGTGCTGCCTGCCCTGACCGCGGCGATGAGGCTGCTCGCGAATCAGGACCCGGCCGAGGCCGACAACTTCCGCAGCACCGTCCTCGTCGCCATCGACGCAGCCGCCGGATCCCACAAGGGCGCGCCCAGCCCCGTCCCGGCCGAGATGGTCCGCAAGATCACCGCAGCGCTCGACGCGGCCTGATCGAGTGCCGCCCTACGACGTGGCGGCGCCGTCACCGCGCCTTCGCGCGCCGCCGCCTCTCCATCTCCTCGCGTTCCAGCACAGCCGCCTCCGCGAGAGTCGGGGCGGTTCCACCGAGCCGTGCGGGGACCCAGCTGGCGCCTTCCACCATCGGATAGTCGCGTTGAGCGAGGTCCAAAAGCTCACCCATCCGCGTCCGCAAGGTGGCGGTGAGTTTCTCGGCCGGTTCATCGGGTGGGATCGGTGCGCCGATCCGGATGGTGACCGGAAAATTATGGCGGCCCAACTGCTTGGGGATGTCCTTGGTCCAGATCCGATGAGCGCCCCAGATGACCAGGGGCACGATCGGGACCCCGGCTTCGACCGCCATGCGCGCCGCACCGGACTTGAATTCCTTCAACTCGAAGCTGCGGCTGATCGTCGCCTCGGGATAGACCACGACCACCTCGCCCTCGCGCAAAGCGGTCACCGCGCGGGCGTACGACTCGGCTCCGGCCGTGCGATCGACGCCGATCGCCTTGCAGTGCTTCATGAGAAAGCCGACGATGCCGTGTTCCAGTTCGGCCTTCATCATGAACCGGACGTTGCGGCCGGACTTGCGCCCGACCAGTCCGACTTCCATGAAATCCAGATAAGCCGTGTGATTCACCGCCAGCACCGCGCCGCCGGAACGCGGAATGTGCTGCCTGCCCTGGATATCGAGGCGCAGACCCTGCGCGAAGAAGATGGCGCGGGCCAATCCGGTGAGAATGTCGTAAACCGGTTCGCGCGCCATCACACCTCCCGCTACTGCCCCGCCGCGTTCTTGCGCGCGGCCTTCGCCTCGGCTTCGGCGGCGTCCATCGCGTCCGCCTCTTCCAGGGTAGGAGCGCTGCCGCCGAGCCGGGCCGGAACCCAGTACGCGCCGGGCTCGTGCACATAGTCCTTCTGCAGGTCGGCCAGCATTTCCCGCATGGTCGAGCGGAGCTTGGCGGTGAGTTCGGCGGCGGGCTCGAACGGCTGGATCGGCTCGCCGACCGCGATCGAGATGGGCGTGTTGGTGCGACCGAGGCGCTTCGGGAACCCCTTCGTCCAGACCCGCTGCGCGCCCCAGATGACGATCGGAATGATCGGCACCTCCGCCTCGATGGCCATGCGCGCCGCGCCGGACTTGAATTCCTTGATCTCGAAACTGCGGCTGATCGTCGCCTCGGGGTACACCCCGACCAGCTCGCCACGGCGCAGATAGTCCACAGCGGCCTTGTAGGAATCCGCCCCCGCCGAACGGTCGACGGGGATGTGCTTGAGCGCGCGCATGATCGGGCCGGAGATCTTGTCGTCGAAGACCTCCTTCTTGGCCATGAACCGGACGTAGCGCTTCGGGGTGCGCACCGGCAGGCCCGCGTAGGTGAAGTCCATGTAGCCGGTGTGGTTCACCGCCAGCACGGCGCCACCTCGGGCGGGAATGTGTTCATCGCCCTTGACGGTGAACTTCAGACCTTCGATGAAGAAGACGGTACGGGCGAGGCCGATGATCGTCCGGTAGACGGGTTCCACAAGTCCGCTAGCGTAGTCGCTGCTCGTCCCCATCGGCAGTTCGCCGCCGCCGCGCGCCGCGCCGGAGCGAGGACGCATGAGCAGCCCCGACCGCACGTCCGGAGAGAAGAGGATCGTCGAAGTGGAACGCGCCCGATCGGTACCGCGCGAGTACGACCGCAGTGCAGCACGCGAGCGGAACCGGGCCGGGCGAGCGACCCGCGCCGCGCTGGCCTGCGGCTCCGCCCTGATCGCTGCGATCGCACTGACCGGATGCGATTCCGTCGTCGGCATTCCGGAGGAGACCCCGCCGCAGGCGGCCGTTCGCACGACACCGCCGGCCGCCGTCCCGGCCACGCCCCCGCCGAGCACCTCCGCGCTTCCGCCGGTTCCCGCCGACGCTCCGCCGGTCGGCGCGGTCGCGGGGGTGCCTGCCGCCGCCCCGGCGATGCGGCGCTGGGCGGCCGACCTGCGCTCGCACACCATCGCCGAGATGCAGGACAAGTGCTGGACCATCGCGCCCAGGAACGTCGCCGAGATGTACGGAGACCAGCAGGCCGTCCTCACCGCGTTGGCCCAGCCCGGCACGGCGGGCGAGGACGCCGTCGTCTGGAAGAGCCCGACCACCACCGTCGCCGTCCAGCGCGCCGAGATCGAGACCGGCTACGCCTGCCCGCGCGTCGCGACGGCCGGTGCGGAGATCGCCTACAACGACGCCGACGCCCGGCACACCGTGCGCCGGTACCTCTCCCGCTTCGTCGGCACTCCGCTCGACCCCGCCGACAAAGAAGGCGACTACCCTCTGATCTGTAAGGCGTCCCCGGCGTCCTGGGATCCCAAGGGCACCGGGCGTCCGAGCCCCGCGCCGCTGGCGAACAACCAGGGCGTGCTCACCGGGGCCGCCGAGTTCGCCGACCAGCAGATCCGGTCGGAGCAGGTGAACACCGACTACATCGCGGTGCTCGTGCCGGTGACGAACTCCTCCGGTGTGACGCAGACCCGCACCTTCACCTTGCGCTCCGGGACGGACGGCTACTGCATCGGCGATGTCTCGCCGTAACTACTACCCTGGTTGGCTGGTAAACAGCAGGAGGAGCAGCTAGTGCAGATCACCAGCGTCGGACACGCCGGATTCCACATCCGCACCGCGGCCGGGTCGATCCTTTGCGATCCCTGGGTGAACCCCGCGTACTTCGGTTCCTGGTTCCCGTTCCCCGACAACACCCAGCTGGACTGGGACGAGCTGGGCGCATGCGACTTCCTCTACGTCTCGCACCTGCACCGCGACCATTTCGACGCGAAGACGCTGGCCGAGCACGTGAACAAGGACGCGACCGTGCTGCTGCCGGACTATCCCGTGCCGGATCTGCGCCGGGAGCTCGAGCAGCTGGGCTTCCACAAGTTCTTCGAGACCGAGGACTCGGTCAAGCACACGGTGACCGGCCCCGGCGGGGACCTGGACGTCATGGTCATCGCGCTGCGCGCGCCCGCCGACGGCCCGATCGGCGACTCCGGGCTCGTGGTCTCCGACGGCGAGACCACCTGCTTCAACATGAACGACGCCCGCCCGGTCGACATGGACGTGCTGCAGGACGCCTTCGGCCATGTCGACATCCACCTGCTGCAGTACTCGGGCGCGATCTGGTACCCGATGGTCTACGACATCCCGGCCCGCACCAAGTCGAACTTCGGCAAGCAGAAGCGTCAGCGCGGCATGGACCGGGCCCGCAGCTACATCGAGCAGGTCGGCGCGACTTGGGTGGTGCCGTCGGCGGGTCCGCCGGTGTTCCTGGACGACGAGTTGCGCTACCTCAACGACGATCGCGGTGACGAAGGCAACATCTTCCCCGACCAGAAGGTGTTCCTGGAGCAGATGGAGATCCACGGCAACGGGGGCGGGATCCTGATGATCCCCGGCTCGGTCGCCGACGTGCGCGGCGCCGAGCTGACCCTGACCCACCCGAGCGACCCCGCCGAGATCTACGACAACAAGGCCGAGTACATCGAACGGATGGCCCAGCGCCTCGCCCCGGTACTGGAGGCCGAGAAGGCGACCTGGGAGCGCGGCGATGGCTCGCTGCTGGAGCCGCTGCGCAAAGTGTTCGAGCCGATCATGGCCCAGAGCGACGTGATCTGCGACGGCATCGGCTACCCGGTCGGCTTGGTGATCGGCGAGGAGACCGTCGTGCTGGACTTCCCCAAGCGCACGGTGCGCGAGCCGATCGAAGGCGAGGGGCGCTACCGCTACGGCTTCCGCATCGCACCGGAGCTGGTGCGCACGGTGCTGCGCGACCGGGAGCCCGACTGGGTGAACACCATCTTCCTGTCCACCCGCTTCCAGGCCTGGCGCATCGGCGGATACAACGAGTTCCTCTACACCTTCTTCAAGTGCCTCACCGACGAGCGGATCGCCTACGCCGACGGCTGGTTCTCCGAGGCGCACGACGACTCCGCCTCCACCGAACTCAGCGGCTGGGAGGTGCAGCGGCGGTGCCCGCACCTGAAGGCGGACCTGTCGAAGTTCGGCGTGGTCGAAGGCAACACGCTGACCTGCAACCTGCACGGCTGGCAGTGGGACCTGGAGTCGGGACGGTGCAAGACGTCCAAGGGCCACGAATTGCGCTCGCGCAAGTTGGACTGAATCCGAGACTTCCGGCCGGCGTTCACACGCCGGCCGGAAGCGTTTGCCAACCGATTACCGGTCGGCGACCTCGCGGGTCAGCTTCGACGACCACGGACACCAGAAGCAGCCCGGCAGAAACGCGCCGCACGCCTCGTCCAGGTGATCGTTCACGTACATGATGCTGGCGTCGCAGACTTCGATCGCCATGGTGAAGAAGGTGATGGTGTCGGGGTCCAGATGGAAGTCCCAACCCGGGTTGTAGGGGGCGGGCATCTTCCGGATCCGGCCCATGACGTGGACGGACATCTGCTCGTCACCCGACAGGATGCGGCGTGCTTCGGCGATCCGCTGCTCGTTGGTGAGCTGGATGATGAACTCTTTGCCGGAGTAGTCGGTGAATGCGAAGAGCGCCATGTCTTCCCCTCTTGTCGATGGGTCGTGTTGGTTGGATGGCGAATTCCGCACCGGTGCGGTTCGATCCTATCGGCGCATCACCGTAGATTTGCTAGAAATTTGCTAACCAGTAGATAACCGGGCTCGGGTCGGTCTCGGCGGCAGAAAAGAGGTACGCCCCGAAACTAACGCGCGGCCCCGGCCGGGATCTTGTCGCGCGCCGGCTTGCGCGGCGCTGCCCGCACCGTGCTGATCAACTCGCGGATCGCGATGCCCCCTCTGGCCACCGGCGCGGCGACACGTCCCTCGGGATCGATCAGCACGGCGGACGGCGTACCGCGCACCCGGTAACGCAGGGCCGCCTCGTTGCCCTGCTGCACGAGCGAGGGAATGTCGCCCAACCCGTGCTCGGCTCCCCACGCGGCCTGCTCGGCGGCATCGCCGTTGCCGACCGCGACGATCGCGAGGGCGTCACCGGTTCGCGCACGCCAGCGGGGCAGTTCCCGGGCCAGCGCCGCGCACAGCTCGCAGCCGGGGTGCACGAAGACCAGCAGCACCGACCTCGCCGAGGCCAAGAGATCCTCGAGCGTGGACTTCGTTCCTTCGGGGCCGAACAGTTCGAACTCCGGCGCCACCGCACCGACGGGCAAGCCCTCAGCACCCAGCGTGGACAACGCCTGCTCGTCCACTCGGCGGCGCAGGACACGCAGCTGGCCGGTCAACCAGGCCAGCACCGCGACCACTGCGGCGACAACCGCGCAGCCGACCGCGTTGTCGGCGGGCAGGCCCATCGGAACGCGCGGATGTGTCTGCGCGCCGATGCCGACAACCACGGCGAGCGCCGCGAGAAGAGCATTGCGCACCAGCGTCCTCGGTCCGATCGGCGCCGCGCTCGCAGCACCGAAACAGGAACAGGAAGGATGCTCGCCTCGCCGCAGCAAGCGCGTGATCGCCACGGTGAACACGGCGAGCAGCAGCAGCGCCGCCAGCGCCGCCGGGCCGCAAACCCATGGAAACAGCACACCGACCGCGATCATCGCCTCGGCGATCGGCAACCCCCAGGCCACCGCGGGCACCCAGCGCAGCGGCACCCCGAAATCGCTCACCGCCTGCCGTGCCGCGCCGCGATCCGTCAGCTTGCCCCAGGCCGACAGCGCGAAGACGACAGTCAGTCCCAGCCGCGAAACCCACACCCCGTATTCGATCAGCATGAGCGCACCCTCCCACATTCATGCACTTCGAACCTGAATGTCGGGCGAGTGTCCTCAGGACTGCGACCGAGTCGCGATGGCGACGGCGACCAACGTCAGCACACAGCCGACGATCGCGGTGGCGGACAAGCCCGCGCTGGTCGGCGTGAGCACGTCGAGGACAACGGAGGCCAGCAACTGTCCCGCCACCGAGGTGAGCCCGAGCAGCAGCACGCCGATCCACCGCACCGCCATGGCGGCGAGGGCGATGAAGGCGACGCCGATGAAACCGCCGGTGTAGAGCCAAGGCTCGGTCGGGAATGCGGCTGGGCCGCCCGAAGTCGCGATGACCACGGCCTCGATGACGAGCAGCGCGGCCAGGCCGACGCAGAAATTGACCATCGCCGCCGACATGGCTCCGCCGACCGCGCCCACCTTGCCGTTCACCGCTTGCTGCCAGGCCAGGCCGATGCCCGCCAGCGCGGGCAGCGCGATCAACAACACGGTCGGCGTGCCGCGCAGCGCGTCGGGCACGGAGAGACCGCCGGTAGCGCGGTGGTGCCCGAATCCGGCTACCAGCACCGCCGCCACCCCGAGCGCCGCACCCACGAGACGCACCACGGTGACGGGCGTCCGCCCACTCGGACCGAGCCCGAGCCGGTCGACGGCCAGGCTGCTGAGCAACTGCCCCGCGACGGTCGCGACGGTGAACGCGGTGACGCCGATCGCGGCGACCGTCAGCCCCTGGCACGCGACGAAGAACGCGCCGCACAGCCCGCCGAGCAACTGCCACGGCCGCAGCCCACCCTCGGCCAGAGCCAGCCGCACCCGCCGCCCACCGTCCCGCAGCCGCCCGCTCACCGCGAACGCCACCCCCAACACAACCAGTCCCACCCCGAAACTGATCGTGGCCGCGGCGATCCCATCCTCCAACCGCGCCCCCAACGCGCCATTGATCCGCCCCTGCACCGCCACCCCGGCACCGATCCCGAACCCCGCAAACAGCCCCAACCGCACTCCCGCACGCTACCCAATCGTCGAGCGGCACATCACCGCGGCATTTCGCGAGAAGCGCTCTCGATCGTGTGCCGCCCGTGGTCAGTGGCGGGGTGGGAGCCAGCCGGGAATGAGGGCGGCGATGGCGAGGATGGAGGCGCCGAGGATGGCCAAGAGGGTGGACATGGCGGCGTGGAGGGTCAGGAGGGCGGCGAATCCGAAGACCGCTAGGGCGATCACCTCGCCCAGGAGACCGGAGACCGAGGTGACGGTCGCTCGGGCGGGACCCTCGATGGCGTCTTGGAGGCGGGCGGCCGCCACGATGCCCGCGTTGTAGACGATGCCGTAGGAGATTCCGATCGACGCGAAGCCGAGGGTGGTCAGCAAGTACACCGCGTTCGGACGACCGGTCGCGAGACCGGCTATCAGCGCGCCGCCGAGGAAGAGCACGCCCGCGACACCCACCGCGAGAGACATCGTCCGGCCCGACATTCCTTCGGTGCGCCCCGCCAGCACCGACCCGGTCAGCGAACCGAGCACAGTGAGGCCGACCAGCAGTGGCACGACGGCCGTCGATACGCCCGCCTCCTCCGCCAGCAAGGCGAAATACTCGTCGAACGCCGTGATCCCGAACAGCAGCGCCTCCAGCAGCACGCCGTAGCGCACCATCCGCACGCGAAGGGCCTCGCCCACACCGGCCTTCAGCATGGTGAGGTAGCGCGCGAACGTTCCCGATCTCCTCGTGACGTCCGCCTGATCATCCCGAGTCTCGTCATAGCCCTCGATCACCGAGACCGACCCGCGTACATCCGCATTCGAACCCGCGGAGCCGCCCGTCTCACCGGCCACCACGGAAGGTGACGCGAAAGATGCCGACTCGTCCTCTTCGAGATCATCGACGTTCGCCGCGGACACCGCCTTCGGCGCGGTGGGCAGCGAGAGCGCGACCAGCGTGTGCACGGCGGCCAGACCGACACTGGCCCAGCCGACCAGGGCATAGCCACCGATGAGATATAGCGGCGTCGCGGCGACGATCGCGATGACGACGGCGGTTTCCGCACCGGCCCGGCTGTAACCGAGGATGCGCGGATATGTCGACGACGCACCGCGGGCGGCGAGATCGTCGTACAGCAACGCTTCGAAGGTGCCGGAGGCCAGAGCGCCCGAGGTACCCCACAGCACGAACCCGGCGGCGAAGCCCGTGAAGGAGGGCGCCGCCGTCCACAGCGCGAAGCCCGCCGTCAGCAGGACACCGCTGAGCACGAGCAGTCCGCGCCGCGAAACCGTGTCGGCCCACGCACCGGAGGGCACTTCGAGCAGGAACGAGGTCATCGACCAGATGGCGAACAGCAAGGAGATCTGCCCGGTGCTCATGCCATGGTCGGCGAACAGCAGGGCATACAGCGCGTACAGCGGAATCAGTTCACCGGTGCTCTTGAAGAGCACCGCCCGAACCGTCAGCGAGCGCAGACTGAAAGTACGCGCGCTACCCGTTCGACGGGCGCGCGGCGATCCAGCGAATCAATAGGCGTAGACGAGCAACCGCATGCCGATCAGCATGGCCATCCCTGCCTCGCGGCGCAAGGGAATTACCGCTCGGGCGCGTCGAAGAGAATCGGCCGCCACGCGAATCAGGGCAACGGCACCCAGCCGTTCGCCGGAACCGAATCTCCGTCGCCCAGCTCCCGGTCGGTGACGCCTTGGCCGATCCGGCCCTTGTTCTCGTTGAGGTCGCTGATCAGCTCCGAGACCGGATGCGAATCGCTGTAGTGATACCCCTGCGCGAGCGCGAAGCCCAGTTCGGTGAGCACGGCGGCCTGATATTCGGTCTCCACGCCCTCGGCGATGACCTGCAGGTCCAGCGCGTTGGAGAGCGCGGCGATCACGCCGAGCAAGGGCGGCGCGGGCGAATCCGAGCGGATCGCGGCGACGAAGGACTGATCGACCTTGAGAATGTCGCTCGGCAGCGTGGCCAGTCGGCTGAGCGAGGAGTATCCCGTGCCGAAGTCGTCGATGGCGATGCGCACGCCACGGTCGCGCAGGGTGTGCAGATTCTCGATCGCGGTCTGGGATTCGGCGGCCAGCTCACTCTCGGTCACTTCGAGCACCAACTGGTCGGCGGGCCACCCCGTGGCGGCGAGGATGCCCGCCACCCGGTCGGCGTAACCGGTCTCGGCCAGCTCCAGCCCGCTGACGTTCACGTTCAGTGTGAGATCCAGTTGGGCGAAGGTTTCCTGCAATCGGGCGGCGTCCGCGCAGGCCCGGCGCAGCACCAGTTCGTCCAGATCGGCGATGAGGTCGTATTCCTCGGCGACGCGGATCAAGCCCTCGGTGGTGACATCCGGTTGCGCGCTCGACGACCAGCGCAGCAGCGCCTCCACACCGACCGCCTTGCCGCCGCCTTCGGTCAGGCTGACGATCGGCTGGTAGTGCACGTCGAGGGCGCCCCGGTCGATCGCCTCGCGCAGTTCCACCGCCAGCGGCAGCTGCCGCGAGGACTCCAGCACCGTCCGGTTGCGTCCGGCCTGCTTGGCCCGGTATAGGCCGACGTCAGCGCGGCTGACCAGCAGCGACCCCGATTCGCCCGGCTGCCAGGAGGTCACGCCGGCCGAGCAGCCGGTGGTCACCGCGGCGCGCAGCTGTTCGGTGAGCAGGATCGCGGCCTGCTCGGTGGTGTTCGGCAGCAGCAAGGCGAACGCGTCCCCGCCGTAACGCGCCAGGCGCTGATCGGGAGCCAAAAGTTTCGACCAGGTGTCGGCCACCCGCTGCAGGACGGCGTCACCGGCGCGGTGCCCGAGATGGTCGTTGATCTTCTGGAAACGGTCCAGGTCGACCAGCACCAGCGCGAGTCCGTGCCCGGACCTGGTGGCCTGCTGGATCGCGGTGTTCAGCGCCCGGTCGAAGCCGCGCCGGTTGAGCAGGCCGGTGAGCACGTCGATGTCGGCTTCGGACGCCATCCTGGTCAGGATCCCGACGACGACGCCGACACCGAAGGTCACGCCGGCCGGGATCAGGCCCGACCACCACGGCAACCCGGGCGTCACCGGCCGCGCGGGCAGCACCCACAGGCACAGCGCCAAGGCGAACGCGATATGGGCGGCGGCCTGCGACCAGGCGAAGAACAGGGCGGCGTCGCACGCGATGAAGACGTAGAACGCCGCGAGGCTGATCGCGCCCACCGTGTTCGGGAACGAATGCACCGCGATCGTCACCAACACCGTCGCGATCGCGACATAGACGTGATGGATCGAATGCGGCAGCCGCGGACCCCATGCGAGCAGCGTGAGACCGAGCACCAGCGCCACCGCTGCCGCCCCGCCTACCAGCGGACGATTACCCTCTTCACCAGGGGCGATGGCGGTGATCAGCAGACCGAGCACCCCGCCCATGACGTAGAACGCCCCGGTGGTCCGAGCCATGACCATAGCCGTCGCCAACGCAGACGCGGCCCGCACCCGGGTTCGGGTATCGCCGCGAGACCCGATTCCTCGCACGACGAATAGCCTAGACATAAGGAATCCCCCTGGTTGCCACATCCCGGGAATACGGCATGGCGAACCAGTAGCTATTTACCTGAACGTCATTCGTCCGTTGTCAATTCGTCGGTCGGAGCACGTCGGTACCGACGAACGGGACCAGGGCGGACGGCACCCGGACCGACCCGTCGGCTTGCTGGTGGTTCTCCAGAATGGCCACGATCCAGCGGGTGGTGGCGAGCGTGCCGTTCAAGGTCGCGGCGATCTGCGGCCTTCCGTTCTCGTCTCGATAGCGGACGGCCAGCCGCCGCGCCTGGTAGGTGGTGCAGTTGGAGGTCGAGGTGAGCTCCCGGTAGGTCTGCTGCGTGGGCACCCACGCCTCGCAGTCGAACTTGCGCGCGGCGGAGCTGCCGAGATCACCGGCCGCGACGTCGATCACCCGGTAGGGCACCTCGATCGCCGCGAGCATCTCCTGTTCCCAGGCGAGCAGACGCTGATGTTCGGCGTCGGCCTGGTCGGGCGTGGTGAAGACGAACATCTCCACCTTGTCGAACTGGTGCACCCGGATGATGCCGCGGGTGTCCTTGCCGTAGCTGCCCGCCTCCCGGCGGAAACACGACGACCAGCCCGCATAGCGCTTGGGGCCGTCGCTCAAGTCGAGGATCTCGTCCGAGTGGTAACCCGCCAGCGGCACCTCCGAGGTGCCGACCAAGTAGAGGTCGTCGTCGGCGAGGTGGTAGACCTCCGCCGCGTGCTGGCCGAGGAACCCCGTGCCCGCCATGACCTCCGGGCGTACCAGCACCGGCGGAATCATCATGGTGAAGCCGTTGGCCACCGCCTTCTGCGCGGCCAGCTGCAGCATTCCCAGCTGGAGCAGCGCGCCGTAGCCGGTCAGGAAGTAGAACCGGGCGCCGGAGACCTTCGCGCCGCGCTCCATGTCGATCAGGCCGAGCGACTCGCCGAGTTCCAGGTGGTCCTTCGGCTCGAAGTCGAACTCCCGCGGCGTGCCGACCGTTTGCAGCACGACGAAATCGGCCTCGCCACCCGCGGGCGCGCCGTCCTGCACCACATTGGAGATGGCGCGGTGCGCGGTGTCCAGATCCACGTCGGCGGCGTGCTGGGCGGCCTCGGCCTCTTTGACCTTGACCGACATCTCCGACGCCTGCGCCAGCAGCGCGGACCGCTCGTCCTTGCTCGCCTTACCGATCAGCTTGCCCATCGCCTTGTGCTCGGCGCGCAGGTTGTCCGCGGTGGCCACCGCGGCACGCCGCGCCGCGTCCGCCTCGAGCAGCGCGTCGACGAGAACGGGGTCTTCGCCGCGGGCGCGCTGCGAGGCGCGGACCGCGTCCGGGTTGTCCCGCAGGAATCGGAGGTCGATCATGGGCCACCAGCCTAGTAGTCGGTGTGTTGCGCTTTCACGCCGATATCCCAGGATGCGGACCATCCACCCCGGATCGCGCGCATAGTGGGTTTGTGGGCACCCCATTCGACGAGACGGCCATCGACAACGCGCTGGCCGATCTCGCGGCGGGCGAGAAAGTGTGGGCCGCGACGTCGCTGCGCCGCCGCCGCTTGCTGCTCGACGAGATCCACGCCAGGACCGGCCGCCTCGCGGAGGACTGGGTGCGCGCGGCGTGCGTCGTCAAGGATCTCGGCGAGCACTCCGCGCTGGTCGGTGAGGAGTGGATGTCCGGGCCGCTCACGCTGCTGCAAGCCACGGCCGCGCTGTCGGCGACCCTGGCCGCGCTGGAGACCGGGCGAAGCCCGCTGGCGGGCATCACGCTGCGGGAGGCGCCGGGCGGGCGGCTGGCGGTGCCGGTATTCCCGTTCGGCGTCTACGATCGCTTGCTGCTCAACGGTTTCCGCGGCGAGGTGTGGCTGCGTCCCGGCGTCGACGCCGACGCCGCCCGTCGGCGAGCCGGACTCGCCCAGCTCGATCCCACCGCGACCGGCGGGATCGGCGCCGTGCTCGGCGCGGGCAACATCACCTCGATTCCGCCGCTGGACGCGCTGTACGAGCTGTTCGCGCACAACCGGGTGGTCGCGCTGAAGCTCAACCCGATCACCGACCCGCTGTTCACCGTGTTCGAGATGGTGTTCGAACCGCTGCTGGAGATCGGCGCGCTGCGAATTCTCACCGGCGGCGCGCAGCAGGGCGGCTACCTGGTGCGTCATCCGGACGTCGCGCACGTGCACATGACCGGCAGCGCGCAGACCCACGACGCCATCGTGTGGGGTCCCGGCGCCGAGGGCGCGGAACGCAAGCAGCACAACCGGCCACTGCTGGACAAGCCGATCAGCAGCGAACTGGGCGGCGTCTCGCCGACCATCGTGGTGCCCGGCGACTGGTCCGACGCCGATCTGCGCTACCAAGCCGAGCACGTGGCCACCCAACGGCTGCACAACGGCGGCTACAACTGCGTGGCCGCGCAGGCGGTGGTGATCGGCGCCGAGTGGGACCGCAAGGACGAGTTCCTCGCCGAACTCCGCCTGGCCATGGAGCGGGCGCCACAGCGCACGGCCTACTACCCGGGCAGCGACGCGCGGGTCGCCGACGCGCTGGCCTCGTACCCGGAGGCCGAGCGTCTCGGCGCGGGGCGGGTGCTGGTCGGCGGACTGCCGCGCACCGGCTCGCCGCTGCTGCGCACGGAGTACTTCTCCCCCGTGCTCGGCGTGGTGGAGTTGCCCTACACGGGCGGCGAGTTCTTGCAACGCGCGGTGGACTTCGCCAACGCCGAGCTGACCGGCACGCTCGGCGCGAACGTGATCGCCGATCCGACGACCATCCGCAGGCTCGGTGTCGCCTTCGACCGCGCGATCGAACGGCTGCGCTACGGCGCGATCGCGGTGAACAGCTGGACCGGTCTGGCCTTCCTCGCGCCGCGTGCCGCCTGGGGAGCCTTCCCTGGGCACACCCTCGACGACGTGCAGAGCGGTATCGGCGTGGTGCACAACGCCCTGCTGCTCGACGATGTGGAGCGCACCGTGGTGCACGGCCCGTTCCGGCCGGTGCCGCGCTCGCTGCTGGGCGGCGAACTCGCCCTCTCTCCGAAGCCGCCGTGGTTCGTCGGCAACGCCACCGCAGCGACCACCGGGCGCAGGCTCACCGAGTTCTACGCCGACGCCAACCCCGCCCGATTGCCCGGCGTCTTCCTCTCGGCCCTGCGCGGCTGAATCGCTCGTGGCCCGTGCCGCGCCGATCGGGGCAGGTCGTGGCACCGCGGCACCGACACTGCCATGATGGACCGCGATGTCCTCCGCACGCATGTCCCGGTCCCCGCAGGCGCCCAAGCGCGGCGCTTCGTCGCGCGCCGACTCGGTACGGCGCTCGTTCGACTCGGCCAGAGCCGCCCTCGCCGACGGCGAGCTGCGCGATCTGCATCTGTCGGCCCACACCTTGCGCTGGGGCCTGCTCGCGGTGGCCGTCGGCGCCGTGGTGGCGGCCCTGGTGACGCTGTTCGTCACCGGCTTCGACAACGAGAAGGGCCTGGAGGCGCACAATCCCGGCGCCCCGGCGCAGCCGGTGCTGGAGAAGGAGTTCGGCACCGCGGCGAAGGGCGACTGCCTGAGCTGGACCAAGCCGGACCGATCGGACCTGGCCAAGGTGAACTGCTCGAGCAAGCACATGTTCGAGGTCGCGGCCGACATCGACATGAGCAGGTATCCGGGCAAGGAGTTCGGTCCCGGCTCGCGGTTCCCGGACTCGCTGCGACTGACCGAGTTGAAAGAGGAGCACTGCGTGCCCGCGGTGCAGAAGTACATGTCGGGCCGGTTCGATCCGCGCGGCAGGTACATCGTCGGGCTGATGTATCCGAGCCCGGACGGCTGGCAGCACGGTGACCGCACCCTGCGCTGCGGCCTGCAGATCGCGGCCAGCGTCGGCACCCCGCCGTCGGTCGGCAGCGCCACCGAGCACGATCAGTCCAAGGTGTACGAGGCGGGCGTGTGCCTCGGCATCAACCAGAACCTGCCCACCGATCCGGTGGACTGCGCCCAGCCGCACGCCGTGGAGATCGTCTCCACCGTCGATCTGGCCGCCCACTTCAACGGAGGCCCGCCCGCGAAGGACGACCAGGACAAGTTCGTCGAGGAGGAGTGCACCCGCACGTCGACCGACTACCTGGGCGGGCCGGACGTCATCCGGAACAAGACGCTCACGCTGTTCTTCGACTACATCGATGCCCGCAGTTGGATGGCGGGCAGCCGCAAGCTGGACTGCATGATCGGCAAGGGAGCCGATCGGGAGGGCTTCGCGCCGATCACCGGGTCGGCCAAGGGCGAGAT
Organism: Nocardia sp. NPDC003999; assembly: GCF_053604885.1. NCBI lineage: Bacteria > Bacillati > Actinomycetota > Actinomycetes > Mycobacteriales > Nocardiaceae > Nocardia > Nocardia sp. NPDC003999. Next base: position 105,348 of record NZ_JBSGIB010000008.1, read on the forward strand.
CCTGATCAACGGCCAGGCTCCGGTGCCGCCGCCGAACAACGGACGTTCCACGCCCGCACCGCTGCCGGGCGCCGCGCCCCTGCCGCCGCAGCCTCAGCCCAGGTAGCCGAGCGCCGATGCCCGTGACGATGTCCGCCGACCGGTTCGAGGAATTGGTCGGCGACGCACTGGATCTCATCCCGCCCGAGCTGACCCGCGCGATCGACAACGTGGTCGTACTGATCGAGCCGCGCGATCCGGAGAATCCACACCTGCTCGGTCTGTATCACGGCATCGCCCTCACCGAGCGTGACAGTCATTACGGCGGAGCGCTTCCCGACACCGTGACCATCTACCGCGAGGCGATCCTCGAACACTGCGCCGACGAATCCGAAGTGGTGGAAGAGGTGGCGATCACCGTGATCCACGAGATCGCACACTATTTCGGCATTGACGAAGACCGCCTGCATCAGCTGGGATGGGGATAGTCTGAACCGAGCTGTATTGCGCACCACCAGCGGTGGGTGTGTAATCGGCACGGAGATCGAAAAATTGGGGATTCGATGGAACCGATCGCGTTGCTGTCGCGTCCTATCACTCGAAGGGGGAATTCTCGTGGTTCCGCCCCACAGCCACTAGAAGGAGTCGAGTCATGGTTGGACATGTACTGATCGCACCCGAAGCCATTCTCGCCGCCGCGGCCGAACTCGACCTCGTCGCCGAACGTCTGGCCGCCGCCGCGGCGATCACCGCGCCCGCGACGCACGTGCTGCCCTCCGGGGCGGAGGAAGTCTCCTTCCTCAGCGCGAGCCATTTCAATCAGGGGGCGATGTCGCACGATCGCGCGATCGCGCAGGCGATTCTGGAGTGCCACCACGCCGCGGCGACGCTGCGCATGCAGCTGGCCCAGCATGTCGCGGGCGACGTGGTCCGCGCCGCCGGCATCAGCGCCATCCAGGTGTAGTTCCGCAAGCGAGATCCATCAGCAACGCTTTTAAGCAGGGGAGAAGTCAGACATGGTTGCAGGAGTCACCGGGGTGATCTGGGCGGCGCGCCCGTCGGAGATCAATTCGGCCACACTTCACGCGGGCGCGCACGCGATTCCGATCTCGGCCGCCGCCACCGCATGGGGCGGGCTCACCGCCGCCTGGATCGACGCGACGACGACGGTCGCCAGGGTTATGGCCGAACTCGGCGTCGGAATGCAGGGCATCAACGGCATCGCCGCGTTGGGCAAGCTCACCGGCTTCCTCGGCTGGTCCGAGCAGCAGGGCGTGCAGGCGGCCGCGATGGGCGCCAAGGCCGCGGCGAACGCCACCGCCTACACCGTCGCCGCGCTGGCGATGCCGAGCCCGCCCGAGATCGCGGCCGTCAACACCGCTTTGGCCGCGTCGGCGAACCCGCCCGGCGTGTTGAGCGGTGCGTTCGAAGCCGCCGAAGTCGCCAGGAACGCGATGGACATCCGTGCCGCGCTGGTCATGGAGACCTATGAGGCCGCGACCAGCGCCATGGTCGCCACGCCCGCCGAATTCCTGTTACCGCCGGCGATCGCCAAGGGCGCGGGGACGGCAAGTCCCGAGCAAGCGGCGGACACGACCACCGAGGTCCCGGCCGATCCGATCCAGGCTGCTGTGGCCGCCACCCAGGCATTCCTGAGCAACCCTGGGGTGGCGAGCGCTGCCACCCAGGCCGCTCAGGCCGTCGGCTCGATCGCCACCACCGGTGTCTCCACCGTCGGAAATGTCGCGGGCAGCGCGATCGCGGCCGCCACCACCAGCTCCGCGCCCTCCTTCTCCGGCATGGCTCCCATGGCCATGGGTATCGGTGCGGCAGCCACCGCTACCGGTGCGGCGACGCGTGCCGTGTCGTTCTCCGGTCTCGGATCGGCGGCGGGCATCAGCAGCGGCTCGCTCAAGCTTCCGGAAGGCTGGGGCTCCAACGGCACGATCGGTGGCAGCACGGCTCCGGTGCAGGAGAGCGTCGCGGTCAAGGGCGTCGAGGCGGCGCCGGTCCGGCCCGCCAACACCGGCAACGGCAACCCCTTGCTCGGTAACCAGGCGCGCAGCGACGAGGACGACGAGACCGAACACGACGGCCGGGACTACCTGCGGTCGACCGAGCACTTCAACGACGGCCGCTTCACCGCCGATGGGGTCATCGGCGGTGACCTCAGCGGGACGGTTAGGTGACCGTACTCGGTGCGGGCCGCAGCCCGTCGACGCTCGACGCGGTCGTCCTGTCGCTCGACGAAATGCAGTTCCTCGTAGAGAAACTGCAGATCGAGGTCCCCGTCGTCCTGAACGCGAGGGCACGGTACGACAATCTGACCGACCACAAAGCGGCGATGGACGCGGCCGCCGAGTCGCTCGCCCAGCGGGAACTCCTGATCGACGATGTGCTGCATCGGGATCTGGAGAATCGGCTGCGCGCGCTGCACCGGCCCCACTGGATCATCGCGCTGCGGTTGGTCGTCGATGGTTGGGTGAGCCGCTTCTGTCTGGCGAAGGGCGTCGACCTCCCGGTCGTCGCCCTTCGGGGACAGGACTCCTACGTCATCGATGAGGCGGGAAACGACTTGCCCGGAACGGTTCTCGCGGCACTCGGCTATGCCGAGCCGCTCGAGCTGTACGGCATGAACGCCCCGACCGAAGAGCTGGCCACGATCTTCGGCGACACCGGCGACGCCGCGGCCACCGCGGAACGGCTGGCGAAGGTGGGCAACCCGGCCCAGGACGCGAAGACCTTGGCCGCGGCTCTGGTCGAGATCCACTCGTATGCCGAGATCGTCGGTGTGATCTACGGCGATGGCACCCGAGACGCGGCCGACAACCACATCGCCGTCTTCAACACGCGCGCGGGCCGATTCATCGCGACCGCGAGCACGTCCGACGACGGCGTGAAGTGGACCTCGCTCAGCAGCGGGACTCCCGCGCGACTGCGCACGGCCGTGCAGGATCTGATCAACTTCCTACCGGAACGAGAAGAGTTCCCGCGGAATCCGAAGCTGTCCTGAAGCACCGAACGAGCGTCGCTAACCCATGGGATCGTCCGAAGTCGGTGCGACCTCGTAGCCGAACGGCGGCGTGAATCGTCCCCACCGAATGCACTCCCACCTGCCGTCCGGCATCGGTACCAGCTCGATGGTCTCGGTGTTGTCCAAGTGGTTGTTCGTGGTGAACGGCGGACGCACGTCCGAAAGCGTGCGGCCGACGAGCCGCATGGCCGCACCGTGACTGACTACCATCACGTCCCCGGGCGCGGCAACGTCCGGTGTCAGATACGTATTCCGCAGCTCCTCGATCGCGGGCAGGAACCGATCCAGCACATCCTGAGCGGATTCGCCGCCGGGCACCCGCAGCGTGAGGTCGCCCTCATGCCAGGCACGGTAGATCCGCTGGAAGGTCTGGTGCGCCTCCTCGCTGTGTTCTCCCTCCAGGTCGCCGGCCTGTACCTCGTGCAGTCCGTCGAGCACCATGGCGGCGACACCGGTCGCCGCCTCGATGTAGCTCGCGGTCTGGCGCGCGCGCAGCGCCGCCGAGGAGAACAGCACCTGCGGCGGGCGGAGCAGGCCCTCACCGAACGTCTTCGCTTGTGCCGCACCGCGTTCGGTCAGGGGCAACCCGGGAATCCGGGTGTCCAGCAGCTTGGCGACATTGCCCTCGGTCTCGCCGTGCCGGACCAGAATCAACCTCCCGGTCATAGGTCGGCCATCCCCTTTCTCAGCTGGATCAACCACTCCGCGGACGCTTCGTCCGACGGTGGTGGCGTACCGGTCGCGGAAGTCGCCGGCCAAGATCCGAGAAAGCGGATCCGCGCGGTGCGGTGCAGCGCCTTGAGCGCCTCGGCCACCGCGGTGTCGTCGATGTGCCCGACGCAGTCCAGATAGAAACGGTAGGTGCCCATGCCCGTTCGGGTGGGCCGGGACTCGATCCTGGTCAGATCGATACCGCGCGTGGCGAACTCGGCGAAGGCGCGCATCAGCGAGCCCGGTACGTTCGGCAGCTCGAGCACGATCGAGGTGCGGTCGGCGCCGGTGGCGGGCGGCGCCGCGGTGGGCCGGGTGCACAGCACGAACCGCGTGATCGCCTGCTCGTGATCGGCGACCCCGGAGGCCAGCGCGATCAATCCCAGCCGCTCTCCGGCCAGGGCGGTCGACACGGCGGCGTCCGCGTGGCCCGCCACCACGTCCTCGGCGGCGGCGGCGTTGGACGCCGAGGTGTAGGGCTGCGCCTGCGGCAGATGCCGCGCCACCCACAACCGGACCTGCGCGGCGGCCACGGGGTAAGCGGCGAGAGTGCGCACGTCGGGTAACGCCGTGCCCGGCTTGCCGAGGATCGTGAAACTCACTTCGAGTTCGGTCTCGGCGACGATCTGCAGGCGCGGACCGATTGCCAGGGAGTCGAGCGTCGCCGAGATCGACCCCTCCACGGAACTCTCGATCGGCACCACCGCGCCATCCACTTCACCGGAACGGATCAGGTCGAGCGCGGCGCCTTGGCTGGGCGCGGCGATCCGCTCGACGGGCCCGGCGAAGGTTCCCGAGGATTCCAATTGAGCGAGGGCCATCTCGGTGAAAGTTCCGGACGGCCCGAAGTACGCGATTCGCGGCACGGTTACGAGATTACTTGCGCGCTCGTTCGGCTCCCCACCAATTGCGAAGGGCCTGCCGGTCCGGGTCATCTGTTCCACGACCGCCTCAGCGGTGTTCAACCTCCGTTGAGCACGCGCAACGCGGCGTTCACCCGGTCCGCGGCCTCGGTTTCGATGGCGAGCAGGACCGAACGGACCGCCTCGACGGCCGGCGGTTTCAGCGAGGTCAGGAAGGCGATGTCGGGGTCGCGCAGGGCCGCGCCGATGTCCTCGCCGCACAGGGCAGCGGCTGTGGCGGCGACGATGGCCAGCGCCCGTTCCCCCGAGGAAGTGCGCGCGACGAAGCCGGTATCGGAGTGGGCCACGTGCGCGAGGAAGTCGGCGATCCCGGTGTCGGGCGCGTCCAGCTCCAGCGTCGGCGCGGCGGGACTTGCGCCGATGTTGCGGACCAGCCCGTCGACCAGACTGCGCCGCGGCGGCGTCGACAACGTCACCAGCACCGGTTCTGCGGATTCCGACCCTTCCGACACGCCCTCACCGTAACAACCCGGTTCGACCGGAACCCATCCAGTTCGCTGCGATCAGCCGGATCGGAACGCTTGCGGAACCCCCGCCTCGTCACTTAGCTTAGGGTAACCTAATCAATAGTCAAGCGCGCCACGCTCCACGGAGGTTTGTATGCCGCGTCCGTCCTCGACCTTCGCACCGTCCACCGCCGAGCGAGTGCGCAGCGCATGCGCGCACGCGGAGCAAGCGGTGCTGGCCATGCCGGGCATCGATCCGACGCCCGCGTCCGTGCACCACGTACGGCAGTGCGGCGATGCCGTGATCGCGGTGCCGACGGCCTCGGTCGCCGCGATCCTGGCAGGCAACTCCGGAGACCACGGCGCGCCCGCGGTGCTGGAGCTCACCGACCACGCCCCGCTACCGCTGCGCGAGCCGGTGCGCGCGTTGGTCTGGCTGCGCGGTTGGGTACGGGCGGTGCCCACCCAGGCGCAGCGCGTGCTGGCCACCGAGGTGGCCAAGGATTACCCGCATCCGGGCCTGCTCGACATCGGCTTCGGCGCCACCCTGCTGCGGCTGGTGATCGACTCCGCGGTGGTGGCCGACTCGACCGGCGCGGAATCGGTGCGCAGCGACGAACTGCGCCTGGCGCAGCCGGATCCGTTCTGCGCCATGGAATCCGCGTGGCTGCAGCACATGCAGGCCGATCACGCCGATGTCGTCGCCCAGCTGGCCAGGCATCTGCCGCCACACCTGCGGCGCGGCATCGTGCACCCGCTGGCCATCGACCGGTACGGGCTCACGCTGCGGGTGGAAGGACACGACGGCGACCACGACTTCCGCTTGCCGTTCAGCGCACCGGCGCACGACATCGAGGGGCTCAGCCGCGCCGTGCGCACACTGGCGGGCTGCCCGTTCCTCAATGGATTGCGCCGGATCTGACCCGCCGCCCGATCAAGCCGATCTTCAGCGGCATCGGGCCGGCGAACGGAAGTACCAAGGCGAAGAACGGGATGACCGGCCCGAGAAGACGGACGAGATAGCGTTCCATGGCCCCTGCCCGCAGAGGTTGTGGACAACCGGCGCAGTTGACCACGATGCGTGGAGCGCCGGACTCGACGACCCGCGCGACGGCCGCGCTGACCTCGTCGTTGCTGGTGACATCGGCGGGAATGAGGGTGAGAGGCGGACGGCGCATCGGCTGGGGCGCACGCACTCCCGACGCGGTTGGCTGCTCGGCTGACACGCACACCGACGCGGCGAATGGCAATCGCACCGATTCGTTCAACGCGGGCGGACGACGGACGTCAACCACACCGATTCGTTCGATCCCGACCTGTGGCGAATCCGCGGTGAGCGGTCCGGCTGCCTCGAGCGCATCGTGCCCGGGCTGATCCAGCGCCGCTTGGTCGCACACTCCTTCGGTGAACCGTCGTTCAGAGGGATGCTCCGGTGAGCCGGAGTGGCGGCTGCTCGCCGCAGCGCGCGCAGACCCGATGTCCGAGCTCGACCGAGTGGCGGGCCGGGTTGGGCCACCAGGCCCGGAAGCATGCGCCGCAGCGGAGACGCCGACGACGCACCAGGCAGTTCACATGCCGACGCGCCGCGCGCCGCGGCGGACGAGCGCAATAGATTCGACCCATGCGTGCGGAGTCCAGAGCCGAGTGGGACGAGGCCGAGCCGACCGATCGGGAGCGGCTGGCGATCAAACTCGAGATCGCCGTGGTGCTGCTGGTCACGTTCGGGCTCAGCGGGCTCAGCGCCGCGCTCTCGCTGGTGGAGAGCGCGCTCGCCCCGGGCGGGATCGGCGGACGGACCGTCGCGCTGAATCCGTCGCGAGCCACGCAGTCCACCATCGACCTGCTCTTCCAGCTGCTCAGCGTGCTGCGGCTGCTCGGCTGGGCCGCGCTCGGCCTCTATCTGCTGTGGCGCGGGGGCATCGGCCCGCGACTGATCGGGCTGGCGAACCGGCTCCGTTGGCGCGCCGACGTGCTACCCGGCTTGACGCTGGCCGCGATCATCGGGTTGCCGGGACTCGGGCTGTATCTCGCCGCGCACGCACTCGGCGTCAGCGTGACGATAGTCCCCGCCTCGCTCGGCGACTACTGGTGGCGACTGCCCGCGCTCGTCCTCTCGGCCTGCGCGAACGCCTTGGCCGAAGAGGTCATCGTGGTCGCGTTCCTGCTCACCCGGCTGCGCAGGCTCGGATGGTCGGCGAACTCGGCTCTGCTGGCCTCGGCTGTGCTGCGGGGCAGCTATCACTTGTACCAAGGAATCGGCGGCGGGCTCGGAAACTTTGTGATGGGCGTCATATTCGGCCGCTATTGGCAGCGCACGAATCGGCTGTGGCCGCTGGTCCTCGCCCATGCGACCATCGATGCGGTCGCCTACATCGGCTACACCGTTCTGCGCGGCCATGTTTCGTGGCTGCCGTGACGCAACTGTGCCCTCGGCAGCGCTAACAACCCGGTGCCGCCTGCGAATTACGGAACAGCGCCGCTTCCGCGTGCGCCCGCGTCCACATGCGGCACGTCACAACCGCCCGATAAGTAGAGTTCCAGTGATGAACGGCGACGACCCCCAGCGCAACGCGCATACGCGCCGGATGCCGCCGCCCGGCAGACCCGGTGAACCTCCGATGCGCCGTCGCATGCCGCCTCCGGGGTCCGGCGGTCCGCCGCCGATCGAGCCCACGCAGGTCGTGCGCCGTGATGGAACCGCCGACCCCCACGCACAGCCGCTGGCGTATTCGCAGGTCCCGCCCGAACAGGCGCGGCGAATGCCGCCGCCTCCCCCGGCCCGCAGGCACGCCCCCACGCAGCGCCCGGTGCCGCATCACGAAGTTCCGTCGCACGCGCCGACACAGCGGCCGGTTCCGTATCACGAAGGTCCGCCGCACACGCCGCCCCGGAAACCGAGGCCGTTCCGCGAAGGCCCCCCACCGGTGCCGCCACGCGGCGAGCGTCCGCCGCGGGCTCCACGACCGCGCCGCAAGCGCCACCCTTTCCGCTGGTTCCTGGTGATCCTGCTGGTCCTGGTGCTCGCCGCCGTCGGCGCCGTCATCAAGTTGGACAACTCGCTCAACCGCATCCCCGCGCTGGCGAACTACGCCAAGCGCGTCGGCGACACACCCGGCACGAACTGGCTGTTGGTCGGGTCCGACGGCCGTGGCGGACTGACTGCCGAGCAGGAGCGGGAACTCGCCACCGGCGGTGAGGTGGGCCCCGAGCGCACCGACACGATCATGCTCGTGCACGTGCCGCAGTCGGGGAAGACCACGCTGGTCAGCCTGCCGCGCGACTCGTATGTCAGCATCCCGGGCCAGGGCAAGGACAAACTGAACGCCGCGTTCGCCATCGGCGGCCCCGCGCTGCTGGTCCAGACCGTGGAGATCGCCACCGGCCTGCGGATCGACCACTACGCGCAGATCGGCTTCGGCGGCTTCGCCAGCGTGGTCGATACGCTCGGCGGCATCGACGTGTGCGTGCCCAAACCGATCGACGACCCGCTCGCCGGCATCGACCTGCCCGCGGGCTGCCAGCGACTCAACGGACCACAGGCGTTGGGTTTCGTCCGCAGTCGCGCGACCGCGCTCGCCGACCTGGACCGGATGAACAACCAGCGGATCTTCATGGCCGCCCTGCTGAAGAAGGCGACCAGTGGAGCCACGCTGGCCAATCCGTTCAAGCTCTGGCCGCTGGCGACCGACACCGCCAAGTCGCTGAAGGTCGACAACGGCGACCACATCTGGGATCTGGGCGGCCTGGGCTGGGCGCTGCGTGGCGACACCATCGCCACGGCGGTACCGGTCGGCGGATTCGAGGACACCGACAGCGGCAACGTCCTGCTGTGGGACAAGGCCAAAGCGAGCCGGTTCTTCGACGCGCTCGCCGGCGACCGTCCGATCCCGGAGGACCTGCTGACGCGGTAGCGTCGATGCCATGCCGGACATCGACGAGGCCGACGAGTCCTTTCCCGACTTGCTGCGCACCCAGATCCGTCACGGATTCACCACTGCCCAGCAGTATCTCGCGGCCGCCGTGTACTTCGACTCACGCAGACTGCCGCAGTTGGCCGGACACGCCTACGACCGGTCACGCGAGCACTACGGCAATTCGCTGCGCATGGTGCAGTACCTGCTGGACCGGGATCTCCCGGTGCAGATCGGCGGCTTGGACGAGATCGAGTCCACCTTCGAAAGCCCGCGCGGCGCGGTCGCTTCGCTGCTGGAGATCGAGCAGGTCCGCAGCGCCCGGATCAGCGATCTGGCCCACACTGCCCGCACCTCCGGCGATTATCTCGGCGAACGCTTCATCGGGTGGTTCCTCGCCGATCAGGTGAAGAACGTCGCCGGGATGAGCACGTTGCTGGCCGTGATCGACCGTGCCGACGGGCAGTTGTTCGACGTCGAGGAGTTCGTCGCCCGGGAGACACGGCCGCGGCCGCGCACCGATATTCCGGCGCCGAAAATGGCTGGAGCGGCGAAGAATTAATTAGGCAACACTAGCCTCAATAAGGCTGCACTTGGATGACACGGGTCTTGACCAGCGCTAATGTCGATGCCATGTCAAGCCATCCGGAATCACCCCGCAGCAAATTTCACAGCCTGTTGCACGATCAGATCCGGCACGAATTCAATGCCGAGCATCAGTACATCGCGATTGCGGTGTGGTTCGACAATGCCGATCTCCCGCAGCTGGCCAAGCGGTTCTACAAGCAGGCCGTCGAAGAGCGCAATCACGCGATGATGATCGTGCAGTACTTCCTGGACCGGGATATCAGCGTCGATATTTCCGGCATCGATGCCGCGAAATCGCGGTTCGAGAACGCCAGGGAGCCGATCGCGCTCGCACTGACCCAGGAGAAGACGGTCACCGAGCAGATCATCCAGCTGGCGAGCACCGCCCGCGAAGAGGGTGACTACCTGGGCGAACAGTTCATGCAGTGGTTCCTCAAGGAGCAGGTCGAGGAAGTCGCGAACATGACCACCCTGCTCACCATCGCCGATCGCGCCGGGTCGAACCTGTTCGACCTGGAGGAATTCGTCGCCCGGGAAATGAGCGGCCCGAGCGACGCCTCCGGCGCGCCTTCGGCGGCGGGCGGCTCCGTCTGACGGCGTTCGCCGAATAGGTGAAACAGGCCCGGTTCCGTATCAGGAACCGGGCCTGTCGCTGTTGGACGTTCTATCGGACGGTGAGTCGGAATGTCGGCGTAAACGACGGTTCCACCACATTTCGCAGTGGTTTGGCGAGTCTTTCCTATATTTCGAGCCGCACCGGCGGCAACCGGAAAACACCGCCGCCGACAAAGGCCGTTTCTGCCCAAGTCTCGCGATATCCGGGCTCAGCGCAAGGTGACCTGACGCGACCGCAGGCCGTCGCGGGAGCGCCGCTCGTCGGAGGTCAACGGGGCGTCGACGGCCAGCGCCTCGGACAGCCGCGCGCCGAATTCGGCTGCGGGCTCGACCCATTCGTCGGGGTGTCGCTCGCGGTCCAGGTCGAAGACCGGGACCAGCACTCCGTGCGTGCGGAACGACCCCGCGAACCGGGAACCCTCGCCGAGGTGCAGACCGCCGGAGGCGTGCACCCGGGCCAGCGCCAGCATGAGCGCGTCCTCGTCCTCCGGCCGCACCCAGCGGATGTGCGCCTTCTCGCCCGCGTCCACCCACCAGGCGGCACCGATCGTGTCGGCGGCGAGCCCGAGCCGCGCCGAGGGCATGATCGCCTGCTTGGCCTGCTCGATGGTGGCGGCGACCTGCGGGTCGGGCTCGACCCCTGCGGGCACCCACCAGTCGAAGTCCTGGTGCACGGTCAAGTCCAGGCTCGCGGCGGGATCGATGACATCGGCCAGCCGCGGGCCTCCCGCGACGCTTTCCACCGAGGTCAGCGAATCACCGGGCTCGGCGGACTGGGTCCATAGGATCGCCGCGGCCAGATCGGCGGCCGGATCCGCGCCCTGGAACTGCACCTGCGCGCCGACGTAACCGCTGGGCTCGTCACCGGCGCGCACCAACGCGGCCACCGCGCCGGGCAGCACCGTTGCGAGCACGACCGGCCGCTCCGCCGCGACCTCGGCCGCCAGCGTCAACCGGGCGGTGGCCGAAGGAACGAATTCGCGCAGCGCGACCAGATCGCACTCCGCGGCCAGGCCCTCGAACGGACGGGTGACGACTTGTGCCGCCTGCTCCTGCGCCGCTCGCCGCTCGGCGAGACGCTGCGCCCGGTTCCCACCGGGCTTAGGACTGTTGCGCTTGCTTTTACCCACGAGGGGTCAACCTACCGTGTTTCTTGGCTGTGTTTGTTTTTCCAGCGCCTGCGGCGCTGGGTGTTCGCGGATGCTCGGTCTCGCTTCGCTCGAAACCGGGGATTGAGGTGGCGTGGTCGCGGCAGGGAGCAATCGCGCAAACTAGTTCACCGGGTGGGCGTGGCGAAAGGCCGCCGAACTCGGCGCGGCGTCGAGCGCCCGCCATCGACCTGGACGCCACAGAGATTCCGCTACGGCACCACCGCACCTGCGACGACCACTTCGATGCGGTCCGACCTGCACCCCCCAACGTTCACCGCACCGTATTCCGCTCTGATCTAGGCGTACGTCGCAGCGACGGACGATCGAGGATTTGTTGGAAGCCACGACAACCCCTTCCGGCGGAACCGGGTCAGGCGGCGGGGAGCAGGGACTTGGTGCGGCCGGGGTGGTTCGTGGCGATCCAGCTGACGCCGAGGTCGGCGCACAATTGGACGTCGTCGGGGTCGTCGACGGTCCAGCAGTAGGTGGCGCGGCCGGCGGCGGCGGCCTTGTCGACCAGGTCGGGGTGCTCGCGCAGTGTTTTCACCGAGGGGCCGACGGCTGTGGCGCCGACGGTGGTGGCCGCCGATCCGCCCAGGTAGCGCGACGATTCGCCGAGCAGGACGGTGGGCAGCAGCGGGGCGGCGCGGCGGATGCGCCACACGGCGGTGGCCGCGAACGACATGACGACCGCGCGGGAATGATCCGCCGAGGCGGGGGTGGCGATGCCGAAGCGCTGGAGCTCGGCGAGCAGCTTGTTCTCCACCAGCGCGCCGTAGCGGACCGGGTGCTTGGTCTCGATGAACAGCTTGGTCGGCCTGCTACGCCAGTCCAGCACCAGGCTGATCAGCTCGCTGAGGGTCAGCACCGAGGCCGGATCGCCGTCGGCGCCGAAATCCAGTGCCCGCAGCTCCTCCAACGTCATCTCGCTGACCAGACCGCTGCCCGAGGAGGTCCGGTCGACGGTGCGGTCGTGCACGCACACCAGATGTCCGTCCCTGGTCAGCCGGACATCGCACTCGACGCCGTCGGCGCCCTCCTGGAGCGCCAACTCGTAGGCGGCGAGCGTGTGCTCGGGGCGCGCCGCCGAGGCGCCTCGATGCGCGACGACGAACGGCGCGCGACTGCCCTGGCTCACTTGGCCATAACCTCCTCCTGCTCACGGTCCTCAGCACCGTTGTCCTCGTGCGCGTCGGCGCCCGCCTGTGCACGTCCGCCGGGATGCACCGGCTCGATCACCGGCACCGCGGGGTCGACCGCGATCAGCCAGCGGCGCGCGGTCCGGCTGCGACCGAGTAGGTCATGCCCCTCGATCGTGCGCAACACCCAGAGGGTCAGCAACGCGACCGCGGCGGCGACCGCGTCGGTGAACGCGGTGAACAGCACCCCGTCCGCCTCGGCTTGCAACGAATCCGCGGTCCGCCACAGTAGCGCGGCCACCGTGACGAGGCCGCCGAAGACCCACGCGGCCCACCAGATCCGGACCGCCCGTCCCGTCCTGGGATCACCCTGCAATGCGGCCACTTCGCTCAGGAAGACCCCCGGCCACAGCAGGTTGACCACCGGAATCAGGCAGCCGAGCGCGAGCGCTCGCGGCGAACGCGGGTCGCGCCTGCCCGTGGCGGCGTAGGCCGAGCGCCTGATCTCGATCAGTCTTCCGACGGTGGCCGCGGCCGCCAGCAGCGCGAGCACGACCGCGAGCACTCCGGCGCCGATCACGAACGCGTCGGAGGCGAAGAGGACGGCGGGGTGGATCAGGCGCGTCCGGTTGCGCAGCAACACCCCGTAGCGCGCCAGTTCCGCGACGGCCGCGAGTCCGAAGACGACGGCGGTCGCGACGAGCAATCTGATCACCGAGTGGGTCAACTTGCCGAACGGGCGACGCGCCGCGCCGCCCGCGTGCGGTGGCGGGTCGATCAGGCCCCAGCGCGGGATCTGCGTGTACCGAGGCGTGCGGCTCGGCGGGGCCGGTCGGACGGCCGACTGCGCTCGCCGACCGCGCTGGTCGGGCTTGCGCGCCACCCAGCGGTAGTTGCGACGGTCGGCGGGCGCGTCGATCGGCCCCGGCGAGAGGAGTACGCCGCGGCAGCGCGGGCACCAGTGCATCGGCGCCCCTTGCACGGCCCAGCGCGCACCGCAGCGCGCACAAGGTTGCACCACCGTACTCACCCGCGCACCTCGTTCTTTCGTCAGTAGATCTTCGCCTCGTGGTCGCCCTCCGCGACCAGCGGGCGGCCGGCGTGCTGCCATGCCACCATGCCCCCGTTGACCTGGATGGCCTCATAGCCGATGTGCGTGAGATATTCGACCACCTGAAGCGACCGACCGCCCTGCCTGCAGATGATGTAGAGATCCGCGTCGTACTCCAGCTCGTCGATCCGGGCGGGAACGTCGACCATCGGGATGTGGATCGCGCCCGGGGCGTGTCCGAGCCGCCACTCGTCGTCCTCACGGACGTCGAGCAGGATCGATCGCGGCGTGTCGGCCGACGCGGGCGCGCTGCTGTCGAATTCGGCAGGCACGTCCTCCACCGTGACCGACGGAACGTGGGGGCTCGTCACAGATTCGATCCTGCCATGCGTGGCGGACCGCCGTGCAGTTCCATGCCAGGGGAGCGACCTCGACAGCGAGCCACGACTTCGGGTATGTTCTCCCCTCCGGAACTCGACCGCGCACCCGCCCGATGCTGGTTGTGCATAACTCGGGCGAAGTTATCCACATAATCCACAGCTCGATCCACAAGGCGCAGGTGTCGAAGGCGTTTCGCCGGATTGAACCGGCTTTCTAGCAACTGATCAGCTATCGACCTGGGGTAGTTGCGAACCCTTGGTCCGTTCTCGGCATGCTTTACCTGATCGAAGTACGGATCAGTCCCTAACGGTCGAGCGATGCGAATGGCCGATCCGGGACTCCCCTCCATACCAATCCCGGAGCGGCCATTCGTCGCCGACATCGGAACCCGCGGCCGAAGAGGGCCCGATATCTACTTGGACGGCGCCGAGGCGCATTCGGTTCCATCGAATCCAGAACGCCGCCGAAATCCCGCGATCCGGCGAAGACGATCGGTAGCCTGGGCGCATGAACGTGAGCAGGGGGCTACGCCACGGAATGGACATCGCAGGGCTCAATATCGCGTTGTCCGAGGCCACGTGCCTCGGCCTCGCGATCGACGAGGCCGCCGCAGAACTGCGACTCGACCTCGAAGTGCTGACTCTTCCCGAACGCGGAACGGCGGCGGAGGACTATCGGGTGCAGGTGACGTTCACCGGCGTGAGCCGGGTCGCCGCGTCACTGCGGACGCAGCATTGGGACGACCTGGAACCCAGGGTGCTGCCGCTGCGACTGGAAGGCCTGGACGAGGCGATCCGGAGTTTCGGCGGCGGGCGGCTGCACGGTTGGGAGTTCATCGATCTCGACGACAGCAGTTGGGCGCTGTGGAGCGAGTTGCTCAGCTTCGACACCCGCATCGGTGATCGCGAATCCGCACACGTTCTGGAGTTCTCCCAGGAGGAGGGCATCGATCCGCGCGAATTGGACGTCCGGGTGTGGTTCGACGGCATCACCGTGTACGACGCGCGGGGCAAGCAGATCCCGCTGGCGGACTTCGTCGCGGGCGGCGCGCGGTGGTGGCGGGCGCACGATGCGGGCGACCCGCGAGCCAGTCGTCCGGGAATCGCGCCGCCGCTCTGAGCGCCGAACCGTCGCGAGTGAACCGCACTTTTGGGTGCGGTTCGTCGCACCTCGGCGCTCAGGCGCCCGTGCCCACCGGGCAACTCACTCCGGTGGCGTGAACGGGGCAGTATCCCCCGGGATTCTTGGCCAGGTACTGCTGGTGATAGCCCTCGGCATAGTAGAAGGCCGCCAGCCCGGGCAGCGGCGTGATCTCCGTGGTGATCTGCCCGTATCCCGCCGCGGCCAGCCGCTTACCGTAGGACTCGGCCGTCGAGCCGACGAGGTCGGCCTGCTCGGCGCCGAAGGTGAAGACGGCCGAACGATATTGGGTGCCGCGGTCGTTTCCCTGCCGCATGCCTTGGGTGGGATCGTGGTTCTCCCAGAAGTGCTCGAGGATGCCCGCGTAGTCGATCACCGCGGGATCGAACACGACGAGCACCGCTTCCGCGTGACCCGTCCGTCCGCTGCATACCTCTTCGTAGGTGGGATTCGGCGTGTACCCGCCGACATAACCGACTGCCGTGGAGTAGACGCCGTCGAGTTCCCAGAAGCCTTTCTCCGCGCCCCAGAAGCAGCCCATCGCGACGACTGCGAGCTGGAGCCCCTCGGGAAACGGCGGGCGGATCGGGTGACCGTTGACGTAGTGGGTATCCGGCACGTCGAGCGGTTCCGCCCGGCCGGGCAGGGCTTGCTCGGGAGCGACCATGACGGGTTCGGGGAGGCTCAGACGCCCCACTAGTTCGTCGTACCACGACATGGTTCGATGCTACGCGTGCGTTTCCAGTGGGGCCGATGTGCGTGATGTGACGGTGCGCGACCCGCTAGGTGTGAGCGGCGTCACCGGAATGCGCGAGCGTGGGCCCGAGTTGGAATCGACCGGGTGTACGAATGATGGTTGGCTGTGTCCGGAACGGGGCACAACCAGCCCGACATAGGAAGGGACAACGTGGCCGAGTACACGCTGCCAGATCTGGATTACGACTACAGCGCCCTGGAGCCCCACATCTCCGGGCAGATCAACGAGCTTCATCATTCCAAGCACCACGCCGCTTACGTCGCGGGCGCGAACACCGCACTGGAGAAGCTGGAAGCCGCTCGCGAGTCGGGCGATCACAGCGCCATCTTCCTGCACGAGAAGAACCTCGCGTTCCACCTGGGTGGGCACGTCAACCACTCCATCTGGTGGAAGAACCTCTCCCCCAACGGCGGCGACAAGCCGGTCGGCGAACTGGCCGCGGCCATCGACGACCAGTTCGGTTCGTTCGACAAGTTCCGCGCGCAGTTCACCGCCGCGGCCAACGGCCTGCAGGGTTCCGGCTGGGCGGTGCTCGGCTTCGACACCCTCGGCCAGAAGCTGCTGACCTTCCAGCTCTACGACCAGCAGGCCAACGTCCCGTTGGGCATCATCCCGCTGCTGCAGGTCGACATGTGGGAGCACGCTTTCTACCTGCAGTACAAGAACGTCAAGGCGGACTACGTCACCGCGTTCTGGAACGTCGTCAACTGGGCCGACGTGCAGGAGCGCTTCGCCAAGGCGACTTCGCAGGCCAAGGGCCTCATCTTCGGCTGAGCCTGTTCGGCACGCCGGAACCGGGTCCGCGAATCCGTCCGCCACGCGCGGCCGGATTCGCGGGCCCGTTCTGTTCTCCGGTGACGCGGACATGTTGCCGGGAACGCCACCCGCCCCGCCTGTATCCGGAGTCCCTGAGGTGGGGCGGGATCCGTCGAGTGCGCAGCCGGATTGCCCTCCTCCACGCCCCCGGCCGCCCGATTGGCACTCTTTGGTACTTGTGTGCCAGGTGACTCGTGGTTCATATTCGGGAAATCCACCCCAAAGGAACGGGCAAGGTCGCCCCCGGGTACGACAACGGGAGGCAGGAATGCGCACGAACGAACCGATCGGCATCACGCCGTTCCATTCGCGCGGGTCGCTGCGCGGCTTCTTGATCTCCGGCCGCTGGCCGGACACCACCAAGGAGTGGGCGCAGGTGCTGGTCCTAGCGGTGCGTGTGGCCACGTTACCCGGGCTGCTGACCACCTCGACGGTGTTCGGAGTCCGTGAGGACCTGCCCGACGACCCCGCCCCGGGCACGGTCGGCTTGGTGCTGGCCGAAGGGCCCGTGCTCGGCGACGAGGCCGTGGAACCCGGCCGTTTCGCCGACCATGTGCCACCGGCGTTGCTGATGCTGCATCCGCCGTCCGAAACCCGCCCGACGCTGCCCGAATGCGCGGGTGCGGCCTCCGGCTGCGTCTTGCTGCCCGGCGTGCCCCACCTGGGGCTGGAACACCGTGCCGCGTGGGTCGAGGCGGAGTCGGACGGAACCGTGACCTCGCTGGTCAGCCGGGTCGGACTGGACCCGATCAGCGATCCCGATACCGCAGTTCTGGCTATGCTGCTGGCCGCGTGAGGGTAACCGAAATTCTGCACGTGGATCGCCAAACTTATTGTGCGCATTGCGATTTCGATTACAGCGGGTTGGCACGAGCGGAACGTGGCGGTAGAGTCGCAAGCAGCGAAGGGGAGTAGCCCCCAATCACACAGTCGACATACTGACCCGCCGAGCCCGCTCGGGCCGGGTCCGGCTGTGTGAACCGGCTTCCGGCCGGTGGGCGAGACCTTCGGCCTGGACAACCATTTCGTTGTCGGCCGGAGCGTCCCCATATCTCCGGTCGGCAGGCCGGAGACCTTGGAGCCGCCACACATGATCGCCACCGTATTGCTCACCATCGGCGTCGTCTTCCTCGCCGAGCTCGGTGACAAGTCCCAGCTGATGGCGCTGACGTTCGCGCTGCGCTACCGCTGGTGGGTGGTGCTCGGCGGCATCGCGACAGCCTCCGCGGCGGTGCACCTGATCTCGGTCGGCATCGGCTATTTCCTCGGTGCGGCGCTGCCCACCACGGCGATCGCGCTGATCGCCGCCGTCACCTTCCTGGCCGTCGGCCTGTGGACGTTGCGCGAGCACTTCGGCACCGGCGAGCAAGACCCGGAGCCGAAGGCGCCGAAAGTGGGCGGTGCGCCGTTCTTCGTGGTGCTGTCCGCGTTCCTGCTCGCCGAGCTGGGCGATCGCACCATGTTCGCGACCGCCGCGCTGGCCACGGACTACGACTGGGTAGGCGTCTGGCTGGGCTCGACCATCGGCATGGTCGCCGCCGACGCGCTCGCCATCGCGGTGGGCATTCTGGTCGGCAAGCATCTGCCGGAGCACACGATCGGCATCGGCTCGGGCCTGCTGTTCCTCTACTTCGGCGCGGCGACCCTGCTCGGCGCGACCGCACCGGCCCTCGGCGGTGTCGCCGTCGCCGGGCTCGCGGCGCTGGTTCCCGCGCTGGCCGGTGCGGCGCTGCTGCTCACGCGGATGGCTCGCCGCTCGAGTCCAGCGCAGCCCCGTACAGTCCGCCACCCTGACGCAACAGCTCCAGCAGTGGTTCCCGCAGCGCCTGCAGACCGCTCGAGTCTCCGGCCGCGATCCGAGCGGTGACCATCGAACCGACCGCCGCGGCCAGGGCCTGACAGGCGAAACGCTGCTGGTCGGTCCGCGCGTCGAGCACGGCGGCGATCAACTCGACGAATCGCTCTTGCAGCTGGGCCCGGCGCGCGATGGCGGCCGACCCCACCGCGAAGACCTCGACCAAGAACAACCGCGCGCTGGCCGGGTAGTCCACCAGATACTGGAGATAGGCGCGCAGGATCCGATCCATCCGAGCCACGGCGTCGGTATCGGCCGCCGCGTCTTCCCTCTCGGTGGCGTCGGCGATCCGGTCGAGCAACAAATGCACCGCGCGCTGATAGGCCGCTTCGAAACAGTCTTCTTTGGAGCGGAACTGCTCGTAGAACGTCTCCCTGGACACGCAAGCCCGCTTGAGGATCGCCGCGACCGACGTTCCGATGTAACCGTTCTCGGCCATGGCCTCCGCCGTCGCGACGAGGATTCGTTCGCGCTGCGAAGCGATCACCTGCTCCCGTGGCAGGCCGTGCCTACCTCGGGGGAGGCGTGCGCTGGTGGCCGATTCGGTCATTCGGTGACTCCGGGTGTTCGGTCGAGCTGACTGGGCTGTTCCATTCTGCTCGGTCGGTTCCGCCGACTTGCCGGAAAGGGCCCGCGCCGGAAACGAGTCGCGGGAGCCGTGCAGGGCCGTTCGCCGCGTACCGGTTAGGGTGCCATTGACGAAGGGCCAACTGGCTGTCACAAACGAGAGGACCATCGTGGAGATTTCGGGTTCCGCCGCCATTGTCACCGGAGGCGCATCGGGCCTCGGCGCCGCCACCGCCAAGCGTCTCGCCGATCTCGGCGCCACCGTCTTCGGGCTGGATGTGCCGCAGTCGATCGAGCGCGCCGGCGACAACGTGCCCGCCGGGGTCACCCTCATTCCCGCCGATGTCACCAGCAACGACGAGGTCGGCGCGGCCGTCGCGCAGGTCGTCGAGTCCGGCGCCCCGCTGCGCATCGTGGTCAACTGCGCCGGTGTCGGCTGGGCGGGCCGCATCCTGTCCAAGAACGGCCCGCACGACCTGGAGCTGTTCCGCACGGTCATCACGGTCAACCTGCTCGGCACCTTCAACGTCATGCGGCTGGCCGCCGACGCGATCGCCAAGACCGACGCCGTGGACGAGTACGGCCAGCGCGGCGTCATCATCAACACCGCCTCGGTCGCCGCGTTCGAGGGGCAGATCGGTCAGATCGCCTACTCGGCGTCCAAGGGCGGCGTGCACGGTATGACGGTTCCGGCAGCGCGCGATCTGGCCCAGTTCGGCATCCGGGTGAACACCATCGCTCCCGGCATCATCGACACCCCGATGCTCGCCGGCGTCACCGAGGAGTACCGCAAAGGCCTCGAGGCGGGCGTGCCCTTCCCGTCCCGCCTCGGCCGTCCGGACGAGTACGCGCAGCTGACGCAGTACATCGTCGAGCACGACTACCTCAACGGCGAGACCATCCGCATGGACGGCGCGCTGCGCATGGCGCCGCGGTAATTCCGCTCCGCAGTCCCGGCAGCGCGTGACCCTTCACCGAAGGGTCGCGCGCTGTTCTCATTCCCCCGATTTGTGGCCGATGCCGAGGTAGGCCGTGGTGGACAACGGGCAGTGCGGCCGGTACTTCTCGGCGAGAAACGCTTTCATGACGGCGGCGCGCCGCGCCCAGACCTCCGCGCTCACGTTGTGGCGCATGAGTTCCAACGGGGCGCTGCTGCGCACCATGGTCTCCCACATCTCCTCGGGGCTGCCGAAGGTGAGCGCGATCGAATGCCGCTGGATGGACACGGCTTCGAAGCCCGCACCGCGCATCTCCGATTCGAAGACCTCCGGGTTCTCCAGGCTCAGGAAGTTCGGTTGCGGCTCCTGGATGTCCGGGTCGGCCGCGGTCAAGGCACCGAACATCATCCGCATCAGCGGCGAGTCCGCGATCGGCGCCCAGCTCGACACCACCGCCGTCCCGCCCGGCCGCAACACTCGGAACAGCTCGGCGAACCCACGAGCGCGGTCCGGGAAGAACATCAGTCCGAACATGGAGAACCCGGCGTCGAAATGGTCGGATTCGTACGGCAGTTCTTGTCCGTCACCCACTTGCGCCCGGATATTCACCAGCCCGGCGGCAGCGGCGTTCTTCGCCAAGCGCGCGATCATCGACTCCGCGAAATCGATGGCGTCGACCTGCGCCACGTGACCCGCGGCCAGCAGGCTGAGCGTGCCCGGCCCCGCCGCGACATCCACGATGCGCGATTCCGGCGAGAGCGATGCGAACTCGAGCGCCCGCGCCGAGAACGGTTGCATTATCGCGGGTGCGAACTCGTCATATCCGTCGGCGACGAGATCCCACGGCTCGGCGACGGCAAGCGGGTTTGCGGACATGTCGTGACGATCCTTTCAGGCATCCACATCTAACCGCGCCACCCGGGGGCGAACTCCCCAGTCCTGCGAATATGCCATCCCGCCCGTCACCGTAACCGAGAAATGGCCGAAACGCCGCCGACCGCACCGGCCGCGACCGGAGGACATTGCTGGTCCTCCGGTCGCGGATGGTTCAGAGAGTGCGAGTGAGCCGATCGGTGAGGATGTGGGCGAAGTGCGCCGGATCCTTGAGTTCACCGCCCTCGGCGAGCACCGCCGTGCCGAACAGCAGTTCGGCGGTTTCCGACAGCTCGGTCGCCGTGCCGGCGTCGGCCTTCTCCCGCTCGGCCGCGTACGCGTCGCGCAGGCCGGTGACCAGCGGGTGGGTCGGGTTGAGTTCCAGAATCCGCTTGCTCTCCGGCAGCGCCTGGCCCGAGGCGCGATACATCCGCTCCAGCATCGGCGTGAAGTCGAACACGTCACCGACCAGGCAAGCCGGAGAGGTGGTGAGCCGGTTGGTCAGGCGCACCTCCTTGACGTTCTCCTCCAGCGTCTTGCCCAGCCACGTGAGGACATCGGCGAAGTCCTTGTCCTGCTGCTCGCGCAGCGCCTCGGAGGCCTTCTTCTCCTCCTCGGTCTCCAGATCGACCTCGCCCTTGGCGATGGACTGGAACGCCTTGCCGTCGAATTCCGGTACGGAACCGACCCACATCTCGTCGACCGGGTCGGTCAGGATCAGCACCTCGCGGCCCTTGGCCTTGAACGCCTCCAGATGCGGGGAGCTCTCGACCTGCTGACGGGTCTCGCCGGTCATGTAGTAGATCGTGTCCTGCCCCTCGGGAATCCGCTCCACGTACTGGGCCAGCGTGGTCAGCTCGGTCTCGGAGTTCGTCGAGGCGAACGAGGAGACCTGGAGGATGGTGTCGCGGTTGTCGAAGTCCGAGAGCAGGCCCTCCTTCAGGACGCGGCCGAACTCCTTCCAGAAGGTCTGGTAGCCGGCCTGGTCCTCGGCGCCCTGCAGATCCTTGACCGTGGACAGCACCTTCTTCACCAGACGCTTGCGGATCATCTGGATCTGCCGGTCCTGCTGGAGAATCTCCCGGGAGACGTTGAGCGACAGATCCTGCGCGTCCACCACGCCCTTGACGAAGCGCAGGTACTCCGGCATCAGCTCTTCGCAGTTGTCCATGATGAACACCCGCTTGACGTAGAGCTGGACGCCGCGCTTGTGCTCGCGGGTGAACAGGTCGAACGGCGCGTGCGAGGGGATGAACAGCAGCGCCTGGTACTCGAACGTGCCCTCGGCCTTCAGCGGGATGATCTCCAGCGGATCGTCCCAGCCGTGACTGACGTGCTTGTAGAACTCCTTGTACTCCTCGTCGGAGACCTCGCTCTTGGGGCGCGTCCACAGCGCCTTCATAGAGTTGAGCGTCTGGTCCTCGAGGATCGTCTTCTCCTCGGCGGCCTCGCCTTCGCCCTCGGTGACGGTCCGCTCCACCTGCATGCGGATCGGCCAGGAGATGAAGTCGGAGTACTTCTTGACGATCTCGCGCAGCTTCCACTCCAGCGTGTAGTCGAAGAGGTGATCCTCCTCGTCCACCGGCTTGAGGTGGAGCGCGACCGACGTGCCCTGCGGGGCCTCGTCGAGTTCGGAGATCGTGTAAGTGGAGCTGCCCGCGTTCGACTCCCACCGGGTGGCGGTGGCCTCGCCCGCGCGGCGGGTGGTCAGGGTGACCTTGTCGGCCACCATGAAGGTCGAATAGAAACCGATGCCGAACTGGCCGATCAGCTCCTCGGCGGCGGCCTCGGACTTGGCCTCGTTCAGCTTCCTGCGCAGCTCGGCGGTACCGGACTTGGCGAGGGTGCCGATCAGATCGACCACCTCGGCGCGCGACATGCCGATGCCGTTGTCCCGGACGGTCAGGATCCGCTCGTCCTTGTCGACCTCCAGTTCGATGTGCAGGTCGGAGGTGTCGACGTGCAGATCCTTGTCTCGGAAGGACTCCAGCCGCAGCTTGTCCAGCGCGTCGGAGGAGTTCGAGATCAGCTCCCGCAGGAAGGTGTCCTTGTTGGAGTAGACGGAATGGATCATCAGCTCGAGCAGCTGATGGGTCTCTGCCTGGAACTCGAGTTGTTCGACGTGCTCTGTCACGGTCGCGATGGTACCGCCGTGCGCTGACTACGGAGCCGAAGGTGGGGCCGCCGCGTAACCCGCGACGGTCCCGGGCGACCGCGCATCGGGAACCTGCCGGAAATCGGCGAGACCGGCAACCTCCGCGTCGGCGCGGGTGGTCATCCATTCGCGCAGCACCTGGGTGGCGCGGACGTCGTCCTCGTTGTACTCCAGCAAACGGGTGCGCTGGGTCGCGTCGGGCGTGGCGCCGTCGTAGCCGACCGCGAGCCGGTACCAGCTCATCGACGCCTCGCCGCTCGCCTCGGGATCACGCCACGAGAACCCGGCGACCGGCGCGATCTTCTTCAACCCCTTGCCGTTCGGGCAGATGAACTGGTCGGAGACGGCTTGGAACATGTCCACCCATTGCGGTCCGTCCACGAACGCGCGCACCTGCTCCACCGTCGGCACGCCGGGCCTGCCCGCGAACCGGCGCGCCGATTCGTACAGCCACTTGTCTTCCGCCGTGCGCGAATAGCAGTACGCGGCAAATGTTCTGCCCGTCGCGGTCGCCTCGGCGCGCACCGTCATCAGCCAGGTCCAGAACTCGCCGAAAGAGCGGCCCTCGTCCTCGGTGGGCAACGGATCCCAGGTGACGAACGGGCGGTACACGCCGTTCAGCAGCGTTCCCCACAGGTACGCGCCGTACTCCTGGAAGCTCTCCAGATCGACGTCGACCTCCACATCCGCCCGCCGCACTTGCACGCTCTCGACCCGCCGCACCAGCGGGGCGCCGACGATCCACGCCCGCGCGGTGACCACGGCCTCGTCGAACGGGCCGTGCTGCCAATCCTCGGGCTCCTCACCCACCCACGCGGCGAGTTCATCGATGGTCTCGACGTTGTGCCTGCGCAGCACCTCGGCGCGGGAGCCGGGCGCCACCAGGCTGACGTCACGATGCTCGATCAGCCAGCCCTCGCAGCTCGGGCCATCGACTCCTCGCGTCCACCACGGGCACTGCCTGCACTCGGGCACCTTCGACGGGATGGTGGGCAGCTCGCCGCGCACCACCGCGATCCGGTCGGCGTAGCGGCGGTCGTAATCGGCCAGCAGCGGCGCCAGGTCGTGGACCAGGATGCGATCGAAATCGAAGCCGATGACGCCGCCGACCAGCGCGGGGCTGGCCAGGCCGTGCCGTTGCAGCATCCGGTGCAGGTGGGCGAGCCGCTGTTGGTCGCGGGGCTGCTGGCGTAGCTTGCGGTGCGGATCCGGTTGCGGGTCCCAGTGATACGGGTCCGAGGTGGTGGGGTGGAAGTCGGCGCGCTCGGGTTGACGCGGGTCGGTCACCTTGTGGTTCACCACGATGATCGGGATGTAGCCGCCGCGTTCGACGTCGCGCAGCAGGATCTCCGAACCTCCGCGCCTGCCGGTGTCCGGCTCCTGCGGTAGCAGTCCGCCCCAGATGTGCCGTGCCCCGATTTCGCACGCGCGCATCGTCGCTTCGGCGCGCTCGGCGGCGCGCAGTCCGGGATCGATCACCACCCAGGCATCGGGGTCCGCGCCGACCAGCGCGTCGCGCACTCGGGCGCGGTGTGCGACGGCGGCGTCCCGGCGCTGGCGTACGCCCGCGTCCTCGACGATCCCCGCCAATGCCTCGGGGTGCGCGGCGTCCATACGCAGGCGATGGCGGCAGCCGATCAGCGCCCTGGCATCGATGAAGGCGGCCGGCACGTCGGTGGCCCGATCCACGGCCGTTCCGTTGCGCTTGCGACCATCCCGGTCACCGATGTCCGAATCCACGCTAAGCAGTATGGTCCCTCCCCCCGACAGTGTTGAATTTCAGCGCTGTGTTGGTCTGGCCGCGACTTCGTCGCGGCGTGTTCGCGGCCCCCTTGTGGCTCACGTCCGAGCGACCGCCGCTGGCGACTGCGTCGCGAACGCGGCGGCCACTCGGACGTGAGCCGGGCCGCGAACGGCGCATGCTCGGTCTCGCTTCGCTCGAAACCGGGGGTACGGTGCGCTGGGCGCGTAGGGCGGTGACCCGCACATACGCGGTACTCACATTGGCGATCGCGTCGACCCCACTGCCGACAACACCACTTCACTTCGAACCACGGAGCGCGCCGCTCGGTACGGACGATGTTCCAGGCGGTGGTGCGGCGTGGCCGCTCGACGTCGACCAGCACGGCACCGGATGGAGAAAGGAAGCCTTGCCGACCAGTCGCTCGGCTGGGATGGGAATTGCCGGGCGCCGTGCGCGCGGGCCGCACTACTCTCGCAGCTGACGGCGTGGACCCGATAGGGTAACGGCAAAGCGTGTGACATGGGCGGACGGGCTTCCCCGGCGTCGTACTGCCATGGCGAACCAGCATGACGGAGGGCCTTCGATGGGGTTGTTCACGAAGCGCAAGCGGCGGCCGAGCCGCAGGGCCGAGGCGAAAGCCCTCAAGCACAAGGCCGTGATGGAGGCCAAGCTCGTCGCGAAGAACGACCGCAAAGCGCGCCGGGCCGAGGCCCGCACCCAGCGCAAGGTCGCCAAGGCGCAGATCGCGACGTTCCAGGCGGAGGAGAAGGCCGCGCTCAAGGTGGCGGCCAAGGCCGAACGCGATCCGTTCAGCGCCGGTCAGGTGAAGAAATACCTCGGGGTGGCCCGTGTGCTCATCCCGGTACTCGCTCCGCTCGCCTACCGCGGCGCGACCTTCCTGCGCGGACAGCTCGACACCCGCCGCGCCCAACAGCTCGGCGTCGGCATCGACCAGCTCGGCGACTTCACCGGACACGGCGCGAAGCTGCAGGCGCGGATCACGAATGCCGAAGCGGCGCTGACGAAGATCGGCTCGCAGGACGGCAAGGACAAGGGCGAGGCGCAGAAGTTCGTCGCCGCCACCAAGGACCGCCTCGGCAGCCTGACGGCCGCCGTGCACACCTCCGACCAGATGCCCGCCAATCGCCGCCGTTCCGTGCACGCGTCGATCTCCCACGAGCTGTCCGGGATCGAGTCGGACATTCTGGCCCGGCTCGGCGTGCGCTGAGTTTCCTCGTCCCGATGTCTCCGCACCCGATCACCGGCCACCTGCGTGGCGGCCTGGTCGGCGTGCTGGTCGGCGTGCTCGCCGTCGCCGCACACGGTGCGGCGGGTGGCGGTGCGCCGGGCTCCACCGAGCTGACGCTGCTGTTGCTGATCGCCGCCGGAGTCGGCTCGGCCGCGGGAACCGCACGAGCGTGCCCGCGCCCGTCCGTCGTGGCCGGGCTGCTCGGCGCGGGCCAGCTGCTGAGCCACGCCGCGCTGTCGGTGCTGGTCGACCACGACCATTCCGGAACCACGGACGCCACAACGATTTCCCCGCTGCCGACCGGATGGATGCTGCTCGCGCACACCGTCGCGACGGTCGCTTGCGCGGCACTGATCATCCTCGCCGAGCGGCTTTCCGCCGCCGCCTCCGGTGCACTGCGCGTGATTCTCGCTCCGCCGCGGCGGATGCGAATCGCCGGCGCGCCGCTCTGGGCTGATCCCGGCCTACCGCCCTATCGCTGTGCTCCGCTGGGTGCGCTCGGTCCTCGCGCGCCGCCGGTGTCGGTCTGATCCTCCGACACCCATTCCTCTCGCACAGGAGACCTCAGCATGCCCAGCTCGATTTCGCGCGCCGTCACGACGACGGTCGCCACAACGGCACTCGTTCTGCTCGCGGGCGGCGCCGCCGCGGCACACGTCACGGTGGACGCGCCCGGCGCGGCGCAAGGCGGATACGCCGTCGCCACCTTCCGGGTGCCCACCGAATCGGACACCGCCAGCACCACCGCGCTCACCGTCACCCTGCCCAACCTGAAATCCGCTCGGAACGAACCGATTCCGGGATGGTCGGCCAAGGTCGAACGCAACGACAAGAAGGAGATCACCGCGATCACCTGGACCGCCGATCCCGGCGCACCGGGCATTCCGCCCGGACAGTTCCAGCGTTTCGCGCTGTCCGTCGGCCCACTGCCCGCCCTGGACTCGGTGAGCTTCCCCGCCAAGCAGACCTATTCCGACGGCAAGGTGGTCAACTGGGATCAACCGGTCCAGCAGAACGGCGACGAACCGGAACATCCGGCCCCGTCGATCACCCTGGCCGCCGCGAAAGACCACGCGGACGGGCACGCGGTGAGCAGCGAAGCCGAAGACGAAGACGCCGACCACGAGGACCAGACGGCCCGCTGGCTCGGCGGGATCGGTCTGGCCCTCGGCTTGCTCGGTGTCGCGCTCGGCGTCGGCAACGTGATCCGCGGGCGGCGCGCATGAGCCGCCGCCTCCTCGCCGCCCTCGTGGCGGGACTGTTTCTGCTCGGGTTCGGCATCGCCGCAACGGGAGTCGCCGCCGCGCACTCCGCCGCGACCGGCAGCGTCCCGGAGGACAACGCGACCGTAGACGCGGGCCCGGACCGCGCCAGCGTCACGTTCAACGAGGAACTCCAGCCCAGCTTCCCGTCGCTCACCGTCGTCGGACCGGACGGCAATCTGTGGTCCAAGGGCGATCCGGTGGTCGAGGGCAAGACGGTAAGCGTCGCCGTAGGCGAGCTGGGCCCGGTCGGCGAATACACCATCGCCTATCGGGTGACCTCGGCCGACGGCCACCCGGTCAGCGGCAAACGGCACTTCATGCTGGGCAAGCCGGGCAACGGCACGCCGGGGCCGAAGCCGAACGCGAAGGCGAACGACAGCTCGGACGGCTCGGACGGGATCCCGCTGTGGGTGTTCGTCGTCGGCGCGGTCGTGTTGTTCGGCGGCGGGCTCGCGTTCGCCTTGTTCGGCGGCAGGAGCCGCGACCAGAAGCGGTGAGCGACGTGAAGACCGGCGGCCGGGACGGCGCTCGGCGCGCCCCCGGCCGGATGCCATGGCCCGCGGTGTTGCTGACCTTCCCGGCGGGGCTGCTTGGCGTCGTACTCGCCTGGGTCCTGATCCTTCCTGGACCGCTGCCGGGGGAGGCCGTGGTCCGGGTGGTCGCCGACGGCATCGGGGCCACCGCGCTCGGGTTGGCCGCGCTGCCCAGGGTGGCGCCGCGCTCGCGGACACCATGGCGGTTGCTCGCGGTACTCGCCGGGGTTTGGGCGGTGGCCGAATTCGCCGTGCTGGTCTTCGAGGCCGCGGAGGTGGTCGGCGTTCCGGTGAGCCGACTCGGCGCCGGAGAGTTCGGCACCTATCTGGTCGACGTCAGCGGCGGGCAGGTCGGGATCGCGATCCTGGTCGGCGTCGCGACGGTGGCAGGTGGATCGGCGCTGGCCTTCCGGCGGCCCGAGTCCGCCTCCGCCGATCTGGTGCTGGTGTTCGCGGCGGTCGCGCTGGCGTTGCGGCCGATCACCGGGCACATGTCGCAACAGGCGTTCGGGTCGGTTCTCGCCGCGGTGCACGCGTTGGCGGCGGGCGCCTGGTTCGGGTTGCTGGTCGCGCTGGCGCTGGTCGTGCGGACCCGCGGCGAGTGGGCGGCCGTGCTGCCCAGGTATTCGGCGGTGGCGCTGCCCCTGGTGGCGGTCGTGGCGGTGACGGGGCTGCTCAACGGGCTGATCCGGGTCGGTGGGGTGGCTCCGTTCGTCAGCACCGGTTACGGCCGGATTCTGCTCGCCAAGACCGTGGTGCTGCTCGGCTTGCTGGCGCTCGGCTGGTGGTGGCGGCGCAGTTGGGTGCCGAAGGCGGCCGACCACCGGATGGACGCGAAGGACTCGCTGCGCCGCGCGGTAGCCGAGGTGGTCGTGATGGCGCTCGCCTTCGGCCTCGCCGCGACTCTCGCGGTAACAGCCTGAGCCGCAGCTCCGCGTCCCGGTTACGTACCTCCGCCGTCGCTCCGGCCATGCGCGGGCCGAGGACGGACTGCGTCCGACCGCACCCGTTAAGGTCTGCGCATGACCGAAGTGAAGATCGTCGAGGATTGCGTGGCCTCGGCGGAGTCCGCGTTCGCCTACGTGAACGACTACCGGAACCTGTCGCGGTTCCTGCACGGTATCCAGTCCTTCACCCCGGTCGGGGAGCAGACCGAAGGCGTCGGCGCCACCTTCGACGGGCACATGAAACTTGGGCCCGCCTCGCTGAAGTCGCGGATCCGAGTGATCCGCTGGGAGAGGGACTTCGCCATCGGCGTCGAGTCCATCAAGGGTTTCGACGTCGAATCCACCTTCTTGTTCCACGCCAAGGGCGACAGGTTGTGCACGGTCGACGCGATCGTGGACTTCCGGGTGCCAGGCGGCTTGGCGGGACGGGCCCTCGGCAAGACCATCGAGCCGTTCGTCAAGATCGCCGTGCAGCACACCACCCACAACCTCGTCACCCAGATAGCGGCGTTCCACGCGCGCTCTGTTTGATTTGCCGCGACTTCGTCGCGCGCTGCCACCGGTTGTCGGACCGTAGGTGAGGCTCGGGCTGTCATGCTGGAGGGGTGAGTGCTACACCCTCGGTCGGACAGCGGATCGGTTATATCTTCGGCAGGACCCTGCCGGAATCGATGTCCGATTGGGTGCGGGAGGATCTGGTCGGGCCGGGCGCTACGCGGCGTTACCTGCTGCGGTTTCTGGTGCCGGTGCTTCCGGTGCTCATGCTGTTCCTGTTGCTGCCCGGCCCCCTGTGGATGGGTCTGGCGATGATGGCGCTGTTGTACATCCCGCTGATCTACTTCACCGTGGCGCTGCTGTACGTCTACCGGCGCCATCGGCTGATCAAGCACGGTCTCGACCCCGCGCTCGCGGATGCCGACGCCCGCCGTCGGGGCGAGCATGAGCGGCTGGAGTACGAGCGCCGACACGGACGTGGATGACCCGCATCGAGACCTGGCGGTGCCTTCTACCACAGGCATAGCCTGGAGGAATGAAAACCCCCACGTTGACGCAGCGGATCGCCTACGATCTCGGCCGCGAGCTCCCCGAGGAGCTGCACGAGTGGGTTACCCACGACCTCGTCGGACACGGGGCCATGGAACGCTATCTCGTCCGCTTCATCGGGCCGATCATCCCGTTCTTCGCCCTGGTACTGCTGTTCCCCGGGCCGATGCCGCTGAAGATCGGCTTGATCGTGATGATGATCGTTCCGCTGATCGTCTTCACGGTCGCGCTGAGTTACGTCTGGCGCCGCTTCCGCTTGGTCCAGCACGGCCTGAACCCCGACCTGGTCGACCACGGAAAGTGCACCGAACACGACCGCGACCTGTACGAACTGCGCTACGGCCACAGATAACACCGCCGCCCCCAGAAGTAACGCGCCGATCGACCACGCGCGAGGGCAGCCGACGCCCATCGACCGAAGCCTGACGCTCGGACGCCAGCCATAGGGGGGCCGCAAACCCCCAGCGCCGCAGGCGCTGGAAAATGAACGCCATGACGGAATCGCAGAATGTAATCGCCACCGCAGATCTGGCCGACGAGATCGGCCCGGAGATCCGCAGCTGCGACACGCAGTTCATCCAGTTCGGCGGGCGGGCGGCATTCTCCGGACGCATCACCACGATCCGTTGCTTCCAGGACAATCTGCTGGTCAAGCAGACGCTCGGCGAGCCGGGCGACGGCAAGGTACTGGTGGTGGACGGCGGTGCGAGCGTGCACACGGCGCTGGTCGGCGACATCATCGCCGGGCGCGGCGTGGAGAACGGCTGGGCGGGCGTCATCGTCAACGGCGCCGTTCGCGACTCCGCCATCCTGCGCACCCTGAACATCGGCATCAAGGCGCTGGGCACCAACCCACGCAAGAGCACCCAGACCGGCAGCGGCGACCGCGATGTACCGGTCGAGTTCGGCGGGGTCACCTTCGTCCCCGGCGACATGCTCTACAGCGACCACGACGGCATCGTGGTACGCGCCGAGGATTGAGCCGGTGCGGCGGCGCGCCCGAATCCGCCCGTTCGCCGCGACCCGGCGGCGATCAGGCGGACACGATCGCCTTGTGACCGGCGAGCGCGACCACATCACCGATGTGCAGTTGCCGCCCGCGCCGCAGTTCCACCTCGTCGTTCACCCGCACCAATCCGGCGGCGATCACCGTCTTCGCCTCCGAACCCGAATCGATCAGGTTGGCCAGCTTCAGAAACTGGCCGAGCCGAATAACGTCGTCATCGATCGGTACTTCGACTGGTTCCGACATGGGGTAAATACTTACTACCCCATCCGAACTCGCCGAACACCGCCCCAGGTCCCCAGCGATCTCCGGGCAACTATGCCGCACTCCCGCTCCGCGCACAAATCGGAACGTCTCGACCGTATGCAACGAATTCACACCGATTTGGTCGGCCGCTCCGCCCAGGTCAGCGCGGAATCACAAAAGTTCGTCGTCGAGCCTTCTCGGCGGCGAACACGCCGCGCTCGAGTCCGGACCGTACAAACACCGCACAAACACGCGCGCCGCAGGCTTGGCAAATCCGACACACTCACGTACACACTGGTTCCGTGACCTCCACGCAAGCCCAGCAACACCTCGACACCGCACCACCGGCGGATAAACCGACTCCGCCGGTTCCACACCGTGGTCATGGCCGACTTTCGGAAGTGCCGCATATCGCGGGTTTGACGCTCGGTGTATTCGCGGTGCTGTGCTTCCTGTGGAGCCTCTCGCCCGCGCTGCGTTTCCTGACCCAGGTGCCGCGCCGCTATATCGATACCTATTACTTCGACGCGCCGGACACGAACCTGATGTGGGCGCTGGTGGTCGGGCTGACGGCCGGCGCGATCACCAGCCGCAAACGGATCGCCTGGTGGTTGCTGATCGGCTATCTCGCGATCTACACGGTGGTCAACGCCATGGCCTTCGCCGAGCGCGGCAGTATTCACGCGCTGGTGGCGATGGTGGTGCACCTAGCCGTGATCGGCGTGCTCATCGCGGCATGGCCGGAGTTCTACACCAAGGTGCGCCGCGGCGCCGGGTGGAAAGCGCTCGGCGTGCTGGTCGGTGGACTGGCGATCGGCGCGCTGCTGGGGTGGGGACTCGTGGAAATGTTCCCCGGCAGTCTTCCGCCGGGCCTGCAGCGGCCTGGGTGGGCGATCTACCGGGTGACCGCGGCGGTGCTGGCGGACAACGAGCATTTCGACGGACATCCACGACCGTTCGTCAACTTCCTGCTCGGCCTGTTCGGCGCTGTCGCGCTGCTGGCCGCGGTGGTCATCCTGCTGCGCTCGCAGCGGGCGGCGAACGCGATGACCGGCACCGACGAGTCGGCGCTGCGCGGACTGCTGGAGCGCTCGGACGTGGAGGATTCGCTCGGCTACTTCGCCACCCGCCGGGACAAGGGGGTGGTGTTCGCGCCGAGCGGCAAGGCGGCGGTGACCTATCGGGTGGAACTGGGCGTCTCTCTGGCCAGTGGTGACCCGATCGGCATCCGCGAGGCATGGCCGCAGGCCATCGATGCCTGGCTGCGGGAGGCCGATCAGTTCGGTTGGGCGCCCGCGGTGATGGGCGCGAGCGAGGTCGGGGCGACGGCGTACCGGCGGGCGGGTCTTTCCGCGCTGCGCCTCGGTGACGAAGCCATTCTGGATACCAGGAACTTCTCGCTGGCCGGACCCGAGATGAAGCCGGTGCGTCAGGCCGCCAACCGGCTGCGCAAGCACGGTGTCGTGGTCCGCATCCGCAGGCATCGCGATATCCCCGCCGAAGAGTTCCGCAGGATCATCGCCCGCGCCGATGCCTGGCGCGACACCGAGACCGAGCGTGGGTTCTCCATGGCGCTGGGCAGGCTGGGCGATGCGCTGGACGGCGACTGCTTGCTGGTCGAGGCCGTCAATCCGCAGGACCGGGTGCTCGGCATGCTGTCGCTGGTGCCGTGGGGCCGCACCGGCGTCTCGCTGGAGCTGATGCGCCGCGACCCCGGGGGTCCCAACGGCGTGATGGAGCTGATGATCTCGCAGCTCGCGCTGCATTCCGAGCTGTACGGCATCACCAAGGTATCGCTGAACTTCGCGGTGTTCCGCTCGGTGTTCGAGGAGGGCGGCCGGATCGGAGCCGGTCCCGTGCTGCGCTTGTGGCGCGGCGTGCTGCTGTTCTTCTCCCGCTGGTGGCAGTTGGAGGCGCTGTATCGCTCGAATGTGAAGTATCAGCCGCACTGGGTGCCCCGGTTCTTCCTGTTCGAAGATCGCAGGCACCTCCCCCGCGTCGCGATGGCCAGCGCGCTGGCGGAGGGCTTCCTGCCCCGGTTCGGCAAGGAGCCGGACACCGCGATCCACACCGGCGAACATGTCGCGGTGCCCGCCACCGTGACGGGCCTGCACACCGACGGCAGCGCGCCGGATATCCCCGAGCACGAGAGTGCGGAGCAGTTGCCACGCAGACCTGAACAGGTTCGCGTGCGCATGGACAAACTGGCGCGGCTGACGGATTCCGGCATAGATCCCTATCCCGTCGCCTACCCGCCGACGCACACCGTCGCCGATGCGCGGCGTTCCCCGCGCGGCACCACGGTCCGGGTCTGCGGCAGGTTGCTGCGCATCCGCGACTACGGCGGCGTGATCTTCGCGGTGGTCCGCGACTGGACCGACGACATCCAACTCGTCATCGATCGCGACCGGGTCGGCGCCGCCCGAAGCGCCGAGTTCGGCGAGTTCTTCGATCTGGGCGACCTGATCGAGGTGAGCGGTCAGATCGGGGCCAGCAGGCGCGGTGAGCTGTCGCTGCTCGCGGCGGACTGGCGGATGCTGGGCAAATGCCTGCACCCGCTACCGGACAAGTGGAAGGGACTGGCCGATCCCGAGGCCAGGGTGCGGCAGCGCTACGTCGACATGGCGATCAACACCGAGATCCGCGAGGTGCTGGCCAAACGGAGCGCGGTGATGCGCTCGCTGCGGGACTCGCTGAACTCCCTGGGTTACCTGGAAGTGGAGACGCCGATCCTGCAACAGGTGCACGGCGGCGCCAACGCCACGCCGTTCCTCACCCACATCAACGCCTACGACCTCGACCTGTACCTGCGCATCGCCCCCGAGCTGTATCTGAAGCGGCTGTGCGTCGGCGGAATGGAGAAGGTGTTCGAGATCGGGCGCACCTTCCGCAACGAGGGCGTCGACTTCAGCCACAATCCCGAGTTCACCATTCTCGAGGCCTATGAGGCGCACAGCGACTACGAGCGCATGATGCACACCTGCCGACGGCTGATCCAGAACGCCGCGATCGCGGCCAACGGCGCCATGGTGGCCCTGCGGCCCCGTGGCGACGGGACCTTCGAGGAGGTGGACATCTCCGGCGAGTGGCGGGTGCGGACGGTGCACGGCGCGGTGTCGGAGGCGATCGGTACGGAGATCACACCCGAGACCCAGGTCGAGGAGTTGCGCCAACTGTGCGAAAAGGCCGAGGTGCCCTGTCAGCACGGCTGGGACGCCGGACAGGTGGTGCTGGAGATGTACGAGCACTTGGTCGAATCCCACACCCAGGAGCCGACTTTCTACATAAACTTCCCGACTTCGGTGTCCCCGTTGACCAGACAGCACCGCAGCATCCCGGGCGTGACCGAGCGCTGGGACCTGGTCGCCTGGGGTGTCGAACTCGGCACCGCCTATAGCGAACTCACCGATCCCGTGGAGCAGCGCCGCAGGCTCACCGAGCAGTCACTGCTCGCGGCCAACGGTGACCCCGAGGCGATGGAGCTCGACGAGGACTTCTTACAGGCGCTCGAGCACGCCATGCCGCCGACCGGCGGGCTCGGCATGGGCGTGGACCGGATCGTCATGCTGATCACCGGACGCAGCATCCGCGAGACACTGCCGTTCCCCTTGGTGAAACCACGCTGACCGAGCCTTCGTCCTGGAAGGATGCTCATCGAACGAATCGGACCGCTACCCTTGGAGATTCGGCCCCGGGAGGAGGCCGCGACACCGAAGGGGTTCGGATATGTACCTTGATCTGCTGACGAACGCGAGTCTGCTGGACCACACCGTATGGGCCAGCCCCGACACCTGGAACTCCGCGCTCGAGTTGGCCGCCAAAAAGAAGAAGAGCAGGGGCGGCGGCGGGCTGATCATCGGCGCACTCTGCTGCCTGCTGGTGGTCGCCCTGATCATCGGCGGCATCTACCTGCTGACCAAGCGCAGGAAGAACAACTAACGGCAGACACCGACGGCCCGGCTTCTCGATACGAACCGGGCCGTCGTCGCTGTGGTCTCAGGCGCGGTCGGATGCCGATTCCGTCGCCACTGGCGGCTCTTGGCCGTGGTCGGCCAACCGAGCCGAACCGACCTTTCTACAACCGATCGATCTCGGTGAGATCGATATCCAGATCGAACGGCACGGTCAGCTTCAGGCGATCGTGGTGAATTCCGGTAAGCGCGTACGTCTTCGTGGCCGGATCCAGTTCGTACACGTAGACGACGGGGCGGCCATCCACGTTCTCCACTCGCCAGAAGTGAGCGATGCCCGCGCGGGCATAGAGTTGCGGCTTCCGCTCGCGATCCCGGGTGCGGGATTCCGCCGACACCACCTCGACTGCCAAGACGACGTCATCGGCGAGATAGGAGGTGAGTTCGGGACCGCCGTCACGGTCGGCGTGGATGACGACCAGGTCGGGTTCCGGACGTTGGTCCCGCCCGAGCGTCACTGTCATTTCCCGCCGCACCCGAAGGTGCGCCGGGGCGAAATGGCGGAGCACGGAGTCGAGCAGCGTGATCACCAACATATGGAACTTCGCCTGCGGACTTACGAAGACGAGACTCCCGTCGATCAGCTCGGTGTGCGGGGGAAGGTCTGGCAGGCGATCGAGATCCTCGGCGACGAACCCGCCCGGCGGCGGGCGCAGCCACTGCGGAAACGGCTCGACGGTCATGGTTCGAGTATGTCACCCCTGGTGGGCCGGACGAAGGGTCGATGGGGCCGGATGGAGTGGGCCAAGGGTATGCGGCAGAGTGGGGTGGGTGCAGTTGATTCTCGTTCGCCATGCCCAGCCGGTCCGGATGCTGACTTCGGGTGGGCCCGCCGATCCGGAGTTGGCCCCGGTAGGGCTGGAGCAGGCCGAGCGGGTGCCCGCGGCTCTCGGCCATCACCGGATCTCCCGGGTGGTGAGCAGCCCGCAGCGCCGGGCTCGGGAGACGGCGGCGCCGACCGCCACGAAACTGGGGCTCGGTGTCGATGTCGTCGACGACCTCGCCGAATACGATCGCGATCTACCGGCCTACATTCCCATCGAGGACGCGAAGGTCGAATTCCGCGACGCCTATGACCGGATCAAGGCCGGGCATCTTCCGGTGCAGGTGGACGGTGCGGCATTCAAGGCCAGGGTGTACGCCGCGGTCGCCGATATCGTCGCGGCCACCGATCCGGCCGACACTGTCGTCGCGTTCGCGCACGGCGGTGTGATCAACGTGCTGCTGCAAGAGGTCCTCGAGCTGGAGAGGCCGCTGACCTTCCCCATCGACTACTGCTCGATCACCCGCATCCTGTTCTCCCGCACGGGGCGCCGCACGGCCGCCACCGTCAACGAGAACGGGCACGTCTGGGACCTGTTGCCCCGCAATATCGCCTCGAGCTGAGCACTCACGAGGATTGCCAGGCCGACCGCACCGGTGTCCCAGTCACGGGAGGGCCCTACGTTTTCGGTGCCTGCTCAGACCATGCCGGCGATCCGCTGATCGCCACGCCCTGAGTTATTCACAGCCGATTGCCAGGCCCGTCGCACCGATGTCCCAGTGACCGAACCTTCGATAGGACCGGTGAGCCGCTGCCGAACGGCGACTCACGGTTCGAGAGAAAGGAATTCCGTGTCGCTCTCCAAAACCGCTACGCCGCTGCGGCGTCTGGCCGGGGTCGCCGCGGCCGGTGCGCTGGTCACCGTCCCCCTCGCGGCCCTCGCGGCGACCGCGTCCGCCGAAACCACCGCCGACCAGGCGCAGATCCAGCTAGTGGACGCGCCGCAGCAGGGCACCGACATCGACGGCGGCCCTCGTCATTTCGAACGTTTCGAACGGCACGACGGGCCGGACAACGGGCCTCGTCTTTTCGAACATTTCGAACGGCACGACGGCCCGGACTGTGGGCCGGACAACGGCCCGTGGCGGGATGGCCCGCGGCAGAAGCACTTCTTCCATGTGCTTCCGCCCACCGGGTCCAGCTAGACCCTCCGGCCGCATCGAAAAGGGCCCACTTCCGAGTTCGGAGGTGGGCCCTGTGGTTTCGGTGCCAGGTCAGGCCATGCCCGCGATCCAGTTGTGCATCCAGGAGATGGCCGTCTGGCCGCCACCCACCGGGTAGCTGCCGTACAGGGTGTGCGCCTGCGACTTGTAGAAACGCTCCAGGTCCTTGACTCGCTGCTCGTTGGCCGAGTCGGTCAGCTGCGCCTGCAGGACCGGGACACCGCCCGAACTCATCAGATCGCCGAAGATGTTGCCCGCCTCGATCTGGTAGCGCCACATGTTGGCCGGATTGGCGTCCGACGCCTGGGCGAGGAAACCGGCGAACCGTGTGACGAAGTCCTCGGTCGCGGTGGCGCAGTAGAGGTCGTCGAGCGCGCAGATGGTGCGGGTGCGGTCACTGATCCAGCCGAAGCCGCCGACACGGGGACCACCGGCGCCCGCTCCCGGCGCGACCGGGCCGACCTGGATGTCGGTGGGCGAACGACGCGGATCGGAGATCAGGCCCACGCCGGCGATGCGGTCGGGCGGCACGACACCGAGGCCGGTGCCGATCTCGGCGGCGAGGTCACCGGCGGCGTCCGCGCCCTGGCTGTAGCCGACCAGCGCGATCTTGGTCGCACCGCACTGCTGCGCCATGTTCGCGATCAGGCCACGCGCGTTGTCGACCGCTTCTTTCTTGGAGTTGCCGTAAACCTCGCCCTCCCAGGGGAAGGCGGTCGCGGCGTAGGTCACGTAATCGACCTCCGCGGAGGACGGCAGGCCACGGGTGACGCCGGACAGCATGCCCGGCTGCGGATTCTTTTCGTGCCCGGTCTCCCAGGTACCCGGGATCGCCACCACGTACAGGCTCGGGCAGCCGGGGGCGGCGTTCGCCGAACCGCTACCGAGAACCAATCCGGACATCACGGTCGCGGACGCACCCAGAGCCGCGACGACCTTCTTCCACTGCATACCGCTCCAAACCTCGCCCTCGTCGACTTCCCGCCGAGTTGCCGCGTCAATGCTGA
The DNA here is from genome assembly GCF_053604885.1 of Nocardia sp. NPDC003999. Taxonomy (NCBI): domain Bacteria; kingdom Bacillati; phylum Actinomycetota; class Actinomycetes; order Mycobacteriales; family Nocardiaceae; genus Nocardia; species Nocardia sp. NPDC003999. The sequence goes on from NZ_JBSGIB010000008.1 coordinate 143,376, forward strand.
ACGCACTGGATGTCGTTCCAGTGCACGCCGGGTGAACAGAAGTCACCCGACCGGATGAGGTGCGCTCATAACCACATCCCAAGATCAGCAGTACGCCGGAGATCACAATAAGGCCACGCCCGCCGCAATGCCATTCGAACCCCGCAGTGTGTCGGATTTCCGTGGCCGGGGCGACTCGAAGCCGGGAAATCGCACGCGAAAAGGCGCCTGTGGACGAGTTGTCCACAGGCGCCTTTCGTTTCCGCTCCGGTAAGAGAGGGGACCTAGCGCTGAGCCACCATGGTGGGGGTGATCGGCGCAGGGAGGGCGGTCTCGCCTTCCAGGTACCGGTCCACGCCCGCGGCCGCGGCGCGGCCTTCGGCGATGGCCCAGACGATGAGCGACTGGCCGCGGCCCATGTCACCCGCGACGAAGACGCCGGGAACGTTGGTCGCCCAGTTCTTGTCGCGCTGCACGTTGCCGCGCTGGTCGTAGCCGACGCCGAGATCGCTGAGCAGGCCCGGCTTCTCGGGACCGACGAAGCCCATGGCCAGCAGCACCAGGTCGGCCTCGAGCGTGAAGTCGGTGCCCTCCACCTTCTCGAACCGGCCGTTGACCATCTTGACCTCGTGCGCCTCCAGGCCGGTCACCTTGCCGTCCGCGCCGACGAAGCGCTCGGTGTTCACCGAGAACACGCGCTCGCCGCCCTCCTCGTGCGCCGAGGAGACCCGGTACATCAGCGGGTAGGTCGGCCACGGGGTGGACGCGGCCCGCTCCTCCGGGGGACGCGGCATGATCTCGAACTGGTGGATGCTCGCCGCGCCCTGCCGGTGCGAGGTGCCGAGGCAGTCGGCGCCGGTGTCGCCACCGCCGATGATGACGACCTTCTTGTCCTTCGCGTGGATGGGCGGCAGGCCCGCTTCGTCGGTGACGTCGTCGCCGAGCTGCACCCGGTTGGCCCAGGGCAGGAACTCCATGGCCTGGTGGATGCCGTCCAGATCGCGGCCCGGGATCGGCAGGTCACGCGCCAGCGTGGCGCCGCCGGCCAGCACGATCGCGTCGTACTGCTCGCGCAACTGCTCGGCGGTGATGTCGACGCCCACGTTCACACCGGTCTTGAAGATGGTGCCCTCGGCCTCCATCTGCGCGAGACGGCGATCGATGAAGCGCTTCTCCATCTTGAATTCCGGGATGCCGTAGCGCAGCAGACCGCCGATGCGGTCGGCCCGCTCGAACACGGTCACGGTGTGCCCGGCGCGGGTCAGCTGCTGCGCCGCGGCCAGACCGGCCGGACCGGAACCGACGACGGCGACCTTCTTGCCGGTGAGGCGGGTCGGGTAGACCGGGGTCACCCAGCCCTCGTCGAAGGCGTTCTCGATGATCTCGACCTCGACCTGCTTGATCGTGACCGGATCCTGGTTGATGCCGAGCACGCAGGACGCCTCACACGGCGCGGGACACAACCGCCCGGTGAACTCCGGGAAGTTGTTGGTCGCGTGCAGCCGGTCGATGCCTTCGCGCCAGCGGTCCTTGTAGACCAGGTCGTTCCACTCGGGGATCAGGTTCCCCAGCGGACAGCCGTTGTGGCAGAACGGGATACCGCAGTCCATGCACCGGCTGGCCTGGGTCTGCAAGGTCTGGTGGGAGAAGTTCTCCTCGTAGACCTCTTTCCAGTCCATCAGGCGCAGCGGCACCGGGCGCCGCTTGGGCAGTTCCCGTGCGGTGTGCTTCAGAAAACCCTGGGGGTCAGCCACGAGCGGCCTCCATAATCGCTTCGTCCACGTCCTTGCCGCTCTTCTCAGCTTCGGAGATGGCGAGCAAAACCTTCTTGTATTCGCGCGGCATGACCTTCACGAAATGGTTCACCTGCTGCGACCAGTCGCTCAGAATGCGCTCGGCCACCGGGGAACCGGTCTGGTCACGGTGCTGGGTGATGATGTCGTGCAGCCAGGTGAAATCGTCACCGGCCAGCTGCTCGACGGCGTCGGCCTGCTCGGGGTTGAGCTTGGACGCGAAGGTGCCGTTCGGGTCGAAGACGAACGCCACGCCGCCGGACATACCGGCGCCGAAGTTGCGTCCGGTCTCACCCAGGATGACCACCCGGCCGCCGGTCATGTACTCGCAGCCGTGGTCGCCCACGCCCTCGACCACCGCGGTGGCGCCGGAGTTGCGCACGGCGAACCGCTCGCCGACCACACCGCTGAGGAAGACCTGGCCGCTGGTGGCGCCGAACAGGATCACGTTGCCCGCGATGATGTTCTGCTCGGCGACGAACTCGCCGGGCGCGTTCAGCGACGGGCGCACCACCAGGCGGCCGCCGGAAAGACCCTTGCCGACATAGTCGTTCGCGTCACCCTGCACGCGCAGCGTGATGCCGGCGGGCACGAAGGCGCCGAAGCTGTTGCCCGCCGACCCGGTGAAGGTGATGTCGATGGTGTCGTCGGGCAGGCCCGCGCCACCGTAGAGCTTGGTCACCTCGTGGCCGAGCATGGTGCCGACGGTGCGGTTCACGTTCGTGATCTTGGTCTCGAACTTCACCGCCTGACCGCGCTCGAGCGCGTCGCGGCTCTGCACGATCAGCTGCTGGTCCAGCGCCTTGTCCAGGCCGTGGTCCTGCGCCTTGGTGCAGCGGCGGTCCTGGTACATGAACGCCGTCTCGACGTCGTCCAGGATCGGCGAGAGGTCCAGCTTGCTGGCCTTCCAGTGCTGCTTGGCGCGCGAGGTGTCGAGCAGGTCCACCCGGCCGATCGCCTCGTCCAGCGAGCGGAAGCCCAACTGCGCCAGCAGTTCCCTGACCTCTTCCGCGATGAACCGGAAGAAGTTCTCGACGAATTCCGGCTTGCCGGTGAACCGCTCGCGCAGCACCGGGTTCTGCGTCGCGACGCCGACCGGGCAGGTGTCCAGGTGGCAGACGCGCATCATGATGCAGCCCGACACCACCAGCGGTGCGGTGGCGAAGCCGTACTCCTCGGCGCCGAGCAGCGCGGCGATCATCACATCGCGGCCGGTCTTCATCTGGCCGTCGACCTGCACGACGATGCGGTCACGCAGCCCGTTGAGCAGCAGCGTCTGCTGGGTCTCGGCCAAGCCGAGTTCCCAGGGGCCGCCCGCGTGCTTCAGCGAGGTCAGCGGCGAAGCACCGGTGCCGCCGTCGTGGCCCGAGATCAGCACGACATCGGCGTGCGCCTTGGAGACGCCCGCCGCGACGGTGCCGACGCCCGGCTCGGCGACCAGCTTCACGTGGATGCGCGCCTGCGGGTTCGCGTTCTTCAGGTCGTGGATCAGCTGCGCCAGATCCTCGATCGAGTAGATGTCGTGGTGCGGCGGCGGCGAGATCAGGCCGACGCCCGGCGTCGAGTGCCGCACCTCGGCGACCCACGGGTACACCTTGTGCGCCGGAAGCTGGCCGCCCTCACCGGGCTTCGCGCCCTGCGCCATCTTGATCTGGATGTCGGTGCAGTTGGTCAGGTAGTGCGCGGTCACGCCGAAGCGGCCGGAGGCCACCTGCTTGATCGCGCTGCGCCGCCAGTCGCCGTTCTCCTCCGGCTCGAAGCGCGCGGGGGACTCGCCGCCCTCGCCCGAGTTCGACCGGCCGCCGAGACGGTTCATCGCGATCGCCAGGGTTTCGTGCGCCTCCGCCGAGATGGAGCCGTAGCTCATCGCGCCGGTGGAGAACCGCTTCACGATCGCCGATACCGGCTCGACCTCGTCGATGGAGATCGGGGAACGCGCGTTGTGCTTGAACTTGAACAGACCGCGCAGCGATGCCAGCCGCTCGGACTGGTCGTCGACCAGCTTGGTGTACTCCTTGAAGATCGAGTACTGGCCGGACCGGGTGGCGTGCTGCAGTTTGAACACCGTGTCCGGGTTGAACAGGTGGTATTCGCCCTCGCGCCGCCACTGGTACTCGCCGCCGACCTCGAGCTCGCGGTGCGCGCGCTCGTTGCGGTTCTCCAGGAACGCGATGCGGTGCCGCTGCGCGACGTCGTCGGCGATCTCGTCCAGGCCGATGCCGTCCAAGTGCGAGCGCAGGCCGGTGAAGTACTCGTCCACCAGGTCCTGCGACAGGCCGATCACCTGGAACAGCTGGGCGCCGTTGTAGGAGGCCAGCGTGGAGATGCCCATCTTGGACATCACCTTCAGCACACCCTTGCCCGCGGCCTTGTTGTAGTTCGCGACCGCCTTGCGGTAGTCGGCGGCCAGGTCGCCGGTGCTGCCCGGTACCTCGAGCGCGCCGCGCTCGAGCATGTCCTCGATGCTCTCGAAGGCCATGTAGGGGTTGATCGCGGCGGCGCCGAAGCCGACCAGGGTGGCCATGTGGTGCACCTCGCGGGCGTCACCGGCCTCCACGACCAGGCCGACCTTGGTACGGGTGCGCTCGCGCACCAGGTGGTGGTGCACCGACGAGGTCAGCAGCAGCGAAGGGATCGGCGCCAGCTTCTCGTTGGACTCGCGGTCGGACAGGACAATGATCCGCGCGCCGCCGTCGATGGCGGCCGACACCTGGGTGTTGATCGCCTCCAGCGCCCTGCGCAGGCCCTTGCCGCCCTTCTTCACGGGGTACAGGCCGCGCACGACCACCGAGCGCAGCTCGGGGTGCGATCCGTCGTCGTTGATGTGCACGAGCTTGGCCAGCTCGTCGTTGTCCAGGATCGGCTGCTCGAGCGCGATCATGTTGCAGGACTCCGGTCCCGGGTGCAGCAGGTCGGCCTCCGGGCCGATGTTGCGCTTGAGGCTGGTGACCACCTCTTCCCGGATCGCGTCCAGCGGCGGGTTGGTGACCTGCGCGAACAGCTGGGAGAAGTAGTCGAACAGCAGGCGCGGACGGGCCGAGAGCACCGCGATCGGGGTGTCGGTGCCCATCGAGCCGAGCGCTTCGCCTCCGGTCTTGGCCATCGGCGAGATCAGCAGGTTGAGCTCCTCGGTGGTGTATCCGAAGATCTGCTGGCGGATCAGCACGCGGTCGTGCGACATGTGCACGTGCGGGCGGTCGGGCAGGTCGGCCAGGCGGGAGACGCCCGCGTCCAGCCACTCCTGGTAGGGCTGCTCGGCGGCGAGCAGGGACTTGACCTCTTCGTCACCGACGATGCGGCCCTGGGCGGTGTCGACCAGGAACATGCGGCCCGGCTGCAAGCGCGCCTTCTTGACCACCTTGGACGGGTCGATGTCCAGGACGCCGACCTCGGAGGCCATCACGACCAGGCCGTCGTCGGTCACCCAGATGCGGCTCGGCCGCAGGCCGTTGCGGTCGAGCACGGCGCCGACGACGGTGCCGTCGGTGAAGCACACCGACGCGGGGCCGTCCCACGGCTCCATCAGCATCGAGTGGTACTCGTAGAAGGCCCGCTGCTGCGGGTTCATGTTCTCGTTGCGTTCCCAGGCCTCGGGAATCATCATCAGCACGGCGTGGGGCAAGCTGCGGCCGCCGAGGTGCAGCAGTTCCAGCACCTCGTCGAACCGGGCGGTGTCGCTCGCCCCCGGGGTACAGACGGGGAAGATCTTCTCCAGCCGGTTCTTGCCCGCAGAGTCGACGCCGAAGACGTCGCTGCGCAGCAGCGCCTCGCGGGCGCGCATCCAGTTCTCGTTGCCGGTGACGGTGTTGATCTCACCGTTGTGCGCCACCCGGCGGAACGGGTGCGCCAGCGGCCAGGACGGGAAGGTGTTGGTGGAGAACCGGGAGTGCACGATGCCGAGGGCGCTCTCCACCCGGGAGTCCTGCAGATCCAGGTAGAACGCGCGCAGCTGCGGCGTGGTGAACATGCCCTTGTAGACGAAGGTCTGCCCCGACAGGCTCGGGAAGTAGACCGACTCCCTGCCGACCGCACCCTCACCGGCTCCGGCCGACCCCAGCTCACGCTCGACGCGCTTGCGCACCACGTAGGCGCGACGCTCCAGATCCATATCCGACAGCGGATCGGAGGCGTTCTTCGGCGATGCGATGAAGATCTGCCGGAAGCTCGGCATGGCGTCGCGCGCCAGCGCGCCCAGCGACGACTCGTCGATCGGCACCTCGCGCCAGCCGAGGACGTCGAGGCCCTCTTCCTTGACGATCTTCTCCACGCCGTAGGCAGCGCGCGCGGCTTCGCGGCGGGCCTGCGGCAGGAAGGCGATACCGGTGGCGTAGGAACCCTCCGGCGGCAACTCGAAGTCCACGATGGCGCGGAAGAAGCGGTCCGGGACCTGGATCAGGATGCCCGCACCGTCGCCGCTGTTGGGCTCGGCGCCCGCGGCGCCACGGTGCTCCAGGTTCAACAGAGCCGTAATAGCCTTGTCGACGATGTCGCGGCTGCGGCGGCCGTGCATGTCGACGACGAATGCGACGCCGCAGGCGTCGTGCTCGTTCGCCGGGTCGTAGAGCCCGATGGGTCCAGGTGACCGGTGGCCAGGAAGTTGCGTCATGCCTCTGCCTTCAGGAAAGTCGGCCTTCGAAGAAAACGGCCTTTCGTCGAACGCCTCCGTACAAGACTGCGCCCGTACGTTCCGAAGCCAGCCGCGCTGATGGTCTTCGGCGTGCAGTCAGGTCTGCAGTTTTTTCCACCCGCTTCTGTGACGTAGTGGGTGCCCTTCGGTAACGGATCCCTAACAAGATCCTTACCTCCGAGCGGGTGCTCGACCGCTACGCTGAGCACCTGGCTAGGGCTGCCCGAGCGGGCGAGGTAGCCGAACGTTCTGTGTTCGGCGTAAGAGCAAACGATAAGTCAGGTCCAGGGCCCAACCAACTTAGGTTGCGCTAATAACCAGGTTTAGCTGGGCTTCTGCATTGGGTCCTCCACGTGTGCGCGCCGTCCAGTGTAAAGCAGCGAGCGCCATGCGATCGATCCCCATGGCACCCGGTGCCAGCTGGGAAAACCGACGCGCGACACCTACCCGAGACCTTCCTCACAAGACCCGGAAACCGCCCTCACCTGCGTCGAAATGGATTTCCCCCGCTGGACGCCCGGCAAACCAAGTGGCGGCGGCTAACTCGGCGCTGTGACCGATGAGAGATTTCCGACAGCTGCGTGACAAGCAATGAATATGATCCGACCGTCCGGACTCTTTTGCCCACTGTGGGGTTCAGCACATATCCAGCAAATATCAAGAAGTGGTGTTGGACACATCTTTCCGCGCGAGGTCGCCCGGCGGGCCCGGCCGCGGCCTACGCCGCGCAGAGCGACACGGCGGCCCGCACCAGCGCCGCTCGGTGCAGGACATCGGCGCGGTCCGCGACGACCACGCCGAAGACGCTGCGCGCCAACTGTTCCGCGCAATCCGGCGCGGTCAGCTCCGCTCGGTGCCCGGCGAGCTGATCGAGGATCTCGACGTTCACCCGGTCGATGACCGGGCGCACCGAGTCGAGTCCCACCGGCGCGGTGGGCGCCGCGGCCGGGTCGAAGCGCCACCTCGTCATCAGCCCCCGCTGCACCGTCTTACTGGCCTCGATCTGCCCGAGGAAAACCTGCCGCACCCAGTTCTCCGACAGCTCACGGTCGTGGCCGAGCCGGGTCATGACCTCGTAGACCTCCGCCTCACGGACCGGATCGTCGATGGTCGGCTCGATGCCGGGCTCACCCGCGGTCGACCACTTCGCGGCGGCCACCGCGTCGGCGGTGTCCAAGCGCTCGACCACGAGGGCGACCAGCCGGTCGAGCGACCGGTCGGCCGGAGCGGCCCCCGCGCTGACCGGCCAAGTCAGCAGCCCCGCCGCCAAGAGCGTCAACCAGACTCCGCGCACGTTGTGACCTCCTGGAATCGCCCACCCCGGATACGAAGCACCGGATGATCTGTGAGCCTTACCACATCCGACCGTCCCTGCTCGCTGCGAACCGGGCGAGCCTGTCACGCTGTCACAACGAATCCGTGACAGTTTCGTCGCGCCCGTGAAAGCGCCTGGGACGTAGAGGATGTGCATTCCGATGACCGTCACCGGCTTGTTCACCTGGCTCGGCGGCGGCCGGACCAGCGCGATCAGCGATCGTCACGAGCGTGCCGGATACGCCGTCACCGGTGCTGTGGTGCTGTTGTTCGCCACGATCTCCGGTGTGGTCGCCGCCCTGGCCGCGGCCTCGGCGTGGCCGTGGTCGGCCGCGCTGGCCTCGGGCATCGTGGTCGCCGCGCTCACCGGCGCGCTCGCCAGGGCACTGGCGACCGCGCGGCCGAGCGGCGGACCGGATCGGCTCGGGCTGGTCGCGCGCATCGCGGTCGCCGTGCTGGCCGGTGGGCTACTCGCGGAACTGGCCGCGATCGTGCTGTTCAGCGGGTCCGTCGACCGGGTGCTGGCGGAGAAGGCGCAGCGCTCGCTCGATTCCGCGCCGCGGGTCGTCGCGGCGCAGGCGGAACTGGACCGGGCGAAAGCCGACCGGGCCGCGCTCGAACAGGCGATCGCGATGGCCCAGAACGATATCGACCACGCCCTGGTGATCGCACGCTGCGAATTCAATCCGACCCCGGAGTGCCCGCGGACCAGGATCACCGGCGTGCCGGGCCGTGGGCCGGAAGCGCAGACGGCCAACGCCATGCTCGACGACGCCCGCAAGCATCTCGCCACCGCGCAGGACCGAGTGGACGCGGCCGATCGCCGGATCGACGCCGACCAGGCCGCCCTGTCGGCCGCGCGCACCGCCGCCTTCGACGACGCCGACCGTGGGCTCGGCGCGCGCTGGCAGGCGATGAACGACTACACCGTGCACGACGCGCTGCCGCTGCGCATTCTCACCATCCTGGCGTTCGTCGCCTTCGCGCTGCTGCCGCTGGTGCTGCGCTGGTGGCGTGGCGAGACCTCGTTCGACCGGCACAACGCGGCGCGCACCGTGCACGACCGCGCCGAGCGGGAAGCCGACGCGGTGATCGCGGTCAAACAGGCCGAGGTACGCGCCGAGGCCGAGACCCTGCGCGCCGAGCAGCAGCTCACCGCCGCTCGTCTCGCCGTCGAGGCGGACACCGCCATCGATCGGGAACGGCAGCGCACCCGCATCATCGCGGCCATCGGCGGCATCGAGATCGGCATCACCGAGCCGCCGCGACGCCCCGAACTTCCCGCCGCCACGGCGGACGACCGAAAGGACAGCGCCATGCCCGACGAGGCGACGCCGAACCTACCCGCGCCCACCGGCGTGCACCCGCAGGTGCCCGCCGTCGCATCCGCACCGGCAGCGCCGAGTGGCGGCGGTCTCGAGCTGCCGCTGATCGGCACGGTCCCGTTCACCGACACCGCGGCGCGTTTCATCCGGCCGCTCGTTCCGTCCTTCGTCGCCAACGCGATCGATACGGCCACGCATCCGTTGCGCACGGCGCGGCAGGCGTTCGAGGAGGTCGAGGAGATCACCTTCACGCTGCGGCGCACCCGCAAGGTCACCGTCGACGGCCAGACCTCGCATCCGCAGGCGGTCGGCTACCAGTTGCCGCCCGGCGCGCCCGAGATCGCGCATGCCCAGCACATCGCCGCCACCGTCGTGGACGCCGCGTACTCCGCGCCGCACGCCCCGCGCTATTCCTCGCTTCCGCCCACCGGCGCAGCCGGCTACGGTCTGCCCACCGGCGCCCACCGTGACGAACTGCCGGGCCACCACCGCCCCGAACTCCCCGAGCCCGGCCGCCGCGAACTGCCGCCGGGTCGCTGACCGCACCACTGCCACCCACGGCCCACCCGGCGCCGGATCCGGCCGAGTGCGGCCTACGGCGCTGGGGCGCTCCGCGGCTTACGCTGCACCCATGCAACACAGGGAGGTGACGCTCGCGGCGGCGCCGTGGGGGTCGCGATTGCTCGGGTCCGCCGAGGAGTCGTCGGGGCTACGACGCATTCGCGTCCAGCTGTTGCTCACCGTGCCCACGCTGTTGGGCAATCTGACGGGCATGGTCGTGTCGATCGTCCTGGTCGGCTTCGTCTTGCCGGGCCCGTCGGTGTTCACCCGGGATCTCCTGCTGCTCGACGTGCTCGCCGCACCGCTGTACGCGACCTGCGCGCTGTTGCTCGGCCTGTGGTGGGGCACCACCCGCGAATTGCGCGCGCTGCGGTGGGCCACCGATCCGGACCGCGTGCCGACCGAGGAGGAGATGGCCGCGGCCACGGCGGTGCCGCGCAGGCTGGTGCGCGACCAAGCGCTGCTGTGGTTCGGCGGGCTCGTGTTGCTGACCACGCTGTACGGGCTGGCCGAACCGCAACTGATCCCGAAGGTGGCCTTCGGCATCGCGATCAGCGCCATCGTGGTGTGCGCGAACAGCTACCTGATCATCGAGTTCGCGCTGCGGCCCGTCACCGCCCGGGTGCTGGAAGCCGCGGATTCCGGTCGGCGCCGCGGCATCGGCGTCTTCGGACGCTCGCTCGTCGTCTGGGTGGTCGGCTCCGGCGTGCCGGTGGCCGGAATGATGGTGCTCGCGGTGCTGGCGCTCACGATGGATGACGTCACCAAGGCGCGACTGGCGGTCTGCGTGCTGTCGCTCGGCGGCGCGACACTGGTCTTCGGTCTCCTGCTGATGACGCAGACCTTGGCCGCGACCGTCGCGCCCATCCTCGGCGTGCGCCGCGCGATGCGTCAGGTGGAGGACGGCGATCTCGATGTCGCGCTGGCCGTTTACGACGGCACCGAGCTGGGTGAGCTGCAGAGCGGTTTCAACCACATGGTGGAGGGACTGCGCGAGCGCGAGCAGATCAGGGACCTGTTCGGCAGGCATGTCGGCCGTGAGGTCGCCGCGGCCGCGTTGGCGGGCGACCCGGCGCTCGGCGGTGTGGAGACCGACGCCGCGGCCCTGTTCATCGACATCGTCGGCTCGACGACCATGGCCGCGACCATTCCCGCGCCGGAGATGGTCGCCATTCTCAATCGGTTCTTCGGCATCGTGGTCGACGAGGTGGAACACCACGGCGGGCTGGTCAACAAGTTCGAGGGTGACGCGGCCCTGGCCGTCTTCGGCACGCCCGCTCCGCTGGCCGACGCCCCGGGCGCGGCGCTGGCCACCGCCCGCGCGATCCTGGCTCGGCTCGACAGCACCGCGACCGATTTCGTCGCGGCCATCGGCGTGGCCGCGGGCCGGGTGGTCGCGGGCAATGTCGGCGCGCATCAGCGCTACGAGTTCACCGTCATCGGCGACGCCGTCAACGAAGCGGCTCGCCTGTGCGAACTCGCCAAGCAGCAGGGCCTGCTGCTCGCCTCCGGCGCAACCGTCGCGGCGTCCGCCGAGTCCGAAGCCGGACACTGGCGGCTCGGTGAATCCGTCACCCTTCGCGGCCGCCTCGCGCCGACCCGGCTCGCCCGCCCGGCCTGACGCTCCTCGCTACCGCCCGCTGTTCGCGCGCCCCGACTCCACACTCGATCGCCGGACACGGCCCGACCTTGCATCGGGACGAGCTGAGCTGCGGCCGGCGCCACCACCGAGGCCGGATCCACCTTCTGCCGGGGTCAGGCGCGGGTCTTGGCAAGATTTTCGACGATCTCGGCGGTGCAACCGGTTTCGCCGAGGAGGGGGAAGATCCGTTCGATGCTGTTGCGGTGCGCCTCCACGTTCAGATCGGCCATGGCGTCCGTCGCGAGCGTGACGTGGTAGCCGTGTTCGAAGGCGGCGCGAGCGGTCGACTCCACGCCGATGCTGGTGGTGAGCCCGGCCAGCACGATCTGTGTGACGCGGCGGCGGCGCAGTTGCAGATCGAGGTCGGTTCCGTGGAAGGCACCCCAAGTGCGCTTGGTCACCGTGATGTCGTCAGGGTGACCGGCGAGGTCGTCGACGATGACATCCCAGCCGTCGGGCAATGAACCTGGTGGGCTCGAGATGTCGCTGCGACCTGGAGCGGCATCCGCTCCGTCCGCACGGGCCGTCACCCGCACCAGGACGACCGGGGCGCTGTGCTCGTGGAAAGCACGGGCCAGCTCGACCGCCCGGGCGACCACTTCTCGACCGGTATAGGGGACGGTCGGCGCGTCGATGAGGGCGTTCTGCAAGTCGACGAGGACCAGCGCGCTGGACGGGTCGAGTGCGGTGACAGTCATGAATTTTGCCTGGCTTCCTGCGAAACGCTTGCCGTTTGTGGTTGAAGGGTTGTCGCCACCGCAAGGTCGGGTGCAGGTGCGGATTCCTGGCGACGGGGTAGCAGCAGCGGGCTGACGAGGATCAGCAGTCCCGCGACCGTGATAGCCGTGCGCGGGCTGGTCACGTCGGCGAGCAGTCCGCCGAGCGCGCTGAGCACTGCGATGGAAGCGCTGCTGCTGATCGACCAGGCCGACAGGGTGCGGGCGACGCGGTCTTCGGGTGTGTGCTCGAGTCGATAGGTGGCCAGTACCGGGTTGTACAGGCTCATGCTGATGATGATCGCGAGCTCGACAGCGATCACCGTCGCGAGGCCTGCGACACCGGGCTGGACGAACGCGAGGCCGATCAGCCAGATCGCGCGCAGCGTGCCGACGGTGCGCAGGACCCGGTGCCTGCCGTATCGCTCCACGACACGGCCGGCAAGGCGTGAGCCGATGAGTCCGCCGACGCAGGGGGCGGCGAAGGCGAGGCCGTACTGCCAGGGTGGGAATCCGAGCTCGCGGAGCAGCAGTACGGCCAGGAGCGGCTCGGTGGCCATGATCAGTCCGCCCACGAGCAGCTGGTTGAGGTAAAGCGCCCGTAATCCCGGATGAGCCAGCAGGTACCGCCAGCCTTCGAGCAACTCACCGGCCCGCAGCCGGGGCTTGCCGGTCCGCCGCGGAGGTTCTTCCCTGCCGCGAATCGCCATGACCGCCAGCGCGGAGAGCAGGTAACTCAGCGCGTCGGCCACCACGGTGGTGACCGGCCCGAACAAACCGATCGCCGCTCCGCCCAGCGGCGGCCCTACGGCGGTGGAACTCCACGTCGTCGACTCGAATCGCGCGTTGGCCACGAGCAGGTCCTCGGGCCGCACAAGGGCTTTGAGATAGGCGCCGCTCGCCGCGTTGAAGGCGATCTTGGCCGCGGCGACCACGGCCGAGACGACCAGCAGCTGGACGAAACCGAGTCGGCCGAAGGCATAGGCGAGCGGGATCGTCGTCATGACCGCGAACCGGGTGAGGTCCATCGCGATCATCACCGGTCGCTTGCGGCAATATTCCACCCACGGCCCGAGCGGCAACGCGATCAGCGCGCCCACCGCCGGCCCCACCGCCGACAGCGCGGACACTTGTCCGGGGCCTGCGTGCAGCACCAGCACGGCGATCAGCGGCAACGCACCGAACCCAAGACCCGACCCGTAGGCGCTGACCGCGTAGGCCGCCCACAACCATCCGAACTGCCGACCGAGAGATCGTCCGGTCCCCAAGCTTCGCACCTCTCGATCGCACAACTCACTGTTGACCGACATGGATCAAAGCAAGGCGCGGAGGTGTGATCAAACAACCGAATCAGCGATGATCCACAACCAAATGTTGTGCGATTCGAACGCAGCGACTACCTCGACTTCACACGAGCGGACGCGCCCGACACCCAGGTCCGGGTATTGCATGGGCGCAGCGCATCCCGCGCATCACGGCGACGGCCGGCTTGATCGGCACCGCAGTCGGTCCGATGTCGCGCGGTGAACCCTCATGATCGTCTTCAGCGGGCTCACCGCCGCCGACCGGGCAGTGGTGGTTCCGCAGCCGGCGGGTCGGCCGCGGCCTCGAACACCGGCGTGGGCAGCGCCGCGCAATCCGGCCCGCGAAATCACCCGCGCGCATGGCGCAAACGGAACGCCACCGCGGCCGCGATCAACAAGATCGCGGTGGTACCGAGGGCCGCGAAGTGGATGCCCGAGACGAAGGACTCGTGCACCGAGGCGAGGAACGCGCGCCCGGCGGCCTCCGGCAATTCACGTGCGAAAGCCGTGGCGGCGCCCAGGGATTCCGAGGCGGCAGCCATCCGGTCGCCCGGCACGTGCGTCGGATCGAGACCGTCGCGGAAGATCGCCATGACCACGCTGCCGAGGATCGCGACGCCCAGCGCGACGCCGGTCTCGTACGCGGTCTCCGACACGGCGGCGGCCGCGCCCGCGCGCTCCGGCGGCGCCGAGCCGACCACCAGGTCGGAGGACACGGTGAGCGCGACGCCCACGCCTGCCCCGATGAACAGGAAACCGAGTACGAACGGCGTGGTACTGGTGGCCGCGTCGGGGCCGAGCAGGCCGAACAGCGCCGCGCCCACCGCCGCCGTGATCAGCGCGCCGCCCAGCACCGTGCCCGGCCGCAGCCGCCGCACCAGCCAGGCCGCGGCGAGCGAGGCGATCATCCCGGCCGACAAACCGGGCAGCAACAGCAATCCCGCTTGCAGTGGGGAGCGTCCCAGCACCAACTGGAGGTACTGCGAGCCGAAGAAGAGCACACCGGCCAGCGCGAACACCGCGAGCAGATTGGTCAGCACCGCCGTACGGAACTTCGGCAGCGCGAACAGCGCCAGGTCCAGCATCGGTTGCTCCAATCGTCGCTGCCTGCGCACGAACCACGCCCCGGCAAGCAGGCCGATCAGACTGATCACCGCGACCCGGACACTCGGCCCGTGCGCCGCGAATTCCTTCACCGCGTACACCACCGGCACCAGCGCGAGCATCGACAGCACGGCGCTGAGCAGGTCGAAACGACCGGGCCGCGGATCACGCGACTCCGGGATCAGCAGCGGACCGAGCCCGATCAGCACCAGCATGACCGGCAGGTTCACCAGGAAGACCGAACCCCACCAGTAGTGCTCGAGCAGCCAGCCGCCCAGCAGCGGTCCCGCCGCGGCGCCACCGCCCGCCATCGCGCTCCACACCGCGATCGCGACGGTTCGCTGCCGCGGATCGAGGAACATCGACCTGATCAGTGCCAGTGTCGCGGGCATCAGCGTCGCACCGGCGACACCCTGCAGTACGCGCGCCGCGATGAGCATTTCCGGCGTCAGGGACCACGCCGCGAGTATCGATGCGACACCGAATCCCGCCGCGCCGAGCAGCAGCAATTTGCGCCGCCCGATCCGGTCGCCGAGGTTGCCCATGACGACGAGCAATCCGGCGAGCACGAACGAGTAGACGTCGATGATCCACAGCAGTTGCGGCGTGGTCGGCGCGAGATCGGCGCTGATCGCGGGCACGGCCAGATCGAGCACCGTCGCGTCGACGGCCAGCAGCAGTAGCGCGAGCGCCAGCACGGACAACCCCACCCACTCGCGTGTCCCCGCTCGAGGTGGGGCGTTGGTCGATCGTTCGGCGGGTTGCGCGGTCTGGGTGGTCATGACTTTCTCGACTTCCGTCGTCTGTTTCTTACCGTCCAGACGGTATAGTACTCACATAACCGTCCGGACGGTATAGTCAACCGGGTGACGGCTGACACCCGCGACCGAATCCTGGATGCGCTCGAGACCTTGCTCCTGGAGAAAGGCATGTCGCACGTGACTCTGGAGAATGTCGCGGCCACCGCGGGCGTTTCCAAAGGCGGCTTGCTCTATCACTTCAAGAGCAAGGACGCGCTGCTCGCGGGCTTGGTCCGCAGACTGGCCGACCGTGCGGGCCAGCAGTTGGACAACTCGGTCGCCAAAGGCGGCTCGGTAGCCGAGTGGTACCTGCAGACGCCGAACCCGGCCGTCGAGGCGGAGGCGGTGGAGCTGGAACTCTACCGGTCCATGCTCGCGACCATGCGCACCATCGACGCCACGCCCGAGCCGGACGAGGTGCAGCAGGCGTTGGTGGACCTGATGAATTCCTGGTCGGACGGTCTGGACGAGGAGGTCACCGACCCGGTTCAGGCCGACCTCATCCGACTGGTCGGCGACGGCGTGTACCTGCGCGCGCTGCTCGGTCTTCCGCCCATCGATCCCGTTCGCTACCGGCACGTGGTGGACCGCTTACTGCGGCGCTGACGGTTAGACTCGGCCCGTGCTGCCAGCCGCCGAACCGGCCGGCGCCGTCGGGGCGGGAACAGATCCGGTACCGGGGTCTCCTGGAGCGACGGTGCCGATCCGACCGCTGAGTTTCCGCGAACTGCTCGATGTGCCGTTCGCGCTGATCCAGGCGAACATCCGCGCCCTGGCCGGGTTGAGCATGACGGGCCTGCTGCTCGCCGAGGCCGTGGTCGTCGCGGTGACCGCGGGCGCCTCCGCGCTCACCGACGGCTCCGACCCCGGCACCGCCTGGGCGGCGATCCTGTCCACCGCGGCCTGCGCGTGGCTGCTGCGGTTCGCGTTACGCGGCACGACCGTGGCCCTGGGGCTCGCGACCGTCGACGGAGCCCCGATCGGCCGACGGACCGCGCTGCGCCGATTCGGTGGGACGCTCGGTCCGTTGCTGGTCTTCCAACTGCTGTTCACCATGGTGGGCGTCGGCGTGCTCGCGGTGGGCGGCCTGCTGATCGTGACGCTGCCGCTCGCGGCGATCTGGCTGGGCCGGCTGCGCGCCCGCCGCTGGGTCGCGGTGCCGGTGCTGTTGGTCGAACGCACGTCGCACCGTGACGGCGTCGCGCGCGCCGAACTGCTCGCCGAAGGCGCGGAGTGGCCGACCACCGGGCTCTGGATCGCCCAGCGGGCCCTGTTCACGCTGCTCGCCATCCCACTGCTCGGCATCCCGCTGTTCGTCTCGGACTTCTCCGGCACGCACCGGTGGCCGGTGATCGTGCTGACCACGTCGGCGGTGCTGCTGCTGACGGCATTCGGCGAAGTGGTCGAGGCTTCGTCGCGGGTGGTGTGCTACGTCGATCGCCGCTGCCGCAGAGAGGGTTTGGACATTCGCATTCCGAGGCGGGAGGCGCGATGAGCGATCCCGTGCCGATGGAGCCGCGAACGGCCGACCCCGCGCCCGGCACCCCGCGGCTCGGCGCCGCCGCCGATCATCGCGCCGCCGCCGAAACAGCCGCCGCGAAGCGGGATTTCGACCGCGCCCTGCGGGAACGTTTCCGCGCCGTGCTGCGCGGCCTGGAACAAGGCGGTGTGCTGGAGGTGCGGCGGTCGCGGACCGCGCGGGAGACCGCCGACGACGTGACGACCGCGTTGCCGCTCGAGACCGCCACCGAGTTCCAGCCCGCCGCACGAAGCTTCGACGAGGTGGTCTACGGCGGACGCCGCGCCACCGAGGACGAATATCGCAGGCTGGAATACGCCGACCGGTTCTCCGGGTCCGCGCCGCCCCCCGCACCGGAACCGGTCGAGATCGAGGCGGTCGAGCAGGAGCCGCGCACCAGGCGAAAACTGCCGCCGCTGCCGAACCTGATGCGCGATCCCAGGTTCTGGGCGGTGCTCGCCGCGACGGCCGCGTTGTTGCTGCTGGTCTACGGCGTCGCGCAGTCCTGCGGCGCGCCGATCGCGCCTACCGCCCCGCCGCCGCAACCGCCGCCGGATCTGCCCGACGTCCCTCCGCCGGACCGCCCCGGCTTCGGGGCGGGTGACGACGCGATCTGGGACCGGCTGCCCGCACCGGTCTTCTACGGCGGCGTGCAGTTCCTGATCGCCGCCGCGCTGGTGGTGTGGTGGCGTGCCCGCAGACGGGGCGCTCTGGTGCGCGAACCCCGCCCCGTCGAAGTGGCCGCGAACGAACTGCTCGGCGGCCAGGCCGCGCTGTATCGCCGCTCGAAGGATCACGATCACGTCGCCGGAAAGCTGCGGGCGGCCGCGCTGCGCCGCATCCGCACCCCTCTCGGCATCACGGCCGACACCCCGCCGGACCGGATCGTCGCCGTGATCGCCGCGCGCGTCGGCGCCGACCCGGCCCAGATCGGCGCCGCCCTGTTCGGCCCGGTTCCCGATCCCGAGACCCTCCGGGTGGTCGCCGCTCAGCTCGAATGGATCGAATCGGAGGTCGGATGAGAAGCCCTCGCCCGGTCCTCGCCCGGCTCACCGCCCGCGGGAACGCCCGCGAACCACAGGAGATGGAATGACCAGCACCGAGACCACCCCGACGGCCGAGCAGGCGAGCGCCGCGTTCCATGCTCTGCGCGCCGAGATCGGCAAGGCGGTGGTCGGCAACGACAACGCGGTCATGTACCTGGTGCTCGCGCTGCTGTGCCGCGGCCACGTCCTGCTCGAAGGCGTGCCGGGGGTGGCCAAGACGCTGCTGGTGCGGGCGCTGGCCACGGCGCTGGACCTGGAGCACGCGCGGGTGCAGTTCACCCCCGACCTGATGCCCGGCGACGTCACCGGGTCGCAGATCTACGATCCGCACTCCGCCGAGTTCACCTTCCGGCACGGCCCGGTGTTCACCAACCTGCTGCTCGCCGACGAGATCAACCGCACGCCGCCGAAGACCCAGTCGGCCCTGCTCGAGTCGATGGAGGAGCGCCAGGTCTCGGTGGACGGGAAACCACGGCCGCTGCCCGATCCGTTCGTCGTCGTCGCCACCCAGAATCCGATCGAACAGGAGGGCACCTATCCGCTGCCGGAGGCGCAGCTGGACCGGTTCCTGTTCAAGGTGGACATCCACCTGCCCGGTCGCGACGACGAGTTCCGCATCCTGCAACGCCACGCCTCGGGTTTCGATCCGCGCGACCTCACCGCCGCGGGACTGCGTCCGGTCGCGGGCCCGGCGCACATCGCCGCCGCCCGCACCGCGATCGCGCAGACCACGATCAGCCCCGAGGTGCTCGCCTACACCGTCGACGTGTGCCGGGCCACCCGCATCTCGCCCGCCGTACAGCACGGCGCGTCGACCCGTGGCGCGACCGCCCTGATGGCGGCCGCCCGCGCGTTCGCCTGGCTCAACGGGCGCGGGTTCGTCACGCCGGACGATGTGAAGACCGTCGCCGTCGCCGTGCTGCGGCACCGCCTGCACCTGCGCCCGGAGGCCGAACTGGACGGTGTGACCGCCGAAGGCGTGCTGTCGTCGCTGCTGCTCTCGGTCCCGGTCCCGGTGTAGCCGATGGTCGTCACCGGTCGGCTGGCCGCCGCGGCAGGCGTGGCGGCCCTGTTCGTCACCCTGGTCCTGCCCTCGGTGGTCGGCGTGGTCGTGGTGACCTGCGTCCTGGCCGCCGGGCTGCTCGTCGATCTCGGCGCTGTGGGGCGGGCGCGCGACCTGTCGCTGTCCCGCGAGGCATTGACCACGGTGCGGCTCGGCCGCTCCGCCGAGGTGGAACTCGTCGCGGTCAACACCGGAGCCCGCAGGCTGCGCGGGACGGTGTGGGACGACTGGCCCGACAGCGCACGCGCCGAGAACGGCGCGCACGTACTGGATCTCGCCCCTGGTACCAAGGTCCGTTTCCGCACCGTGCTCAGGCCCACCTACCGCGGCGATCGGGTCGCGGGCCGGATCACGGTGCGACTGATCGGCCCGCTCGGACTGGCGGGCAGGCAGACGAGGCGGGACGTGCCCGCCCGGGTGCGGGCGCTGCCCGCGTTCCGCGCCGAACGGCTGCTGCGGTCGAAAGTCAAAAGGTTGCAGCACCTCGACGGCCGCAATCTGGCCAACCTGCGCGGGCAGGGCACCGAATTCGACTCGTTCCGCGAGTACGTCGCCGGTGACGACGTGCGCGCGATCGACTGGCGCGCCACCGCCCGCGCCACCGACGTCCTGGTCCGCACCTGGCGGCCGGAGCGCAACCGGCACGTGCTGATGCTGCTGGACACCGGCCGGGTCAGCGCGGGCCGGGTCGGTGACGGTACGCGCTTGGACGCGAGCATCGAGGCGGCCCTGCTGCTCGGCGGTCTCGCCGCCGCCGCGGGGGATTCGGTCGACCTGCTCGCCTTCGACCGCCGAGCGCGCGCCGAGGTCCGAGGTGTCGGCGGAAAGGGTCTCCAGCTGAAGTTGATGCACGCGATGGCCGGAATCACTCCCGCCCTCGTCGACACCGACAGCGCCGGACTGGTGCGAGCGGCCATTCAGCGCACTCGCAGGCGCAGCCTGGTCGTCTGGTTCACCAGCTTGGACGGCGCCGCGGTGGAGGAGAACCTGTTGCCCGTGCTGCCGGTCCTGGCGCAACGGCACCGCGTGCTCATCGTCTCGGTGACCGACCCCGATGTCGCCGCGGCGGCCACCCGGCGCGACAACCTGTCCGACCTGTACGCCGCGGCCGCGGCCGAATCCGTGCTCGCCGAACGCGCGCTGGTCCAGGAATCGCTGCGGCGCACCGGGATCGCGGTCGTCGCGGCGTCTCCGGAACGACTGCCGGAGGCCCTGGCGGACGAATATCTGGAGCTGAAACAATCCGGAGCCCTTTGAGTCTTTTCCGCCGGGCGCCGCGGTCTCGTCGAAGCGCGTCCTCGCGCGCCCGCCGAGGAGGATCATGACCCCATGGCCTCAGATCTCGCCGCCTTCGTCCGCGGATTGCCCAAAGCGGAACTGCACCTGCATCTGGAAGGGACGCTGGAGCCGGAGCTGAAGTTCCGCCTCGCCCGGCGCAACGGCATCGAGCTGCCGGAGAAGAGCGTGGAAGAGGTCAAGCAGACCTACCGATTCCATGACCTGACGTCATTCCTCCAGGTCTACTACCCCGCGATGCGCGTGCTACAGCGCCCGGAGGACTTCCACGACCTCGCCTTCGACTATCTGCGCCGAGCGCACGGCCAAGGCGTGCGTCACGCCGAGTTGTTCTTCGATCCGCAGGCGCACACCGGGCGCGGAGTCCCGTTCCCCACGGTGATCAGCGGATACCGGTCGGCGATCGCCCGGGCGCGGCGGGAGCTGGGGATATCCGCCGAACTGATTTTGTGCTTCCTGCGCGACCATTCCGCGGAGTACGCCATGGCGACGCTGCTGGAAGCGCTGCCGTACAAGAGCTGGATCCTCGGTGTGGGGCTGGATTCCGACGAGCGGGGCAACCCGCCGAGCAAGTTCGCCGCCGTCTTCGAGCGCGCCCGCGCGGAAGGGTTCCTGCTGACGATGCACTGCGACATCGACCAGCCGGATTCGATCGAGCACATCCGCCAGGCGCTGGAGGACATCGCCGTCGACCGCATCGACCACGGCACCAACATCGTGGAGGACGACCGTCTGGTCGAACTGGCCGGGTCCAAGGGGATCGCGCTCACCTGCTGTCCGGTGTCGAACTCCTTCGTCACGGCGCAGATGAAAGCCGAGGAGATCGTCGGTCTACTGAGCCGTGGGCTGACGGTGACGGTCAACAGCGACGACCCCGCGTACTTCGCCGCCTACGTTGCCGACAACTACCTCGCGCTCGCCGAGCAAGGTGGTCTCGGGACCGAGCAGGTGGTCGAGTTGGCCCGGAACTCCTTCCGTGCCTCGTGGATCACGCCCGCACGGCAGGACGCCTATCTGCGCGAGATCGACGACTACGTGGCGGCGAACGGCTGACCGGCGCGCGGCGGGAAGACCGGGTACAGCGGCCACGGCAGCACTCGGCGCTGCCGTTCGGCGATGACCGCGCCGAGAATCTGCGACGGCGGACAACCGGCCGGTGGCGCGACGCGCAGCCGGCCGCACACCTCGGCAACGAGCGCCGTCCCCAGCCGGTGTTGCGCCGCGGGCGTCAGGGTGCGCAAGCGGGTCAGGTACTGCCGCACCGCCAGCGCCAGATCTTCCGGTAGTCCGGCCAGCTCGAGCTGCGCGCTCCAGCCGGTCAGCCACGGCGGCGCGATCGCGAGCGCGGGCGGCGGCAGCGGGCGCTGCGCGTGCACGACCACGGTGCCGGCGAGCACGTCACCGACCCGCCGCGCATGCGGCGAGCACATCGAGGTGAGCACCGCGATGGCGCCGAACCCGCCCAGCATCCAGAAATCGACGATCGCGCCCGCCAGGCCGCGGGTGAGCGCGTGCCGGAAATCGATCGGCCCGCCGTCCTCGCGCACCACCCGCAGCCCGAGCATCAGCTTGCCCAGTGTTCGTCCCCGCCAAGCGGTCTCACAGGTCACGGGGTACCCGACCAGCACGGTCACGATGGTCACCAGTGCGACCACGTCCAACCAGGCCGAGTCGACGCCCGCGGGCAGCAGCAACGTGACGATCGCGAACAACAGCACGAACCCGAGCGTGCACTGGGCCAGCACGTCGATCAGGAACGCGGTGGCCCTGGTGGGGATGCGGGCGATCGGCAGTTCCAGGGCCACTGCTTCGCCGGTGGTGAACTCAGCCATGTCGATAGCATTCTTGCGACCGGCGGGAGTGGGAGGCAACCGAATGGACGTGGACGCATACAGCCTGGCGCACCGCAGGGCGTGGGACCGGCTCGACTACCTGTCCACCCGGAGCAAGCTCACCGGCGCGGAGGCGGACGAACTCGTCATGCTCTACCGCCGCACCTCCCAGCAGCTGGCGCGGCTGCAGTCACACAGCCCGGACCCGGAGCTGATCGCCGGGCTGAGCGCGCTGCTGGCACGTGCGCGCGGCCGGGTGCTGGGCACGCGAGCCGACACTTGGCAGGAGATCGGACGGTTCTTCAGTCACCGTTTCCCGGCGGCGCTCTATCGGGCATGGCCGTGGTGGGTCGGCGTCGCCGCGGTGTTCCTGTCGGTGTCGGCCGGGTTGGCAGTCTGGGTGGACCGGTTCGATTCGGCCCGCGAGGTGCTCGGAATTCCCGAGGACACAAGGAGCCTCACCGCGCCGGGCGGCGCGTTCGAGACGTACTACTCGGAGCATCCGCAGGAGGCCTTCGCCGCGCAGGTATGGACGAACAACGCATGGGTGACGGCGATCGCCTTGTTCACCGGCGTCTTGATCCTGCCCGCGGTCTACCTGCTGTTCATGAACGCGCTCAACCTGGGTGTCAGCGCGGGCCTGATGGCTGATGCGGGGCGGCTGGATTCGTTCTTCGGCTTCATCCTTCCGCACGGCACGCTGGAGCTGACCGCGGTATTCGTCGCGGGCGGCGTCGGCCTGAAACTCGGTTGGACGCTGATCGATCCGGGTCGGCTCAGCCGGGTGGAGGCGGTGGCCAGGCAGGGCCGGGCGACCGCGACCGTAGCGCTCGGCCTGGTGGGAGTGTTGCTGATCTGTGGCTTCATCGAAGGTTTCGTGACGCCGAGCCCGTTGCCCACACCGATTCGCATCGCGATCGGATTCACTGCCGAGGCGTTGTTCCTGGTGTACGTGTTCGGGGTGGGACGCCGCGCGGTCACGGAGCAGGCGAAGCCGGGTGCCGAGTCATCGGGCGATCATCTGACCACTGTGACGCAGCCAACATTCAGCACACGCTGGGTGAAGTGACTGGGACAATCGGCAGCTAAGCGGCGCCAGATCGGTTCGGAAGTCCCCCATTTGAGTTCCGCTGGCCGCAGCGAGTCGCTGCTCTAGCTGCGGCCAGCGTTACCGTCAACTCTACACAACCGTTATCCCTACGCAACCCTGCCTGTCGAGGTCAAGCGTATAAAGCAGCACCCCAGCAAACCCTTGCGGCAGCACCTTTTCGCCCCGTGCCAGCTAACCGCATGCGACTAGGGCGACCATGATTTCGGCGACAGGGCACCGCTCCGGCGACTCCGCCGGAATAGTCACGGGGAATACGTCACGGCAATGAATCGGAACTCACCTCGGGCGTTAGCGGAGCGTTTCAATAGACCCCTCCATGGTTGCTGACACCCCTTCCCACCTGCACGTTCATTTGCACGAAAGGACAGTTGCTGGTCACCGCCCAATGGAAAGAGACCAGAAGTTTGTTTACGCGGTAATAAACCGGGTAAAGACATAGCGGCACGCCGGGAAGACCGGACAGTTCCCCGACAGGCTCCGTATTAACCAGGGAGTGAAAAGGGTTCAGTTCACCCACTCGGCACGCCCGATTCAGCACCGGAGCCGCAACCATAACGAGGCATGTGATCTTCGCCTCACCTGCCGTTACCGAGCGTCGAGTCGCGCGAAATCGACGCCGTGACACCCGACTTGGAGTGACCCGCGTCACCGTCGACGCACGGCCATGCCGCACTCCAACGCCCGAACCGGACCGCCGCGACGGCAGTCCGCGACTCGAATCACTCCGCGAAAGTGACCTGAATCACCTTGAAGGTGATAGGGGGCTCAACCGACGCGCAGTATCCCGGTGACCGTGCCTTGCAACAGACGGCCGTCGTGTGTGATCAACGGTGCGGTCTCCAGCGGATCGTCGACGATGGTGCCGGGCAGCGGATGCGATGCGGTGACCGCACCGGTTTCGGGGTCGAGAACGGTGAACGCGTACCCGTCCACGGGCGTGGCGTGATCGGAACCGACGCGAGCGACCGTGTAGAGCGCGCCGTCGGCGGTGGACAGCCGCGGAACGGCGGCACTCCGAACCTTGTTCTCCCACATCACGTGGCATCCGTCAGCGGAGACGTCGACTCGCGTCATCCCCCCGGTAAAAGGAGCGTTCGGCGGCGACGCGGGCCCTGCCCCTTCGGGCAGCGCCGGATACGGGTAGCCGTATGTGCTCGCCACGAAGATCGAGCGGCCGATGCCGACGGGTGAATTCTCGCTGCCGGCCCCACCTTCGCCGAGCACCGGAACTGTGCACATCAATTCGCCTGTTCCGGAACGGAATACCAAGGCATGCACCTGCCCGTCGGCGTTGTCGACGATGGTCAGATAGTCCGCACCGGTCTCGGGACCGAAGTAGGTGGGCGTCGACCCGGTGCCCCAGCTGAGCTGTCCCGGCTTGCGCGCCGATCCCCGGTCGTAGGCCGCGCGCCACGCGATCTCCGGAGCGCCGGACGGGCCGACGCGCAGTTCGTACAGCGCGTGCGTCGTCGCCACCGCGACCTGTCCACGCGGAGCCGCCGAGATGCTGTTCGCCACCTGCTCCCCCGCGGGCAGCGTCAACGCGGTGACCAGCCCGGCCGGGGTGACGAATCCGACCACTCCCCGGCCGGTCGCGAACCACACGTTGCCCGACCAGTCCGGAACGAGTCCCGTCACGTTGTCTCCCGACGGGATCACCGACCCGAGGTCGGCGGACTCTTCGCTGATCAGCCGCCACGCTCCCGCCGCGTCACGCTCGTGCCGCACCCGGAGCAACCGGTCGGTGCCGTCCACGACCACCAGACGGTCGTCCCGATCGAGGTAGGCGTACACACCGCCGAGCAGACTGCCCTTGGTCAACGGCAGCGCGGCGAGCGATGGCGCCAACAGGCCCGGCGCCGCCGGATCGAGCAAATACACCGTCGGGGTCTGTCCCGCGATCGCGGTGCACAGGGCGACCACGAGTCGGTCCGATCCCTCCAGCAGGGTGGGGCACGCCGAGGCCAGCGGGTACGCGCCGATCGCCGCGGCGCGGGCGTCCGGACCGGCGAGCGGTGTCGCGTCCGAGGACCCCGCGTCACCGTGCATGGTGGCGGTGCCGGTCGGCCCGATGAAAGGATTCGGCGGCGCGAGCGGACCCCATGGCCCGGCCGCCGACGCGGGCTGAGCGGACAGCAATGCCAGCACGCACGCGGCGAGGAGGGTCATCGGCCGACGCATCGCGGTCCTCTTTCGCTGGGCAACGCGGTATCCGAACGGATACCGGAGAGAACAGTATTCGGGTATTCGCCGCGCCCCCGGCACAGCGGGGGCCGATACGATGACGCGCATGAACTCGGTTCGGGGCCGTCTGTTGTCCACACTCGCCGGTCAACTCGGGAATCCCCACGGCGTGCTCGGCAAAGGTGTCGCCTTCGTGCTCAATCGCAGCAACAAGCCCGCCATTACGGGGGCGGTGGAGGCCGCCGCCGTCGCGCCGGGCGGCACCGTGGCCGACGTCGGGTTCGGTGGTGGAGCGGGGCTTTCCCGGTTGCTCGAGCGGGTCGGCGCGGGAGGCGTCGTGCACGGCGTGGAGATCTCCGCCGACATGCTGGCACGCGCGCGCTCGAGTCATGGCAGCGACATCGATGCCGGTCGCCTGCGGCTGGTGGAGGGCTCGCTCACCGCGCTGCCGCTGCCGGACGACAGCCTCGATGCGGCGATCACCGTCAACACCGTGTACTTCGTGCCGGACCTGGCTGCGGCCTGCGCCGAACTCGCCAGGGTGGTCCGGCCGGGCGGCCGTCTGGTGATCGGCATCGGCGATCCGGACGCGATGGCAAAGCTTCCGTTCACGTCGTACGGGTTCACCCTGCGCCCGGTCCCGGAGGTGGTCGCGGCGCTGGAACAGGCGGGCTGCACCGTCGAGCAACGGAGGCTCGCGAGCACGCCGATTCCGCACCATTTGCTGGTGGCGACGCCCCGCTGACTACATCAGTGCGCCGCCATCGACCCGGATCTCGGTGCCGGTCATGTATTTGCCGTCGTCGGAGGCGACCATCGCGACCACCCCGGCGATGTCCTCCGGGCTGCCCAGCGCTCCCCCGTTGAGCCATCCGGTCATCCGGGAGAACAGCTGCGGATCGAAACCCTCGGGCTGATCCAAGATGGACTTCGTCGTGATACCGCTGGTGATGCCTGCCGGAACGATGTTCACCGCGCGCAAGCCCTGCTTGGCGTACTCCAGGGCGATCGCGTGTGTGAAGGCGTTCACGCCGCCCTTCGACGCCGCGTAGGAGGCGAGGTAGGGCGCCGCGCTGAAGGCCGCGGTAGAGGAGATGTTGACCACCACGCCGCGTCCGGTGTCCAGCAGAGCGGGCAGCGCGGCCTGGGTCATGAGGAAGGTGCCGGTGAGATTCACCCGGATCACCTGGTCCCACACCTCGAGCGGCATCTCGTGGGTGCGCGCGGGCCGCAGGATGCCCGCCGCGTTCACCAGCACGTCCAGTCCACCGAGGAACTCCAGCGCCGCTGCGGTCGCGGTGCGCACCGACTCCGGGTCGGCGGTGTCGACCGCTACCGTTCGCAGTCGTTCCGCGCCGTCGCCCGCCTTCTCCGCGGTGGCCGCCAGGCCCGCCGCGTCGATGTCGGCGGCGACCAACTGCGCCCCCTCGTCCAGCAGCCGCAGGGCGATGCCCTGACCGATGCCGGATCCCGCTCCCGTCACCACCACGCGGCGGCCGTCAAATCTGCGCATGCCAAAAATTAGAACACGTTCTCATCGAGCGTCAAGGGACTTCGCCGCGCTCCCCGGCTATTCGCAGCACCATCGCCGCCGTCGCGGCGCCGTACGCACGGCTGGCCGAGCCCGGCCGATCCGCCGGATAGTTGGAGCGATGCGTGACGACGACGCCGTTGGGCAGGGTGACCGTCTTGTCCGGCACGGTCGCGACGCAGTTGCCGCCCGCCTTGGCCACCAGGTCGACGATCACGGTTCCCGAGCCGAGCAGGTCCAGCGCCGCCGGTCCGAGCAGGCGAGGCGCCGGGGATCCGCGGTGCACGGCCGTGCAGACGACCAGATCGGGCGGCGTCGCGGCGAGCGTGTCCAGCAGTGCCGCGTTGTCGTCCCGGTTCGGCACGAATTTCCCCGCGCCCGCCCCGATCGCGGCCACTCGTTGTTCGATGCGGTTGCCGACCGCCGTCGGCCGCTCGTCGCCGAACGTGCGCGCGGCCGCGATGGCGGCGAGACCGGCGGCCCCGCACCCCAGCACGAAGGCACGGACCGGGCCGGCCAGCCGCCCGGGAGCGAGCAGCCGCCTGCCTTCGGCGTAACCCACCGCGCCCGCGATCCGGCTCATGGTGGACAGCGCGTCGAACTCGGTGGTCGTGTCGTCGCGTGGCACCGCGTCGAAGGCGACCGATTCGATGCCGCGGCGGCGCAACCGGTCGATCTCGTCGCGCCGGTGGTGCGGATCCTGGAAGCCGAGCAGCGTCGTCCCCGCGCGCAGCGGCATCGAGTCGAGTTCGAACGCGGGCGGTTTCACCCAGACGACGATGCCCGCGCGCTCGAACACCGCCGCGCGATCCTCGAGGACGACCGCCCCGGACGCGCTGTAGTCCTCGTCCGCGAAACCCGCGCCTTGTCCCGCGCCTTCCTGCACGAGAACGCGGAGTCCCGCTGCCGACAGCGTGCGCACCTCGTCCGGGGTGAGCGCCACGCGAGTCTCCCGCGACGCGGTCTCGCGCAGCACTCCGACGATCATCGCGCGGCCCCGGGCTCCGCCACCAGAGCGGTCAGGCCGCGATCGGCGAGCGCGTCGCGATAGGTGAGCCCGCCGACGATGTCGCGAATCAATTGCTCCAGCCGGTCGAACAGTTCCTCGATCAAAGCGGGCGACTCGTGTCGCGGCGCCTTACGTGGAGCGAGGACGTTCAACCGGACACCGGGACGCAGCGAGCCGGTCCGGTCCAGCGCGACGCTGTCGACGCCGGCCACGGCGAGCAACAGGTCCTCCACCTGCGCACTCGTGTGCACACCCGCCTTGTCGAGCAGCGCGGGGTCGAAAACCACCGAGACGAACATGCCTTCCGGGTTGCCCAACGGTCGCAGCACGTCGGTTCCCAGCCGGGTGTTGATCGCGGCGATCCGGCCGCATGTCCGATCGATCTGCGCGCGCATCAGCACGTGATTGCGGTCGAAATAGTCCTCAGAGGTGTGCTCCAGGATGGCGCGGGCCAGATGGGTGGTCTCGCGCTGGAACGAAATCGTGAGCCGTTCCCTGATCCGCGCCAGCCACGCGCCGTCGCCGGTGCAGGCGGCACCCATTTTGCACGGGCCGAAGGCGTTGTAGCCCTTCGAGTTCCCCGTGATGGTCAGCACCACGTCGTACAGCCGCCGGATGCCCTGCTCGGTCTCCACGTGCAGTGCCGCGATCGGGATGTGCGAGGCCACCAGCCGGTCGAAGGCCATGTCGCAGATCACCGGAACACCGCAGTCGAGCAGCACCCGCCCGAGTTCCGCCAGCTCCGTGGCCGTGTAATCCGCGACGACGGGGTTGCCCGGCAGCGTGAGCAGCACGCCGCACAGTTCGCCCGTCGCCCGCAGTTCCGCGAGGCAGCGGGCCAGCCGTGCCGGATCGATCTTGAACGCGTCGTCCGGAGCCACCGGGCACGAGACGATTCGCAAGCCGAATTTCTCCACGTGGATGCTGGAACTCTTGTAGAAGCCCTCCGGGCACACGATCACCCCGCCCGGCCTGGCGAGGGTGGCCACCGCCTCCTCGAGCAACATCGTGCTCGAGTACGGGCAGACGATCACCTCCTCCGGGCGCACCCGGACGCCGGGCACCCCTTCCACCGGATGCGACAGGCGCTCGAACAGCTTGCGGGCCGCGAGTTCCCGCAGAATCAGCGGCTGCCGCTTGTCGTAGAGCCTGCCGTCGAGGTAATCCGCCGGGGGTGCGATGTGCAGGCTTTCGCGCCATGCCCGGTCCAGCGCCGCGACCGCATGCGCGTCCGGAGCCCGGCCGGTTTCGCCGTGGTAGGCGTCGATGACGCCCGAGTAGCGGCGGCCACCGGTCCCGGCGAACCAGGTGTCTCTCGAAAGGTGGCCGCGCACTTCACGTTTCCTGGCCTCGGAGCGATTGGTCAGCCTCGCCAGGTCGGCGAGCGGATCGGTGAGCACCTGGCTCTGAGTCACGGAACCTCGCCTTCTGAAGAGTCTCCCGGTGCGGGCATGGTGTTCCATTTCTCCTGGAGTGCGGCGCGGAACAGGCTGCGGCAGTTGCCCTCGGTGAGTCGTTCGAACTCCGCCAGCGGCGGCTGCGCGACGATCTGGTCCACCACGATGGCCGAACCGGCGCGCCGGAGGTCGTAGAGTTTCTCGAACCGCCGGACCGCGAACGCGACATCGTGCTTCAGCGCGGAGAAGCGCGTCGCGACCCGAGCCTGACGCGAGTAGTCGTACTCGCCCACCGCGACGTAGCGATCATCGACTACGAGCATGCTCTGCGCGTTGCGCGCATATTCGCGCTTGACCAGCACGCTTTCCACGCCCGATCGGGCTTGCTTCCACAGTTTGTCGTCGTAGGGCCAGACGTCCGAGATGTCGTCGAGCACATACATCCGCCGTACATCGATCTTCGGTGGATGGGTCGTGTCGGCCAGGCGCAGAATCGCCGCGTGATAGTCGTCGCCGACGTCGCCGCCGATCGTGCCCAGGTCCGCGGTGTGAATCGCGCGCACCGACGTGGTGGCCTGCTCCAGGATCGTCAGCCAGTCGGTGACGGTATTCCATTCCCATACCGTCGCGCTGCGCGAGGGAATCTGCGCGAGGATCTCCTCGGCGCGCTCCAATTGCCGATCGGCGACCAGGCGCAGCGGCTCGATCTCCGCCCGCGCTCCGGAGGCATCGATCAGGCTCTGCGCGATACTCAGTGCGCGCGAGACCAATTGAGGGTCCTTGCCGAGCAGGACGTTGAATCGCATCCGCAGGTCGTAGTAGGCGCTGCTGGTCGGATCGGTCGCGGGATCGGCGCTGCCATCGGTCGGCAACTCCGCGCCGAGCGCCAGACTCAGACGTTCGCGCAGCGCCAGCGGCGGAATCCTGCTGCCGTTCTCGATCTGCTGAATCAGGCTGCGGGAGCAGCCCGCTCTGGTGGCGAGCGACGCTTGGGTGTAACCGCGCTCCAGTCGTAGCCTGCGGACCAGGTTGCCGACCTGCTCGTCCGAGCCCGAGTCAGCCATTCCGCGCCTCCCATTCTGCGCCTTGCATACGCATGCTCACGGAGTATCACGATGCGACATTTTAGTCACCAAGTGTCAAGCGGTGTCGGATGTATCGCGCTCGCCGAATTTCGTTGTCAACCAGCAATCCAGCCGCGCGCTCGTTCGCCCGCCGCCGCACGATCGAAGGTTGCCACATGCGCTCACAAACAGGCTTTTCGGGCTCCAGCCAGCAGAGATAAGGAACATTTCCGTCGATCTTCGACACATATTGGGCTATACGTCTACTTCAAGGCATCAACGCGTATCAAATATCGTCACAAAGCGCTAAAGCTTCGTTGACAGCACGACGTGTCACTACCTAGCCTGGTTCTCGAAGCCACCGCAATTCGACATCGGCGCAAGGGTTTTCCCACTGGCCCGGCTCGGCGGCTCGACAACTCTAGGAGGTGCCGGATACGGATACCTCGTTACCGCGCGAGCCGATTCGAGCAGGCCGCACCCGTGGCCGGACATGACCACCCCGCCCGCAGCGCTCGCGCCTGTTCTCCGAAAGCAATCGGGCACCCAGTAATTCAGGCACGGACGAAACCACCGCGTTCGGGCCGTGGCCGAGCACGGTCACCGCCCTTCAAGCGAGCGGCGCCCCCGCGTCCTCCCGAAACAGAGTGAATGAGAGCGAATCATGGCACTCGACATCACCGATTCGATCATCACCAGCGATATCACTCCGGAAAAAGCGTGGCTGCTTCCCTTGCCCTCCGGCGCCGCCTGGGAACTCAGTTGGCTGCCCTCCGTCAGTCTCACCCGCGAGCAGGCCATGAGCGGGATGGTGCTCGACGAGATGCTCAGCGATCCCGGCACGCTCACCAACGACCTCGCACTCGAACTGGCCGCCATCCACGCGGCCGAACTGGGCGTCACTCTGCGTGACGTGCTGATCCGCTTGTACATCCGCATCACCGAACGCGACGCCGAAGCTTCCTGCCGCGCGCACACGCCCCTGCCCGCCTGACCGCTTCCGGCGACAACTGATTCCATTCTCCGGTCAATTCCCAACTTAGAGAACAGAAGAGACGGTGACGAGGAGGATCCCAGAGGACAATGTTCTCCGGGCAACCGGGGGCTCGCCAGGTCCGGGTACTGGACACGCCGCTCACCGACGAAGAGCGTGCGGCCATCGTGGCCGCGAAGTCGGAATGGGGTCCGCGGATGCTGCCCTGGGTCGGCGTCTTCGAAGGCACCGCACGCGGTGGATCGACGTTGCACGCGCTTCCGGCCGGGCGAGCCGTGTTGTCCGGCGGAGTATGGAATGCGCCGACCTTCGACGCCGTGTACAACGCGGGCGCACCGATGCCGGAGCTGTACGGCGGCGCGCCGGATTGGGTCGCCGACCCGGTTTTGAATCCGCGGGCTGCTTCGGGCCTGCTGCCCTTCTGCTACTGGTGGGAAGCGGGGCGCTGGTACCGCGGGCAGTCACCGTCCGCGCAGGAATGCGCGCCCGCGGTGCCGGGCGTGTGGACGCGGGAAACGACCATCAAGATCGTGGCGGGCCTGCTCCCGGATCAGGACGCGTCGGAGGCCATCGGAGCCTTACTGTCCGCCGCCGAGACGGGAGGGGTGACGCGAGCGGCGCTGATCGCAGTCTTCGGCGATGACAGCCGTTTCGACATCGACGGCGCGCTCTATCAATTCTCGGCCGCAGGACTGCTGTCCACGGCGCCCGAGCCGATGCCCGCCGAACAGGCGATCAGCCGGGTACGGGACTACATCACCGGTCGGCAGCTGGACACCACCGGATACCCGCTGGCGCAGCTGACCGCCGACCGCTTGCGCTTCGGCTGGATGGTGCACGTGCCCGCTCCCGAGAACACACCAGCCCACCGAGCGGTGTTCTATATCGCCGACGACGGCGAATTCGTGCAGTCGTCGTCGGCCATCGATCATGGGCA
The DNA here is from genome assembly GCF_053604885.1 of Nocardia sp. NPDC003999. Taxonomy (NCBI): domain Bacteria; kingdom Bacillati; phylum Actinomycetota; class Actinomycetes; order Mycobacteriales; family Nocardiaceae; genus Nocardia; species Nocardia sp. NPDC003999. Next base: position 175,524 of record NZ_JBSGIB010000008.1, read on the forward strand.
ATTCGTCGCCGCGTTCGAACAGCGCTTCCTCGACCGCCACGGGCTGGTGGTCTGACGCGGCGCACTGCATTTGCTGATAGTTCGCCATAAATCTTGTTGGGTATGCCCATCTCGAATGAGATAGGTTGCTGCCACACGACGCGAGACTCGGCGAACCGCCTCGACGGTTCGCTCGACCCGCGAGGAGGAGGCCCGATCATGTCGCTGGAAACCAACAAGGCACTGGTCCGCAGGTTCTATCGGGAGATCGACGCGGGAAACATCGACGCCATGGACGACCTCGTCGCGGAGGACTACATCGATCACTCGCCGCCGCCGTTTCCCGGCCTCGGCCCCGGCCGAGAAGGCCTGAAGCAGGCCTTTCGCATGTTCTGGGCCGCCACTCCAGGGCGGCACGAGATCGAGGACCAAGTCGCGGAAGGCGACCGGGTCGTCACGCGGCTGACCGCGTACGGGCGTCACACCAGGGACCTGCCCGGCATACCGGCGACCGGGCGCGAACTGACGGTGACGGGTACCGCGATCCACCGGATCGCCGACGGCAAGCTCGCCGAGAAGTGGTCCGACAAGGACGTGCTCGGGTTCTTGCAACAGTTGGGAGTGCTACCCGCGGTGGGAAGACACTGACCGGCCGGGTCGGGACATCCGTCACACGGTCGACGCGGCCTCCCGACTACAAAGAGAAAGCCGCGCATCAACACTTGATGCGCGGCTTTCGTCTGTGGACGAAGGGGGACTTGAACCGCCGTATCGCCCAGCTAGCAGCGTGTGACCTTGGGTTTCATCGGGATTAGTCGGGATTCACGGGGATTGGTCGGGGCAAAGAATAGCCCGATTTGTGGACGTGGTCCACATGGGATTTCACTGAGTTCCGATTGTGACGGTGGCATTCTTGGTACCTGGGGATTGCGACCACCAGTAGTAATATGTATTACCGCTGGTGACATTGATCGTCCCGGAGCCGTAAGCATCGAACGTTCCAAGGGTCGGGCAGGCGATCTGGCCCGCGACCTCGTACTTCTGTGCGCCTGGAGGCACCCCGCTCACGGATATGGTGGATGCGGTATTCGGTATCGAGACGGTCTTTCCTGCGATCTTCGTCGTCAACTGCAAGGCGCACTGGTTTGAGTCGCCTCGGTACTGCAAATAGATCGTCGCCGCTGGATCGGCGTACGCGCCGCCGTATGGGGCGGACGTCGGTGCGGCCGTCGTGGGCGGCTGAGCCGGCGGTGTGGACTTCGTACCGACATAGATGCCGATAATCGCCCCGACGGCCGTAATGACCGCTGCGATTCCGGTGAGGATACCGGGGACTGACGTCCAAAAGCTGTGTTTCGGTTCCCTTGGCGCCGGAGTCACGTTTCCCATGCCGCCTCTTTCGGTGGAGACCACTGGTTGCTGTGCCGGACATCTTCGGCGAAGCTTTCCCTCTCCCGCCTCGCTTCGGTTCTTCCTCGTCGTCGGGTGTCGCCGCTGCTTCTAACGATCAGGTGGTACTCGCTCACGGTCACTGTTACCCCGGCAATTCGCGCGTAAACCGTGCTTTTGGTAGCCCCTCTGTTGGTTACAACTACCACTCGAGGCGCGCAACCTCGACCAGATGGCTCCCCTCCGCCCACGGAGGCGTCGAACACCTGCGACTGCACGAGCCCGCGTGCGTCCATCCACACCGCCTCGAAACCCGTCGCGACGCGCTCGATCTCGCCGATCTAGCCGAGCCGGACGAGACGGCGGTGGCGCGCCTGCTCCATATCGAGGACCCGGCCGCGCAGCCGGGGCAGCCTGTCTGCGACGGCCTGCGCGCTCGCCGCGGATGCCACCGCCGAGATGCGCCCGTACCGCTTATCGGTGATCGCGATCGACGAGTGCCCGCGTCGCGCGATACGACCCAGATCGGCTCGCCGTCCTGCAGACGCCACGAAATCCCCTTATGCCTCGTGCAATACAGGGGTGAGGCGCTTGGACATGAGGCGGCCGACGAGGTGCCCGTAGCGGCGGCGCAGCTCGTCGAACGACAGCCCTTCCCAACCGGCCGCGCCGGTGAACGGTGCGCGGTCGCCCGCGGCGAGCGCCTCGAGGCGGGCGACCGCCGGAGCTCCGGCTTGCTGCCAGAACCGCGCCGAGGTCACCGGTAATCCGCTCGGCGTCAGGAACAGGAAAGGCGTCGGCCGGGCGGTCGAGGTCGAGCTGCGCGACCGTTTCGAGCGGAACGAACGTCGTGCGGACGCCGCGCTCGGTCTTCGGGTCGCCTAGGCGCATCCGGCCGTTGGCCCACTTCCACGCTTTCGTGATCGAGACGCCGCCGGTGTTGCGGTCGATGTCGCCGACGGTGAGCGCGCCCTGCTCGCCGGGCCGGGCAATGCTCAGCACGCCGAACTCCCACCACGGGCGCCAGAACGGCGCGAGCAGCTGCTCGATGAGCTCGTATTCGTCCTCGCTCAGGTGGTCGACCTCGCGCGCCGAAGCACTTCGGCAACTTGGTCTCGGCACACGGATTCCACGGAATAAAAGGAGTCGGCCGCTGCCGGGCCGCCGCACCCATCGCAGCGCACAGCAGGCCGTGCTTATTACGGATGGTCTTCGGCGCATTGTCGAACTCGGTTTCGAGCCACTCGACCCACGCGGCATCGAGCTCGGGGGTCACACCATCAACGGGCAGGTGCTCCCCGTTGAAGAAGGGAACGATGTCGCGGTCGATCATGCGCCGGTATTTGCGCTTGGTCTCCTCGTCCACACTCTTACCGAGGCTGTCGACGTATCGGTGAAGCCATACCTTCAATGTGATGGTGTCGACCACGGCGCCGAGTTGGGCGGCGAGGACGCCCTCGGCCTCGGCCGGGCCGACGCGGTCGAGCAGCCGCGCCCATCGAATAGCGGCAGCATGATCGTCGAAACTCTGGGACGTCTGTACCGCTTTGCTGTCACGGATGATGCGGTAGCGCACCTGCGAGTAGGTAGAGCCATCCTTGCGGACGCGAATGCTGGGTGTTGTCGCCATGAAGCACGGGTCCTTGCACTCAGGCCGAATCCCCTCAGATTCCCTGTGGACCGCTGTGTGGACGCAGAAGGGGCATAACCTGTTGGTTATGCCCCCGACCTGCGTCGAAATTGTGGGCGAAGGGGGACTTGAACCCCCACGTCCCGAAGGACACTGGCACCTGAAGCCAGCGCGTCTGCCATTCCGCCACTCGCCCGAGCGACTGGGAGACAGTATCACGGCCGCGCGCTGGATACGAAATCGCCATTTCAGAGGCCTGACCGGGGGGCTGAACGGGTCCGGGAACCTGGGGCCGTCGCCAAGAGTTACAGGTGTGGACGATCGTGGATATCATGCAATGAACGTGGTCGATTAACGACACGCCATACACGCGTGTCGTTGTTACGAATCAGGAAGAGACGCGCACCGAAGGGAGGCCGAGATGGGCATCGTTTCGCGATTCGAGCGTCGCCTGCAAGGCGCCGTCGGTGACGTGTTCGCCAGAGTCTTCGGCGGCAGTGTCGTACCCCAGGAGGTGGAGGCGGCGCTGCAACGCGAGGCCGCCGATCATGTCCAGGACCTGGGCGGCGGGCACCTGCTGGCACCCAACAGCTATGTGATCACGATCAACACCTCCGATCACCAGCAGTTGGATGCCGACCACGACCTCACCACCCGCGCATTCGCCAAACATCTACAGGACTACATCCGCGAGCAAGGCTGGCAGACCTACGGCGAAGTACACGTGGCGTTCGAGGCATCACCTACGCTGCACACCGGACAGTTCAGGGCGAGTGGCCGCGTCGATCCCGACGCCGGACACAGAGCCAGCGCGGCTCGCGGCCCCGAATCACCGCCACAACGACCTGCACACCCGCAACCAGGAGCTGGCCCCATGACGCAGAACTCAGGCTACGACCCGAGCCGTGAGCCCGCGGAGTCCGATCCACGCAACCGCGGGTACGCTCCACCGCCTGCCGGACGCGGCGGCCCGCAGAACGGCGCGTACCGCGACGACTACGGCCGTGGCGGCGCATACGGGGCGGATTACCAGGCTCCGGACGCGCAGCAGGGTTACGGCGACTATCAGAACGGCTACGACTACCCGCAGGGTGGCCAGGGCTACGGGCAGCAGGGTGGTTACGGCGAGTCCGGCTACGGCGGCCAGCAGGGCGGCTACGGCGAGTCCGGCTACGGCCAGCAGAGCGGCTACGGCGAGCGCGGGTACGGCCAGCAAGGCTACGGCGACCAGGCCTACGGCCAGCCGGGCTACAGCGACCAGGCCTACGGCCAGCCAGGCTACAGCGACCAGGGCTACGGCCAGCAGGGCTACGCCGACCAAGGCTACGGCCAGCAAGGGTACGGTCAGCCCGGCTACGGGCAGTCGGGGTACACCGATCCGAGCTACGGCGATCAGAACTACGCCGACCAAGGCGGCTACGCTCAGGACGACCAGGGCGGCTACGGTCAGGCATACTCGCAGCAACCGGGGTACGGCGCGCAGCAGGGCTACGCGGGCGGGCAAGGCTACGGCGCCGCCCCGCAGGCCGGTTCGGGCTATTCGGCGACGCTTCAGCTGGACGACGGCAGCGGCCGCACTTACCAGCTGCGGGAAGGCAGCAACATCATCGGCCGCGGCCAGGACGCGCACTTCCGGCTGCCCGACACAGGCGTCTCTCGCAGGCACATCGAGGTGCGCTGGGACGGGCAGACCGCGATGTTGTCCGACCTCGGCTCCACCAACGGCACCCTGGTGAACGGCTCCCCCGTGCAGGATTGGCAGCTCGCCGACGGTGACGTCATCCGTGCCGGGCACTCCGAGATCCTGATCCGTATCGTCTGATCCCGTAAGCTCGCGGTGCAGGTCACGACATGGCTCTCGAGGGAATCGTCGGTCGTATCGTGATCGAAATCGACCGACGGCCCTATGATGCTGCCAACACACGCGCGGCGCCGACACCGGGGCCGGCAAGACCAGCAGGCTGGTGGGGGTGGTCGAACCGCACCTACGGCACCGACGTACACGGTCGAACAGGAGGTGGAGCGCCGTGCAGGGACTGATCCTGCAACTGACCCGTGCGGGGTTCCTTCTGCTGTTGTGGTTGTTCGTGTGGGCTGTGCTGCGCACGTTGCGCAGCGACATCTACGCGGCATCCGGCATTCGGATCCAGCCCAGGGCCGCACGCGGTTCCGCGGTGCTGCCTTCCTTCAGCCGGGGCCAGAAGGGCGCCAAATTTCTTGTGGTGACTCAGGGTTCACTCGCCGGCACTCGCATCTCGCTCGGCACCCAACCGGTGCTGATCGGGCGTGCGGACGACTCCACGCTGGTACTCACCGATGACTACGCCTCGACCAGGCATGCGCGACTGTCTCCGCGTGGTGACGACTGGTACGTCGAGGACCTCGGCTCGACGAACGGCACCTACCTCGATCGCGCGAAAGTCACCACCGCCGTCCGTGTTCCACTCGGCACGCCTGTCCGTGTCGGCAAAACAGTGATCGAGCTGCGATCGTGACACTTGTTCTCCGCTACGCAGCGCGCAGCGACCGCGGTCTCGTCCGAGGCAACAACGAAGATTCCGTGTACGCGGGCGCCCGGCTGCTCGCACTCGCCGACGGCATGGGCGGCCATGCCGCGGGAGAAGTCGCGTCCCAGTTGATGATCGCCGCGCTCGCCCACCTCGACGACGACGAGCCCGGCGACGATCTGCTCGGCAAGCTCGACGCGGCCACCCGAGAAGGCAACGCCGCCATCGCCGATCAGGTCGAGGAGGAGCCCGAGCTCGACGGCATGGGCACCACGCTCACCGCGATCCTGTTCGCGGGCAAGAAACTCGGCCTCGTGCACATCGGCGACTCGCGCGCCTACCTGCTGCGCGGCGGCGAGCTCGGCCAGATCACCCGGGACGACACCTTCGTCCAATCGCTGGTCGACGAGGGCAGGATCACACCGGAGCAGGCGCACACGCACCCGCAGCGCTCGCTGATCATGCGCGCGCTCACCGGCAACGAGATCGAGCCGACGCTGATCATGCGCGAAGCGCGCGCCGGTGACCGCTACCTGCTGTGTTCCGACGGTCTCTCCGACGTGGTCAGCGACGAGACCATCGCGAACACGATGCGCGAGGGCAGCACCGACGAGTGCGCCGACCGGCTCATCGAGCTGGCGTTGCGCAGCGGCGGTCCGGACAACGTGACCGTCGTCGTCGCCGATGTCATCGACCTGGACTACGGCCAGAGCCACCCGATCGTCGCGGGCGCCGCCTCCGGCGTCGACGAGGACACGCCGCCGCCGAACACCGCCGCAGGCCGGGCCTCCGCATTGCGCCCGCCGCGCGCCGCGCCGCGCCGGGCCGCCGCCGCGCCCGAGCCGCCCGCGAAGAAGTCGCACCGGTTGCGCTGGATCGTGCTCGCGCTGGCGCTCATCGTCGCGGTCTGCGTCGGGCTCGTGGTCGGCTACAAGATGATCCGCAGCAACTACTACGTCGGCGCCGACGACGGTTCGGTGGTGATCCTGCGCGGGCTGCCCGGTTCGATCCTCGGTTACTCGATCCACGACGTGAATCTCGTCGGATGTGTGACCCGCAACGGGGAACTCACCCTGACCGACCCCGGCGAAAGTCTGCCGTCGGCGTGCAAGCCGCTGAAGGTCACCGATCTGAAGCAGACCGGCCGCGAGCAGGTGGACAAGGGCTTGCCGCCGGGCTCGCTGGACAAGGCCAGGGACTCGATGACCTACCTCGCCCAGCGAGAACTGCTGCCGCCGTGCCCGGTCAAGGAATCGGCGCCGCAGCCGGGTGTCGTCCCGTCGCCTGCCGAAACCCCGGCCCCCGCGCCCAACGGCGCTCAGCCCGCTCCGGCCACCGCCGCGCCCGCGCCCGCGCCCGCGCCGGCTCCGGCGCCGGAACAGGGCGACGCCAGGGGCACCGAAATCAAGACACCGACGAAGTCGGAGGCTCCTGTCCCGCCGTCGAGCGCGTCGCCCGCCCCCCAGACCGCGGGGGAGAACTGCCGGGTGACGGACTGATGTCCGCGCCGGCACCGCCGTCGGCTGGGGCTTTTCCCAGTCCCCCGGGCGGCTTCGCTCCCGCGCCACCGCCGAGCACCAGACGCAACGTCGAACTTCTGCTGCTCGGGGCGGCGGCGGTGATCACCACGGTGTCCCTGTTCCTGGTCGAGGCCAGTCAGGAACAGTCGATCACCTTGGATATCGCCAAATACGGCTTGGCCTACCTGGCGTTGTTCGCGGTGGCGCACCTGGCCGTGCGGCGGTTCGCCCCGTTCGCCGACCCCCTGCTGTTGCCGATCGTGGCGTTGCTCAACGGACTCGGTCTCGTGCTGATCCACCGGCTCGACTTGGCCGACCAGCAGACCGCCGCCTACAACTCGTGGGCGACCCCCTCCCCCGACGCCAATCAGCAGATCCTGTGGACCGCGCTGGGCACGCTCGTGTTCATCACGCTGCTGATCGCGCTGCGCGACTACCGCACCCTGGCCCGCTACAGCTACACCCTCGGCCTCATCGGCCTTGTCGCGCTGGCCATTCCGGCTCTGCTGCCGAGCGCGTTCTCCGAGACCAACGGCGCGAAGATCTGGATCCGGCTGCCCGGGTTCAGTGTCCAGCCGGGTGAGTTCGCGAAGATCCTGCTGATCATCTTCTTCGCCTCGGTCCTGGTGGCCAAGCGCGAGATCTTCACCGCCGCCGGTCGCCATGTGCTCGGCATGGAGTTCCCGCGCGGCCGCGACCTCGGACCGATCCTGGCCGTCTGGGTCGTCTGCATCGGCGTGCTCGTGTTCGAGAAGGATCTCGGCACCTCGCTGCTGATCTTCAGCACGGTGCTCGTGATGCTCTACATCGCCACCGAACGGGTCGGCTGGCTGGTCATCGGCGGCGGACTGCTCGCGCTCGGATTCGTCTTCGCCTATCAATTGTTCGGCCACGTGCGGGTCCGGGTGGAGACCTGGCTGCACCCGTTCGACGACTACAACAACACCGGCTATCAGATCTCGCAGTCGCTGTTCGGCCTGGCCACCGGCGGTCTCGCCGGGACCGGCCTCGGCAGCGGCAGGCCGAACCAGGTGCCGTTCGCCAAGACCGACTTCATCGTCACCACCATCGGCGAGGAACTCGGCCTGATCGGGCTCGCCGCGGTGCTGGCGCTGTTCCTGGTATTCGTCGTGCGCGGGCTGCGCACCGCACTCGCGGTGCGCGACAGCTTCGGCAAATTGCTCGCGGCCGGCCTGTCGTTCACCATCGCGATCCAGCTGTTCGTCGTGGTCGGGGGTGTGACCAAGCTGATTCCGCTGACCGGTCTCACCACCCCGTTCATGTCCTACGGCGGGTCTTCGCTGCTGGCCAACTACGCGTTGCTGGCGTTGCTGATCAAGATCTCCGACGCCGCCCGCGCACCCGCCCCGGTGCGCAAGAAGGAACCGGCGCCGATCGCCGACGCGCAGACCGAACTGCTGCGGCGCGATGGCGGGCGACCGGAGGCGGGGCCGCTGACATGAACACTCCACTACGCCGAGTCGCGATCGCGGTGATGGTGATGGTCGTCGCACTGCTGGCGAACGCCACCTACGTCCAAGTGATCAAGGCCGACGACCTGCGCTCCGATCCGCGCAACTCCCGGGTTCTGCTGGACGAGTACGCCCGCCAGCGCGGGCAGATCTCGGCAGGCGGCACCGTGCTGGCCGGCTCGGTCGCGACCGATGACCGCTACAAGTACTTGCGCACGTACCCGAGCGAGCCGGAGGCGTACGCACCCGCCACCGGTTTCTACTCGATGCAGTACGGCAGCACCGGACTGGAACGTGCTGAGGACTCGGTGCTCAACGGGTCCGACAGTCAACTGTTCGGCAGCCGCCTCGTCGACCTCATCTCCGGCCGCGACCCGCGCGGCGGCAACGTGGTCACCACGCTCAACCCGCTGATGCAGCAGGTGGCCTACGACCAGATGACCAGCAAGGGCTACACCGGTTCGGTGGTGGCGATCGAGCCGAGCACCGGCAAGATCCTGACCATGGTCTCCACGCCCAGCTACGACCCGAACCTGCTGTCCGGGCACGACGGTGCGCGCGGCACCCAGGCGTGGGAAACGCTGAGCGCGGATCCGCGCCACCCCATGCTGAATCGCGCCATCTCGCAGACCTATCCGCCCGGATCCACGTTCAAAGTCGTGGTCACCGCCGCCGCGCTGTCCAACGGCGCCGCGACTCCCGACGACCAGTTCACCGCCGCGCCGAACATCACGCTGCCCGGCACCAGCACCACGCTGGAGAACTACAACGGCTCCACGTGCGGTCCCAACCCGACAGCTTCGCTGTTCGAAGCGTTCCGTCGCTCGTGCAACACCGCGTTCGCCGAACTCGGCGTCAAGGTGGGTGCCGCGAATCTCAAGGACGAGGCGGCCGCGTTCGGCATCGGCCCGCACCGAGGGATCCCGATGCCGGTGGCGGAGAGCACCGTCGGCACCATCTCCGACGACGCCGCCCTGGCCCAGAGCAGCATCGGGCAGCGCGACGTGGCGTTGACCCCGCTGCAGAACGCGGTCGTCGCGGCGACCATCGCCAACGGCGGCGTCCGGATGGAGCCCTACCTGGTGGATCAGTTGCAGGGCCCGGATCTGAGCGAGCTGTCGAAGACCAAGCCGGTCTCGGTCGGCCAAGCCGTCAGCGCCGATGTAGCGTCGACCGTGACCAACCTGATGATCGCGTCGGAGGGCAACACCTCTGGAGGTAACCAGACCCGTTATCAGATCGCGTCCAAGACCGGCACCGCGGAGCACGGGAGCAACCCGCGCAACACGCCGCCGCATGCTTGGTACATCGCGTTCGCCCCCGCGCAGAACCCGAAGATCGCCATCGCGGTGATCGTGGAGAACGGTGGGGACCGGGCGCTTGCCGCGACCGGTGGCTCGGTCGCCGCGCCGGTGGCTCGCGCGGTTCTCGACGCCGGTCTTCGAGGGGGCTGAACGATATGGATGTGCGAGTGAAGGTACGGGGACCTCGATGCTGAACAACGGTGCGATGATCGCCGACCGGTACCGGCTGCAGCGACTGATCGCGACCGGCGGCATGGGCCAGGTCTGGGAAGCGCTGGACACCAGGTTGGACCGCAGGGTCGCGGTCAAGGTGCTGAAGTCGGAGTTCTCGGCCGACCCGACGTTCCGGCATCGATTCCGCACCGAGGCGAAGACCACCGCCCAGCTGAATCACCCCGGCATCGCGGGCATCTACGACTACGGCGAGACGATCGACCCGCAGGGCAGCGAGATCGCCTACCTGGTCATGGAATTCGTCCAGGGTGAGCCGCTGAACACGGTGCTCAACCGCCTGGGCAGGCTATCGGTCGCCCAGGGCCTCGACCTGCTCGAGCAGACCGGCCGTGCCCTGGAGGTGGCGCACCGCGCGGGCGTGGTGCACCGCGACGTGAAGCCGGGCAACATCCTGGTCACCCCGACCGGTCAGGCGAAGATCACCGACTTCGGTATCGCCAAGGCGGTGGACGCCTCCCCGGTGACCAAGACCGGCATGGTGATGGGCACCGCGCAGTACATCGCACCGGAACAGGCGGTCGGCGAGGACGCCACCGCGGCCAGCGACGTCTACTCCCTCGCCGTGGTCGGCTACGAAGTGCTGGCAGGCCAGCGGCCGTTCACCGGCGACGGCGCGCTCACCGTCGCCATGAAGCACGTGCGTGAGACGCCGCCCCCGATGCCGGCCGATCTGCCCGGCAACGTGCGCGAACTGGTCGAGATCACGATGGAGAAGGACCCGGCGCGCCGCTACGCCAGTGGCGGCGAGTTCGCCGACGCGGTCGCCGCGGTGCGCGCGGGCCGGCGTCCGCCGCCGCCGAGTGGTACCCATTCCGCCGCGCCCTTGACCGGCGCCACGCGGGTGCTCCCGCCGGGCCCGACCGCCGTGATCCCCTCCACGCCACCCGACTTCGACGGGGCGACGGTGCGCTACTCGACGCCCGCGGCCGGCGCGGTGGGCGCGGCGAATCGCGGGGGCACGATCGCGGCTCCGGCCACCGTGCTGAGCCGTGGCACGGCGGGCGATCGACCGCCCGGTGGCGACAAGCGGTTCACCACTGCCCAGAAATGGCTGACCGGGCTCGGCATCGGCGCCGTCCTGCTCGCCGCGCTCACGGCCTACCTGCTCTTCGGTGGCGACACCAATCCGGATTCCACGCCGTCGCCGACCGCGACGGTCGCACCGAACCCGAAGCCGGTCCCGCCGGTGGCCACCACGACCACCCCCAAGCCCGCGCCCGCGCCGGTGGAAACCGAGACGTACGAACCGACCACCACCGAGCCGAAGACCACGACACCGGAGCCGACGACGACCACCGCGCCGCCCACCACCACGGCACCGAGCACGACGAAGCCGACGACCACCGCGCCCACTGCCACCGCAACGCGCCCGCGCATCCCGACTCTCGACCTACCATTCCCGGAGATTCCCGGTGCCCGGGGGCCCTCGGCCACTCGCAGCGGATCCGCCACTTCTTCGCAAGGACTGCCATGACGACCCCGAAGAATCTCTCGTCTCGCTACGAGCTGGGCGAGATCATCGGGTTCGGCGGTATGTCCGAGGTGCACAAGGCCCGCGACATCCGGCTGAGCCGCGACGTGGCGATCAAGGTGCTGCGGGCGGACCTCGCCCGCGATCCCACGTTCTACCTGCGGTTCAAGCGCGAAGCGCAGAATGCCGCCGCACTGAATCATCCGGCCATCGTCGCGGTCTACGACACCGGTGAGGCCGAGGTGGACGGCGGCCCGCTGCCGTACATCGTGATGGAGTACGTCGACGGCGACACACTGCGTGACATCGTGCGCGGCAAGGGGCCGCTGCCGCCGCGCCGAGCGATGGAAGTCGTCGCTGACGTCTGCGCCGCCTTGGATTTCAGCCACAAGGCCGGGATCGTGCACCGCGACATGAAGCCCGCCAACATCATGATCAATCGGTCCGGCGCGGTGAAGGTGATGGACTTCGGCATCGCGCGCGCGATCGCCGACAGCTCCAACCCGATGACGCAGACCGCGGCGGTGATCGGCACCGCGCAGTACCTCTCGCCGGAACAGGCGCGCGGAGAGACAGTGGACGCCCGCTCGGACGTCTACTCCGTGGGTTGTGTGCTGTTCGAAATCCTCACCGGGGAGCCGCCTTTCACGGGTGACTCCCCGGTCGCCGTCGCCTACCAGCACGTCCGGGAAGATCCGCGGCTGCCATCGCACGTGCACGCGGGGGTGCCCCGCGAGCTGGACTCGGTCGTGCTCAAGGCGATGAGCAAGAACCCGGCCAACCGGTACCAGTCCGCCGCCGAGATGCGCGCCGACCTGATCCGGGTACTCGGCGGCCAGAAGCCCAGCGCCCCCATGGTGATGACCGACGAGGACCGCACCACCTTCATGAGCGCGGACGAGCCTCCGCCGCGGAACTACCGCACCGTCGAACGCCACGACGACACCGCAGAGCAGGATCCGGCCGAACCGAACGGCCAGCGCCGAACCGCCTACATCGCGCTCGGCGCAGTCGCGGCCGTCGCCGTGGCTTTCGCTTTGTTCTGGGTGCTGCTCGGGCCTGGCAGCAGGCCGGACCAGGTAGCCGTTCCCGATCTGTCCAACAAGTCCTCGCAACAGGCGCAGGACGCGCTGCAGAAGCTCGGCTTCACGGTGGCGATCCAGCAGAAGCCCGACGGCAAGGTCGCCACGGGCAACGTCATCGCGACCCAACCCTTGGGCGGCTCGCGGATCGACGAGGGAAGCACCGTCACGGTTCAGGTGTCCTCCGGGCCCGCCCAAGTGCAGGTGCCGAAGCTCACGGGGCTGACCCAGGAGCAGGCCGAGCAGGTGTTGAATTCCAAAGGCCTGCGGATCAACTCGAACATCGAGCGCAAACCGTCGAGCACCGCCGAGAAGGATCAGGTGATCGAGCAGAATCCGTCGCCGGGTTCGAAGGTCGACGTGGACTGGGAAGTCGTCGTCACGATCGGCACCGGCCCGGAAGCGGTTCGCGTCCCCTACGTCGTCGGCCAGACGATCGACGTGGCTCAGCCGAATATCGAGGGCAACGGTTTCAAGGTCGTCGTGCAAGAGGTGCAGTCCTCGAAGCCGAAGGGCGAGGTGGTCGCCTCCAGCCCGGCCGGCGGCAGCAACGCGGAGAAGGGCTCCACGGTTACCGTCCAGGTGTCCGCGGGCGATCTGAAGATGCCGTCGCTGGTCGGTCTCACCGTCTCGCAGGCGGTGGAGAAGCTGCGCGCGGAAGGTTGGACCGGCAGCACCAGCCAGATCAGCCAGTCACCGCAGGGAACCTTCGACGCGGGCAATGTCGGACGCATACTCAGTCAGCAGCCGTCCGCGGGCAGTTCGATCCAGAAGAACAGCGCCATCCTGGTCGGTGTGGGGGTACTGGGTCCGCCGTGATCGGGCGTGGTCACCGGTATCCAGAAAACGAGACCAACCGGTGTGAATTGCGGGAGAATGATGCTGCTCCATCCCAATCAGCGCAGCTGAGCACGAGGAGGTAGCTCATGACCACTGCCAGGGACATCATGAAACCCGGCGTTCAGTGGATCTCCAAGGACACGACTATCGAGCAGGCCGCGCGCACCATGGCCGAACTCAACGTCGGGTCGCTGATCGTCTCGGACGACAACGAACGGATGTGCGGCATCGTCACCGACCGCGACATCGTGGTGAAGTGCATCGCTCAGGGCAAGATCCCCGCGAACTGCCGGGTCGAGGAACTGTGCGAAGCGACGCCGCGGTGGGTCGATGCCAACGCCGACATCGAGGAAGTCCTCGATGAAATGGAGAGCAACCGGGTCAAGCGCATGCCCGTCATCGAGGACAAGCGGCTGGTCGGCATGATCAGCGAAGCGGACCTGGCCAGGCATCTGGACGATAACCAGCTCGGCGAGTTCGTGACCGCCGTCTACGGGCGTCCGTAGCTTTCGAACCGGTGCGGAGGGCGGTATCCCACCGCCCTCTCGGATCGACCTGTGCACTTCGACAACGGTCTGCCGTCCGGCGATGCGAACTCGAGGGAGTTAGGGCGGGCAGCACAATCCGGTCGAGGTGTGGTGTGAGCCGACGCCCGGCCGCGGACGACGGACCGTCGTCCGCGGTGCGTCGCCCCTTTGTCGTGGCACGACCCGCCGTCAGATCCGGTCGGCCTTCGGCAGATACCGCAGCACGGCGACATCGCCGACTTGCGTCACGCCCGCCAGCCGCATCCTGCGGTGGGGCGCCCCCGGGAAATCGGCCGGGTCGAGGAAGCGCGGAGCCGCGACGTCACCCACCAGGATCGGGGCCACCGCAAGGTGCAGTTCGTCGGCCAGATCGGCGGCGAGGAACGCGGTATGGATGCGGGTGCCGCCCTCCACCATGAGACGGTCGACGCCCCGGCGGCCCAGATCGTCCAACAGCGCACCGAAGTCGAGTTCGGTGCCGAGATCCACCACATCGGCCAGTCCGCTCAGCCGGGTGGTGAGCTTCGCCGCACCCGCCGCGGTGGTGTAGACGAGCTTGCCGCCGCCGTGGTGCCAGAACCGCAGTTCGGGATCGAGCTCGCCGCTCGCGGAGACCGTGACCTTCAACGGATACTCCGGCTTGCCCGCGGCGAGGCGGGCCGCCCTGCGCTCGGCGCTGCCGACGAGCAGTCGCGGATTGTCGCTGCGCAGGGTCTGCGCTCCGATCAGAATGGCGTCGGAGTCTGCGCGGACTTGGTCGACCCGATCGAAGTCCGCCGCGTCGGACAAGTGCAGCCGCTCGGGGCTCGCGTCGTCGATGTACCCGTCGATACTCGTCGCGACCGACAGGAGCACATGCGGACGGGTCACTGCAGCACCAGCGCGGCGACCTCCGCCTCCAGCGTCTGCACCAACCCTTCGGCGGGACGCTCACCGCACACGCCCAACCAGTTCGCCAGCATTCGGTGCCCGCCCTGGGTGAGCACCGATTCCGGGTGGAACTGCACACCGTGGATGGGCAAGGTGCGATGCCGCATCGCCATCACGATCCCGCTCTCGGTGCGCCCGAGCACCTCGATCTCCTCCGGCAGGGTGTCCTCGAGCACGGTGAGGGAGTGGTACCGCGTGGCGGTGAACGGGTCGGAAAGACCGGCCAGCACGCCGGCGCCGATGTGGAAGACCTCGCTCGTCTTCCCGTGCAGCAACTCGGGAGCCCTGGTGACGGTGGCGCCGAAGGCCTCGCCGATCGCCTGATGGCCGAGGCACACGCCCAGCAGCGGGACATTTTCTTCCGCGCAGGCGCGCACCAACGGGATACTGGCGCCCGCACGGTCCGGAGTGCCGGGGCCTGGACTGATCAGAATGCCGTCGAAGTCACGGACCACCGCCGCGACGTCGGCCAGATTCGGATCGTCGTTACGCCAGACGACCGCGTCGACACCCAGTTGACCGAGGTACTGCACCAGGTTGAAGACGAAGCTGTCGTAATTGTCGACGACCAGAACACGCATGGCATCGAGATTACGTGCCCGCACGGCACCGCGTCGCATCCATTACCTGTTGGGATAGCCTAGAGACCACGACCTGCACGCCGAATACGAGGACGTCATGCCCAAGTCGAAGGTCCGTAAGAAGACCGACTATACGATCAACCCCGCCAGCCGGACGCCGGTGAAGGTGAAGGCCGGGCCGTCGCCGGTCTGGTATGTCGCCATCATGCTCGGATTCATGCTCGCTGGGCTGGCCTGGCTGCTCGTCTACTACTTGGCGGCCGAGCAGATCAGCTGGATGAACGATCTCAACGCCTGGAACTTCCTGATCGGCTTCGGTCTGATGGTGGTGGGCCTGATCATGACGATGCGCTGGCGCTGAGCGGCGACATCGCGCAGATTACAGACGTGTCATTCATGCACACCTGTGGATGAGCCTGTGGACAACTCGAGGAGCGATTGGGGAGTGCCGTGAGTTCGGAGTCCGCGGTCCCCGGCTCGCCGGACCATGACGAGCCGGGCCTGGTCTGGACAACGCCTACCTCCGCGCTCGTCGCGGTCGCCGCGGGCGGCGTCGCGTTGGCCGTCGCGGCGGTGGTCACCAACGAGGCGGCGAGCCGCCTGCTCGTAGGACTGGCAGCGGCCGGATTGCTCGCCCTCGCCGCGCTCGGGTTCCGGCAACGCCCGCGACTGTCCGTGGTGCCCGGCACACAACCACGCATGGTCGTCCGCACTCTGACGGGACCTGACGAATACACCCCCGAGCAAATCGTGCGCGCCCGTGTGGTGAGCTACCGCCGTCTCGGGCGGAAGATGCCGATGCTGGAACTCGACGTCCAGCACGACGGAGTGGACCGGCTGCTGATCTTCGGCCGCTGGGATCTGGGCGCCAATCCCGAGTTCGTATATCAAGACCTGGTCGAAGCCCTGCGGCTCACCCAGGACAAGACCCGCTGACGACGCTGCGGCCGGGACATTCGGCAAACCCGGCCGCGAATGTTTCACGTGAAGCGAATCCCGCTGTCAGGCAGTCGAAGTGATCGCGCCCACAGCCACCAGCCCCAGCGCCGCGAACGCGACGAGCGCCACCGCGATCCAGCCGACTGTCCGTGCCGCTTGCGGAGTGCGCACTCGCAGCCAACCCGGCAGGAACAGAATGCCGAGCGTGGCGACGGTGCCCGCGGCCAGACCGCCGAGATGACCCCAGAGCGAGATGCCGGGCAGTGAGAGGCTGATGAAGACGTTGATGCCGATGATGATCAGCATCTGATTCGGGTTCTGCCGCAACCGGAGCAGAATGATCGTGATCGCACCGAACAGGCCGTACACCGCGCCCGACGCACCCGCCGTGAGACTGTTCTGGGACAACAGCATGACCCCGGCGGCCCCGCCGAGCAACGAGACCAGGTACACCGCCAGGTAGCGCAGCCGGCCCAGCACCAATTCGGCATCCCGGCCCACCACATACAGCGCGAACATGTTCAGCAGCAGGTGGATGGGGCCGTAGTGCAGGAACCCGGAACCGAGCACCCGCCACCATTCGCCGTCCGCGACCGCCGGTGCGAACAGCACCCAATCGAAGAACAGCGCGGAGCCACGCTGGTTGTCCATCAGGCTCTTGGCCTGCGCCGCGGTGATCGCGTAGATCACCACGTTGATCGCGATCAGCGCATAGGTCACATAAGGTGCGGACATCCGGGGCGCTGCCGCGCCCGAGACCGTCCGCACCGGCGCGACGTCGCGCTGATCCGCGCGCAGACAGTCGACACAGTGCTGACCGACGGCCGCGGGTCGCAGGCACTCCGCACAGGACGGCCGCCCGCACCGCGTGCAGGCCAGGCCGGTCGGGCGATTCGGATGGCGGACGCAGGTGGGTGCGGGCGGCTGGGGGTTCATAGTCTCATTCGATCGTGATCTTGGTGATGACGACGGGCTCCACGGGCCGGTCGTTGCGATCGGTCCTGGTGGTCGCGATGGCGTCGACGACCTTCCGGGATTCCGGGTCCACGACTTCACCGAAGATGGTGTGCTTGCGGTTGAGGTGCGGCTGCGGTCGAACGGTGATGAAGAACTGGGAGCCGTTGGTGCCGGGCCCCGCGTTGGCCATCGCCAACAGGTAGCCACGGTCGAACCGCAGCTCGGGGTGGAACTCGTCACCGAATTCGTATCCGGGGCCGCCGCGACCGGTCCCGGTGGGATCGCCACCCTGAATCATGAAACCGGCCATCACGCGATGGAACAGGGCGCCGTCATAGAACGGGCCGCTGTTGCCTCCGCTGGCGTTCGCGGTGGTGTAGGGAGCAGAACCGTCGGCGAGACCTAGGAAGTTGCGGACCGTCTTGGGCGCGTGGTTACCGAAAAGCGCGAGCTTGATATCGCCGTGATTCGTGTGCAGCGTTGCCACGGATGTCTGATTCGGTGAGGTCACGCCGCCCATCGTGCCACGGTCGGCGACGCGGCCGCGGAACTGGGCCGGACCGTGCTGTGAGCTGGGCCTCCTGCGCGAATCACCGGGCTGTGCATAGAGTGGTCCAATGACCTCTGGGCGCCTGCATGTCTCGTCGCGTTCACGTAATCGGCTCCTTCTCGCCGCCGCCGTCGCGCTGGCGGGTGGCGTGGCCTATCTGGCCCGCACCCGGCGGCCGCAGCCGCCGGAACCCGCGCCCGCGCCGCCGCGCATCGGATACTCCCGCAACGGCTCCACGCCGACTCCATTGGCGGAGACCGGCGTGGAGACCGAGCACTGACGAGACAGCGGCGGATCAGCGACTGACCGTCTTCTTGTACTGGCGCAGGGCCAGCGGCACGAACACCACCAGGATCACCACCACCCAGGCCAGCGAAGTGATCACCGGGTGCTGCAACGACCAGGCATCCGGCGTCGGCGCGAGCGGACTCGTGTTCCCGAACAGCTCACGCGTCGCCTGGGTCAACGCGGACACCGGGTTCCATTCCGCGATCACCCGCAGGACGGTGGGCAGTTTCTCGCTGGGGACGAACGTGTTGGCGATGAACGTGAGCGGGAAGATCACCATGAAGCTGGCGTTGTTGAACACCTCCGGCGCACGCACCAGCAGCCCGACCACGGCCATGATCCAGGACACCGCGTAGGCGAACAGCAGCAACAGGATGTAGGCCAGCACCGCGTCCAGGAACGAACCGCGGATGCGCCAACCCACGAGCAGACCGGTCAGCGACATGACGGTCAGGCTGACCACGTTGATCACCACATCGCTGATCGTGCGGCCGACCAGCACCGCCGACGAGGCCATCGGCAGCGAGCGGAATCGGTCGATGATGCCCTTCTGCATGTCCTCGGCCAGCCCGGCGCCGGTGAAGGTCGCACCGAACACTACGGTCTGCGCGAAGATGCCCGCGATGAGGAACTCGCGATATCCGCCGGAGAGGCCTGGGACGTCGATGGCCGCGCCGAAGACATAGGCGAACAGCAGCACGAACATGATCGGCGAGAGCGTGGAGAAGATCAGGACGTCGGGGACCCGCTTGATCTTGATGACGTTGCGTTTCGCGATGGTCACACTGTCGCTGACCACAATGGACAGTCGCGCGCCCAGCGAGGGCCTGCCCAGGACCGGGGCGGTGGCGGTCATCGGATCGTTCCTTCCGTAGCTCCCAGCTCGTCGTTCGCCGCGTCACCGGCGGCGATCGCCTCCGCCTCATGACCGGTGAGGGTGAGGAAGACGTCGTCCAGCGACGGGCGGCGCAGACCTACGTCGTGGATCTGCACGCTGTGCTCGGCCAGCCGCCCCACTGCCTCCACCAGTGCCTGCGACCCGTCGGAGACCGGGACGATGATCCGGCGCAACCCTGGTTCCAGATGAATCTCCCCGTCCGCCAAACTCTTCAGCGCGGCCTCGGCCGTCGCGAGATTGTCCACGCGATCGACGGTCAACTCGATGCGGTCGCCGCCGACCATGGTCTTGAGTTCGTCCGCGGTGCCCTTGGCGATCACCTTGCCGTGGTCGATCACCGCGATCGAATCGGCGAGCCGATCCGCCTCCTCCATGTACTGGGTGGTGAGCAGCAACGTTGTCCCACCCGCGACCAATTCCTCGATCACGTCCCAAAGATCCAGGCGCGCACGAGGGTCCAGTCCGGTGGTGGGCTCGTCGAGGAACAGCACGGGAGGGTTCGCGACCAACGCGCCCGCCAGATCGAGGCGACGGCGCATGCCGCCGGAGTAACCCTTGACCGGACGGTCCGCGGCGTCGGTGAGCCGGAATCGTTCGAGCAATTCGCGCGCGCGTTCCTTACTTCGCTGCACCCCCATGTGATAAAGACGTCCCACCATTTCCAAATTCTCGAAACCGGTGAGGTATTCGTCGACCGCGGCATACTGTCCCGACGCCCCGATGCGGGAACGCAACGTCTGCGGATCGCGCAGCACATCGATTCCGGCGACCGTCGCGCGTCCGGCATCCGGCACCAGCAGAGTGGTGAACACGCGGACGGTGGTGGTCTTGCCTGCGCCATTGGGTCCGAGCAGTGCGGTGACGGTGCCTTCCGGGACTCGCAGATCGAGTCCGTCGAGGGCCACCAGCTGGCCGTATCGTTTGACCAGACCCTCGGCGACTATTGCGTCGGGCATGATTCTCCTGAAGTTGACGAGTTCGATGCGAATGAGTGCGACCCCAGGAGCCCCGGGCGCCGATCAATTCGCTGGATCGGATCACCGGCCGATACTCGGCACAGTATCGTCCCGCTCGCCGACAATTTCATCCGATTTGTTTCCGGAGACCTGTCTGCCCCGGAAGGACGACTCGTGCAACGCGAGAAGGCCGCATTCCGATCCGGTCGGTGCTCGGGGGTACCGGATCGGAATGCGACCGGTTCGATGATCCCGCGCGCACGGGTACCGGAGCGCGCGTAGCGGACTACCCGAATCGCCGAGGACCCGTACTCGGATGACGGAAATTCGCATGCGCGTTGTCGCGGCGAGCGGGGGCGCTCCACGCGAACGGTCCAGTCGGTGATCACGAACACATGTTCGCATCGGGGTACGACACATTCGGTCCATGCGCGCGGGCGGCACCACGCCCGGAATGGCGGACACGCCCGAACGTTCTCGTGGATTCCTTTCTTCGGCGACCGGTCGGCATGTTGTGCACAACGCGTATCCGCAGCAGGTCATGCTGCCGTACAGCCATGGAAACGCTTGCTGTACAACACTTTTGGCAAACACTAAGCGAACAGGCGGGAATGGCGTTGGCGACCGAGGGGCCAGGGACAACTGCCATGCGGCATCCAGAAAGTAAGCCCACCCAAAAAAACTTGGAGCGCGGCCGTCCCCCCGCACACACAAACACACATCATCGAGTAGCATCGTTCTCGTCGGCCCCTCCCCCCCGGGCCGACCCTACGCGGGCCTCGGCTAACTCCCCCCCTTCGCCGAGGCCCGCTCCCCATTTTCAGACCAGGTCAGACCCCTGTTCCCGCTTGGTGGTCGCGCCCGGTTCCACCGCCCGCCACGCGGCGGCGAGGCGTTGCGCGCGCACGCGCCCGGCGGTGGCGAGCAGCGGCCGGTCACGCTCCCACCGCTGCCGTGTCACGGGGTCGGCGGACTGCCACAAAGGCTCGAGCTCGGCCAGCACGTCACCGAACGAATCGAAGACCCCGCCGAGGGCGATGTGCACCCCGGCAGCACCCGGCGCATCGATGTCCAGGCCGCGCACGGCGGCCACCAGTGTCAACAGTCGTTGCCGACTCGCGCGCGGCCACTGCGACACCCGAGCCACCCGCACCAGCCAGCCCAGCGTGGCGGCCAGCACGTGGATGTCCTCGATCGTCCGGAACGGCTTGAGGTAGTCCAGATATCCGTCACCGGGAAGCGGCAGCGCCGGCACGCCGGTCAGCACGACCGACGCGTGCGGGACCTCGGGCGCGAACGACAGCGCGGGATGATCGGTCAGGCGCACGCCTGGTTCCCCCGTCTCGACCGTGCAGGCGCGCAACCGGTTCCGCCCGTCCGGCGCCGTGCCGACACTGGCGATCACCACCAGCTGTCGGGCGTAAGAGCCCATGGTCGCGAACGACTTGGTGCCGTCGAGCAGCCAGACACCGTCCCGCTCGGTGAGCTTGGTGCGGATCGCGGCGGGGTGACCGCCGCCTTCCTCGGTGGCGCACATCGCGACCAGTTCGTCGTCCGGCAGGTCGGGAATCAGCGTCCGCAGCGCTTCCTGATAACCGGACAGGAAGGCGAACCCGAGCCGGTCGGCTCCGAAGCCGCCCGCGATCGACACCTCCACCGGCTGCTCGAAACGATTCGCCGCCACACGATGTCGCGTCCACGCCGCGGCGACGTCATCGAGCGGCGCGGCCGCCACCGGCTCGGTCAGCAGGAAGTCGAGCAGAGTATCCACCTCAGCACGGTAACCGAGCAGCGACTCGCTCGAGAGGGCTCGGTGCGGACGACGGCCCGCCGACCAGGGTGAAACGGCGCTTCGATATCGCGTGGGAGCATGCGTCGACGGAACGTGCCCGGAATGCCGGCGATCTATGAGCAACGGTCGGCCCTGCGTGGGCCGATTCCGTCGACGAGCCTGCTTGACTGAACTGCCGCGCCGTACCGGAAGGAGTTCGACCTGTGCCGGAACTGGAAGAAGATCGCAAGAAGGCACTTTTCGACTCCGAAGCCAGACTGTCCTGGGTGCTGGCGGCACTCGCCGGGTTGATCGGTGCGGCGGCGTTCATGCATACCGCCGGCTATTTCGTCACTTTCATGACGGGCAATACCGAACGGGCCGTCCTCGGGTACTTTCACGACGAATCGGACATGGGTTTGGCGGCCGCCGGATTGCTGATGTCCTTCCTGTCCGGTGTCGTGGTGGCCTCATGGTGCCGCAGACGCTACTGGTCCGGGCACCCGCACGGGCCCACTCTGCTCACCACTGTCTGCCTGGCGCTGGCCTCGGCCGTCGACCTGCTCGAATACCAGACGTCCAGCAAGCCGATCGGTCTGCTGCCGATCTTGTTCGTCGCCTTCGGCGTCGGCGCGCTCAACACATCGTTCGTCCGCAACGGTGAGGTCTCCATACCGCTCAGCTACGTCACCGGGACGCTCGTCAAGCTGGGGCAAGGTGTCGAACGCCACCTCAGCGGTGGCGACTACGCGGACTGGCTCGGGTACTTCCTGCTCTATGCCGGTTTCTCGCTCGGCGCGCTGCTCGGCGGACTGCTGAGCCTGGTGGTCGCCGGCTGGGCCATGCTGATCACCGCGACAGTAGTGTGCCTGCTCGTCACCGGCTACACCTATCTGCACCTGGATCGGCACGGTCCCCTCCCGCGGTAAGCCACCGCCGGGTGACCGCGGGACTTCGCGACTACCGTGGCCGCGTGCAGAATATCGAAGACGAAGCCGCCGCCTTCGCCGCGCTCGTCATGCAGCATCTGGCGGCGCTGGGCGAAACCGATGTCGAATACGAACCGGACGAGTTCGCGATACACGTCGGCGATCTGTTTCTCGACCTGCACAACATCTTTCGCGAAACGCGTGAGCTCGATGCCACGGAGCGCGATGCCCGGGTCGCACAGCACTGCGACGCTGTGCGTGAGCTACGCGCCCCCGCGCCGGGTTGGCCTTCGGTGCGGTCCATGCTGCGGCCGGTATTGCGTCCCAACAGCTTCGGCGCAGGCGTCGAACCGGAGTCGCGGCCGATCGCTCGCTCCGCGTTTCCATTCGTGGACGAGATGGTGGCCATCGATTTGCCCCACACCCGATCGATCGTCACCTACGCGTCGTTGCGCGAATGGGATGTGAGTCCCGAGGAGGTTTTCGCGGCGGCGCGCGAGAACCTCGGCGCGATAGTGAGTTTCACCGACATAGAGGAAGACGGCATCCTGCAATTCGTCGACGACGGCGACGGCTACTGCACATCATGGCCGCTGTTCCCCGGCTGGCTAGCCGGTTCCGGCTTCGGAACCCGACCACCTGTCGCCTTCATGCCCGATGTCGACACGCTCATCCTCGCGACCGGTGCGGACGATCTCGAGCCGATCTTCGAGGTGGTGGAAGAGCAGTACCGTGACGCGTCCCGGCCGGTCTCGCCACAGGGGTACACCGTGGACGACAGTGGCGCGGTCATTCCGCTCGATCGTTCGCCCGCGCACCGCCACCTGCCCGCCGTGCAGCGGGCCCGATGCGGTTTGGCGGTCACCGAATACGACGCGCAGGCTCAGATTCTCAATGAGATCGTCGAGCGCGATCTGGAATTCACGCCCTATGACCTCGAGTCCGCCTATGTCGGTTCGGTCATGTACGGCCATGGCGACAACGGTCCCTTCACGATCACCGTCTGGGGGGAGGGTGTCGACTACTTGCTCCCGGAGGCCGACTACGTCGCCTTCTGCCGTGACGACCGAGGTGAATTGGAGCGTCTTTTCGAGGTCCCGTTCGATGCTGTCGTGGGACTGACCGGCCTCACTCCGGTCCCGGATCTCTCACCTCGCCGCTACGAAATCCGCCACTGGCCGGATGCCGAGACGCTGGCCGCACTGGAAGCGGCGGCGGTCTCTCCCTGACCTGCGAACTGCGGTGCGGCTGCACCAAAGGGAATCAGAATCGGCGGGCGCCTGTCACCGGCATCGAGGAGAGGGGGGAAGTGGTCACGCCCGTGCCGTATGTCGATGCGTGGATGACTTTGCCGTCGCCTGCGTAGAGGGCGGAGTGGCTTCCGCCGTAGAACGAGACCATGTCGCCGGGACGCAGTTCGTCGAGCGGTACCGGCGTTCCGGCGGCGAGCTGGTCGTAGCTGGTGCGTGGCAGCTCCACGCCGGCCTGCTCGTAGGACCACTGCACAAGCCCGGAGCAATCGAAGGAGTCTGGGCCGACGGCGCCATAGCTGTAATCGGAACCGAGTTTGGTTCGTGCCGCGTCGACGGCCATCTCACCGGCGGTCCTCTGCGGAATCACCGCGGCGGGCGGAGTGGGCGCCCGAGGCATGATCTGCGGGAGGTCACCGAGGAAAGGGATCTCGATCTCCGGAAGCACGCCGATCAGTGGGATCTCGATCGCGGGCACAGTCGTCGGTAACGGCAGCTCGATTACGGGAATCTTCACCGAAACCGGGGACTCGATCGCCGGGCCGAGCGTGGCAGGCGCGATCTCGATCTGCGGAACCGGGGTACCCGCGATGTTCTCGATATCCGAGAACCCCGCGGTCACCGGAGATTCGGTGACGGGGAGTATGGCGTTGTTCAGGGGAATGTAGTCGGAAATCTCGAACGTTCCCACGCCCGGAATGGTCACCGGCTGGGCCGATGCCTCCCCTGCGTTGCACAACACGCCGATGAATGCGGCCGCTCCGGTGGCGAGTGCCCAGAGCACAGCACGTCGCAGGTAGCGGATATATCGGTCGTCGGTCGATGATGCCATGATGCGGTCCTCCGATGCTCATATCGCCGGCCTCCGGCGGAGCCATACGACGCCGCCATGCGTGGCGCGACGGACTTCACCAAAGACCTCGAATTGATTCGAAAACCATCACGGTGCTTCGTCAGTCCAGCGGATCCGATCCGAGTATTCACCTTTCGGCATAGTTTGCATCACGTAAAGCACAACACACCTTTATTTCCATAACGAAATAATAACTCGTTCCGGCACCCGCAACGATAATTCCGCGTCTCGCAATTCGTTCCCCTATACGCAATGACCCCGCAGGGAAAACATTCCGCTGCGGGGCCGTCGCCGACTGGGATTTCACGCGGTGATCTGTTCCTCGATCTGCTCGGCGATCGTACGGAGCTTGGCCGCGAACTCGCGCGCCGCGCGTGGGTCGTCGCTGGATCCTTTGACCACGCGTTTCGTCAGCGCCGCGAGCCGGGATTCCATGGCGGTGAAGATGTCGGCGGAGCGATCGGTCGGGTCGCCCGGCAGTTCGCCGCGCAGCCACGCTTGGAGACGCTCGACCACCACTTCTTCGTCATAGCGTTCGGGCAGCAGCGCCACCGCCTGCCGGAGCTTTCCCGCGGTGACCTTCACGTCGGCACCCGC
Organism: Nocardia sp. NPDC003999; assembly: GCF_053604885.1. Classification (NCBI taxonomy): domain Bacteria; kingdom Bacillati; phylum Actinomycetota; class Actinomycetes; order Mycobacteriales; family Nocardiaceae; genus Nocardia; species Nocardia sp. NPDC003999. The sequence goes on from NZ_JBSGIB010000008.1 coordinate 200,978, forward strand.
CGCCACGGTGGTGTAGATGGTGACCGCAGCGTCTTCCCCGTATTCGGCCGCCACCGGCAGCAGTTCGCGGACCTGGCCCTCGTTGATCGCGGGCGCGACCGGCTGCAGCCGCGCGGCGAGCGGCCAAGCGCGAATCAGCTTGTGCGCGTACGACCGCTGCATATCCCACCGCTGTTCCACGTAGTCGTCGAACGTCTCGTGGCTGTCGCGGTAGAGCCTGCCGTCCCGCACGATCTGCAGCGCACGCCCGGCGGCCCAGAATGCGATCCGCAGCGTGTCGATCGACGACTCGCACGCCGTCAACTGCGCCCGTTCTCGGTCGCTCAGGGGTCCGTCACCCGCGTCCGGCACCGGCATGGTCAAGACATTCGGGCTCACGGCCGGCTTCGACCGCCGCCATTCGGCGTCGCGCAGCGGGGACACCGGTGGCGTGTGCTCGGCGCCGTCGGATAGCGGATTCGCCCCGCCGATCGAACCCTTCCTGCGTTGTGGAGGCATCAGGCAGGCACCTCCAGCAGGGCGCGATACGCGCTCAGCAGCTCGTCGCCCACCTTGCGGTACTCGCCCAAATCCTCGATCGGATTCTCGGCGCCCTCCCCCACCTCCCCGTCGGCCGCCTCCCGATACCATTTCCAGGCGCTCAAATAGGAATCGAATACGTCGTAGCCCGCGCTTTCCAAATGGCCCCGCTGCGCACGGTATTCGGTCGAGACATTGACGCCTTTCTTCATGATCACCGGGACTTTGGTCATCAGCACCCGCACCCGGATTTCCCGGTCGGTGTCGGCCGCCGCCTCCTCAGCGGCTTTGAACGTACTCGGCACGCGTTTGACTTCCGACGGGCTCACACTCGTCAACAGCAACAGCTCGTCGCTCTCCGGAACAGCGGCCTTGAAGATATCGGCCGACTCACCCCCGGCGTCCACGATGATGACGTCGAAATCGGCGGCATTGTCCGTTATGCAGTCGCCGACATGCCGCGACGGGAACGCGACCAGATGGAACGGCACTTCGATGCCCCCCTTGACCAGCCGCCGGTACCAGGAGTAGCCGGTCTGGCTGAGCGGGTCGGCGTCGATCACCAGCACCCGCAGTTCGTGAACAGAAGCGAAGTAGCTCGCCAAGAAGAACGCTGATGTCGTTTTGCCGACACCGCCCTTGAGATTCCCCAGCGTGATGACCAGAGGTTCGGGCAATTCGAGTGGCGCAACAGAATTCGTCATTGACGTTCCTCCGAGGGTGAGGAGTGTATTACTGTGCCGGGCCAGTCTGGCACAGTATCGACGAATATCGTCTGATTGCGGCGCCTTGTCGCGGCTGTGCCGCTGCCGCTCTGTGTCCAATTGGACACAAAGGTTCCGGCTATCCGGCCGGAAATTTCACCACCCCGCCGGGACGGCGAGCCCGTGTTCCCGCTGCTGCCGACTCGAAATTCGTCGGGGGGACGCCCGTTATCCGTATCGGCCTCGAAGCTCGGGTGCGTACACCAACGCACCAGCGGTAGGCCGCCGCACCGGAACGAAGCGTTTCAGGTCATCAGTGGAGCCTAGGGGAATCGAACCCCTTCGGATCACCCTTCCCACCTGCGGCGATGTCGTCCTGTCCTGCGGTTCGTCGGGATTCATCGGGATTCGTCGGGTTTGGTCGGGACTCAGAATAGGCCGATTCGTGGACGCCGTCCACGGGATCTGTCCACCGTCCGGGCGTACCCTTGACAGAAATGTCCCCCGCGGCGGTTGCACCCGCCCGGGGGTCGGACTCCCGACTCGGAGGAATCAGTGTCCGACTCTACTCGCGACATCGGCGACCGCATCGCAGCCACCCGCAAGCGCAGGCACCTCACACAGCCCGAACTCGCCGCCGCGGCCGGGGTCTCCCCGACCCTGATAGCCCGCCTCGAACAGCACGGCTACGACAGCACTCCCCGACTCAGCACCGTGCGCAAGATCGCCGAGGCGCTCGGCACGACCACATCAACCCTGCTCGGCACCGCGGGCGACGCCGAGCCCGCCGACGATGCGACGCTCGATCTGTGGGCGCCGGTCCGGCATGCTCTGGCCGCACCGCCCGAGGCCGACGGCGACGACCCCGTCACGGTCGCCGACGTCCGCGCCGAGCTGCTGCGGCTCCAACAGCTCATGGGCGAGCACGAGTACGCCGCCATGGCGACCGCGATCCCGGCCCTGCTGCGCGACTCCGCGCTCGTCGGTGACCGCGGCCTGCGCAGCCATGCGCTCGGCATGACGGGCTGGCTGCTCGTTCAGAACAGACAGTGGGAGGACGGCGCCCTCGTGCTCGATCAGGCGATCGAGGCGGCGCCGGACGAGGCCACCGCGGCGGCGGCCGTGGCAACACGAGCGTGGGGCGAGCTGCGACAGGGTCACCTCATGGCCGCGCGTGAGCTCGCGATGGGGTGGGCGGACCGGATCGAGCCCAGGTTCTCGCGGGCGCCTCTCGCCGTCCTCGCCGGGTGGGGTCGTTTGTGGCTGCTGGTCGCGACCATCGCGATCCGCGACGCCCGCGTGCACGAGTACGAGGACGCGCTCGGGCTCGCCCGCTCGGCGGCGGCTCGCATCGGCCGCGAGGTGCTCACCGAGGCGTCGACCACGCGCCAGTTCGGGCCGATCACGGTCGAGCATGTCGCCGTCGAGGCCGCCGCGCTCAACGAACAGCCTCGGCTCGCGCTCGCGCTCGCCGAGCGCACCCCGCCGGCGGAATTCCTGCCGCGCGCGGCCGGTCGGCTGCGACACCGCCTCGACGTCGCCAACGCTCATGTTCAGCTCGGAGACTGGGACGAGGCGATGGGAGAGCTGCGCGAGCTCGCCGCGATCGGCCCGGAGTGGCTGCCGCAGCAGCGGTACGCGCGCGACGTCGTCGGCGAGCTCGTCACGCGACGGCGCACACTCACACCCGAGATGCGCGATCTCGCCGATCTCGTCCGGCTCGGTGCCTGAGCTGGCGCGAATTTCATTTCATGTCGGTGCGATGAAATGGATCGGTTGAAAGTACTAGTTCGGGTCGACACGACCCGAAACTGTCAGTGCGGCAAGGCTGCCCGGCGCGGGACCCTCTGAGGGCATTCGGCGTCGGGTAGCTTGCAGGGCCGCCCCCTCGCAACGCCCCGGCGCCGGGTGCCCCGTCCCATCCGACGCACGCACACGGGGGGTGGCCCATGGCCGCATCCAACGGAAACCGAGAACTGCGAGAACTCATCAAGCTCGACGACGAGCTGACCGGGCGCGAAATGCTGCCCCACGCTTGGCCGCACGAGGCGCCCGAGCGGCCGTTCACCATCGAGGGCGCGCACCTCGCGATGCAGCGGCACGCGGGATGCCCCGCCGACAGCTGTGCCCGCAAGCGCGCCGCGCAAAAGATCCTCGTCGAGGCCAAGCACATGGTCCCCGACTACCGCTCGTCGAGGAACCTGCCATGACCGCCGCGTACGTCGCTCGGCGCGACGAGGACGACGCCCCCGTCTGGGAGGACAACGCCCCCGTCGGCTGGTTACAGCGCGACGACGGTTCGTGGTGGACCGTCGACGAGTACGGGATCGCCTACCCGGTGGCCGCATTCCGGCCGGATCCCGATCTCGACGCCGAGGCACAGGCAGCACTCGGCCCGCTCGGCGATCCGATCGACATCACGCCGTCGTCCGTGGTCGACGTCGAGGTGCCACGGTGACCGCGGGCGAGCTGTCCACGCTCGAGGCTCTGGTCGAGCACGGCGGCGAGCATGTGGTGACCGCGGTCGATCTCGGCCGCCGATGCGCCCAGGATCCGGCACGCCTCGAGCGCGATCTCTCCGCGCTGGTCGGCCTCGGCCTGGTCCGCGAGCACGTCGTCGACGGCGCCCGCGCGTGGCGGCCGTCGGTCGCCGGGTACGAGATCGGAACCGCGCTGTGACCGGCGAGCCGCCGGTCGAGCTCGCCGACGGTTCGTGGGCGCGCCCGATCGGGTCGCACGGGCGATGGGTGGTCACGACGGACCGCGAGGGACTCGATCCCTGCCCGATCATGATCGGGCAGACCCTCGACGACTGCCGTCGCGACGCCGAGCGGCGGGCACTCGCCCGCGGGCGGCGTCCTGCCGGATCGTGCGAGCCGGGCGACGCCGCGGTAACGCCTGTCGGGCGGGCCCGATAGAGCCGCATGGGGATCATGAAGGATTTGAAGAACATCGAGGCGTCGGCCGCCGCCGCCGCGGCGCAGTCGAGTGCGGCCGACGCGAAAACGCTGGTCGTCGTCCAGCTCATGCAGATGGGTTGGCCGACGCTGGACAGGCAGGCGGCGAGTGTGTGGGTCGACAGGTGGCTGAAACAGAACGGTCTCGGCGGTCGCTGACATGCGAAACGCGCCCCCCGCCGAATCGGCGGGGGGCGCGGGCGTTTCGGCGGACCTGCGGGAACCGGTCTACAGGTCGTAGCCCTCGATCGAGTCGACGGCCGGACTCCGGTACTCGGCGTTGAAAAGCGGATAGTTGCCCTCGCAGAACCACCCCCACCGGCGGTTAGTCGCGCCGCTGCTCACCACCGCGCCGGAGTCCTCCCAGGTCAGGAACGGCGTCACGTAGTTGCCGTTCCTGTACAGGTTGAACACGTCGGCCGTGCCCGCGACGTTGCGTTCGCGGCGGAAGTCGAACAGATCGGTCAGGGCCGCATTCGTGCTGGTGACCGCACGTTGAGTCTGGCCGGTCTGCCCGGTCGAGATGCCGCTCGTCGGCGGCGATCCCGACTGTGTGTAGATCGCGCAACCGTTGCCGGTGCTCGCGACGAAGTAGCACATGACGCCCGCGCCGAATGTGTCGGCGACCGCCAGGATCGCACCGGTGAAATTGTCCGTGGCGGCGTTACCGGTCGGCGCGATGAACTGGACTTTCACCCCGTACTTGTCGGTCGCGAACCGGCCCGCCTGCGTGCCGCCGCCACCCTGCCAGCTCACCCAGCAACCGGCGCGACCGTCCCCGTTGCTCATCGTCTTCATCTGCGCCCGGTTGGTCGCGATGCGCGGGGACGCGTTCCGATCGACGCGCCAATCGGTTCCGAGCGAGGCGTTGTCGGCCCGGTTGAACGTGTCCGACCAGCGGTAGCCGACCGCGGTCGTCACCGCCGCTGTGCCGCCGCCGGTCGACGCCGCAGCGATGCTGGCGACCGGCTTCACAGTCACAGCCGCTGTGCCGCCGCCGGTCGCCGCTGCCAGGACAACCGGCGTCACCGACACCGTCACCGCGGCCACACCGCCGCCGATCGCTGCCGCGGTGGTGACCGCGGCCGGTGCGGTCGATACCGAGGCCGTGCCGCCGCCCACCGACGCGGCAGCGATCGAGACCGCGGCCAGTACGGTGACCGCCGCGACGCCGCCGCCGACCGCGTCGGCTGCGATCTGCGCGCCGACGATAACCGCCGCTGCCGTGCCGCCGCCGACGGCCGCCGCGGCGATCGAGACGACCGGCGCGACAGCGACAGCGGCGACGCCGGCGCCCACAGACACGGCAGCGAGGACCGGCACGTACACGATCGCCGCCGCCGCGACGCCGCCGCCGACCGCATCAGCGGCGAGCGTGAACACCGGCGTCGGCGACGGCGGGAACCGCACCTCGCGGTCGTCAGCGCCCGGCCAGCGCGCGGCCGGTCGGGTGTCCGGGCCCGGGAACCGGACCTCGCGAGCGTCCGGACCCGGCCAGCGCAGCGACATCGGCTAGTCCGCGCCGCTCGGGTACGTGTACGAGGGGGTGACCTTGACCTCGCCGGCGGGCGAGACGACGACGTCGGGCGAGTCGACGGTGCCGAGGTATGTCGAACCATTCCACCGCGCGACGTGAGTGTAGGTACCCGCGGCAGCGTTGAAGGTCATCTGAGACCCCGTGACGACGCCGCCCGAGGCGCTGCCCCAAGTGGTCGTCTGGCGCGCGTAGCCGCCGCCGGTCGCCTCGTTCGCGGTGCCCGCGCCGCCGGGGTCGCCGGTGTGCAGCGAGTACGTGGCGCCGAGCGACGCCCAGTAATTCGCCATCGAGTTCTTAACGGCCGTGGTGCTCGACATGGTGCACTCCTATCTGTCAGGTCCGACGGGCAACGCCCTCGGCGAACGCGTAGTCGTCGGTCGCGCCGGGACCGGCGGCCGGGTTCGGGTAGTGGATCCACAGCCGGTATGCGGTACCGGTCGGGATGTCTGCGACCTCCTCGGCCTCGACGCGCCACGACAGGGTTGCGCCGTCGACGACCGCGGTCCATGTCTTCGGAGTCGGGCTGGTCTCCCACACGATCTCGGCGGTCGTGCCCGGCGGCAGCGGTATCCCGCCCGGCCGGGTCCGGCTCGCGATGAAGTCGCCGGCGTTCAGGTCGATCGGATCCTGAACCGTGCGCCATCCCATCGGCATACGGGCCTCCCTAGCTGAGTGCGTAGTACGGGACGAACGATGTACCGAACGTCAGCCCGCTGTACGCGATCGTCGACGGCGGCGAGGTGTAGCCACCGCGGTAGGCGTAGAGCGCGGACGGCTTGAAACCGGCGGGCGCCGACATCCCCCAGACCGGCTTAGCGAGCACGCTCTTGCAGGTCTGCGACGAGTTGGTGACCTGTAGTAGCCCGACGGCCCAGATCTCTGATTTGAGCGCGTCGACGGCGGCCGGGAGGTCAAACGTGTACTCCCTGTTGGTGTCGCCGACGCTGGTCGTGATATTCCCCGTCGCGGCCATGAGTGTGAGGTCGCCCGTCGAGGGCGCCATGAGGTACGCGCAGGCGTACATCGCCGTGATGCCGAGCAGGGTCACACTGTTGCCGGTCCCGAACGTGACCCGGCTGTACCGCCGGTCCTTCGTGCACTCGATGAAACCGAGCTCCATCATGTTGGCCGCGTTGCCGGCGGGCTTGTAGTCGGGCGGGTCGTTGTACGGGATCGTGTGCGAGTGCGAGCCGCCCGAGGCGCCTGCCGAGCCGGTCGTGTTGGCGATCGGCTCGAGCATGATCCGCGGAAACGTCGCGTCAGCGTCGCGTGTGAAGGTGTGCCAGAGCCCGCGCCCGGTCGGGATGACGTTGCCGTCGGTCGCGGCGAGATCCTGTTGCGCGCGGGTCGCGCTGCCGGTCGGGCCGACGATCGGCGCCTTGGCCTTGTTGTAGATCGACGCCTCGGTCTCGTGCTGCCACTCGTAGAACGCACCGGGGCGCGTTGGGTTCTTCGCGCCCGCCGGGTTCGAGTTGTTGGGTGAGGTCATCGGGCGTCACCGCCCCGGGCCCGCTGGAGTCGAACGAGGGTCAGCAGCAGATCGAGGATCGCGAGCGCGATCGCGAGCAGCAGCAGGGGGCGGATCACGTCCCGCCCCGGGTACGAGTAGTCGGTGAGGATCGTCGCCATGCCCTGTGTGCAGATCACCGACAGGCACACCATCAGGCGCATGACGCCGCGCCCGGCCGCCGTCGACCGCCAGGCCGACCGCGCATACGCGCCGACGAACAGCCAGCCGAGCGCGGCGATCGCGCCGAGGTAGACCGTCGCCGCGGCCTCACGATCCGGGATGGCGACGAACGCCACCAGCCCGGCCATGGCCGCGGCAACGAGGACGACACGGTTTCGTCGAGTGCTCATGTTCCCCTCCGTAGCTCGATCGCGGCCTCGATCGACTCGCCGAAGTGGTTGCGGGTGATCGCTGCGCCGATCACGTCGGCGAGATGGTCGACCACCGGGCGCCGTCGCCGTACCTCGTCGAGCTCGTGCTCGGCCCGCTGTGCTCGCTCCCGCGCCGCCCGGGTCGGCGCGGATTCGCGGTCACTCCTCGCCCGAAACCGCATTGTGGGTCTCCCTGGGTGTGGTCGGGGCGACTGCCTGTAGCAGCGTGGTCGCGAGCTGTGCGGTGCTCAACAGGCGCGTGTTCTGCGTCGCGAGCTCGGATTTCACGGCTTGCTGTGCGTCGATGTGCCGCTCGAGATACGCGGCCCGGTTCGCGGCGTCGGCGAGCAGCCGCTCGACGGTCGCCCGCGGGACGAGGCGACCGGAGACGACCAGCCCCATCACAATGAGCGCCAGGCCGACAGTGCCGACCGAGTCCCACGGGACGGCCGTCAGATCGGCGATCATTCCTCACCGCCGCCGGTTGCCGATAGCCACGGCGCGTATCGGTCGATCAGGATGTCGACGGCCGGGATCGCCATCACGCGCGTGATCGTCAGCGACACGGCCAGCGCGGTACCGACGCCCCACGCGGTGTCGGGCAGGCCGGAGGACTCGACGAGCTGCGGCATCGCCGCGGCGGTGCCGACGCCAAGCTGAAACGTTGTCCGGATCGCCGCCCGCCACGGAAACCGGACCTGTGTCGGCGCGTCCGGCGCGCTGTGGCGCCCCATCACGGCCGCCGCACGAGGTAGAGGGCGCGGTCCGGGGCCGGGGCCGGGGCGCCCGAGTACGCGGCGTGCGCGAGGGCGACATCGGCGCCGAGGTCGACGAGCAGCTCGTCGACGGCCGGGGCGGTGCCGGGGATGCCGAGTGCCGACTCGACCGCCTCGCCGAACGTCGGCGCGGCGGCGGCGCTCACTTGCCCGCCTTGGTGTCGAATCCGGCGATGCCGAGGTGCTCGCCGATCGCGGCGAGCGCGTCGACGACGGTCCTGCCGCCGAGCTGCGGCCAGCCCTCGAAGTTCGGCCCGCCGCCGAGCTGGACCAGGATCGCGGCGACGGCCTCGGTGAGGTACCGGTACCGCTCGGGGTCGGTCTCGACCGCGCGGCCGAGGATCTCGAACCCCTTGCGATCCCCGCCGAGCAGCTGTGTAGCGACGGCCTGTGCATCGGACATGGTCGGTACCTCCTTGGTCGGTGCTGCGAACAGTGCGTCGAGGGCGGCGAGGTCGCCGCGGAACGCCCATGCGTCGATCTGGAGCCCGGCGACCCGGGCCCGCTGGGTGAATTGCAGGACTATTGGCGCGTTGCCGCCGTAGGGCGCCCATCCGGGCGAGGTGTCACCGGGGTACAGGGCGCTCGCGTAGCCGGGCTGGTCGGCGCCGTAGTGGCTCGCCATGAGCGGCGGCAGACCGGACAGGTCGGGGCGGCCGATGCCGTCCCAGTACCAGCGCGGCAGGTAGATCAAGGCGACCCGGTAGCCGCGGCGCACGAACTCGTCGTGCACCGCGCGCAGCACGCCGGCATCGCCCGAGCGCTGCTCGTGGTCGAGCATCACCGGCACCGAGCGGTCCGGCTCGACGCGCGCGTACCGGTCGACCTGCTCGGCGGGCGAGCTGCTGGCGAGCACGTAGTGATACGCCATAACGCGCAGCCCGGCCGCGCGGGCGGCGTCGCGCTGCTCGACGTAGGCCGGGCTCGTGTATCCGCTGCCCTCGGTGGCCTTGATGATCACCGCGGCGAATCCTTCGCGCTGGACCTGGGCGAGGTCGATCCCGGCTTGCCATCCCGAGATGTCGACGCCCCAGATCATCGGACACCCCCGACGAACTGGCCGAGGATCTCGCCCCACAGCGCCTCGTCGGCACCGGCGGTCGGCGCCGCGGTGTAGCCCTTCGGCGCGATGAGGCTCGCCATCTTGGCGACGGTGAGCCAGTAGTGCTCGATGCCGCCGAACCGGGCCGGGTCGGCGACGTAGACCGTGCGCCGGTCGCTGTCGTACCCGACGATCGAGACATAGTGGTAGATCGTCTGATTCGACGGGTAGCCGGGCGGCTGATTCCCGGGCGGGGCGACGATGTTCGCCACCAGCGCGTTGCCGCCGTCGATCGAGCCGACGACGTCGTCCCACAGCCGGTCGACCTGCGCCGGTGAGGGTGGGTCGTTCGGGATCTGGACCGTGACGTACGGCTGTCCGGTCCGGCGGGCGAGGACGGTCGTCACCTGCGTGATCGAGTCGGTGCCGTCCTGGTCGTCCCACGGCGAGCCCTCGAGTGCCTCGAGCTCGTCGACGAGCTCGCGTTCGGCGACGTCGATGCCGCGCGCCGTGAGCGCGATCTGAGTCGACGCGGGCCCGCACCACCAGCCCGTCTCCTGCACCGAGTACGTGTGGTCGAGGATCTTCTCGGGCATCATGCCTCCCTGTCCCTGTAGCGCTTGAGGATTCCGGCGCGCTTACTGCCCTCGGCCTCGAGCGCGATCACGCGCCGGATCTCAGCCGGGCTGGCGTCGCGGAGGTGGGCGAGGACTTCGGTCACGGTGTGCTCGGCCGGGTCGTAGCGGGTCACCTTGGTGACGTAGCCGCGGATCTCGGTCGGAGTGCGGGCCGCCTCGGCGGCGGTGTCGCGGTTGGCGAGCTGGCGTCGCATTTCCGCTTGCACCACGCCCGACAGCGCGGTGACGTCGATCTCGGTGGTCCAGTCCTCGGGCGGTGGCTCGTTCTTCCACTCCCCCGCGGCGAACGCGGGGTTCAGCTCGCCGGCCTTGGGCGGCCAGTAGAACTCGGTCGGTGCCTCGACCCGGCGCGCGCCGCCATTCCACAGCCGCCGCGACCACAGCTTGAGCCCTGAGATCGGCATCGCCATCGAGGCGCCGCGCATGCCCGGCAGGCCAACCAGGTACGGGAGAAACGCCTCGTCCGGGTTGTTCGGATTGCAGGCATCGACGGTCGGGAATGTGCCCGTCGTCAACCAGGGCGAGTGGTCGATCCCGCACAGTGTGTGGCAGTACTCGCACGGGCACCGGCGGGTCTGGCAGACCGGGCAGACCTGCCGCTGTGGTGGCGGTAGCTCGGCGCCGGGCGCCTGCGGCGGCGCGTCCTCGATGCCGCTCACAGGACCGGCCGGATCTGGGCGAGCGGTGCGGCGGCCACGCGACCGCGGTAGCGCACCGGGACGTGCGTGTACGGGTCGCACTCGTCCTCGCACTCGTCGTACTGGGCGATCTCGCCGATCATGACGACCCACAGCATTCGGGCATCGCGGTCGAGCGCGCCGCCGAGGTCGACCGCGATCGGGTCGCCGGTGCAGCGCGGCCGGTCGGTCGGCACCTGTGCATAGACGAGCTGGGACATGGTCGGTACCTCCAATTGCGTGTTGGCGTGGTCCTTGCCTCAGCCGAAAACGCCGAGGTCATGCAGAGAGCTGAAAACGCCCTCGAGCTTCTCGATCGCCCGCACGGCGGGGTCCTTGTCGTCCGAGTTGTCGCCGATGACGGGGATCCACGACAGCGGCTCGGTGTCGCTGTAGCGCAGGCGCACCGACTTGATGCGGTCGACGTGGATCAGGCCGGTGCGGTCGCTGATCAGCCCGAATCCCACTCGGTCGCCGACCCAGCAGTGCCCCTTACCTTGGTCGCCGATCACCCACGGCGAACCATCGGCAACATTGACCTCGACGCCGAACTTGGTTCTCGTCGCCCAGAATCCAGCGCGCAGGACGAGCAGGCTCTCGATCGTGAACGCTCTGTCGCACCCGTCCTGGAAGTACTCGAAGTACCCCGCCCAACCATCAGTTGTGCTGCGCTCCAACGACTTAACGTTCATCCAGCTGAGCACCGTGTCGCTGTACAGGGGGCTTAACAGCGTGTCAACGCTGCCCCCAACCGCCGGGATGAACAAGGCGGCGGACAAGAGATCAAACGCTAGCTGAATACTCGCTGAGATGGCCTCGTTGACCCCGTACATGCTGTGACCGCCGGTAACGACTTGCACGCCCTTGGACGGCCACCGCTTGTGCTTGCTCGCCTGGATCCCGGTCTCGCGGCCTTGCAGCCACACGACGTACGGCGTGGTCTTGGACGTCGACAGCAGCCCCGGCACCTTGTACGTCGGCTCGTCGATGTCGGCGACTTCCTCGACGACCGGGTCGATGAACGAGCCGACGAACGAGGCGACGGTGCGCGTGAGGCCGTCCCAGAGCGTGCCGCCGTTGCTCGTGCCCTGCGCGTAGTACCCGCTCTTGTCGACGATGTCGATCACGAGCGCGCCGGGGCGCAGCGTCATGCCGGGGATCGGCTGCTCGTCGCCGAGGTCGGGCATGTAGCGCCGCCACACGACCGAGAGTTCGGCGTCGTCGAGGATCGGCCCGGCGATGCTGTGCCAGTTCTTGAACCGCGACGAGAGCAGCGCCCAGAGGATGCCGTCCTCGAGGTCGTCGAGGAAGCTGTGCGGTTTGACGACCACCGACCATGTCGATACGTCGCTCGTATTCCATGAGGACGGATCGAGTGGATCGTCCGGCAAATTCCACCAATTCATCTGCTCGCGCATCACCTGGAGGTGGAGAGCGGTGAGCAGGCACCAGCGGGCGCCGCCGGCCAACATGAAAACCCGGGGAAATTGCAGGGCGCTTGGCAAGGCCGCGTTTGACCAGACGGTGTACCACTTGACCGTCTCGTAGTCCGAAAGCCATTCCACAACAAGGACTTCCGAGCCGTCCTCGCGCTGCTCAGGGCCGACGGAATCGAGCCGCCCGGACCATCTCGCCCCGTTTCTGCATTCGACGACGAGGTGTACTTGCCGTTTCTCGCCGCGCTGGATTCGCCCGTATTCGTCCCACATCCATTGCGCGAGATAGTGATCCCACGGAAGCTCTGTGATTCCGGCCCCGGTGTCGTTGTCCTTCCATTCGAAATCACCCAGATACGCCGCGTCGAGCCAACCCTGTAACCGGAACTCGCCGTCGTAGACCGCGGCGTCCGGCGGCTCGAGGCGACCGGCCGCGCGCTTACGCTCACGCTCCTCGGTGGCCTGCCAGATGGCCTCGCACTCGGCGAGCAGGTCAGCTGTCATCGCGGCCATCTCAGAACCTCTCGAGGCCCCACGGCCGCGACCACAGCCGCGGTTGGCGGAACAGGATTCCGAACGTGGCGCTCGTGACCTCGGACGCGGCGACCGGTAGCGCCGTCCACGGGGTGTACGGCGGGATCACGTAGAGCAAGCGGTTACCGCCGAACAGCCCGGTGACGTTGGTCCCCGTGAAGTCCTCCCACGGAATCCGCATCCGGTCGACGTGCGCGACGAGGCCGTGCCCGTTGACGGCGCCGATCGGGGTCGTGACGAGCATGCGGTCGCTGTCGTCGCGGCCCGACCGGAAATCAATGCCCGGCACGCGCTTGCCCTTGGGGCCGGTCCACGACAGGTCGGGGATGTGCGCGCGGCCGTCGCCGGTGACGACGACGACGTGCGACATCGGCCGATCCGTGGGATTGCACACCCACACCTCGCCGGTGCCCGACGACGCGCCCTCGAGCATCCATCCGGCCGGGTGTTCGTCATCGCCGACCCAGTCGTCCTCGTACCACATCGGCTGTGGCGCGACGAGCTTCACAGGCAACGAGCTGGCGCTGTAGTCCCATGGATCGGTGTCCATTGCCATGATGGGCGACTCGATCATGAGGACGTCGAGCGAGCGGGTGCCGCTGCGCGTGGTGGTGATCGCCAGCCGCGCAGGCTTCGCGGCCGGATCCCATGGGTCGACCTCGTAGTCGAGGGCGAGCCGTAGCGAGCTGTCGATCTCGGCCCAGAGCTCGGGGTCGTGGTCGGGGGTGAACGCGCCGAGCTGTAGGTCGATCTCGCGATACGGCCGGTCCACCTTGCCGGGCTTGCCGCCGATCTCGAACGCGCCCCGCTTCATCATCACCTTGACCGGCGCGTCGTAGAGGCCCTGCGGCCCGGTGTCGAGCACGACGCCTTGCTCGCCGGCGTCCGGGCCGCTGAGGCAGAAATAGGACCCGTCGCAGCCGAACAGCTCGACCGTCGCGTGCACACTCACCGGCGCCTCACTTCCCCGCCGTCTGGCGCTTCTGCTCGCGGCTGAATGCGGAGACGGCCTCGTACACGTCGGCGACGACGATGTTCCAGTTGTTGACCGTCTTCTCGATGTCCTCGACGTAGCCACCGACGCCCGGGATCGCGGACTTCTGGCCGGACAGGGCTGTGTTCCCGGCCGAGGTCATCGCCGTGCTGAACTTGGAAAGCGCCGTGTTGACCGCGCTCGCCTGGTCGTACGCGGTGTCGGTGCTGTCGCTGGTCGTCGTGGTGGTGCCACCGCCACTCGAGGTGGTGGTCGAGGTGTCGGCCGAGGTGCTCGCGCTGGCGCCGCCGAGGTTGCTCGGCCAGTTGTCCACCCACACCGGGACCGCGGTGCCCGACGGCCTCGAGGTGCTGGCGCCCGCCGAGCTCGCATCGCCGGATGCACCGCCGCTGGCGCCGCCGCTGCCGAGGCCGCCGGTCGTGCCGCCGCTGCCGCCGGTGCCGCCGCCGGTCGTGAGCCCGCCCGTGGTCGGGTTGCCGCCGACGGGCCAGTGCCACTGCTGCGCGAAGGACGACGGGTCCTGTGCGCCTGCGCCGACCTCGACGCCGTCGCTGCCGCTCGACTCGAACTTGAGGTCGCCGAGGCGGCCGGACATGTGCCCGCCGGTGCCGCTGCCGCCGTTGGTGCCGATGGTGAGATCGGTCGCGCCGCCCGCGCCCGACTTCCACCCGAGCGCGGCGAAATCGCTGTCGGTGGTGAAGTAGCGCGCGTTCGGGGACTTGCCGGTCACCTTGCCCCACACGCCGCCCGCGATGCCCGAGCAATCCCACGACGGGTTACCGGTGCCGCCGTACTGGTATGGCTTGCCGGCCTCGCCGCGTAGCCAGTTCTGCACGTCGACGAGACCGCCACCGGCGTAGGCGGGTAGCGGCAAGCCGTTGTTGATCGCCTCGAGCAGCGGGAGGTATTGCTTGGCGTACCTCGCCCTCACGATGAACTCGCCGTTCGAGATCGCGGCGAGGATGCTGTCGCTCGTGCCGGTGCCGGGTCCGACGGCGAGGCCGCCGGTGTTGAAGCTCTGGAGTTTCTGCCCCAGTGCCTTGGCTGTGCCCGCGCCGGGGATCTCGATCGGGCCGATCGAGTCCGGCACCCCGGCGAGGATGTTGCCGAGGGCGTGCACGGCGGGCCGCAGGGTGTCGGCGACGCCGGACCACATCGTCTTGATGACGCCACCGGCCGCCCCGAACGCGTCGCCCACGAGCCCGACGCCGCTCTTGAGCTTGTCGAACACCGGGCTGACGACGTTGTCCCACGCGAACGAGATCGCGGTGCCGATCCCGTCGAAAACGGGGTCGACGACGTTGTCCTTGAAGAACGAGAACGCCTCGCCGACGAGTCCGACGCCGCTCTTGAGGTTGTCGAACACCGGCGAGCCGACGTTGTCCCAGAGCCACGACATCACCGCGCCGACGGCCTGGAATGCGGGCACGGCGATCGAATTCCACCACCACGAGATAGCGTCGCCGACGAGCCCGATGATCGCCTTGAAGTTGTTGAAGATCGGCGAGCCGATATCGTTCCAGAACCACGACAGCACGGCACCGGCCGCCGAAAACGCTGGCTGGACGATCGAGGTCCACCACCACGAGATTGCATCGCCCAGGAATCCGAACGCCGCTTTTGCCGCCGTGAATGCGGGGCCGACGATATTCGACCACCACCACGAGATGATGTTCGATACCGCCGTGAAAGCTGGCGTGACGATATTCTGCCACCACCACGAAATTGCGGTGCCGAGCCAGCCGAGCGCGGTCATCATGCCGGAAAAGGCAGGCTGGACGATCGAGGTCCACCACCACGAGATCAGTGAGCCGATTGCCTGGAAGACGGGCTGCATGGCGCCCCACAGCCACGTTGCCTTGTCGCCGATCCAGCCGAGCCCGGCGAGGATCCCGTCCCACGCGACCCGGATGTATTGCCAGGCGACCTGGACCGCGGTCTTGATCGCGGGCCAGATCTTCTCCCACAGCTTCTTACCGGTCTCGGTCTTGGTGAAGAACGCCCACAACGCGACGCCGATCGCGGCGACGGCGGCGATGGTCAACCCGATCGGGCCGGTCGCGAACGCCATCGCGGCACCGAACGCCCGCGCGGCCACGGCCCCCGCGATCAGCGCGATCCGGTGCGCCGTGAGCGCGATCGTGTTGCCGGCGAGGGTGGCCGCGCTGCGCCCGGTCGCCGCAGCGAACACGCCTTGAGCGACCGAGCCCGCGAAGGTGGCCGCGTTCCACAGCAGCATTGCCGCGCCCGCGACCCGGAACGCCGTGGCCGCCATGAGCAGATAGGGCGCGAGCGGCGCCATATGTGCGACGACCGTCGCCAGCGGGGGACCGATGGTAGCCAGCACCGTTGCCCAGGGGGTGAACGCCTGCACCAGCGCGGGGATCAGCGGAGCGAGGCGCTGCATCACCTCGCCGATCGCGGGCATGATCACCCGGGCCATGTTCAGCAGACCGGGCGTCGCGTCGCGGATAGCCTGGCCGATCGCCACGAATCCCGGCGCCATCGCCTTGGCCGAAATCGCACCGAGCTGGCGGAACGCTATAAAGAGCGGGCCGACGACATTTCCGACGTTAGATAGGACCTGCTTAAAACCGCTGAAAGCGCCGGTGATCTGGTCGACGTCTGTGTCCTGTAGGGACTTACCGAAATTGTAGAATACCTGATTGAGGCCCTGCCCGTAATTTGCAAATGTATCCGCAGCGGTGCCGAGGTACGCGAAAATACCCTTGGTCAATTCGGCAATGCCGGATTGATCCTTATTGAATTGCTGAAAGAATTTCTTCGACGCCAATCCCATGGAATCGATGCCGTATACGACCTCATCGGACGCGAATGCCTTGCCCATATCCTGGCCGATTTGACCGAGGATGACCGACATCCATCCGAAATTTCCACGAACTCGGTCGATTGCCACACCAACGGCACTGAACGCCGGTGTGAGCTCGGCCGAGAATCGGTCGACCATTTCCGAGCGCATCGTGTGGAAAGCCTCGAGCATCGGCCCCATACGCTGACCGACCAGTTTGTTCATCGCCTCGTCGGCGTCAGCGAACTTGGAATTGAATTCCGCCGCGCCGTCAGCGAGTCCCTTCATACCGATCTTGAGGGCGATGATCGCGGGGCCTGCAATGCCAGCAGCCGACGCGGCGAAGCCTGCCAGGGCGGGACCCGCCACGCTCAGCGCCGAGGCGAGTCCGCCACCGAGCAACGTCGTGACACCCGAGGCGACGCCGAGGAACGCCGCCGCGCCGACGGTCGCCTTGGCGAGTGTGCGACCGAACGCGGTCAGACCCGACACCACTTTCGTGACCGCCTGTAGCAGCAGGAACGCCGCGGTGATCTGGCCGATCTCGCCCGCAACGCGCGACGCGATGGCGGCGATGATGCGCAGCGCACCGGCGAGCCGGGTGAGGCCGGTCGAGGCGACCGACCGCAGCGCTACCGCGCTGACGAACGTCGCCGCCGAGAACGACCGCACGACGCGAGACGCGATGCCCATCGTCGTGGCGATCGTGCCCGCGTTCACCACGAACAGGCTCAGACCCTTGGTGGCGAGCGTGAGACCGGTCCCGATCCCGCGCATTCCCGTCGTGAAGCCACCGCGCCACCGGTCGGCGGCCGAGCGGCCCGACGACTCGTAGGACTCTTCGCGCGCACCCGCCGACACCGCGGCACCGGCGTCGCGGCCGGTCTTCGCGCTGCCGACGAGGAACCCGGCCCGGAACCGGCCCGCAGCGTCGCGCCCGGCACTCGCGTAGTCCGCGGAGCGGATGCCGGTCGTGATGGCCGCCCCGGCTTCACGACCGGCCTTCGCGCTGGTCGTCTTGAGGCCGGCACCGACCCGGTTGCCCGCGGTGCGGCCCGTGCTCTCCCAGCCCGCCGACTCGATGCCGGTCGTGATCGACGAGCCGGTCTCGCGGCCGACCCGCTTCCCGATCGTGGCGAACGGCCGCTCGATCTGGCGCTCGAGCGAGCCGGTGATACCCCGGACTGTGGGGATGACCTCGAGTGTCGCGTACGCCGTAGACAAGGGATCACCCCCTTCTCTATCCGGTGCCCATCGCCTTGCGGCGGCGTGCGAATCGCGCCTCGACGTTGCGGCGGGCCCGGCGCCGCGCGGCGGTGATCTCGCGCCCTGCGGCGGCTTTCGGGCGCGCGGCGTGTGGATGGCCGGTCAGTGCGCCGTAGATGTCGCCGAGCAAGTACTCCCGGATCCCCCACCGCGGCACTCCCTTGTTGAAGTGGGCGGCGACCGCGGAGTCGGGGGGCGGATCCTGGCAGACGAGGACCCAGATCTCGCGCAGCGTCAGCAACGGGACGCCGCGCTCGTCGACCCTCCACCGGTCGCTGTACCGCCTGTGGTGGTAGCGGGACAGGTCCCGCTCCACCACATTCGGGGCCTCACGGAGCAGCCGCAGCAGGGCGACTAGTTTCCCGCGGTCTCGATCCCGCAGGCTTCGCCCCACGCGTCGAACATCTGGCCGTACTCGGCGTCCCACGGGTCGGTGTCGAGGAACTTCTTGAACTCGACGTCGCCGAGCAGCTTCTCGAGGGCGACCGTGCCGCGGCCACGCTCGAGCTCGCGCGCGACGCCCTTCGTCCGCTCGAGCCCGTTGGGGGCGGTGTAGGTGATCCCGTTGTGCTCGAACTCGACGAACTCGTCGCCGTCGGCCTCGCGCTGCGCGGGCGGCTTGTGGTCCTGCGGCTGCTTGACCCCGGCGGGCCGGTGCGGGGTAGCGCGCTTGGCGGGGGCCTTACGGGGGCTGCGAGGGGTGGTCATGGCGTGGTTCCTTCCTGTCGGGATTCGAGGCGCAGACCTTGCACCTCGAGCACATAGCGGCCGACCTCGGCGAGCAGTGGACCCGTGGCCGCGGGGTCGACGCCGCGGTCGGTCAGATCGCTGTAGACCCGGGCGACGAGGTGCGGCAGCTCGGCGAGCGCGGCGGCGAGCAGGCTCTCGGCCTGCCGCTGAGCGGCGTCGAGCTCGGCTCGATCGACCTCGGCGGCCTTGGCGGCTCGAACGGCGGCGGCGATGCGGCCGCGGTCGCTCTGCCGGTATCGGCCGGTGTCGTCGGCGAGGCCGAGCTCGCGCGCCATGGCGCGGATCTCGTCCTCGCTCGGCATCGGTGCTGGCATGGTGGCGTGGTCCCTACTGGCGCGGTTCGGGTGAGCAGGGAGCGGCCGGGCCCGGCGAACCACGCCAGTGTTCCGGGCCCGACCGCGTCTCAGGCGAGGCCGATCTCGACACCGGCGCTCGGGCCGGTGAGCAGGGCCGCATCAGCCTCGAGCATCGAGTTCGCCTGTCCGGCGAACTCGCCGGTCAGGGTCACCGTGTAGTCGCCCGCGGTGCCGGTGACGGTGACGTTGCCGGTGCCGAGCACGGCCTCGAGCGCGCTCTGTACCGCCGCCGCGAGCGCGTTGTACGCGATGTTGCCGGTCGGCTCGCCGAGGTACAGCAGCCGGAAGGTGCCGCCGGTGCCGGTGACCTCGACGGTCTGCACCTCGTTGATCGGGGTGTACTGCCGGGTGTAGAGCAGACCGTCACCGCGGGCGTAGATGTCCGCGGTGACCTCGTGGCCGGTCGGATCGCTCTCGTTCCGGTCGAGGTTCGGGATCCAGCAGGTCGCCGGGCGCGCGGTGATAAGCCGCTCGGGCACTCCCATGTCGTTGACGAACTCGAACCCCAAGATGAAGTTGCCCGGTCGGGGCACGCGGATCTGTGTCGCGGTCGAGCCGGGGTGCGCGATACGCCTCGTCGTCGAGTTCGACTCGAGGCAGGTGAAGACGCGGCTCTCCTTGTAGTTCTTGAATCCCTTGCGGTACAAGCCGATACCCCAACCGAAATGCTCGGTGGTGTCCCACTCGCGCGCGTTCTTCACGCCGTCGTCGCCGTTGAGGATGCCGAGGTTGTCCCACGTCGCGTCGAACTCGTCCTCGATGGTGGCGGGCATGGTCGGCGACAGCGTCTTGCCGACGAAAATCGCGGCGTCCGAGAAGATCTGGACGGCGTCGGGATTACGGGTCAGAGACATGCGTGTATCCCCTTTCGTGAGGATTCGGTGATTCCCCCACCCGGAAAGGGGCAGGTGGTCGGCGCGGTCGTCAGACCGCGAGAGTGCGAGCGATCGCCCGCACCGTGAACGACGCCATGACGCCGCCGTTGTGGTCGTCGAGATCCTCGACGAGCAAGGTCGGATCGGTGATCGACCCGATCCCGGGAATCCGGTGCGCGAGCAGCACACCGAGGCAGAGCCCGGCGATCCGACGCGAGCGGTCCCGGCCGTCCGACCACACGGTGACCCGCAGGGTCGGCGATGTGCAGACCGGCCACAGCACGGGCCCGCTGTCGTCGAACACCACCACGGCGGGCGCGGCGGCGGGCGTCCACGATGACGGGATCACCATCCCGAACGTCGGCGCCGTGCCACCGGCGAGCGCCGGGATCACGCCGGCGAGGTAGTTCTTGGCGATCCGCGCCGGGTCGGCGGGAACGCGCAACGGATCGCCGGTCACAGCTTCCCGCGCACCCGCAGCCCGGCCGCGGCAGCTCCGCGGGTCAGCGCGCCGTACCGCGCCTGTCGCCAGCTCGGGACCGAGATCTCGGCGACCTGCCGGTCGGTGACATGCCATCGCAGCCGCACGTACCGGTGCCGACCGCGCCATGCCGCCGCCGCGACGACGGCGCCCGCCACCGCGGTGAGCTCGGGGGTGAACGCCGTCTTCAGCAGGACGCCGACCTCGGGCCGGTTGAGGGTGACTTTCACGCGAGCCATCGCTACCCCTCTCTTGCTGTGCAGATCGCGACGGTGCCCGTCCGGGATGCGCGCCCCCGGCGGGGCCGCCACTGGTCCACCTCGAGGCGGTAGCGCCTGCCGTCGACGGTGAGCTCGTCGCGCTCGGTGAGGTCGACGGCCGGGCGGAAGTAGACGACGCGGGCGACGGTCTCGCCGTCGCGGGCCCGGTCGGCGTACGGGCTGCCCGGGCCCGGCGCGACCGCGTCCGCCTCGAGTGGGTGATCCACCCACGGGATCGGGTTGCCGTCGTCGTCGTAGCCGCCGCCGCGGTGGCGGATCACGGGGACGCTCACGCGGGATCGTCTCCGAAATGCCAGCGCGGCGCGGGGCCCGCCGAGATGCCGAGCAGCTCGGCATGCGCGGCGGTGAACACGAGTGTGCCCGCGGGCGTCGCGAGGGTGCCCTCGGCCGACCACGGCCCCATCCTGTCGGCGTAGGACAGGTGCCCGGCGAACTCCGGGGGCGGCGCGATCGCCACCCGGACCACCTCGATGACGACCCGCTTCCCCACCGGGTCGTCCTCGGCGATGTCCGGGCGGCGATCGCGGATCCACTGCTCGGCGGCGTCGATGAGCTGCTCGGCGTCGCCGCGCTGTCCGGCGTCGAGGTCGAGCCAGCCGAGCGCGACGTCGTCGACAGTGGCGAGCGCCATCAGCGACCGAACCGGGCGATGAGCTCGGCGCGGGTGAGTGCCGCGGCCTCAGCCCGCGACAGGCCGTGCGCTCGCACGGCGTAGTCGCGCCAGTCGGCAACACCGGCTGTGCGCATCGGGCGGTCGGCGGCCTCGGTCGCCTCGTCCGCCTCGGTCACCGCGGCGGGGTCGAGCTCACCGGCCGCCTGGTCGTCCTCCTGGTCGTCGGGCCCCTGGTCGTCGGGGCGGCCGTCCGGCTCGGCCCGGTCGGGCGAGTCGGCGTCGGGGTCACCATCCGGGTCGTCGTCGACGGCGTCCTCGTCGAGGTCGTCGAGGACGGACGGCACGTACGGCATGATCGCGCCCGCGATCGACAGGCGCTCGACCTCGGCGTCGGTGAGGCCGGTGACGATGTCGCCGCGGCGGTGCTTGATGGTGCGCAGCGGGGACCGGTCCGGGCGCCGCTCGACGATCTGGTCGAACCGGTCCGCGGTCAGGATGAACTCGGCGTCGCTCACGGGGTCACCAGTCCCGTCAGCCACAACCCGGCCTTGGGCTGGTCGAGGCCGATCGCGCGCTTGTGCGAGGCGTCCGAGCGCCAGGTCTCGCGCGGGCCACCGTTCGGGCCGCCGCCCTCGGGGTACAGCGGCGTGAACTGCAACGGCCGGGTATCGGAGTAGAAACCGATGGTGCCGCGTTCGAGGACGAGCACGCGGTCGATCGGCACGGTGCGCGACTTGATCACGCGCAGACCCATGATCTCGGCGGGCAGCGCGCCGGTGTAGGCGATGGACTCGCCCGCGACGTTGCCGTTGTAGACCTTGAGGATCTGCTCGTTGTCCATCAGCGTGGCGAGCAAGCCGTGATTGATGACGATCGTGTCGGGCTCGAACCCGTACGCCTCGTCGGCGGTCGCCTCGGCCGGTGCCGCGGTCGCGATCTGCTCGATCGCCCGAGCCAAGTCCGTGCGCGGCTTGCCGGCGGGATCATCCCACGGGTCCGACACGGCCAGTGTCGGCACAGCGGCCGAGCCCAGCAGCGCGCGGGCGGCGCGGTCGTTCGCACGGACGAACGTGTTCTTGAGCCCGACCATCTGCTTGTTGACCTGGTCGATCCTGTTCTCGTCGATCATCTCCTTGGAGACGCGCACGCCGAGCGCTCGCTTGGTGGCGAATGCGACTCGGGGCAAGCCGAGCTGCCCGGACGAGACCGGGATCTCGCCGAACTCGGCGACGTCCTGGACGTCGTCGTCGAGGAACGTCGGGTCGCCCTCGCGGTAGGACACGACGCCGCCCTCGTTGCGGCCGCCGTTGCGGAACAGCGCCTCGGAGATGAACTGATTCTCCATCAGTTCCTTGAGCTTGGTCGGGACGAACAACGGGTTCTTGACCAGGTCGGACACGGTGAACCGCGACCCGTCACCGACGCTCACAATCGTGGTGGGCATGGACTCTCTCCTGTCTGTGGTGGGCCGGTCAGACGGTCCGCATGAGGCCGGTGGCCTTGGTGGCGACGACGACGCCCGCGGGCTCGGTGCAGACGCCGACGATGGTGCGGGCGTCGGGGGTCGCACCGGCGGGGGCGACGGTGCCCGCGGCGGTCGCGACGAGCTTGTCGCCGAACGCGGCATTCGCCGAGTACGTGACCTTCACCTCGGCGCCGCCGTAGGCGACAGCGACCGAGGTCGCGATCGGGACCGCCGACACGACCGGGCGGCCGAGCGCGTCCGTTGTGTTCGCCGGCGGGAAGTCCTCGGGCGCGACGGCGTCGGCCAGGGCGACGCCGAGCACCTTCGTCGACGCGGCGGCGGCGACGCCGATCCGGCCGCCCGAGCGGGCCTC
This sequence comes from Nocardia sp. NPDC003999, assembly GCF_053604885.1. Lineage (NCBI taxonomy): Bacteria > Bacillati > Actinomycetota > Actinomycetes > Mycobacteriales > Nocardiaceae > Nocardia > Nocardia sp. NPDC003999. The sequence continues at coordinate 223,942 of NZ_JBSGIB010000008.1, forward strand.
GACGAGCTTGCCGCCGAGGATCACCTCGTTGTCGGCCGGGGTGAAGGTCTTCGGGCCGCCCTGGGTGACCTGGGTGCCTGCCATCAGATGCTCCATTCCTTGTAGGCGGCCGAGGCGCGCACGTCGGCGACGTCGGCGGAATCGGTGGCGTGGCCGAGCTCGGCCACGGGGACGGCCGCGTTGGCGGCCATGGACGCGAGCAGCGCGCGGCCCTGGTCGAGGTCGGCCTCGAGGGTCTTGCGCCACGTGGGCACGTTGGCCGGGGTGATGCGGCCCTCGGTGACCGCGGTCGAGAGCGCAGCCTCGATGTCGTTCTTGCGCTGCCGGGCGAGGTGCGCCTTGAACTCGCGCGAGTCCGCCTCGAGCGCGGCCAGGCGGCCACTGTCGATGGCGATCGCGCCGTCGGGCAGTCGCCCGGCGGACACGGCTGCGGCGCCCTCGGCCTGCGCGGCAGCCGCGGCGGCGGCGTCCTCGGCGGCCTTGGCGGCGAGGTCCTGCACGGCGGCGAGGATGGCGGCGAGGTCCGCGTCGTCCGCCAGCCCGAGAGCGGTGCGGAGCGCGGCGAGCTGTTCGTTCGTGATCTCCACGCCCGAACCTCCTTCGGTGGTGGTGTCCCCGGTCGCGGGCGCGGCGGGGGTGGACGCCGCGGCCGGACGGCCGGGGCGAGACTCTGCGCGGCTGGCGTACCGCAGCACCGGCGACGAGGCGGCCACGGGCGCGGCCGGGTCGGCGGCGGCAGGGTCGGCGGCCGGGGTGTCGACGGCGTCGTCGTAGCGGACGACGACCGGCACCGGCGCGCCGAACGTGACGCCGTCGGTGCCGTCGCCTGCCGGGTCGACGGTGACCGGCACACGCTGCCGGGTGCCGGTGTCGTCGTCGAGCACGATGAGTTGCAGCGGCTCGAGGTGGAATTCCTCGATCCACTGCGACCACGGCGCGGAGTCGTAGAACTTCCTGCGGACGTCCTCGGTGGTCACCCCGGCGGCGACCAGACGCGGTGAGGGACTCGGCATGATCGGCCCTTTCAGATGGATGGTGATCGGTGTGCCGCCGGTGCCCGGCGCGGACGCGGCGACGCCGTACAGCGCGGCGACGTCCTGGAGGGATCGCAGGGTGCCGATCGCGGGCTCGGCCACGCCGAGCAGCGCGAGACCGGTCAGCACGAACGGATGCGAGTGGCCGAGCTGACAGACGTAGTCCCACTGCCCCTCGATCGAGCGCTGTGGGTACGCGCTGGCGATCACGGTGTGCCCGTTGGCGTCCGGGGTGGCGAGCCATCCCGGCATGCCGACGAGGTCACCGATCAGCGCGCGACCGTCGACCACCGCGAGGTTGTCGACCCACCCGACGGCTGGCTCGCCGTCGAATCGAGGGTCGGTGTGTCCGAGCTTGATTCGCGGGCGGTGCACGGCCGGGCAGTCCATCGCGGCCACCGCGTACGCGAGGTCGTCGGGGGTGAACGTGTGGACGCCGGTCCCGGCCTCCCACGTGCCGATGTGCATCAGCTCGACCCGCGCCAGGTGTGCGAGCGGGGGCGCGGTCGGCACCGGGATCGGCGCGGTCACCAGAGCGCCCCTTGCCCGGCGGGAACCGGCGCGCGGCGGCGCGCGGCGGCCGGGGCCACGATGTCCGCGCCCGCGGTCGGCCGGGCGGCGGGCTGGTCGGCAGGCTTCGGCGGCAAGCCGATGCGCGAACGGATCGCCTGCTCGACGAGGACGTCGGGCGAGAGCAACCCGGCCTCGACGAGCATCTTGAGCGCCGCCGCGGTGGCATCCTGGTTCGACCCGATCCGGTCAAACACGAGCCGGGGCGCGGGCTCGTCGACGCCGAAATTGATGTCGACGAGATCCTCGATCACGTGGTCGTTGAACACCGCCGCCAGCGCCTCGGCCTCGGTCTGCACGCTGTCGTTGAACGTGTTCTCCTGCACGGACGCCAGCGCGTACGAGCCGCCGCCGGACAGGTTGAGGAAGTGGGCGAGACCCGAGATCGCGATCATCTGGTCGTGGTAGGCGATCGCGGCGCGGATGTCGGGCAAGTTGCCCTGCACGCCGAGCAGCTCGAGTTTGGCGCCGTGCGGCAGACCGGCGCCTGAGTGCTCGCCAACCCGGTACGCCGATGCCATCGCGGCCAGCTTGTCGACGTCGTCCTGTGAGGCGCCCTCGGCCGCGGTACCGACCGGCACGCCGACGCCGTTACGCCGGGCGGCAACGGCCTCGATCCGCATGAGCTCGTCCTTGAGTAGCCAGTGCTTATACGACGGCCGGAGCACCGACTTGCCGATCCACATGCCTGGATCCATCTCGCGGCTGTAGATGACGAGCCGGTTGATCGGGATGGTCGTCGGCGCCGGGCCGTAGATCACGCGCCCGGTCGAGGCCGGTGCCATCTGCTCGATGCTGTCGAGGCCGCCATCGAGCGCGACATTCCACCCCGAGATGGTCCGCTGCGGGCGGGGTGCCAGCTTGCGCAGCCACACGCGGCCGTCCTCGCCCTGGCGATAGATCTGCTCGAACGCGGCGTGTCCGTACGGGAGCGAGCTCAGCGCCCACACCAGGTGCTGAGCGAACGAGAACCGTCCCTTTCGTCGACCCGGTGCGGCAGTCTCGTCAGTCCCGAAGATCGGGAGGCCGACATTCCGAGCGACGAACTCGGTCACCTCGTCGCGCGCGTACCCCGGCGCGATCGCGAATCGGGCTTGCCGGATCGGCAGGCCGATCGCCGACAGCAGCGAGGACACCCGCGAGTCCTCGCTCTGCATGCGGGAGAAGATGCGGACCGAGGCGGGCCACTGGAGCTCGGGCACCTGCTCGAACTCGTTCCACTGCGAGAAATCTCCCGCACCGGTCGCGACCGGTGCCGGCGCGTTGAGGACGTACCCCTTCTCCTTGAACGCGGGGATCGGTGGCTTGACCTGGGTAGACGGCACGACGGCACCCCCTCTCTCAGAACGCCGCGGCGAACACGTCGAGGCCGGTCTCGGCCCGGGTGGTCGCCGGTTCGCGGTGGTGGTGGACGGGCGGGGCCGAGCCGGTCGAGGGCGACGGCGGCGGCGCGGTTTCGATGCCGAACGTCTCGAGCGCCCACAGCGCGAGGGTGGCGGCCTGCAACGGCGGGATCGGTGCCGGTCCGGTCTGCGACCACACCTTGTCGCCGCCCGGTAGCTCGCGCGTGCCCGCCGATTCGAGGGCGTCGGTCAAGATCTGCTGCCCGGTGTGCGAGAGCTCGCCGGCGAGCGCCGCGTCGTAGAAGAGGCCGAACGCGACCGCCAGCTCGGGTGCGCCGATGAGCTCGGGCTCGACCTTGGCGGCGAGCAGTTTCGGGACGATCACCGCCGCGTTGCCCTTGCGGTCGATCGCCAGCGCGCACGGATCCCATGCGGCAATCACCGCGAGCACGTACGAGACCACCTCGGCGTGTGTGGCGGCCTGGAAGAACCCGACCTCGAGGTGCCTGCGGCCGTCGGTGGTGGACTGCGCAGCGGCCAGCGCCCACCACTGCCGGTCTCGGCTCAGCTCGAGGGCGAGCGCGACCTGTCCGCGTAGCACCGGTGCCGGATTCCTCATGTCCGCCCAGACCTCCGAGTCGATCACTTCGGTTGTCTCGTCCGGGTCGGCAGGCCAATCGCCGCGGCCGAGGTACTCGCAGTCGAACGACTTGCGTCCGGCCGGGGTCGAGAACCGCCTCAGCTCGTTCTCGAGCATCGCGAGTTTGGCGATCACGCCGAACGAGGGCATCGCCACCCGCCACGTATCCGGATCGGCCCGGTCCCCATCCGGTGCCGCCCACTCGGCGAAGAACAATCCGACGTCGCGACCCTCTCGGCCGCGCCTGCGCACCGCGGCGAGGACGTGCCCGTTGTGGTGCTGCTCCTGGTTGACCGCGCTCGAGGTGTAGATCGTCTGCGGATCCGGCGCCGCCATCTTGGTGGGCGACAGCGCGGCCATATCCGCCTCGGTGAGGTCGTACGCCTCGTCGTAGATCTCGAGGTCGACCCGGTCGAGGCCGCGACCGGCGTGCGCCGATCGCGTGGTGAACACGACCTCGGCGCCGGTGTCGAGGACGATCGTGCCGCGCCCCTGCGAACATGTCTTCGACTCGACGTGTTTCGCCATCCACGGCGTGGTCTTGACGATCCGCCATGCGCGTTTCCACAGCGACTCGGCGGTGCGCCACTGGTGCGCCGTGAACACGATGATCTCGCCGAGCTTGAACAGGCCATAGAGCACGCGCAGGACGAGGACCGTCGATTTGCCCTGTTGGCGCGGGACGATCAGGCAGCACTCGGGGTGGGTCCATGTGCCGTCCGGGTTCCTCGCGAGGATCTGCTCGAGCGACCACGATTGCCACGGCATCGCCCGTAGCCGTGACGCCGACCGGCGGCCCAGCTCAGCCGCCTTGAGCCCGAGAGTGGTGTCGCCCTCGGTGTAGAGCAGGGCATCCGGAGTTTGGCGGCCGGTGAGCCGCGGCCACTCTGCCTCGATGATCTCGCGGAACTTCTCGTCGAGGTCGACATCACAGATCGTCGAGCGGGTCATCGTCCGTATCCGGTGCAGCGCCTTGGCGGCGGGCGATCTCGGCGAGTAGCTGCCGCAGCACGGTGGCTTGCTGCCGGGCCTCGGTCAGCGCCGAGTCGACTCGTACCGAGATCGCGCCGTCGCGTCCGTCGGCGAGGCGGATCCACGTATCGGTGTCGCCGGAGAGCAGCCGGTCGAGGGTGTCGAGCCGGTCGACGATCCGGCCCGCCTCGGTGATCAGGACGGCCAGCGACGGTGGATCGTCGGGCCCGGTGAGCGAGTCGACGAGCTCGCGGGCACGAGCGCCCATATCGGCCACGCGCACCCCCTCCCCGGCGCCGATTCCCGCCCCGGGTTCCCGGCCCTGCAAAAAAAGGTGACTGGATGGGGAACCGGAGTCACGGTGCCCCCCTCCCAGGAATTTCGGGGGTGGGGGGTCAGCGCGGCCACGGCATCGCGCGGATGCCGAGATCGGGCCTGTCCGGGCTGTTCTGCGGGGTGTACGGCTCGCCGGTGACCGCGGGGCGCAGGTGGTCGCGGCTGCCGTCGCCGCGCTGCCGGTTACAGGTGGAGTGCAACAGCCGGTCAGCCACGCGACCGCCGCGCGATCGGGGCGTGCTGTGGTCGCCCTCGAGGGTCGCACCGTCGGGGTTGCGCCGGGCGTCGCGGTACATCGGGAGCGTGCACCACCAGCACGGCGAGCCGTCTCGGTGCCGCGCAAACAGGCTGGCGACCTGCTGCCGGTGTGCGTGGCCTAGACCTCGCTGTGTGGTGGTGCGGCGGCGCCGGGCGACGGTCACGGTCGGCGGTGTCCGAGTCCGGTGAGGTCGGCGAGCCGGTGTCCGATGCGGACGAGCAGCTCGTCGAGCCAGCCGGGTAGGCGGCGCGGTGGGCGTGGCGCTGCGTATCGGCCGTCGAGCCGAACGCCGCGGTGGCCGGACGGCCCGGCGGTGAGGTGCCAGACCGAGCCGTCGCGGCCGGTGAGCTTCACCAGGACCATGCGCCCGGCGCGGTGGTCAGCGGCGACTCGAGCGTCCGGATCGGTTGGCGCCGCAGATGATCGAACAGCAGTGCCAGGACGTCGAGCACGAGCATCAGATCAGCGCCCGAATCAGGACGCCGGCGAAGATGGCGAGCACGTCGCCCCAGTCGACGGCGCGGGCGGCCTGCGCGGCGGCGGCGGAAAGTGTGTCCATGGTGGGACTCCTCGGGTAGGCGATCGGGACGGACGAGGGTCGCAGCGCGTCTACAGCGTGACCCCCCGGCAGACGCGACACGGGGTTGCGGCGCCCACCGGCCGATCGTCGGCCGGTGCGGGAGATGGCGCGTTGGGGCGCTTGGAGCCGGGCGTGGTGGTCCCAGCCGACGCGCTGCGAGATTGGGGCGGAATGGGCCGCTGACATGGGAAAACCGGCACTGTCGCCGCCTTTTGGGGTCGGTTCGTCAGTACCGGTTTCGAGGTGCCACCCACAATAGCAGCAGGTCAGCGCGTTTTCGATCTTGGCGGCCGGTGCTCGGCGTGGCGAGGAATGCGGACCGCCCTCGCCGGGGGGGAGGGCGAGGGCGGCCGGTGAGCCTCGAGGGGCTCGACTGGCGAGTCTAGGTCGGCCCGATTCCGTGCTCGCGGGCGAGCTGCCGGAAGTGCTCGCGGCTCTTGCCTGTGCGGCGCACGAGATCGGCCTGTACGCCGCGCTTGCCGGTGCGCAGCATGTCGAGGATCACCTCGTCGACGCGCGCCTGTGCGCGGGCGAGGTCGGCTAATGCGGTGTCGAGTTCGTCCATAGCCACCATGTTAGGCCAAATCGGTAGGCCAAACAACTTGCGCTATGCCAACTCATTTGGCATAATTGAGTTGTCGGGGAAACACCGACAACCACATTGAAAACTCCACAGAGATAGGAACTCTCGATGACAGAGAACCGCGCAGACAGGCTGGTCACGGCCTATCAGGCACTCCGAAAGGTGATGCTCACCGCGCTCACTCTCCCGGTCGAACTCCCCGAGATGGCGGGCGATGGGTTCCGAGCGAACGACACCCGCAGGGCCGTCGTCCACGCCCGGAACATCCTGCGGGACATGCCCGCCGACTGGCACCGCCGAGAACTGGTTGATCAGCTCATCCTCGAATGGCTCGAGGCGCTGGTGATGACCAGACTCCACGCCGGACACGGTGAAGCCTGGTACGGCGACATCGCGGACGACGCGCTCACCCGCTTCTGGGCGACGCACGAGGTGATCAGGTTCGACCAGCAGTAAGACGAAATGCCCCCGGCGGGCCGTAACCGCCGGGGGCATCTCTCGTTGGTCATCCTACAGGCGCGGGTCGTGCACGAGCCGGAAGTCGTGCAGCGCCTCGGACTCGCTACCGGCCGCCGTGAACTCCCGGCCGATCACCTCGCCCGCCGGGATCCCCGCGTCGCTGCCGATCTCCTGGGCGGACAAGATCAGCGGCGCATCGTGGGTGTGCCAAGGCGTCACACAGTGCGCCTGGTCGCCGACGGTGAGCATCACCCACACCGGCACGCGGCCGTCGGGCCGCACCGCGTAGTCGTCGCCGGTACCGCGCTGCGCGTCGCCGAGCAGCTCGTCGACATCCACGGACTCGAGGTGTGCATCGAACTCGTCGCGCGACAGCGCGCGCCAGTTCGAGGCGTCCTCGGCGATGGCGAGCGCGAGCAGGGCATCAGTGCGCGTGGTGAACGGCCCGATGCGCTTGCCGGTCCGGCCGTTCACGAGCCAGCTCGTTCCGTTGTCGGTCATGGTTTCCAGTCCTCCTGGTAGTCGGGGTGATCGGACCAGACCGCGGCAATCATGCGCAGTGGGTCGCCCTCGTGAGGCGTGCGGCAGTAGCCCGGCCCGTAATCGTCGTGCGGCAACCACGGCCCCGGGTGCCCGCGGCATTCCTGCCCGGGGCGGGCCAGGTCGAACCACAGCCGCAGTGCCGCCACCTGCCGCAGCACGCGGGCGGGATCGTGACGGGCGATGTGCACGCCCTCGGCCAGCTCGACTGCGGGCGTGAGCCCTTCGCTATCGCAGGTGACATAGCTGTACTCGTGCCCGATGTGGCCGTTCCCATAGCTGTACTCGCGGGTGGAGTCAGGCCGGTAGACCTCTCCGTTCGCTGCCGCGCTGAATGCCGCGCTGGTGTCATACGCCCACCGGTCGCCACCGGCCGCACGGGCGGCGGCCTCGTCCTCGTCGAGCCGAGCCCTGATGAACTCCTCGATGGTCATGTGTTCGATCCTGCCTCGTCGTTGTCGGTACGGCCCGCCAGCTCGAGGGCGTCGCCGACGCGGTAGACGGGCACCGCTCGGGTTTGGTCATCGCGATGGTCGGTGATGCGGACGCCCGCGCGGGTGCGGGTGAGCCATCCCCGGCGCGTGAGCTTGCCCTCGGCCGCCCACCGGTAGCCGGTGCGCTCGGCGATCGGCGTGCCGACAGCGCGGCATGCGCGCAGCAACTCGGGCATCGTGCACAGCATCTCGCGGGCCGCGTCGGCGGCCTGGTCCTCGAGGTCGCAGACCTCGTGCTGTATCCGGCACGCCGGGCAGCGCACCCACGCGTCGCCGGGCTGCGCCCAGAGATTCGCGTGGCAGGTCGACCCGTTCTCGAGGACGCTCGGGCAGCGGCCGAGGTACCGCTCGTCGGCGGGCCGGTCGACCGCGCGCCGCAGCAAGGTGACCGCCCCGACGATGTCGCGGAACATCGCGTCGGCGGCCTCGAGGCGGCGCAGCTCGCGCGGGTAGGTCGCCATCCATATGGCGAGGCGCTCGTCCTCCTGGACCGGGCTCACGAGGTGCGCCGCGGTGCGCCGCATCACCCGCGTGATGCGCGCCGGTTCGCCCTTCCGCATCCGGGACTCGACGCGGAGCGCGGGCGCCTCGCGCGCGCTCGTGGTGTGGCGCGCGTTGATCGCGAGGACGGCCAGGGCCCGGGACTCGAGCGGGATCTCGACGCCGAGGTGATCAGCGACCACCCGGGCCCACCCGTGTAGCGCGGTGGACAGTGCGAGCTCGTCGCGCTCGCCGAGCAGCCGCATACCCCATCCGTGGATCTCGCTCGAGGTGTCCTTGATCGGTAGCGGCGCCTCGGCGGACCGACCGCCGGCGCGCGATCCGCCGACGCGCGCTTGCCCGCTGCGCGCGGTCTCAAGGTCGGCGAGCAGGCTCGGCACCGCGAGCAGCGCCTCGACGAGCGTGTGGTCGCACACCTCGCACAACGCGAGCTTGTCGGCGACGAGGCGGGTGCAGATCCCGCACGGTGTCCCTCCGGTCATCCTTCACCCCATTCCGCGCCGCACCGGCAGGTGCGGACGACCTCGAATGCCGACTCGTCGACGGGGCGCGGTGGTCGGTGCCGAACGATCGGTGACGCCGCGCCGAATGTGTGGATCTCGTACGTCTCGCGGTTCCGTTCCCACGCGTCGAGCTCGGCGGCGGTGGGTGCCGGGTTCGGCGGCCGGATCGCATGGCACTCGACCGTGCCGCAGGACGGGCAGGGTGTGACCGCGGCGAACACGCGCGGCGTCACCGGCGCACCCGTAGCTGTAGGGCGGCGTCGTCGAGGATGCCGCGGGTGAGCTCGCCGATCGGGCGCAGGCGCTCCCGGCGTATCCACTCGGTCGAGTCGAGCGGGTCGTCGGGCAGGGTCCAGAACGCCGCGGACTCAGCGGCGAGGTAGCACCACAGCCGATCGCGCACGGTGAGCCGGTAGACCGGCCGGTCGGGGTGGCATGCGGCGTACACGGCCGCGCCCCACGTGAGCCGGTCCCATGCGGACACCTCGGGTGCGAGGCTTACCCGGCCGGGGCTCGCCCACGGTCCGAGCCTCGGCTCGTCGTCATCGAGCAGGAACGGGTTTGTCCACGCCGGAAGGGCGTAGATCTGAGCCTCGGTCATCGCCTGCCCCTCTCGGTCCACGGGATGATCGTCGTGATCTCGTCGTCGGTGTCGCCCGCGAGGCGGCGCCGGATGAGATCGCGGATCTGCTCGACCGCGGCCGGGTCGCCGATCACGTCGCGCATGACCGCCTGTGTCGCCTCGTCGACGGCCTGCCGCGGCGCGTCCGGCCGGAGCTGTTGCAGCGTCGAGGCGATGCCGGTCCCGAACCCGTCGAGGTAGACGGTCACCACCGACTCGAACGGGACGGTGAAGGCCTCGGCGGCGCGGTCACTCGGGCGATCGGTCACCGTCTCCACCCCCGTCCGCATCGAACCGGACACCCCCGTCCGCACCGAACCGGACACCCCCGTCCGCATCGAACCGGATGTCGAACCGCGGCGGCTCGCCGTGCAGCGGGCCCGCAACGAACGCGAGGTCGTAGGCGACGGTGTTCTCGTCGACCCGGTGTGGCGTGACGGTCATGTGCCCGAGGTACATCGTGCTCGGGTTCGGCCAGAACCGGACGGGGATCCGGTCGGGCTCGCCCCGGCGGGCGGTGAAGATCTGGACGGCGTCAGACATGCTCGGTCACCGCCTCGTTCACGACGTCGGCGAGGGCCTGGACGTGGCCGCGCCTCAGGTAGTCGTCGGTGTGGCGGCCGTCGACGAGGTAGCCGCGGGCGTAGGCCATCGCACCGGCCCAGTCGCGCCAGTTCGAGAGTGACCACCACCGTTGGAACGCCGCGGTCCGGCACTTCTCGACGAGATCCTCTCCCCAGCGCACGACCTCGGCAGGGCCCGCGAGCGACCACCACTCGGTGAGATCGGCGATCGAACGGAGCGGGTTGCCCGCGGGCAGTGCGGTGATCGGGTCGCCGTCGGCCGCTGCCCACCATGTCGGCACGTTCGGCACATCGCGCATCCCGACGATGCCGTAGCCGGACGCCGGCGGGCGGTGCGGGATCCCGGCACCGGCCGGGCGCAGCGGGTCGGCGATGAGCGCGCAGGCGACGAGGTGGTCGGCCATCACGCCGGGCATGTGTTCGACGATCTCGCGAGCGAGGTCACCGGCAATACCGGCGCCCTGCGAGTACCCGGCGAGGATGAATGGCCGGTATCCGACGATGTGGTCGAGCAGCGCCCACCGGCCGATGATGCGCGACTCGGCGTACGGACGCGGGTTGCCGTACTCGGCCGGATACTGCACGATCCTCGGCGCGAAGCGGCTCGGGTCGAGGGCGTCGGCGAACGCCCTCGAGATGCCGTCGCCGCGGCGACCGTGGCCGGTGCCGGGCAGAATCAGGACGTCAATCACGGTCACTCTCCTTGGCGTCGGGCCCGAACAGTCCGGTGAACGGAGCAGCCATCCACGGGCCCGCGGTCGTGGTCTCGGTTCGTTTGACGATCTGCGGGTCGTAGTCCGCCGGGCGGACACCGAACTCGTCCTCGATGGAGTTGCGCAGATGGTTGCGCTTCTTTGCGGCTTCCTCGGCGCTCGCAGCGGTGCGCACCTCGCCGTTCGGGAGCCGCACGCCCCACCGCGTCGCCTTGGCGATCACCTGGTCAGCCACGGTCGACTCCCTCGTCGTCGTCTTCCGCGAGCTCGAATTCGCTTAGGTCGATCTGGCCTGCGCACGAGTGGCACAGCCTTACGTGCTGCTCCTGGTACGCCTGCTCGATCGCCTCGTCGCGTGTCTGGCCGGTGTTCGGGATCTCGACGAAGTTCGACGCGGTGGCCTCGAACGTGAAGCGGTGCGGGTCAGCCACGGTCGGCCCCCTCGGCGTCGAGCTCGTCGCGCACAAGGTCGGCGCGCTCGTCGAGCAGCTCGCCGACGAGTTCGGCAATCTCGCCGATCTTCGCGGCGGCGAGCGCGACCGGGTCGACGGCGGCGGCCAGGCCGACGAGCTCGTCCTGTCGTTCGTGCATGTCGAGCGCGTCGCCGGCGAAGTCGGCGGGCGTGGTCTTCGCGATCGAGGCGAGAACTCGGCCGAGCTCGGTCTGTGGCGGCGGCGCCTGTATCGCGAACGAGTGCGCGCCCCAGGTCGGCGCGGCGCCCTCGACGCGGCGGTCAGCGTCGGCGTCGCACCCTGGGCACGAGTCGCGCATGCCGTAGCCGTGCGCACACGAAGGTCCATCCTCCTCCGCGTCCCGGGTCCGTTGGGCAACGTCGGTCATGATCGGCACCCACACGACCGGCCGGTCGTCGACGGTGTCGGGACGGTCGAACACGATCCGCGGCCCGGCGGCGGCGACCTTCCACGGGAACCGGCGGCCGTCGATGTACAGCTCGCGCGCGGCGTCGTCGATCAGGATGTCTCCGGCGAGGGTCGGCTCGTCGGTCCAGACGACGCGGGTCGCGCCCTCGTGGCCGTGCACCGCCTCGAGGTCGTCGAGCGAGTCCCAACTCGAGGTTGATCGGCGATCGCCCCGCCATCGGAGCGAGGCGTGCCCGTCGGGCCAGAGCACGCCGTCGGCGACGACGCCGGTGCCGCTGACGCCGGTCACGTCGCGCTCGCGCACGAGTTCGAATGTGCGGATGGTCATTCGGTCACCTCGTGGAGTGCGTAAACCCGGAACCGGGTTTCGGGATCTTCGGGCGTGACGGCGGCGAGTGCCGAGTACGCCTCGCCGACGGTCGGATGCGAGTCGAGGTCGCCGTATGCGACCTCGCTGTCGACGACGATGCGCACGCGCCCCGCATCCTCGGAACCGACGACGAACCCGGCGGGCGCGTCGGCGCGGTTGGAGCGCAGCGCCCGCCGGTGTGCCTCGACCTCGCGGGACAGCTCCCGGACGGTGTCGGGGGTGGCGCTGTGCGGGTACAGGTACGCCGCGGCCACATCCTGTGCGCTCACTCCACCATCGGCGCAGGGCCGCGGTAATCCGGTCGCGGCGGGCGACCAGCCGAACCACCGTTCGACGCGGGCGCGCATGTACCCGGCGAGCCACGCCTCGACCTCGGCCCGGGCGTAGCGCGTGGTGTAGAACTCCGCGGCGACGGAGTTCCGCGGCTGGAACGTGATCAGGCGGAATGTCGCGGGCTCGCCCGGCTCGTGGTCCGGGTGGTCCGCGTCGTCGAGCAGCCACGACACGATGACGTTCAGCGTCTCGGGCATCTGCTCGACGCACCGCCGCATCGTGTCGAAGTCGGCGAACTCGAGCGGCCGGTACCGGCCGAGCTTGATCGTGGGAAACATCGCGGGTCCGGGCATCACAACGTCACCTCCGTGATCGCCACCGCGCCGGGGGTGCCCTTGTCGCACCAGTCCCAGAGCGCGGCGAAGTCCGCGCTCGGGTCCTGCCGGAAGTTCACGGCCCACCGCTGCTCGATGACGAGCGGCCCGTCGGCGAGCTGCTCGACGAGTTCCTCGTGCACGCCGAGCTCGGTGGTGAGCTGGGAGATCGCGGCGAGCAGCCGCCACGGATCGGGGTGTCCGTAGGCGGTCCACCCCCAGTCGTCGACGTCCGCGCTTACGTGCACGCCGTAGCGGGCCGGGCCGAAGTGCTGGGGTCCGATCTGGATCGGCGCGCTCATCGGGCACCGTCCCGTCCGGTCGCCTCGGCGATCGCGTCGGCGATGTGTGCGGCCATGAGCTGTTGCACCGCGCCGACCTGGGTCTCGGGCTCGGACGCGAGGGGTCCGGCGATCTCGGCGCCGCACGAGCACTCGACGAGTACCTCGCCGACACCGGCGGCCATGGTGATCGACTCGGCGACGTGGTCGGCCAGGACGCCGGCGAGGTGCTCGCGGTCGTCGACGACGAGCACGAAGTCGCGGCCGGTGAGCCGGTCGACGGCCGGGTTGACGCGGCGCATCGGCTCGGTGATCTCGCCGCGGTAGTCCTCGCGGACCACGGTGCATGCCGCCTTGGAAGTGCCAGCGCGGCCACGGAATCCGTCGACGCGCAGGATGCGGATCGTGTCGTACCGGGTGGGGCGGGCGTCGCGGTAGATCTGACCGACGCGGACCACTCCCCCGCGGCTGCTGACGACTTCGGTTACGCCGGTGTGCATTTGGTCGGTCATCCGTTCTCCTGGTCTGCTGCTGCGTACGCCTGCTGTGCGCGCAGGCTCGGGTGTGGCTCGTCGATGTCGGCTCGTCGGCCGCGGGTGTGGGGCTTGCACACGGGGCACGGGATCGGGCGCCCCTCCTCGTCCTCGCCGAGCCAGCGATTCCGGCATCGGGGGTCGTGCCAGGGCGCCGAGTCGTCCTCGGGCTCGAGCGGTGCGCCGGTGCGATCGAGGGTCATGAATTCCACACCCCCGGGCGCGCGGTGGTGAGGTGCGTTGGGTACTCAGCCACGCGGGTTTGGTTGGTAGTGGTTGGTAATACTTGGTGGGGTCTCATGGGTGAGCCCCAGACCTTCCACCGGTGAGCCCCAGACTTTTCACCGGTGAGCCCTAGACTTTCCGGCCGACGACCCGTACAGGTCTCACCGGTGAGCCCCAGACTCACACCCTGTGGATAACTCTGGGGGTCACTGATGACACCCAGAGTCGCGCCCTGTGGACAACTCTGGGTCGCACCGACGAGCCCCAGACCCGACGGCGACGCGTCGAGTCCGGGACTCATCAGCGATCCCCAGACTCGTCCCGCTCGTCGGGGTCGAGCATCGGCAGATCGAGCACGTCCGACGGGACGGTGAGCCGGTACTCGTCCGCGTCGCCCGTGTGTCGGTTGCCCTGCCGCACGCGCTCGATGAGACCCATCGAGCGCAGCGCCTCGAGGTGCCGCACGATCGTCGCCTTGCTGGTGTCGGTGACCGCCACCAGCCGCACGACGCCGACGATGATGTGCGAGCCGTCCCGATTCGCGTACGTCGACATCAGCAGCGCCACAAGCTTTGTCGTGGTCTGCATCTTGATCCGGCGCACGATCCGTTGCCACTCGAACGAGTCGCAGGGGATCAGTTCGCGCGTCATCTCGCCGGATAGTGGATCCACTCGGTTGCCACCGCCTCTCGATCACGGTCGGCCCCCCTCGATCTCGAACAGGGGTCCGTGGTGCTCGGCCTCGATTCGGGCCTGTAGTGCGGCGTCCTCGGCGGCGCGTGCCTGCGCCGGTGTGGTGTGCTCGGAGCACTCGTATCGGGCGTGCGTGCCGGTCCATTCGGCCGGGGTCTGCTCGCCGAGCAGGGCGAGCAGCAAGAGGGGGCAATCGTCGTTGTCGTCGAGAACGCAACGGCGCGAGTTCTTTCCGCCCCCGCCGCAAACGTTGAACTGCCAGATCTCCCAATCTGTCGAGTTCGAGAACGCCGAGCCCTTGCGGGCATCGGCAGCGATCTCGTCGAACGTCCTCATCTCTGCGACCTCCGAACATGCCGGGCGTCGAGGTGGTCGGCGAAGTCGCGCAGAGCGCGGGCGAGCACGGGGTCCGGGATCGTGCCCACCTCGTCGGGCATGCACTTGCGGACCTCGTGGATCACGACCTCGCCCGCGCGGGTGGGATGCCACCCGGCGAGCAGCGCGACCGCGGTGGACTGGACGGCCGCGCGCAGCAACGGCGCGGCCTCGTCGACCGGGATCCGGGCCGGGTCTAGGTGCTCGTCGCCGGTCATGACTCTTCCCCCGCGTCCTCGTCGACGAGGCGTGCCTCGAACGCCATGCCGGGCAGGCGCGCCGACCAACCCTCGCGGTAGTCCTCGGCGTGCTCGGCGGCTTTGCCGAGCAGCGACCGCGCGGTGAGTATGCCGACGAGGGACTCGCCGACCCGCACGAGCAGCGAGTCGCCGGGGCGGCCCTCGAGCAGCAGCGGCGACCCGTACGTGCGCGACGCCTCGCGGAACCGCACGAGGAGGTCGCCGCTGACCGCCATCTCGTCGATGTGCTCGGGCCGGGCGCCGTGCAGCTGCTCTATCCGGGTGATCACGCCGGCGAGCGGTGATTCCGTCGCCGACAGTCGCGGCACTTGCAGCGAGCGGCCGTCGATCATGCCCGAGCAATCGGTGATCCGGAGCCGGTCGGGCAACACCTCGAGGCGCAACAGGTTCTCCGGGGTCGAGCCGGTGTCGCGGCGGTCCTTCTCGCCACCCTTGAAGACGTTCAGGATCTTGGCGACGTCGTCGAGCAGCAGGTCGACGGCGACCACGGTGTACCCGCCGGGCGGCTCAGTGCCCCACAGGGACACGATCGCGACGGCGCCGGTGTATCGGTCGGTCGCGACCACCGCGAGATGCTGGCGCCCGAAATGCAGGCGCAGGCGGTTGATCGCGGGCTGTTCCTTGTCGGTCGAGGCGTGGCAGCGCACCGCGGTGAGCGCCTGCCGCAGATCGCCCGTGCCGACGGTGACGAACGTGTGCATCATCGGCCGCCCGCCTGCCGCGCAGTGGCGGCCGTGACGGACCGGGCATGGTCGTACACAGCGGCGATGTCCTCGGCCGACAGGCCGTTCGGGTTGGCGATGACCCCGAGCGGTCCGAGGTCGACCGTCCGGGGCCGCAGCAGTCGGGCGATCTCGGCGAGGTGGTCGACCACCTCGCCGAGGCGGGCCTCGACGGCGAGCATGGCCGAGGCGCCCGCCTGCGCAGACAATGCGTTCGCGCCGCCCATCAGGCCGCCTGCGTAGTCCTCCACCGAGTGGCGCAGCAGGTCGATCGCCTCGGCACGGTGCTCGTCGGCGGCGCTCACTGGGCATCCCCGGCGGGCTCGTCGTCGGCCGGGCCGTTGAGGCTCGCCTCGATGAGCTCGATGAGCGTCGTGCACTCCGCGGTGGTGAGGTGCTCGAGCTTCGCGATCGGCCGGTTCGTCTTGATCGACAGGAACTCCCATCGATCCGGAATGTCGGCACCGAGACCGGCCTCGTCGAGCAGTTCACCGAGCCGCTTGAGCTGCGTGTCATTCGCGGGCGGGTCTGCCTCGAGGTGGGCGAGCAGCCGGATCGCCTCGCCGCGCGTGACCTCGGCGGGTGCCGCGAGATCGCGACCGAGGAACGCGCCGACCGCGGACAGGATCGCAGCGTCCTCGGTGATGCCGCGCTCGCCGAACAAGCGGCCGACCTTCTTCTGTTGGACCCGATTCATCGGCGGATCCGTCGGCGGGGCGTCCTCGACGGGCACGGGCGGGGCGGGCTCGCCCGACTCGGCGGGCGTCGCGGTCTCAGCGGGCGGCGGCGTCCACTGCTTCACCTCGGCCGGGCCCGTGGTGACCTCAGCGGCCGACAGCCGCTCGGACTGCACGCGCACCGGCTCGGGCTCGCTCTCGATGTCCTCGACGGTGCGAGAGATGCCGAGCAGGACGTCGGGCGCCAGTCGGCGGCAGACCTCGGCGGCGGCCTTGGCCCACAGCATGTTCTCGGGCTCGGTGATGTACTTCTCGTTGCCGATCAACTTGCCGTACTTGTTCACGGCGTAGACCCCCGTCGCGGGGTCGATCTTGGGGATATAGCCCGCTTCGTCGGCGCGCTCGATCGTCCACGTACTGGTCTCGGTCTCGACGCCGTCGCGCGAGGTGCCGGTGATGACGGCCCGCGTCGGGCCGGACTCGACCGTCTTGAACCGGAACCCCTTGGACTTGAGCAACGCGACCATCGTGCGGGCGTAGATGGCGGGCATCCCGTGCACGGTGAAGATCTGTTGAAGCGACTGCAACGGGTTGAGGCCGAGCTCGGCACCGTGCAAGATCGCGACCGTCGCGTGCTTCGGCTTGCCCTGGTAGATGGTCGGAACCATCGGGGTAACACAGATGTACTCGGCGAATTCCTGCGCCCGCGCGAGCATTTCCGCGTACCGCATGAGCGCGTCGAACGGATCCGGCGTGATGGGGACGAGGGTCGCGTCGACGGTGTCGGCGACAGCGAGAGTGGTCATCGAAACATCTCCTTCTTGTAAACCCAGTCAGGTAGGTCGATTTCGGATCCGGACGGATGCCCCGGCCACTCGCCGGACTCGCGGCACCGGGCGTACTTGGCGAGCGCGCGGCGGCCGATATCGCCGCCGAGTTCGACGAGCCGCGGTTTCAGCCGGTGTACGGCGACGAGGTGCGGCGGGCGCTTGGCGACCGCGACGAATGCGAAGTCGTCGAGCGGGCGACCGGCGGCAGCGAGTACCGCGCGGTACCACCACTCCTGGACGTGGTAGCCGAACCGGTGGACCTCGTCCTCGAAGTCCTCGGGCGACGAGGACTCGCAGGTTTTGAGGTCGGCGGCGCGGGACTTGTCGAGCCAGTCGGTACGGGCGCGCATCAGTACGCCGGTGAGCTCGTCGTACCCGTACGCGCTCAGTTCCGGCAGGCCGTCGGCGAAGATCTCCGCGGCCTCGGGGTGGTCGAACACGGCCTCGGCCATCGCCTCGACGACGGCAACGTCCTTGGTCAGTAGCGGGACCTCGCCGCGGGCGCGGATCTGTTTGCGGCGCTTCTGGTCGGCCGGTCTCTTCCAGTCGGGCGCGCGCACCTCGACGATGCGCGGGCCGACACCGAGCACGAGCGTGTGCGTCGCGGTGCCCTTCTCCATCTCGGGCGTCGGCTCGCGGCGCTCGGGGTGGTCGAGCTCGTACAGCCATTCGGCCGGGGCGAGCTCGAGCAGACGACGGGCGCCGCTGGACGACAGCGAGCCGCGGTCGCCGTGGTACACCCGCTCGTCTACGCCCTCGTACACGCCGGGCTCGGTCGGGGCGGTCATCCGGTCACCGACTCGAAGTCGGAGATCCGGAGCGCGAGCAGCGCCTCGGCGTACTCCCTGGGCACCGGGCCGGTATGGCGCTCGCCCATGATCCGGGCGATCGTCGACTTACCCAGACCGGACGCGGCACCGATCCGGCCGTACCCGATGTCGTAGCTCCGGAGCTCGTTGACGTGCTCGCGCACCGGGGCGCCGTCGACCCGGTCCCCCAAGCGCGCGTTCAAGCACGTTTGGCACCACTGCCTCGCCTGCCGGTGCCGGAACTCGCTCTTGCACTCGCGGCAGGTCCGCATCGGCCAGTGCTGCGGCTCGAGGCCGAGGAACTCGCTCAGATCGTCGCGCTCGGTCGGCAGGAAGAATCCGGCGTGAATCCCGGCCGCGGCCTTGGTCTTGCACGCCATCTCGCCGCATTCGCGCCGCACCGGGCACCTGCGGCAGATCGCCCGCGCATCCCCGGCGTCCTCGATGCGGACCGGGAAAAACGCCTCGGGATCGGGCTCGTTGCGGCACTGCGCTCGGTCTCGCCAATCGCCGGTCACGACTCCACCGCCTCGACGCAGCGCGCGCACAGACCGTCGTGCCCGGGGCGGGTGTGGCCGACGCAATCGACGGTGCTCATCGGCCGGTCGCACAACCGGCACGGCCGAGCGAACCGGGAGCCCTCGGCCGCGAGGCCGAGCATCGCAAGCAGCTCGCCGGCGTCGCGCGCGTCAGTGGCGTAGCGGCAGACGGTGACCGACGCGGCACGCACCTCGTCCGCTGTGATGTGACGGATCGGGATGTCGGCCTCGGTGATCTCGTCGCGCGACATCAGGCCACCCCCCGCCGGTCGACGAGCCGTTCGTCGAGCTCGCTCTCGATGGGGTAGTGCAGCCGGTCGGGCTCGCACTCGTCGCATCCGCCGCCGCCGCACCAGCCGCACACCGCGGTGCGCCGCCTCTTGGTGACGTGGTCGGCGATCGCGGTTCCGATGCCGAGGATGAACACCACGATCAGGGCGCCACCGACGATGGCGCATTGCAGCATGAGCGCGAAAGGACTCATCGGTCGCCGCCCATCAACAGGTCCGCTATCCCCTGCTCCATCTGCTCGGTGCTGGGGTCGGCGGTGCCTTGCAGCGCGTGAAGCCGGATGATCGCCTCGGCGAGCATCGCGGCGGCGGCCTCCGGCGGAACCCGCTGAGCGAGCCCCTGTGTGAGCGCGTCGTACTGCTCGATCGCGACGTGGCGCCGTGAGTCGGCGATCACCGACCACGGCTCGCCCGTGTAGGGCGAGCGGCCCTCGGGGATGCTCACGAGACCACCACCCGATGCTCGAAAGTGAGCCGCTCGAGCCGTCCGACGCCGTCGGTACGGATGGTGACGATCGAGCCGTCGGGCAGGTGTTCGGCGGTGGCGAGCGCCGCCCGCAAATCCTCGAGCAGCAGGTCGGTACCGGCGTCGACGATGTCGTCGAAACTCACGATGACTTCGCGCGTCTCGATCACCCGCTCGTAGGTGTAGCTCTGGATGCGCGGGCGGGGCTGAACCTCGGCGTCGACGATGTCGTCGATCGGGGCGCTCACTGCTCGGCCGCCTTGATCTGGGCGAGGCGGGTGACCGCCGCCGCCAGCATCGTGACCCACATCAAGGGCGGCGCCGAGATGGCGATCTCGCCGGTGATGGTGACCGTGGCGGTTCGCGATCCCAGGTCATCGCGCGCGGCGGCGGCGGCGATCAGCCGGTCGAGGTGATCGCGCACCTTGGCGTGCTCCTGGTCGAACTCGGCGTCGGTGAGGCGGAAGGGCTCAGACATGGCTCGTCTCCGTGTCGGTGCGGGGGGTGGGGTGAGCGAGTTGGGTGCGCAGCCGTTCGAGCTCGTCGGCGGCGATCTCGTGGCGCTGTTCGGCCGCGAGCAGACGCAGCAGCGCGGCGGCGAGCAGGTCGGCCAGGCCGACAGACCGCGAGTTGCGCAGGCGCTCGGCGAGTTCGGTCCAGACGGCGAGGTAGTCCGCGCCGGGGGTGGCGTTGGCGACGACGGCGAGCAGGTGGTCGACCGCCTCGACCGTGCAGGCGTAGGCGGCGCCGACCTGCATCGCGTCCATTTCCGGGCTCATCGCTCACCGCCGAAGGTCTCGCGCACTGCGCCCGCGTCGACGGTGAACGTCACCAGCGCGCGGGTGGATGTGCCGCCTTCGGGCAGCCTCACGCGCGGCCCGGACGATCCGACGAAGTAGGGCACCCGGACCGCGCGCTCGCCGATGACGAGCTCGAGAGTCTGCCGCGCGTGGTCGATTCGCACCTCGTCGACGTCCGGGCCGGTCGGCTCGGGCGCAGCGCCGACGAGAGCCATACGGACGGCGACCTTGTCGACCTGCATCGAGACACCGCGCATCGGCGCGGTGACGCGCTCGCCGATCTGCTGCGCGATCACCACCATGGCGGCCCGCCCGTCGACGACCTGGTCGACGCGCAGATACCGGGCGCGGGAGTCGCGCCAGATCTGGCCGGGCTCGACGAGAGTGCTCATCGCCGATCCCCCGCCTCGTCGAGCTGCACCGCGCCGCAGGCGGCGCACCGGCCGCGCCGGGTCGCGGTGTGAGGGCACATGCCCTGGACGAGGTCGAGCTCGCTCACGGGCGCAGCAGCCGGGGCGAGCGGCCACAGATCGGACGACCCGGCCGGACGAAGGTCGGCGAGGCACACGATCACCGACCCCCGGCAGGTGTAGACCTCGGCATAGTCGGGCTGACTCAGGCGGCAGAAGGATGCGAGCCCGCGGGCGTGGCGCACCGCGCACCCGCAGTCCGGGGCGGCCGTCCAGACGACCGGGTCCCCGGTGCCGTACGACGGGGCGGGGCCGACGCCGTCGGCGTACGCCGCCAGCTCGGCGCGCGAGAGCGGCTTAGTCGGCGCCGGGTCGGCGGGCACCGATGCGGGCGCGGTTCCCGCCGGCGTGATCGCCAGCCCGGGGACGTACGGGATCGCCTGCACGCCGCGGACGATCTCGGCGCGGGTCTGCCAGCGCGGCACGGCCGAGGTTCGCCACGTCTGCGAGATCTCGCGGGCGCGGTCGGTGATCCGCTGCCAGTCGGTGGCGATGCGGGCGGCGATCGCGGCGACGGTGAACGCGACGAACACGCCGAGCGCGTCACGCTCGGGGCGGAGTCTGTGCTTCGGGACGCGGTGCTTCATCGGTAGGATCCCTTTCGATTCCTTGGATGTGGGAGTCGTCGCCCCGGTCCGGGTCACGTCCGGCCGGGGCATCCCCATGTCAGGGGGCTGGAGAGACACCCGGCGCGGGAGCGGTGTCACTCGCGCCGGGCGTCGTCGAGCTCCCCGCGGTGGTCCGCGGGGAAATCTGGGCGGAAGCCGCCGCGGTCACAGGCGGACCGCCGCGATTGCTGCGATCACAGACAGCAGCGCGAGGCCGGTCCACACCGGCGAGGACGCGACGACCGAGATCCAGAGCAGGACGATCGCCGCGAGCGGCACCGAGGCGCGGGCGATCTCGGTGGCGAACGCGAGGCTGTCTGGGATGGACGGGGGCCGCGTGTCGTTCGGTGCCATCGAGGCCCCTTTCGTGGATGGGTGGATGGGTTTGGTGCGGGGCCGACCGATTCGGGTGTGAGGGGGCACCCGGCGGTCCGTCGGTCGGTCCCGCGTCCCCGGTTCGGCGCGGCGCACGCCGATCGGGAGTCAGGCGGCGGCGCGTTTTCGCATGCGCGCGGCGCCGCGCGCACTCAGCCCGGCCGTGGCGGGCGAGGGCGCGGCGGTGGTGGGGGTGGCGGCAGGGCGCTTGGCGAGCTCGGCCGCGGCGGCGGCACGCATGTAGGCGACGACGCGGCTCATGTCGCTGTGGGTCATCCGCCAGCGGCGACCGGCGAGGACGGCGGTCAGCTCGCCCGAGGTGATGCGGCGGTACAGCCAGTCGGCCGACGGCGCGCCGGTGAACTCGCACACGGCGTCAAGGTCGAACGTCTCGAATTCCGGCGTCGGGGTCATTTGGCACCGTCCCGGCTATCGCCCGCAGGAACGGCGAGGAACTCGTGCGCGGCGCGGATGTCCTCGGCAGAGAAACTCCACTTTCGGCCGGTCCTGCGGGCGGGGATCTTGCGCGCGCGTACCCGCTTGGTGAGCCAGTCCTCGGAGACGCGCAGCATCTTGGCGGTGTCCGCGAGGCTGTAGAGCTGGAGCTCGGCAACGGTGTCGACAGTGGTCATCGCATCTTCTCCGTGATCGCGTGGCCGATGTCGGCGATCGGCACGCCGACCTCGGTAGAGATCCGAAACAGCTCGGTCGAGCTGAATGCACTCGCCCCGGCCATACGCCGGGACCACGTCCGCGGTCGGATGCGCGCGGCGTCAGCTATCGATGCCTCGCTGCGGCCCGAGTCGGCAATGAGGTCACGAACGACGCTCGCCGTAGCTGCGTTGACGGGGTGCATGCGGTCCACAATAGGGACCGCTTAGTCCCTTAGCAAGCCTAGACACGCCCCCTCGGCGACCATTCAGGGACCTTTCGGCTACCGATAGGACACGCCAATGACCGGGCCGAGTCACTTGCCGGATGGACAGATCGGACCCCAAGATGGACCACATGAGCACCGAACCCCCCCGATCGCCGGAGGAACTCCGGCTCGACCAGGCGCTCGGCGAGGCAATTCGGCGCCGACGGAGCAACCTCAAATGGTCGCAAGAGCGCCTCGCCGATGAGTCGGCACCGATGTCCAAGAAGACGATCGGCCGCATCGAAAAGGGGACGGTGTCGATGAAGACGCCGCAGATGTACCGCATCTCGAACGCGTTCGAGATCAGCCTCGGCGTCCTCTACCAGGACGCGCGCGACCTACTCGATGAGGGATGGCGGCCCAGCGAGGACTAGGCGGTCGAGCACTTCGGCAGGGTCGTGCCCGCGCGCGGCTACGGCGAGGATGAACCGGCTCGCCGGCATCGTCGCCGCGGCGGCGATCAAGTCCTCAATGTCGTCGGAATGTCGTCCACTCTCGCTCGTCTGGCCCATTGCTGCATCCTCGGATCGTCCACCCGCCACCGGTCACGGCCCGCCCGCCGTTCGAACATGTGTTCGATACTACCGGGCGCGACGGTGCGCGTGGTGGCTGCGAATTCCCCCGCCCGGAAATGGACCAAATGGGTAACGCAAGCGTAGCCAGATCGATGGCGGCCGGTATGTAGCTCTCGCGATTTGTCCCAATCGTTACCCAACCCCAGGTATGGATTGCCTAAACCCTGCGCGTGTCAAGGGATTACGCGCCGGGCGTGTCGAGCTAGCCCGCTCGACGGGGCCGGTGCTCGCCGAGTGTTTGCGCGGTCATGATCCGCCGGATCTCGGCGTCGGCGACCGCAGCGACCGCAGCGACCTCACGGTCGCAGTCCGCCCGCATCCGCGACACCGTCTCGGCCGCGTCGGCGCGCGCCTCGGCGACTTCCTCGCGGGCGAGATCCCGCATCTCGAGGGCAGCGTCGCGCTCGCGCCGCGCGGCGTGTGCGTCGGATTCGGCACGGTGGCGGGCACGTTCGGCCTCGGCAACGAGAGCGCGAGCACGGTCGAGCTCGTCGGCCAGGCGCTCGGCGTCGGTGTGGGCGGGCGGCGCCTCGGCCGCGGCAGCGAAACGCCGTGCGGCACGGTGTGCGCGCACGGCGTTGTGCCCGGGATCCGCGCAGTACGCGGCCGGGCGGCCCGGCCCGGTGCGTGGCGGCACGGGGGCGCCACACACCGAGTCGGGTGTCATGGGGAAACGGCATTGACCTGCGGTGAGTTTCATTTCATTGCACCTGATACGAAATTCAATCGCCTCACGCTGCCACGTCGACCGGGTCGCCGGTCTCGTGGAGCGCGACGTGTTCGACCGCGGCGTCGAGATCGGCGAACACCCGCGAGTGCACCTCGCCCGCGGCGTCCATCCACACCGCCTCGAAACCGTCGGCGGTCTGGTCGACCTCGCCGAGTAGACCGGCCCGCACGAGACGCCGGCGACGCGCCATCTCGAGATCAACGACGGTGTGCCGCAGGGACGGCAGGCGCCCGCTGATTCGCTCGGCCGCGTCGAGGCTCGCGCGGTTGTCGATGTGGCCGTACTTGCGGTCGGTGGTGGTGACGGACTCGTGCCCGGCGTCGCGGGAGACAACCCAGATCGGTACGCCGTCCTGGAGCCGCCACGAGATCCCGGTGTGCCGGGTGATGTACGGCGTGAGCCACTTCCGCGACAGTCGCTCGACCGTAGCGCGGCCGTGGCGGGCGAGCAGCGCGTCGGGCTTCTCGCCCTCCCAATGCGCCATCGGGCCGAACAGGCGCCGCGCGGCGTCGTCGTCGTCGAGGCTGGTCAGCGCCTCGAGGCGGCGCAGCGCGGGCAACCAGATCTGCCGATAGAACGAGGTAACGGTGTGAGCGGCGCCCGCGCCGTTCGGAAACAGCAGCTCGTCGGCGGGGCGGTCGAGGTCGAGGCGGGCGATCGTCTCGCGCGGTACGTACGTGATGCGCACGCCCCGTTCGGATTTCGGCGCGCCGAGGACCCGGCGCCCGTTGGCGTACTTCCACGCCTTGTCGATGCTGACGGCGCCGGTCTGGGGGTCGATGTCGCCGACGGTGAGCGCGAACACCTCGCCGGGGCGGCACATCGACATCACCATGAACTCGAGCATCGGCCGGTGCTTCGGCCACAGAACGGCTTCTACGAGCTCGTACTCGGCGGGGGTGAGGAAATCCCTACGGCGGCCATTCGCGCGCGGCAGGCGCGTGAACTGGCAGGGATTCGACGGCACCAGCGGCTCGGGCCGGTGCCGCGCCGCGGCGGCCATCGCCTCGGACACGAACGCGTGCTTGTTGCGGATTGTCTTCGGCGAGTTGCCCGGCGGACGGCCCGCCTTGTGGCACACCTCGTGTTCGAGCCACAGGACCCACGCCGCGTCGAGCTCCTCGGTGTAGGCGGTGAGCGGGCAGTCCTCGCCGAAGAACGGGGCGACGTCGAGGTCGATGAACCGGTGATAGCGCTTGCGGGTCGCATCCTCGATACCGCGCAGGCGATCGGCGTAGCGGCGCAGCCATTCGACGACGGTCAGTTCGGACTCGGCAGCGGCGGCCAGGCGGGCGAGCAAGATCGCCTCGGCGCGCTCGGCACCGACCTTGTCGAGCAGAGCGGCCCAACGGACCGCCTCGAGCTCGTCGTCGAATACCTGGGACGTGGCGACCGGCGAGCCGCCGCGGGTGATCGTGTAGCGGACCTGCCACCCGATCGAACCGTCGCGTCGCTCTCGCGGCCGGGGGGTGTGGGAGCGCTTACGCGTGGGCGTGGCTTTGGGGGTACGGCGAGTGGATGTGGGCATCACGAGTCCTCGGTGGGTCGGGCGCCGAAATCCCCTCAGATCACGGTGGACCGCTGCCGATCCGCGCCACTTTCGTGGACGCGGCTCGTGGACACGAGCGGGTCAAGATCACGAAAAGGCGTCTTGACCTGCGGTGGAATGCGTGGAGCCTAGGGGAATCGAACCCCTAACCCCTGCCTTGCAAAGGCAGTGCTCTGCCAATTGAGCTAAGGCCCCGCGGGTACATACGCCTGCAAAACGTTACCTTCTCGCCGCTGAGATGGTCAAAACGGCAGGTTGTCGCGTCAACCGAGCGCCGTCGGCCGCGCCCCGGGTGACGCCCGGTCAGGCGGCGCGCTCGAGCACCTCGCGAGGGAAGGCAGGGGGCGTGAGCAGATCTCGTCCGCCTCGTCGGCCAGAACGCCGAACATCCGAAGCAGGTCTTCGATGACCTGATCGGTGGCGGCGGCGTCGTCACGGTCGGGGTGATCGGGCAATAACTGGCCGAGACACAGAGCGGCTCCGGCCACGATCGTCATGGCTCATTGTTCAGTCTTGACGAATCCATCAGAGATCCGGCTCGGGTCTTTCTGGGCGGGCTTCGGGCACCGCAGTAGGGTGGAAACCATGAAACTTCTTCTCACCGCCGGTGTCGTGGTTCTGGTTCTCTTCGGCATCTCCAAGCTGCGCCAGCGCAGCGACGCGGACATGTGGCACGAGGTGACCACCCGCTGATCCCGGGAGGGGCCTTAGCTCAATTGGCAGAGCACTGCCTTTGCAAGGCAGGGGTTAGGGGTTCGATTCCCCTAGGCTCCACTCGTCGAAGGCTCATGCTCGAGGAGCGTGAGCCTTTTTCGTGTGGTTCCGGTGTGGACCGTTCAGTTCTCCGGCGGGAACTGCCCGTTCGCCTGCACGGTGGTGCCGTTCAGGGTGAATGTCACGACGCTCGGTCCTCCTTGCGGGCAGCACAGCGCGTCGTCCTTCAACGGCCAGCGGTACTGCACGGACACGGTGTCGCGGGTCTTGCCCAGAACTGTCGTGTACCCGTATGGCCGCGCGCTCGCGGTCCCGAGATACTTCCCGCCGGTGAAGAAGAGAACGTGTGTGCCGGGATGAATTCCCGGCCATTCCACAGTCATCCACGACAGCACCCCGGAACATCCCGCCGCGATGGGATCCTCGCTCGCCCCTTGGATCGTCCACGACCCGCCACCGGGCGGCGCGGCCAACGTGGCGACCGAGGACGCCGCGAGCGCCGAGTTGACGTCGAAGCACAGGCCGTGGCCGCTACCTTCCGGCGCCGACTGCGTAGCGGGAGACGAGGTCGCCGCAACGGATGGTTCCGGGACCGCGGTGGCCCCGGGAGCCGGTTGTTGCGCCGTCGCCGGCTGTGGCGCCCCTCCCGCTTGTGGTAACCCTCCCGGTTGTGGCGCCGCCCCCGGTTGTTCGCCGATCGCTGTTGTCCGCGTCGCCGCCGGACCCGCCGATGACGCGGTGGTCGTACTTCCCGCCGACGTCGCGGACCCGGCCGATGTGCTCGAGTCGGTCCCGCACGCGGCGGTTGCGACCACAACGGTGGCCGCGATCGACAGCACAGCCGATAGTCTGACGTTCATTGCGCACCCCTCGAAATTGCTGACCGAGCTTCGGTTTCGATATTCGTTCGGGCCGCGATCACCGGCGCGCCGAAGCGACGCGTGCGGCATCGCAGCGCGACGAATGTTCTTGTCCCTCAACTGTTGTCAGAGATGTCGGACCGACCGCCCGCGGTGTTACAGGGGTGCGTCCAGCGGGAGTCTCCGGTCTGAACAGCAAGTGCCGATACGCGGAGACATCTCGGGCACGCGCGAGCCCTCCAGGAAATCGCCCAGGCCCAGAACACCGTCCCGCAGGAGATCATTCTGGGCCGGCGCAGCGTTCGGAGGGCGAACGGTCGTTGGATAACACCGCTGTAACGGCGGAAGTGGAGCCGCCGATGGACTTGGCGGTACGCCTCGGCGGACCGAAAACCCAAGAGAGAAAGGAAGATTCGACATGACTCGAATCACTCGGCTCACCATCGGCGCGCTTTTGACCGTGGCTGTGCTGGCACCTGCCGCAACCGCGCAGGCGGAGACTTCGCAGCCCACTCCGTCTGTGTCCTCGATCGCCGCCGGCGACAGCGGCTCGGCGAGCGGTTCGTCGTCGGGAATCCTTTGCACCATCATCAAGCTGATGCTCATGAACCAGGGCCCCCAGTTCTGCCAGTAGAACCCCGAGAGCGCGACCGGGATTTCGACGACCGACCGGCGTGTGCGCAGGGCACCGGCGATTGCCGGACGACGGTGCCCCCGGCGGTCTCGCCCAGGCGACATGACCCCGCTCTCACATGAATCGCTACCAACCAACGTTTCAGGAGTTTCAGATGTCCACACTGCGTGGAATCCTCGTCGGCGCGCTGATCAGTGCCGCGACCCTTGTCGGCGCCGGCACCGCCACGGCAGAACCCCTTCCGCTCGAGGCCTTCACCCCGGCACCGACCGACTCCGTCGCTGGCGGGCTTTGTGACGCACACCCCGCCCTCGCCTTGTGGTGCTTCATCAGCCAATCGGCGTAGAAGTCCTTGACGCATCAGCGCCGAGTAGGCGGTGCGGTATCGGCCCCTGGAGCGCGGGGTGAGGCAGCGGACGCGCCGGGTCTACAGGGAACGCGGCGAAGTTCGCTGAACGGCGGACGGCCGGTTGATGACGCAACGGTAGATCGGCTCGAGAGGACCGGAATGGCGCCTGACCTGGCACTGAGGGAGGTGGGCCTAGGAGGACTTGAACCTCCGACCTCTTCGTTATCAGCGAAGCGCTCTAACCGCCTGAGCTATAGGCCCGTAGTTTGTGTTGTTTGCATGAACAACGACGTGTAGAGACTACACAACACCTATCCACTGAACCAAAACGGCTGGTAGAAGCCTTAGCGAGGCGCACTTGCGGCGGCAGCGACAGCCGCTGTCCAGCGCCGCCGGTATGACAGTCCGTCAGGCGACAGCATCCACGAAAACGGCCGGCACTCTGCCCGTTGGGCGAGTACCGGCCGTCTGGACGTTCCGGGACTAGTCGGGGTCGGCCAGGGTGACCTGGATGCCGCCGACGAGGTCGCAGCACTGGTTGTAGATGAAGGTGCCGACGGTGCCGAGCGCGGTGAACAGCACGACGTTGATCAAGCCGATCACGCCCGCGTACCCGAACACGGTGCCCGCGTCGATCAGTCCCACCGAACCGCTGTCCTGGGACACCATGTCGGTGAACGTGTTGTTCAGCCGCTCCCACACGCCCATGCCCTCGAGCACGATGTACAGCAGGCCGACCGCCAGCATCCACACGAAGAACATCGCCACACTGATGACCAGCGAGATCTTCAGCGTCGACCAAGGGTCGATGCGACGGATCTGCACGGTGGCCCGCAGCGGCTCGCCGGAGGCGACCGCCGCGACCGCGACCGGAACCGCGGGCGAAACCGGCCCGGACTGCTGGCCCGCGGCTTCGGTCTGCGGCAGCGGATGCCGGATCTCGGACAGGTCCGGCATGTCCTTGATCAGTTCCGGCCGCGCGATGCTGCGGGTGGGGCCGTCGATGCCGACGGACTTCACCATCGCCGCTTCCTTGCGCGCCGCCTTGGCGGCCAAGTCGGCGGTGGTACGCGCGTTGGACGTGCTACCGCCGAGGCCGCCGCCCGCACCGCCCGAGGTCGGGCGGCCGGTGACCGGGGCCTGCCCCGGGCGGTACAGGTTGGACTGCGGCTCCCGCTGCGGCAGCTGCGCCCACCCATCCTGATACGGCGACTGCTGTCCGCCATTGGCGGCGCCCACCGGCTGCTTGTCCTCGCTCTCGGGCGCGGACTGCGGGGCCTGATTGGGGATCCGAGTCGTCTTCTGGTCGAAGCGATCCTGGCCGTCGCCTCCGGGCGCCTGGTCGGGCGCGCCCTGCTGCTGCGCGACCTGCGGATCGCGGATCTCGCGCGGCTGGTTGCCGCCGGGCTGGTTGCCCGGCTGGCCACCCGGATGACCGCCGGACTGCGGCCCGTTCGACTGGCCCTGCGGACCACCCGGCTGCGGCCCACCGGGATGGCCGCCACCAGGGTGACCGCCCGGCTGGCCGCCGCTCTGCTGGCCTTGACCGTTCTCGGCCGAGGCGACCGGCCGTGGGATCGGCCGCGGCGGAATCGGTGACGGTGCGATCCGCTCGGTCACACCGTTCGTCTGGTGCCGCTCGTCATTCGGCTGATTCGGAGTGGTCAATGGGAATCCTTAGATCCGTTCGTTGCCGCCGCTGTTGGGTTACTTCTCGGAGGAGCCGGTGTCGCCGCCACCGGAGACCTGATCGGGATCGGGCTCATCGGCATTGCGCGCGATCGCAAGCAAGGTATCGCCCTCGGCGAGGTTCATCAATCGCACGCCTTTGGTCTGTCGTCCAGCCTTACGAACCTGCTTAGCCGCCGTCCGGATGACGCCGCCCCCGGAGGTGATCGCGTACAACTCATCTTCGTCGTCGACGATGAGCGCCCCGACCAGGGTGCCACGTTTCGCGTCGAACTGGATGGTCAATACACCTTTACCACCGCGGCCCTGCGCGGTGTACTCCTCGATCGCGGTCCGCTTCGCGTAACCGCCGGACGTGGCGACCAGCAGATATGTGCCGGCGCGGACCACGTTGAGCGACAACAACTCATCGCTGTCGTTGAACCGCATGCCCTGCACGCCGGAGGTGGCGCGCCCCATCGGACGCAACGCCTCGTCGGTGGCCGAGAACCGGATCGACTGGCCGAGCGCGGAGACCAGGAGCAGATCGTCGTCGGCCGAGCAGAGCACGGCGCCGACCAATTCGTCCTCGTCGCGCAGATTCACCGCGACGATGCCGCCGCTGCGGTTGGAGTCGAAGTCGGTCAGTTTCGACTTCTTCACCAGGCCGTTCTTGGTGGCGAGCACCAGGTACGGCGCGTCATCGTAGGACTTGATCTGGATGATCTGGGCGATCTTCTCGTCCGGCTGGAAGGCCAGCAGGTTGGCCACGTGCTGGCCGCGCGCGGTGCGGTTGGCCTCGGGCAGTTCATAGGCCTTGGCGCGGTAGACCCGGCCCTTGTTCGTGAAGAACAGCAGCCAGTCGTGCGTCGAGGTGATGAAGAAGTGCTTGACGATGTCGTCCTGCTTGAGGCCCGCGCCCTGCACGCCCTTGCCGCCGCGCTTCTGGCTGCGGTAGAGATCGGTCTTGGTGCGCTTGGCATAGCCGGTCTCGGTGATCGTGACGACCACGTCTTCGCGAGCGATCAGATCCTCGTCGGCCACGTCACCGTCCGCCGAGACGATCTGGGTGCGCCGATCGTCGCCGTACTTCTCCACGATCTCGGCCAGCTCGTCGCGCACGATCGCGCGCTGCCGCTCCGGCTTGTCGAGAATGTCCTTGTAATCGGCGATCTCGGCTTCGATCTTGGCCAGATCGTCGACGATCTTCTGCCGCTCCAGCGCCGAGAGCCGCCGCAGCTGCATGTCCAGGATCGCGGTCGCCTGGATTTCGTCGATGTCGAGCAGCTGCATCAGGCCGGTGCGCGCGGTGTCGGTGTTGGCCGAGCGGCGGATCAGCGCGATGACCTCGTCGAGCGCATCGAGCGCCTTGACCAGGCCGCGCAGGATGTGCGCCCGCTCCTCCGCCTTGCGCAGCAAGTACCTGGTGCGCCGGACGATGACGTCCAACTGGTGGTTGACGTAGAACCGGATCATCTGGTCCAGGCGCAGCGTGCGCGGCACGCCATCGACGATGGACAGCATGTTGGCGCCGAAGCTGGTCTGCAGCTGGGTGTGCTTGTACAGGTTGTTCAGCACGACCTTGGCGACGGCGTCACGCTTGACCGTCACCACGATGCGCAGGCCGACGCGGTCGGAGGACTCGTCGTGGATGTCGGCGATCCCGGCGATCCTGCCGTCCTTGACCTGCTCGGCGATCGCGTTGATGAAGTTGTCGGTGTTGACCTGATAGGGCAGCTCGGTGATGACGATCGTGGTGCGGCCGCGATTGTCCTCCTCGATCTCCACGACACCGCGCATCTTGATCGAACCGCGGCCGGTGGTGTACGCGTCGTGGATGCCCTGGGTGCCTACGATCAGGCCCGCGGTCGGGAAGTCCGGGCCCTTGATCCGCTCCATGCACGCGGCGAGGGTGGCCTCCTCGTCGGCGGCGTGGTTGTCCAGCGCCCAGTAGATGGCGGCGGCGAGCTCGGTCAGGTTGTGCGGCGGGATGTTGGTCGCCATGCCGACCGCGATGCCGTTGCTGCCGTTCATCAGCATGTTCGGCACGCGGCTCGGCAGGACCACCGGTTCCTGCGTCTTGCCGTCGTAGTTGGGGACGAAATCGACCGTCTCGTGGTCGATCTCGCGCAACATCTCCATCGCCAGCGGCGTGAGGCGGCACTCGGTGTAACGCATGGCCGCCGCGCCGTCGTTACCGCGACTGCCGAAATTGCCCTGGCCGTCCACCAGCGGGTAGCGCATCGCCCACGGCTGCGCCATACGCACCAAGGTGTCGTAGATCGCCGAGTCGCCGTGCGGGTGGTAGTTACCCATCGTGTCCGACACCGGGCGCGCGGACTTCACGTATCCGCGATCAGGCCGGTACCCGTTGTCGTACATGGCGTAGAGAATGCGGCGATGTACCGGCTTGAGGCCGTCGCGCACCTCGGGTAGCGCGCGGCCGACGATCACGCTCATCGCGTAATCGATGTAGCTGTTCTGCATCTCCAGCTGGATATCGACCGGTTCGACGCGGTCGCCCGCACCGTCCGGCGGCAGGGTGATGTCGGTCATGAAGTCTCCTTAACGGGCTGACGTGCGAAAACTGCCGGGCGCCACCGCCATCGGCGGCGCCTCGGGCAGGTCACACGTCGAGGAAGCGGACGTCCTTGGCGTTACGGGTGATGAAGCTGCGGCGGGCCTCCACGTCCTCGCCCATCAGCACGCTGAACAACTCGTCGGCCGCGGCCGCGTCGTCCAACGTCACTTGACGAAGCACCCGGACACTGGGATCCATGGTGGTCTCCCAGAGTTCCTTCGGATTCATCTCGCCCAGACCCTTGTAGCGCTGGATGCCGTCGTCCTTGTTGATCTTCTTGCCCGCGGCGAGACCGCGTTCCAGCAGGCCGTCGCGTTCCCGGTCGGAGTAGGCGAACTCCGGCTCGCTGCGCTGCCACTTCAGCTTGTACAACGGCGGCTGCGCCAGGTAGACGTGCCCGTGCTCGACCAGCGGGCGCATGAAGCGGAAGAGCAGAGTCAGCAGCAGCGTGGAGATGTGCTGGCCGTCGACGTCGGCGTCGGCCATCAGCACGATCTTGTGATACCGCAGCTTGCTGATGTCGAACTCGTCGTGGATGCCGGTGCCGAACGCGGTGATGATCGACTGGACCTCGTTGTTCTTGAGGACCTTGTCGATGCGCGCCTTCTCGACGTTGATGATCTTGCCGCGCAGCGGCAGGATCGCCTGGTACATCGAGTCGCGGCCGGACTTGGCCGAGCCGCCCGCGGAGTCGCCCTCCACGATGTAGATCTCGGACTTGCTCGGGTCCTTCGACCGGCAGTCGGCCAGCTTGCCGGGCAGTCCGCCCAGGTCGGTGGCGGACTTGCGGCGCACCAGCTCGCGGGCCTTGCGGGCGGCGACGCGGGCCTGCGCCGAGGACACCGCCTTGTTGACGATGGTCTTCGCGTCGGCCGGGTTGGCCTCGAACCAGTGGGTGAGGTGCTCGTTGCAGGTGCGCTGCACGAACGACTTCACCTCGGTGTTGCCCAGCTTGGTCTTGGTCTGGCCCTCGAACTGCGGCTCGCCGACCTTGACGCTCACGATGGCGGCCAGGCCCTCCCGGATGTCGTCACCGGTGAGGTTGCCGTCCTTCTCCTTGATGAGCTTCTTGTCCTTGGCGTACTTGTTGACCACAGTGGTCAGCGCCGCGCGGAAGCCCTCTTCGTGCGTACCGCCCTCATGGGTGTTGATGGTGTTGGCGAAGGTGTGCACCGACTCCGAGTAACCGGAGTTCCACTGCATCGCTACCTCGAGTTCGTGGCCGGTGCCCTTACCGGTGAACGCGACGACCGAGTTGTGGATCGGCTGCTTGGTCCGGTTGATGTGACGGACGAAGTCCTCCAGACCGCCCGGGTAGTGGTAGGTCCGGGACTTCACCTTGTGCTCGGCGGGCGCTGCGCCCTCTTCGGCGTGCTTGGGCGCCTCGGCGGTTTCGCTGACCACCTCGTCGGTGATCTCGGTGTCGCTGACCCGCTGGTCGGTGAGGACGATGGTGAGACCTTTGTTCAGGAACGCCATCTCCTGCAACCGGCGCGCGACGGTCTCGAAGTTGAAGGTGGTGGTCTCGAAGATGTCCGGATCCGGCCAGAACCGGATGGTGGTACCGGTCCGCTTCGTCGGCTCGCCCTGGATGAGCTTGCCGGGCTTCGCGTCCTTGTATTCCTGGGTCCAGTGATAGCCACCGGTGTCGATCTCGGCCTCCAGCCGCGTCGACAGCGCGTTGACCACGGAGATGCCGACGCCGTGCAGACCACCGGACACCGCGTAGGACTCGGAGTCGAACTTGCCGCCCGCGTGCAGCTGGGTCATGACGACCTCGATGGTCGGGATACCCTGCGCGTGCATCTCCACCGGGATGCCGCGGCCGTCGTCGATCACTTCGACGCCGCCGTCGGCCAGCAGAGTGACCTCGACCTTCGTCGCGTATCCGGCCATCGCCTCGTCGACGGAGTTGTCGACGACCTCCCAGATCAGGTGGTGCAGACCGCGCTCACCGGTGGAGCCGATGTACATGCCCGGACGCTTGCGAACCGCCTCGAGTCCCTCGAGAACCGTGATGGAGGAGGCACCGTAGTCCTGCTTCCCGGTCGCTCTGGTCGAACCCGATGCGTTGGAGTCTTTGGCAGCCACTGGTCGGTAGCTCTCCTTACTTGCTGATCCCGGCATAGAGCGATCGGACAGCACACGTGGGGCCCTGGTGATGCCTGCTGGAGAATTAGGGTCCACGCGCGGACTGTGCGGAACGCGCCGAAGGTATCGCCGCTAGTTACGTCACCATCCTACTGGTACAGCCAACTTACAACCCACCTCCGACACCCCTCACGGCGGCGTGGATGCGAGAAATCGGAATTCGGTGACTCGGTTCCGCCTCCCGCCGGTTTCGATCCATCAGAAGTGGGCTGAGAGATGCGTTGGCAGGGCGACCCTTCGAGCGCCCGGGATCAGCGAGCGGCGTCGACCCGAGCGATGAACGCGGCGGTGTGGCGCGCCAGCTCCGCTGGGTGTGAGATCGGCGACCAGTGCCGCGCCGGGATCTCGACCCGGCTCAGATGCGGCACCCACCGGTCGGCCTCGGCGTTCACCACGGGCCGCACGGCGCGGTCGCCGGTGGCCACGATCAACTGGACGGGCACCTCGATCGGGCGCGGTCGGGGATGACGCAGGTGGGTCCGGATGTTCGCTCGATAGAGCTTCAGGTTGTTGACCATATCTGTGCGCAGCGTCGGCGCCGTCTCTACCAGCGCGGGGTCCAGGCCGTCGAAGAACGCGAGGAATCGCGGCCAGCGGCTGGCCAACACGCGCAGTGCCGGATCCGGCAGCTTGGGGATCTGGAAGGCGACGGTGTAGGCCGAGGCCACGGCTTGGGTCAGCGCGCCGCGCAGCCGCGCCGAGGTGAGCGGTCCACGCAGATAGGCGCCGAGGAAATCCAGATTCGGACCGGACACCGAGGTGAAGGACGCGATGACGGATGCGGCGTCCGTAGCGGCCACCAACTCCCACCCGATCACCGATCCCCAGTCGTGCCCGAGGACGTGCACCCGCTCACCGGGCGCGACCGCGGCGATGACCGCGCGGACATCCGCGCGAGCTCTTCGATCCGGTAGGCCTCGACCGCTTCCGGCGCCGAACTGCTCCCCGCGCCACGGTTGTCGAAGGCGATCACGCGATGACGGCCGCCGAGCAGGCCCGCCACCCGGCTCCACAGCAGATGAGTATCGGGCCAACCATGGATCAGCAGTATCGGAACACCCTCGGGATTGCCGCACTCGTAGACCGCGAGCTCGACGTCGCCTCGGTGAACCGTCCGGGTCGCAGTCGCGGGGAACGGGCCGACCGAGGTGGTGATCGTCATCGAGATTCCTTCTGCGCGGACGCTTCGATCCGACGCCGTGGGCTTCCGATGGGACGTCGAACCGGGGCGTTCCACGTGAAACGCCCCGAATAAACGTAACACTCGGTATCAGATACTGGCCACCGTGGTCATCCGTAGGTGTCGCGCGGTCCGCGACCTTTGATATGACGCTCGCCCTTGCGCCAGCTCGGCGCAGCGGGCCCCGAGATCTTCAGCGAGGTCACCACCCCCTGCCCGACCGCGGCATTGATCTTCGCGAGGATCTGGCTTTGCAGCATCCGCAGCTGCGTCGCCCAGGCGGTCGACTCGGCGGAGATACTCAATACGCCGTCCTTCAGGGTGACCGGTGTGGCGTGCGCGGCGATGTCCTCGCCGACCACGCCCGCCCAGCGACCGAAGACCATGCCCTCGGCGACTCGGTTCGACCAGCCGCGGCTCCTGGCGATGGAGCCGGCCAGCTTGGACAACAACTGTGGATCGCGATCGTCCGGACCCGCGCCCGACCATCCGGTTCGTCTGCGGCCACCCGTTCGCAGCCTGCGCTGAGGCGAGGAACGCCCCTGACCGACGGATTTTCCGCTCGCCCGTGCCGCCGCACGCGCTTCCTCCAGGGCACGCCGGGCCAGGTCGATTCCGCGCAGTTCGGGTTCCGGTCCGGTGGATTCGGCGGATCCGGGCTCCGGAGGCTGATCGCTCATCGCCCCTCTTTCTCCGCGTCCGATGATTTGTCCCCAGCTTCGATCGAGTTGTCCCCAGCCGTCGCACAAGGTTGCCTGCACCGAGAATCCTGCCTACTGCCTGCCGCAGGCAGCGGTTTGAACGCTCTGTTCCCCGCCCAAACTGGCTTTTTCCGGCAAAGTTCGATGACTTGCTCAGCTGTTGCTGGGTGAGGTTTCGGGGAAGCGGGCAAGCGTGACCGGACGAGTTTTCCACAGGTGTTGGGGAATCGGTCTCAACTGTTGAGAACTCGATCGACGATCCCGACGAGAGGTCACTGTAGTGGACCGGGGCGGTGTATGGCGATTCTGTCCACTTCGCCTGTGGATGGCTAGGGCGCCCGCGATTCCGTCGATCCGGTGACCGGATCACGTTCGCCCTCGGCTGCCGGAGGCGTGGCGTGGTCCTGCCGTTGTTTGCCGTCGAAACCTCCGCTGCCGGACCGATCCTCGGCGAGGATCCGCGAAACACGGCCGTCGGGGCCACCCGCCGTCTCGACGCGCAGCGGCAGCGCGGCGAGTTCGCCGGGCACGTCCTCCGGCACGGCCGCTGTGATCAGCACTTGTTCCGCGCTCGCGGCGACGGCCGCCAGCGCGGCGCGGCGACGCCGGTCGAGCTCGGCGAACACGTCGTCGAGCAGCAGGACCGGTTCGGTGCCGGTGGCGCGCAGCAGCTCGAACGCGCCCAAGCGCAATGCCAGCGCGAACGACCAGGACTCGCCGTGACTGGCGAACCCCTTCGCGGGCGAATCGCCCAACACCAGGTCCAGGTCGTCGCGGTGCGGACCGATCAGGCAGACACCACGTTCGAGTTCCCTCGGACGCGCGGCGGCGAGTTCACGCAGCATGATCGCCGCGAGCTCCTCGGTGTCCTCCGGGCGTGGAGGCCTGGCCGGATCCAGGAACTCGGGGGGAAGCGCGGCGCTGCGATACGCGATCGACGCGGGCCGGGATTCGGGGGCGATCGACGCATAGGACTGGGCGAGATAGGGCGCGAGATCGTGCACCAAACGCAGCCGTTGGACGAGCAGGACGGACGCATGCTCGGCGAGGTGCCCGTCCCACACGTCCAGAGTGCTCAGGTCGGCCTTCGACCTGGCCTGCCGCCCAGCGGTTTTCAACAGCGCCGAGCGCTGGCGCAGCACCCGGTCGTAGTCGCTGCGGACCGCGGCCAGCCGGGGTAGGCGACTTGTGCACAACTCGTCCATGAATCGACGGCGTTCCCCGGGATCGCCGCGGACCAGAGCGAGATCCTCCGGGGCGAACAACACCGTCTGCAGGATCCCCAGGATCTCCCGGGTCCGGCGGACCGGCGAGCGGTTGATCTGCGCGCGGTTCGCACTGCCCTGATTCAGCTCGACATCGATGCGCAGCTCGCGGCCGGCGTTGACCACCGTGGCGCCGATCCGGGCGCGCTCGGTCCCGGTCCGGATCAACGGAGCTTCCGTGGCGACGCGATGCGACCCGAGCGTGGCCAGGTAGCCGATCGCTTCCAGCAGGTTCGTCTTGCCGTTGCCGTTCGATCCCAAGAAAACGGTTCGACCTGGGGATAAATCCAGTTCGGCATGCTCCCACGAGCGGAAGTCACGCAGCGACAGAGCTCGGACGAACATCCGCTATCGCGCCCCTGCCTGCGTCGAAGCGGACATTTCCGCCGGTGGAAGCATTGCTGGCGCGTCCTGCGCATGCCGCTCGGCGAGCCATACCCCTGTGGAACACCTGTGGATAAAGTGGATCCTCCGCTTTGCGGCGACCGATTTCTCTGCCGTCGCTGGGAATTCTCCAGCGACGGCACCGCTCACCCGCGCTGGATCACGCGGAGCGGATCCGCCGGGAACCAGATCGTGCACAGGCGATCAGCCCGGGAGCCGGACCGGCATCAGCAGATAGATGTACGGGCTCGACAGCGCCGCGAACGTCCCCGAGTCGAGTACCTCGGGCTCTTCCTCCGACGCGGGCAGCAGCACGGCGGGCCTGCTCGGCGTGGTGAAGCCGAAGGTGACCCGGTCGGCGTGCAGCGCGGACAGGCCGTCGATGAGATAACCGGGATTGAACGCGATGGTCAGGGATTCGCCGCGGAAATCCGCCTCCAGCCACTCCTCGGCCCGGCCGGCATCGTCGCCGCCCGCCGACAGCAGCAGGCCGTCGGCGGAGAACTCCAGCCGCACCTGCGCGCCGCGTTCGGCGACCAACGCGACGCGCTTGATGGCGTCGGTGAGCGCGGCGACGGCCAGGGTGGCGATCGAGGTGTGCTCCTTGGGGAGCAATTGGCGAAACTTGGGGAATTCCGCGTCCAGCAGGCGGGTGGTGGTCCGGCGGCCCGCGTTCACGATGCCGAGCAGGCCGTCCGACCCCGCACCGGTGCCAAGGGACAGCTGGACGGGCGCGTCGGAGGGTCCGAGCGTCTTGGCGGCCTCCGACAGCGTCCTGGCCGGAATGAGTACCGAAGTCTCGATATCTGCGCGTGCGGGCTGCCATTCGATGTGCCGGACGGCGAGGCGGAACCGGTCGGTGGCCGCGAGCACGACCTGCGATCCCTCGATCTCCACCCGGATACCGGTCAGCATGGGCAAGGTGTCGTCGCGGCCGGCGGCGACGGCGACCTGACCGACCGCCTCGGCGAAGACATCCACGCTCAGTGCACCGGTCTGCTGAGGCACCTCGGGAAGTTGGGGATAATCCTCCACCGGCATGGTCGGCAGGGAGAACTTCGCGCTGCCACAGGTGATCAGCACGCGCGTGCCGTCGACGGAGACGTCGACGGGCTTGTTGGACAGCGCCTTGGTGATGTCGGCGAGCAGACGACCGGAGACCAGCACCTGCCCGGGACCCGCGACCTCGGCCGCGACCCGTACCTGTGCGGAGACCTCGTAGTCGAAGCCGGAGACGGTCAAGCCGTCCTCGTCGGCGACCAGCAGCACACCGCCGAGTACCGGAACCGGCGGCCGGGACGGAAGACTGCGCGCCACCCAGGCGACGGACTCGGCGAAATCCTCGCGGGCGACCCGAAACTTCATGCTTGCAAGCTCCATCGCCCGATCTGTCCTCTCCCGGTTCCGTGATCTGTTGTCGGCTCGTCAGTGTCGGTGCTCGAAAGGGTCCTGCCGAATCGGCCGCCTTCGAAGTCTGGCACAGGCGACCGACATCAAACCGTACCCGCGCGAGGGACATGCACCTAGCCCGACCCTCCGGTGCCGCCGATGGCCGAGCCACGAGCGGACGCGAGCGGGGCGGCGAGGGAGATCGGGCCGGGCGTGCGGTGGTCGGGCGGACGCCGCAGGCGATCGGTCGTCGGGACGGGTGATCCCGCTCCGGGTCGGTCCCTCTTCTTTGCCGGAAACCGGGAGCGGACGGCGAAGTGCGTCGCTCGACCGACTTTCCACACACCCTGTTTTGAAGAGAGATCTCTAATGAAAAGAACTGAAGTAGTAGTAGGCGCTGTGGATTCTGTGGACTGCGGCCGAAACCGCTGTTCAGGGGGCGTGGTGCCGTGGGGATGGCCATGGAGTGTCTCGAGGATGAACACGAGGCGTCTGTGGAGGTTCCGTGGTTGTCCCAGATTCATCCTCGAGCGCTCCTCGAGTTGTTCCACCGGATTCACCCGGTTGTTCACACATGTGCACGAGATCGTGGACAGCTCGAGGAATCCTCGAGGACTCCACACGGACTCCTCGAGGATTCCACAAGGCCCGATCCGGACACTCCCCTGGTCAGCGGCTGTGCGCAACTCTGCCTGGGGAAACTGTTGAATTCGCCCTGTGAGTGAACTCGAGGGAGCGGTTGCCCCGACCTGTGCACGGATCCGTGGACAAACCGGTGGATTCCTCGAGGACTCCACAAGGATTCCTCGAGGAATCCACAACCCACAAAAAAGCACCGCCCCAGGTCAGGGGCGGTGCTCAGATGTGGATAGCGCTCAGCGGGAGCGCTGCTTGATCCGGGCTGTGAGTTCTTGCACCTGGTCGTAGACGCGGCGCCGCTCGGTCATCTCCTTGCGTACCTTCTTCTCCGCGTACATCACCGTGGTGTGGTCGCGGCCGAATGCCTGGCCGATCTTCGGCAGGGACAGGTCGGTCAGCTCGCGGCAGAGGTACATGGCGATCTGCCTGGCTTGGGCCAGCGGCCGCGCCTTACCTGGACCGGTGAGTTCTTCGAGTGTGGTGTTGAAGTACTCCGCAGTGACGGCCATGATCGTGGCCGCGTTGATCTCCAGGGCCGCGGTGTCCGGCATCAGATCGCGCAGCACCACTTCCGCCAGCGGAAGGTCCAGCGGCTGGCCGTTCAACGAGGCGAACGCGGTCACCCGGATCAGCGCGCCCTCCAGCTCGCGGATGTTGCGCTCCACCCGGCTTGCGATCAGTTCCAGCACGTCGTGCGGTACGTCGAGCCGGTCCATCCGCGCCTTCTTCCGCAGGATGGCGATGCGTGTCTCCAGCTCCGGCGGCTGTACGTCGGTGATCAGTCCCCATTCGAATCGGGTCCGCAGCCGCTCTTCGAGTGTGGCCAGTTGCTTGGGCGGACGATCCGAGGAGACGACGATCTGCTTGTTGGCGTTGTGCAGGGTGTTGAAGGTGTGGAAGAACTCCTCTTGGATGCCTTCCTTGCCCTCGATGAACTGGATGTCGTCGACCAACAGGATGTCGGTCTCGCGGTAGCGGCGCTTGAACGCGACCTTGCGGTCGTCACGCAGGCTGTTGATGAAGTCGTTGGTGAACTCTTCGGTCGAGACGTACTTGACCCGCATGCCGGGGAAGAGACGCTGTGCGTAATGGCCGGCCGCGTGCAAGAGATGGGTCTTGCCCAACCCCGATGCGCCCCAGACGAACAACGGGTTGTAGGCCCGAGCCGGGGCTTCGGCGATGGCGACGGCCGCGGCATGCGCGAAGCGGTTGGACGCGCCGATGACGAAGGTCTCGAAGGTGTACTTCGCGTTCAGACTTGCCGAGGACGTCGACGGAGCGGGTGCTTCCTGCGACTTGGCGAAGTAAGTGGGCCAGGAGTTGCGGACGTTCACCACGGGCTCGTCGTCCTGGTCGCGGTCACCTACCGGCTCACGCACCGGATCGTGCGCCAAGCCCGTGTCGTCGTCGGTGGTCTCGCGCAGCGGCGCGCGCAGCGGGCCGCGCACACCGCTCGGCGACGGCTCCGGATTGAACAGTGACTCTTGCCCCGGAGGGATGGCGGGCTCTCGCCGCGGCGGAAGCCCGGGTTCGCGGCGCGGCGCGGCGTCGGGCCCGGACATCATGGGCAGCTCGGCCGTCGTGGCGTACTCACCGCGCGGTGGATAGTCGGCGTGCGCGTACTCCGGCTGGCGGTACTCCTCCGGCGGCGCGAAGTCCTGCCCGTATTCGGTGCCCGGGTAGTCGGAGCCGTCGTGGTACGCGGGCGCCGCAGGAAAGTCGGTGGGCTGTGCATAACGTGGCCCCGGGTAGGCATCGCGACCGGGAAACTCCGAACCCGGGTAGGCGGCGGGAGCACGGCCCTCTCGGTTGCGCTCCGGCCTGCTCGTCATCCGCGCGTGCCGCGGCGTGTTGGTCTGCCGGTCGACGGTCGGGGTGGTCGGGGCGGCGATGCGAACGCCGAGCCCTTCCACCTGAGGCCCGAGCCGACGGCCGAGGGAACGGAGGATGGGCTCGCGCAGATCGCGTTCGATGGCCTCCTGGGCCAGCGACGAGGGCACGGAGAGCAGCGCGAACCCCTGTGCGACCGTCAGCGGCTTGACCAGCTTCAGCCAAGCCTGCTGTGCTCGGGTCACCGGAGGAATAGCGCCGTCGGGCGACCCGGTGGTCAGCTCGGTGACAACCTCGGGCCACACCGTGGCCAGCACGTTCTGCTCGTCGTCCATGCAGTTTCCTCCCCGGAGTAGGTCGATAGGAGCAGACGGCCGGGGCACGCGTGGAATGTGATGCTCGGGATGGATCCCGTGATCCTGCGTACGTCCGTAACCGGTTCGGACGCTGCCCGGGTCCCCCATCTGGACAGCGGCGTGGCACCGTCGGCCCTACGAATATGCCACTCCAGGGGTCTTTCCACACAATTATCCACAGATGTGGAGAACCCTCGGGAACTGTGAAACGCGCGTACGCGCGGGAAGGGCAACGCCACGACCTGGGGTTCTGCAGCAATCGCCTGGCTACGTACCTTAGTGGTGCGGGGTGCGCGATGGCTAGGGGTGTGGACGAACTCACGGTCATTGCCAGAATGCCTGAATCCGGCGAGCCGATTCCGCCTGGTCGCTGGGGGCGAGCGAAGCGATGGGGCGAGTTTGACCCGCCCCGAGCCGATCAGTACCCTCGTACAGTCACCCCTTGGTGCGGTGGCGGTCTTGTGCTGACCGCGTTTAGGTCGTGATCGACCGACTGTGCGCCAGGACCGACGCGCGCCGATGATGACCAGACCTGCGATTCATTCGCGCAATATACGTATCACCGACAAGCTTCGGGCACTACCTGGTGCCCGCCTACTCGAGGAGTGTTGACCGTGGCCAAGGGCAAGCGGACGTTCCAGCCGAACAACCGTCGTCGGGCGCGGGTTCACGGCTTCCGCCTCCGGATGCGCACCCGTGCGGGCCGCGCCATCGTGTCGGCGCGTCGCCGTAAGGGCCGCGCCTCCCTCACTGCCTGATCCTCGCTCTCGGACGCTCGGGTGTTGCCTGAGCCGTATCGGTTGCATCATCGTGCCGACTTCTCCCGGACGGTGCGCCGCGGCCAGCGAATCGGGAGGCGTGATCTGGTCGTACATGCGCTCGCGCACGGGTATGACGGAATCGTGGGCGCGAATGGACGACACGATCAGGTCCCGGACGACGTGCTGATCCGCGTGGGCGGACCGCGCTTCGGGCTGATCGTCAGCAAGGCGGTGGGCAACGCGGTGATTCGACATCGCGTCGCCCGCCGCCTGCGTCATATGTGTGCCCAGGTGGTCGACGAATTGCCCGCCGAGACCGATGTCGTCATCCGCGCGCTTCCTGGCGCCGCTACAGCGTCGTCGGACGACCTGCTGCGCCAGCTGCGCACCGCACTGCGCAAGCTCGGCGTCGGCGCTCAGGCGGGTATGTCGACGGGTGGCCTGGCATGAGCCTCTGGGCGAAGATCGCCAGACTGCCCGCGAACGTGCTGATCTTTTCGATCGAGCTGTATCGGACCTACGTCTCCCCCACCCGCATGCCGGTGTGTCGATTCACCCCGACCTGTAGTGAGTACGCGGTGACCGCATTGCGCACTCGGGGCCTGTTCATGGGGCTCTTACTGACGGTCGTGCGCTTGGCCAAATGCGCGCCCTGGCACCCTGGTGGGTGGGACCCCGTCCCGGAGCGGAAGCGGAGTACGCATCGCGCCGAGCCGGCGGAAGGGGCAGCGACCGACGCGACGTCGCAGGAAACGAGCCTGCTCACCGGACCGCGGTCGGAGCCGAAAGCTTGTAAAGGATCGCCGCACGCGGTGATCGGCGACACGAACGACGGGAGTGCATAGAGCCGTGCTCGACTTCATCTATTACCCGGTGTCCTGGATCCTCTGGTTCTGGCATCGGGTCTTCGGGTTCGCGTTCGGCGCGGACAACGGTCTCACCTGGGCGCTGGCCGTGGTGTTCCTGGTGTTCACCTTGCGCCTGGTGCTCTACAAGCCGTTCGTCAAGCAGGTGCGCACCACAAAGCAGATGCAGGAACTGCAGCCGCAGATCAAAGAGCTGCAGAAGAAGTACAAGAACGACCGTCAGAAGATGGCGGTCGAGATGCAGAAGCTTCAGAAGGACAACGGCTTCAACCCGCTGATGGGCTGCCTGCCGATTCTCGCTCAGGTGCCGGTGTTCCTCGGACTCTTCCACGTGCTGCGCTCGTTCAACCGGACCGGGCACGGTATCGGCCAGCTCGGAATGACGCCGGAGCAGAACGCGAACACCGCGAACTACGTCTTCAGCGCCGCCGATGTCCAGTCCTTCCTGAGCGCTCGCATCTTCGGTGCGCCGATCTCGGCGTTCATCACCATTCCGCCCCCCCAGTTGCAGGCCTTCGCCGACTACGGCGGCGTGCCGACCAAGTTGAGCATCGCGCTCGTCGCGATCCCCCTGATGGTCATCGCCGGTATCGCCACGCACTTCAACGCGCGTGCTTCGGTCGCGCGGCAGACGCCGGAAGCCGCGGCCAACCCCCAGGCCGCGATGATGAACAAGCTCGCGTTGTGGGTGTTCCCGCTCGGCGTGCTCGTCGGTGGCCCGTTCCTGCCGATCGCCATCCTGCTGTACTGGGTCTCCAACAACATCTGGACCTACGGGCAGCAGCACCTCGTGTTCGGACGCATGGCGAAAGAAGAAGAGGCCAAGAAGCAGGCGAAGCTCGAGCAGCGCGCGCAGAACGCGCCCAAGCCCGGAGCCAAACCGGTCAACGTGAAGAAGAAGCCGACCGCCGCCGCTGCCGATGCCGCGTCGGACGAGGACACTGCTGTCGCGTCGACGAACGGCACTGCGAAGCCGCCGAAGCAGTCGGCGGGCCAACGGCGTCCGGCCGGGCAGAAACGGCCGGGCAACCGGGGCAGGGCGAACCAGAAGCGCAAGCGCTGATCGCACCATCGGTGGGCCGAGTCGCCCACCTCGATCGCTGAGCAACCCCTTGATCGCGAATACCGCCCGGCGGCGATTGCCCGGCGCGCGCGATGAGCAGATGAAGGAAATCAAATGACTGTTGAGACCGACGGAGGGGACGCCACCGTGGCGACGACGACGGCGAACGCCGGAGCGGACACCGACGATGTCGTGAATGATGCCGAGGAAGCGCTCATCGAAGAAGGCGAGATC
Organism: Nocardia sp. NPDC003999; assembly: GCF_053604885.1. NCBI lineage: Bacteria > Bacillati > Actinomycetota > Actinomycetes > Mycobacteriales > Nocardiaceae > Nocardia > Nocardia sp. NPDC003999. The sequence continues at coordinate 268,924 of NZ_JBSGIB010000008.1, forward strand.
GCGGGCGACTATCTCGAACAGTTGCTCGACGTGCTGGACTTCGACGGCGACATCGATCTCGACGTGGAAGGCGATCGCGCCGTGGTGAGCATCGACGGCGGACGTGACCTGACCAAGCTCGTCGGACGTAACGGTGAGGTGCTCGACGCGTTGCAGGAACTGACCCGGCTCGCCGTCCAGCAAGCGACCGGAGTGCGGAGCCGGCTGATGCTGGACGTGGCGGGTTGGCGAGCCAAGCGGCGGTCCGAGCTGAGTGAACTCGGCGCAGCGGCGGCGCAGCGCGTACTGGACTCCGGTGAGCCGGAGTCGCTGGCACCCATGACTCCGTTCGAGCGCAAGATCGTGCACGATGCGGTGGCGGCCGTGGAGGGCGTCAGCAGCGAGAGCGAAGGTGTGGAACCGAACCGGCACGTGGTGGTCGTTCCCGGCTGAGTCGCGACGTCCCCGGAGCGGGCGGCGTGTTTCGCGGCCCGGATGGGTAGTGGTTGGATAGGGCCTCTGGTCTTCGGACCGGGGGCCTTGTTCGTGTCCGGAGCCCGATTGCTCGTTCGTAGATCGACCCGAGTTCGGAAGGATGTTTCACGTGGAACGAGATCTCGGTGGAACCACCGCGGAGCCCGTGGAGTTGGAGCCACCCGCGTCGGCGGCGACCGTCTTCGGCGACCGACTCGATCTCGCGCGTCGATATCACACGGCGCTCGCGACCGCGGGCGTGGAGCGCGGACTGATCGGCCCGCGCGAGGTGCCCCGCCTCTGGGATCGCCACATCCTCAACTGTGCGGTACTCGGCGAGTTGATCGCCGAGGGCGCGTCCGTGGTCGATATCGGCAGCGGTGCGGGCCTGCCGGGCATCCCGCTCGCCATCGCGCGTCCGGATCTCCGGATCACTCTGGTCGAACCACTGCTGCGCCGCACGATCTTCTTGAGCGAGTTCATCGAATCGGTCGGACTGGACGTGACTGTGGTGCGAGGGCGCGCGGAGCAGTCGGGTGTGATGAAGGAGGCCGGTGGCGCGGACGTGGTCACGTCCCGCGCGGTGGCCCCGCTCGGGAAACTCGCCCAATGGTCCCTTCCTCTCCTCCGCGACCACGGGCACATGCTCGCCCTCAAGGGAGCGAGCGCGGCCGAGGAACTCGAACGCGATGGCGACGCGCTGACGAAGGCCGGCGCAGGTAACGCGGTCGTCCTGGAATGTGGCGTCGGTCTGGTGGCGACGCCCACGATGGTGATCAGCGCAGAGCGCCTCCCCCGCGCTGAGCGAGCCACCCGACGGCGCGCCGAACGAGCGGTCGAGCGTGGCGGAAAGGCCGTCCGCGCCGCGACGACGGAGCGTGCGCGTAAGCGTGCGGCACGCAAGGCCAAGTAGAAGCTTCGATCGCGAAGACTCGACCGTCGACCTCGGGCCTGGGATCGTTTCGTCACTCTGACGGAATGGCCCGGTTGAACGCGCGTCGGCACCGGACTCGGCGGGCGATCTATCCGAACTTGATTTGCTTTCTTTCGATCCGTCGGCTGGACGGAGGGGTCCCATGCGGTACGTCCGTCTGGAACGGCGTGGCCGCTTGGTGGCTGAAGTCGAGGCGTGCGTCTGCCGTGGCCGGCACCTGAGCGAGGATCGGCAGGCAGCCCACCAGCGGGTTGAAGCCGTTGTCCTGCGATCAGCGCTTGCGCTTCTGATTCGCCGTAAGGGCCGCGCCTCCCTCACTGCCTGATCCTCGCTCTCGGACGCTCGGGTGTTGCCTGAGCGAAGTTCCATGCGAGCGTGTCCGAGTCACACTCGACTTCATCGGGGTGCGTCTCGAACTACACCTCGAGCATGAGACAGGAGTGGTTGCGGACCTAGCGGGCGCTTCTCGGATCAGGAGGCCGCGGCCCATGTTTCACGTGAATCAAAGTCTCCCCGGAACGAGTCCGCCGGAATCCTGAGCGCGTCTGGAATTGCCGCCCGATGTTTCACGTGAATCGGTCTTGCCCCCGCTGGAGACGCGATCAGTCTCCCAACACAACTGAGGGGCAATACGTGTGGCGCTCTGGCCGCTGCGTCACTCGCGAAGCGCGACAACGCATACCTCGGCGCCGGCAGTTCTGTCGATGCGCGACTGAGCTCAATCCATTCGAAGTAGCGCGGGGCAGTGTGCCGGTCCGAGGTCGTCAGCCGAAGCATCTGAACCAGCTTGGTCGAACAGCCACTGCGAGTAGTCATCCGCGATCCGCGATCGGTCACGCGGCATGCCTGCTGTCCCACGCACCGTCCGGCGGCAATGTTTCATGTGAAACAGCGCGCGCGTCGAGGCGAATTCGTGCGGATTTGCGTGTCGCTTTGCGCCTCGCCGCGATTCAGCTTTCTTAAACCGCTCAGTGCTGGCAAGCTAGTGTGCGTCGGGCGTGAGCGTAGGTGCCACGAGGGATCTGGTTGTCACAGCGGCGCGCAGCTCCGCTCGGTCGATCGGGCGCCGCGGAGCCAGTTGTGCATCGTGTTCGAACCGACAAAGGCTGTTGCAGATACGACGCCGACCCGTCCCGTCGCGCGCACGTGTTCTGAAGTTTCTCGGGTTAGGAGCTGTCTATGTCGAGCGGTCCGGCGAATGTTTCACGGGAAACAACGTCGCGCGTGCCGGGGATGCTGGACTCCAGCAATTTCGACACGGAGGCATTCGGAAGTACGCCGTTCGGGCACATCTCCCCCAGCGAGACCCCGATAGCCGCCGAAGCCCAACGTGCAAGTCAGGTCCTCCATCCAGGAAAGGTGACTGTGCCGAAACCCCACGAGCAACGGATCATCACGATCGCCAATCAGAAAGGCGGCGTCGGGAAGACGACCACCGCCGTGAATCTGGCGGCCGCCTTGGCGCATCAGGGGATGACGGTGCTTGTGATCGACCTCGATCCGCAGGGCAACGCCAGCACCGCCCTGGGTATCGAACACCACTCGGGTGTCCCCTCCAGCTACGAGCTGCTCATCGGCGAGGTCTCGGTCAGAGACGCTATCCAAACGAGTCCGCACAGCGAGCGCCTCCTCTGCATCCCCGCGACCATCGACCTGGCGGGCGCCGAGATCGAACTCGTGTCTATGGTGGCCCGGGAGGGGCGCCTGAAAGCCGCTATCCAAGAGGCGAATATCGCCGGATACGACATCGACTACGTGATGATCGACTGCCCGCCTTCCTTGGGCCTGCTGACGGTCAACGCGCTCGTCGCGGCGAAAGAGGTGCTGATCCCGATTCAGTGCGAGTACTACGCGCTGGAAGGCGTGGGTCAGCTACTTCGCAATATCGGCTTGGTGCAGGCGCATTTGAACCCGGAACTGCACGTCTCGACCGTGATCCTCACGATGTACGACGGGCGCACCAAGTTGGCCGACCAGGTCGCCGAGGAGGTTCGCGGGCACTTCGGCGATGTCGTACTGCGCTCGGTGATTCCACGCAGCGTGAAGGTGTCGGAGGCGCCTGGTTACGGCATGACGGTGCTCGATTATGATCCAGGCTCCCGGGGCGCGATGAGCTACCTGGACGCCGGACGCGAAATGGCGGCCCGCGCGGTGGCCCCGCGTGTCGCCGCGACGAAGTCGGCGGAGTGACTCGGCCGGCCGGGTCGACGCTCGGCACAGTGCGGTTCGGTAGCGGAATGAGGAAGGGGTCGGTAGACCGATGAGTCAGGCGAAGAAGGGTGGTCTCGGGCGCGGTCTCGCCGCGCTGATCCCGACGACACCGACGGCATCACCGGGCCTCAGTAGCGCTGCGGCGAGTGTTATCGGTCTGGATCCGGTCGGGCCGCAGCCCCCCTCGGCCTACCTGCACCGGGTACCGGATCCCGCCGACAACGCCGAACTGGAAGCAGGCGGCGCCGTCTACCGGGAGATCCCGCCGGACCAGATCGAGCCGAATCCCAAGCAGCCGCGTACGGTCTTCGAAGAAGACGCGCTGGCCGAGCTGGTGCATTCGATTCGCGAATTCGGTTTGATGCAGCCGATCGTGGTGCGCCGGACCGAACCGGGTGTGGACCGCTATCAGCTGGTCATGGGCGAGCGGCGGTGGCGGGCCTGTCAGGAGGCGGGCCTGGCCGCGATTCCCGCGATCGTCCGGGAGACCGCGGACGAGTCCATGCTGCGCGACGCCCTGCTGGAGAACATCCACCGGGTGCAACTGAACCCGCTCGAAGAGGCGGCGGCCTACCAGCAGCTGCTGGAGGAATTCGACGTCACTCACGAAGAATTGGCTTCGCGAATCGGTCGCTCTCGCCCCGTCGTGACGAATATGATCCGTCTACTGAAGTTGCCGATCCCGGTGCAGCGCCGGGTCGCGGCGGGCGTACTGTCCGCCGGGCACGCGCGGGCACTGCTCGGTCTCGAAGCGGGTGCGGACGCTCAAGAGGTGCTCGCCGCCCGGATCGTCGCCGAGGGACTCTCGGTCCGGGCTACCGAGGAAGCCGTCATGCTGGCGAACCGAGAGCAGGACGCGGCCGTGCCCTCTCCCGTCGCTCGGCGCAAGCCGATCGAGATGCCAGGCCTACAAGCCGTGGCCGAACGGCTGTCCGGTTCCTTCGACACCCGGGTTCTCGTGAGTATGGGCAAGCGCAAAGGCAAGATCGTCGTCGAGTTCGGGTCGGTCGAAGACCTCGAACGGATCGTCGCCCTGATGGAGCAGAACGCACCCGCAGTGTGACAGAAGTGACGAAATTTAACTTGTGGTTTCGATAGGTGCGAGTACCCGGCCGAAACGTCACTGTGACGGCAGGGGTACGGCACGGCTGCGAGCGTCTATCGCTCCCGGCGGAGCAACACAAGTTCTTCCGACCAACAGCACAGCGACATGGAATGAGGCAGGTTCCCGTTGATCGCTTATTCTTGCTGGCGAGCAAACATTGATGCGACGTGAGCGTGGATGAATCGGACAGCTGGAGGCTGAGCAGAGCGGTGTCGACCAGCGTCACAGCACTAACCCTCGGCGGACTCGAGAAGCTTCCCGCGCATGCGCGGCGCTGTGTCTTCTGGGAGATGGACCCCGCCGTGGCCGAGGACTCGCGCAACTTCAGCGATCCGGTGTTCGAGAAGGAAGCCTGGCTGTCCACGGTCATGCTGGAGTGGGGTTCGTGCGGGCAGGTGGCGAACGTCGACGGCAACGTCGCCGGCTGCGCCTTGTACGCGCCACCGAGCGCCGTGCCGCGCGCCACGCTCTTCCCCACCTCCCCCGTGAGCCCGGACGCGATCCTGTTGACCACGCTGCGGGCCGAATTCCCCTATCAGGATGCCGATGTCGCCCACAGCCTGGTTCAGGCCGTGGTGTCCGATCTGGTGCGTCGCGGCGTGCGCGCCCTGGAGGCTTTCGGTATCCGCACCGACCCGACCACGCAGGCGCTCTCGGAGCGGTCCGGCTCGATGACACTGCTGGAGCGGATCGTCGCGCCGATCAAGAATGCGAACCCGGCGGGCGCGACGACCGAATGCTCACCCGAGAGTTGCATGATCGATGCCGACTTCCTGGAGGATGTCGGCTTCGAGGTCGTGGCCCCGCATCACCGATTCCCGCGCTTGCGGTTGGAGCTCGCCTCCGATCACGGCTGGAAGGAAGACGTTGAACGGGCGCTGGATCAGCTGCTCGCGGCGGCGTCGATGACCGCGCCGACTCGTATCGGAGCGCGTTGAGCTGAACATCGAAGCGCCCCCTGCCGGTCTGGAAAGGGCAGGGGGCGCTTCGACTTACGAAAGACCGATGGCTACATCCGGTCGGCGGCAGCCAGCTCTTCGGCCAGCAGTTCCGCGAAAGTGTATGTGCCGGTGGGCTGGTCGTCCTGACCGAGCAGGTACAGCCGCTTCACCGAGATCAGAATGGCTTCGGCGATCACGTCGCGCATGCGCGGGTTTGTGAGCACCGAGGCATCGTATTCGTTTGTCAGATAACCGATGTCGACCTGCACGGTGGGCATCTTGGTGAGACGCAGCAGATCCCAGGTTCGCGCGTGAGTGCGGCAGTCCTGCAACGACGTTCGGGCGACGACCTCGCGCTGGATGAACCCGGCCAGCACCTGCCCGATCATGGACACCGAGCCGTGTGAGTTGCCGAAGTAGAACCCGGCAACGCCGTTGGCGAGCGGGCTCGGGTTAGCGGCACAGCGCAGGGAGATCATCAGATCGGCGTCGAAGGCGTTGGATGTTTCCGCGCGTTCGGCGTCGGTGGGGTTGGCGCCCCACGGCCGCGACAGGAAGGTCTCCATGCCCGTGGCAGCCATCCGCCCCTCCAGACGGCTGGCGAGATCCCACAGAATCTCCGACTCGTAGACGTCGCCGTACTCGGTGGGCACGGCACCACCCTTGTCCGGACCGCCGAGACCCGGATCGATGACGATCCGCTTGCCGGTCAGCTGCGGCCCAGCCCGGTGCACGACCTCTTCCTCAGCGATCCGGTGTGGATTGCCGCCGGTCACCCTGGCGCCGAGCAGGTCGAGCGAGCGCAGCGTGTCGGGACCGCAGATGCCGTCGGCCGACAGGCCGATCTCCCGCTGGAAGGCGGTCAGCGCGTCGTGGGTGTGCGGACCGAAGTAGCCGTCGACCCGGTGCACGTAGAAGCCGAGGTCCTGCAGCCTGCGCTGGAGCGTGGCCACATCGTCGCCGTACAGCGGCGCGGACAGCTGATAGATCAGCGTGCGCGCGCCGAGTCGGTAGGACGCTTCCTTCAGTGCCCGGTAGGTCGCCGGACCGACCACACCGTCGACGAGTAAACCGCGATGCTGCTGAAACGCGCGAACCGCGGAGTCGAGGTGATGGTCGAAGGACACTTCGGTGTCCTTCCAATATTCGCGTGCGTCCGCGTTGTCGGCAGCGATGTGCGCGTGTAGGAACCCGAGGCTTGCCAGGGTGCTCCGAACCTCTGCAACGGCTGGACCGGAATCGCCGTGACGAAGTCGGTGCATGCGTGAGAGCCCTTTCCTTCCGTCAAACCCGCGGGTACCCACTCATGCGATGGGATACACCTTCGCACGACCGGAGCGTCGGTCGATTGTCTCAGACCCGGACCGGGTTTCGACAATCCCCGGGTCCAGGCATCCTACGGCGCGTCCTCAGATGACGTCTTCGAGTTCGCGCAGAAGAGCCGCTTTGCCCTTCGCTCCGACGATCTGCTTGACCGGCTTACCGCCGCGGAACAGCATCATAGTGGGCAGCGAGAGGATCTGATAATCGCGGGCGGTGCTCGGGTTGGCGTCCACATCCAGCTTCGCGACGGTCAGCTTGTCCGCGTGCGCGCCCGCGATCTCCTCCAGGACGGGCGCGACCATCTTGCACGGGCCGCACCAGTCGGCCCAGAAATCGACGAGGACCGGCTTCTCACTCAGCAGCACGTCGTCGGCGAAGGACGCGTCGGTGACGGTGACCGTGTTGGCGGACTCGGACATGGATGTTCTCCTTGCGATACAGCGAGACGGAAAGGTATGGCTCGTCCAGCGCGAGCTCAGTTGGCGGCCACCGACTCACCCGCGTGGGCGAGGGTGTTCGAGGTGATGTCGCCCTGCTCGGCCAACCAGCGCTCGGCGTCGATGGCCGCACGGCAGCCCGTGCCCGCGGCGGTGATCGCCTGCCGGTAGGTGTGGTCGACGAGATCACCCGCGGCGAAGACGCCGGGGATCTCGGTCGCGGTCGTGGGGTGCTGTACCAGCACGTATCCTTCGTCGTCCAAGGCGACCTGGCCCTTGACGAGTTCGCTGCGCGGATCGTGGCCGATCGCGACGAACAGGCCGGTGGCGGCCAGCTCGGAGGTTTCGCCGGTCCGGGTGTCACGCAGGGTCAGATGGGTGACACTGTTCTCCCCGTGCACCTCGGCCACCTCGGCGTTGAGCACGAACTTGATCTTCTCGTTCGCCTTCGCTCGTTCCAGCATGATGCGGGAGGCTCGGAACTCCTCGCGGCGGTGCACGATGGTGACGCTGGAGGCGAACTTGGTCAGGAAGGTCGCCTCTTCCATCGCGGAGTCGCCGCCGCCGACCACCACGATGTCCTGGCCCTTGAAGAAGAACCCGTCGCAGGTGGCGCAGGCGCTGACACCGCGGCCGAGCAGCCGCTGCTCGCCCGGAACGTTCAAGTAGCGCGCGGCCGAGCCCATGGCGAGAATCACGGCGTAGGCGTGGAAGGTCTCGCCGCCGACGACGACCTTCTTGATCGGGCCGGTCAGGTCGACCGCCTCGACGTCCTCGGTGCGGATGTCCGCGCCGAACCGCTTGGCCTGCTCGCGCATCTCCTCCATGAGGTCCGGGCCCATGATGCCGCCGCGGAAGCCGGGGAAGTTCTCGACCTCGGTGGTGGTCATCAGCGCACCGCCGAACTGGGTCCCCTCGAACTGCAACGGCTGGAGCTCGGCGCGGCCCGCGTAAACGGCGGCCGTGTAGCCGGCGGGGCCGGAGCCGATGATGATCAGGTCGCGAACTGGCGTGCCGGTGTCGCTTTTTTGCTCGCTACGCTCGCTCATGGGGCCCTTCCGGGGAGATTCGATCGGACGTGTCGGTCAACAACAGGGTAATGGCTGTTGTTCCCGCGTCGGCGGGGGTCACACCGCGCGGGTGGCCCAGATCGCAAGGTCAGCCGATGTCCTGCAGCGCCTTGCGCTGAGGATCGCCGGTAGCGCAACCGGTCCCGACGACCAGCGCGGTGATCTGCGGCGGGCGGGGGCCGTTCAGCAGGATGAGCACCGCGTTGCCGCCCTGGAATCGGATGTCGGTCGAGCCGAGGATCGTGCGGTCCAGGCCGTTCGCCCGTACGCAACGCTCGAGCGCTTCCGGGCCGGCCAGGGCTCCGGTGACGTTGTGCCTGCCCAGCGCGCCGAGGGCCACGGTGGCGGTGAGACCGTCACCCCAGTCGTCTTTTCCCGATGTCGGCTGCGCCGTGGGCGCTGGGTCGTCTCCGCTGCGCATCGTCGAAGCCCACACACCCGCGCCGACGACGGCGACGATCGCCGCGGCTGCCGCGGCCAACCAGCGCAACCTGCCGCGGCGACGCTCGTCCAGAGCCACCGGCGCGGATTCGAAATCTTTTGCTTCGCCGACGGATTCGCTTACTTGCGGGGGCGGAAACTCATGAACCGTGGCGCCTTCGGGTGGCTCCAGCTCGCCGACGAACCGCGCGAGCCGGGCCGCCACGTCTTCCGGCATCGGATGGACTATGCGCTCGTCCCCACCCAAGGCACGCAGCTCGGCACTCACGTCATCCAGCGCGCGCAGATACCGCACCGCTTCCGGGTCGCGCGAGACGATCGGCCACAACTGCTCGCGCTGCGCGGGCGTTACGTTGTCGGCATGTAGGTCAGCCAGCAATTCGGACGCGAACGGAGGCTGCGGCACGGACTCGGTAGCCATCGCACCTCCGTCGTTCGCATCGGACATCGCGGGGACCCCCTCGCCTACGGGGCCTGTCTCTGATTCGTTCAGTGGTTCGTCACTGTTAATGACGCATCCCAACTAACCCCGGTTCCCCGGATCACGCAGAAAATCCAATCGCTCTTTCAACCGCTGCCGCGCACGTGCGCACCGGCTCTTGATCGTCCCCTCGGGCACGCCGAGCAACGCCGCCGCTTCGGCAACGCTATACCCCTCCACATCCACCGCCACCAACGCGGTCCGCTGATCCGGCGGCAACGAAAACAACGCTCGATCGATGACCAACGACATCTCCACCTCGGCCATCTCGTCGCGGGTGTCCCTCGGCTCCGGCATCGACTCCGGCGCCAGCGACAATGCCCGCCTGGTCTTGTTCCGCCGGATCCGGTCCAGGCACGCGTTCACCACGATCGCGTGCAACCAACTGCGGACCTCCGCCTCGGCCCGGAACGAGCCCGCGGTGCGATGCGCCGACAAGAGCGCGTCCTGTAGTGAATCGGCCGCATCCTCACGCGTGTAGGAGGTGCGCAGCGCGGTCTGCCACAGATGATCGTTGTGTCTGCGCAGTAACTCCGCGAACGCGTACCGCTCACCGGCGACGTGCGCCCGCAACAACTCCACATCGGTGCGTTCACCGAGTTCGAAGGCGCGCTCGCGACACATCACCGGCTGCGACGCCCCCCTGCCGAGCTCCTCGTTCACTTCGGACGACAAATGCCAACCCCTCGAGCCCTCACGGCGGCAACGGGCATGGTTGACCATCACCGAGACTTCGCAGCATCCAGGATCGAAAACACCGAAACCTGGGAAGCTCCCCTGCTGAGAGCGCGCGAAGATCATATCGCCCGTAACGTTTTGGCAGCAACCAAGTGATCGGGCCGGATACGGAGGAATGCGCGGCGTTCGACGCCGCGTGACGAATGGCCCGCGCGACCGATGCGCGGGCAGGCCGGGCTACGGCGCGGCGTCGAAACGGATGTCGGCGATGGCGGTCTGGAACTGTCCTCCGGAATTCCCCAGTCCGGTGATCCAGACGAGCACGTAGCGGGCGGCCTGGTCGGCGCGCACCGGGATATCGGTGACGCCGCCGTCCAGCCGGGCGGAACCGATCAGCTGGGTCTGATCCAGCGTCGGCGATCCGGTGGGCGACGTGCGGATCTCCACCGATGTGCCCGCGCTGGGCGAGTTGATCGAGACGTTCGTGAGCTTCGCGGGGGCCGGCAGCGTGGCGAGCAGACCGACCCCCTTCTTGAGCGCCGGGAACTGCTGGAAGTACTGATCGGTGCGCCACTGGGTGCCCGGATCGTTGTCCAGCACCGCGTGGACGTTGGCGACGCCGTCGGCGGTGCCCTCCGGCGAGAACACCGACACGCCGGTCACCGGAACCGGCGCACCGGTCGAGGTGAGGCCGGGGCCCGCGGCGGCGGGCGTCGGCACCGGTTGGTTGTTCGTCGTCAGGCCGATATTGCGCTGTTCGTTCAGCGGCGCGTCGGAAGCGCTCGGCGCGAACACGCTTACCATCCACCAGATCACCACGCCGACCACCAGCGCGGCGAGGATGCCGAGGCCGACCATGATCCACATCATGCGTTGCGAGCGTTCGCGTTCGGCCGCGAGCAGTTCCGGATCGGCGAGCGAGTCGTCCATGTTCGCGGGAGCGCGCTGGCCAAGCCGCAGCACCGGGATGAAGTCGGTCTTCTGATCGACCACCGACGCCTGCTCCAGCACGTGCTGGACCGTCGCCGCCGTACGCACGCCCTTGTTCGACTCCAGCGAGCGCACGGCGACCGCGGAGATCTCGAACGGCACTTCGGGACGGATCTGGCGCGGTTCCACCGGCGTGCCGTCTGGTCCGAAATCGGCCAGCCGCAGCCCGCCGACGGTCGCGGCGGTGCCCGTGACACCGCCGGAGCGGATCGGCCAACGGGCGGTGATCAGGGAGTAGAGCATCGCACCGAGACCGCGGACGTCGGACTGCGCGTCGGAGTCCGACAGCGTGCCGGGGAAGGCGAGCACCGCGTCACCGGACGCGCTGATGCGCACCCGGTCGGGATGGTCGATGGACAGCGACCCGCCGCCACGGTGCGCCAGCTCGGCCGCCGAGGCGAGGGCGCGGATGGCCCGCGCCGCGCCGATCGGTGACGGCACCGTCTCGGCCATTTCGCGCAGCGAACGACCCGGCGTCCATTCCGCCACCACGATGCCGCCGGAACTGCCGCGCACGACGTCGAGTACGCGGGCGAGGCCGGGCGAGTTGATCCGGCCGAGGCGCAGCGTCCGGGACAGGATCGCCTGGGGACCGTCCTGCCCGGAGTTCTCCGTCGCTTTCTGGTCGGCGTCGACGAAGGTCAGCGCGACCTCGCGATCGAGTTTGATGTCCAGCGCCTGCCAGAACTTCAGGCCGCGGGCGCCGCCGTGACTTGCCAGCAGGCGGTAACGCCCGCCCGCCACCGACGCGCCCGGAATCAACTTGGGGCCGCGCGGGATTCGCCGGGCGCCCAGGTTCTCGCCACCCATCGGCGGCATCTCCGGCGAGCCGACGGGGATCATCCCGGTGTCGTACATCGGATCCCGCGGCGGCGGCTGGTTCTCCTGCGGTCTCGCCGCGTCCTGCTCCGGTCCGGCCGTGCCCGGCCCGTTGTTCGCGTACGCGGGATCCAACGGCTCCCCCGCGGTCGGCGGTACATCGGTGGACAGTCCGCCGGGCGTGGTCGCAGAAGAATCGGCGGCTGGGACGCCGCCCACCGCGTCGTCGCTCACCCTCGGTCCTCCTTCGCCCTGGTATGTCGAGGTTCCGGCGAATTCGCCACTTGTGCTTCTCTGCCGAACAGGGTACGGGAACTCACCCTTGCCGGTGCGGTCAACGGCATCGGGTCGGATCACAGGAAGCACCATGGTCTGGGCGTCCATGTACGGATCGAACCTCGGGTATGCCAAGTAGGGATCAGGCCTGCGGAGCACCTGCGTGACGTAGGGATCTTCGACCGGGCTCTCCAGGTCGAGTTCCGGCGCGGGCGGTGTCCAGCCGAGGCGCCGCGAGACGGCCACGGTGATGGCGACGATCTCCGGAATACCGGCGAGTCGCATCAAGCCGAAGGCCACCGCGAACATCACGATCGCGGTGATCGCCACCCGGATCAGCGAACCGGGGCCGCCGAAGGACTCGGTCAGCCGATCCAAGCCGAGTACCCGGTCCACGATCCACATCACCGCGCCGCCCGCGAGTGACGCAAGTACGACACGGGTCACTGTTCGGCCCACATTGGCCATTCGGAGGTCGCCCAGACTGCGGTGCAGTAGGAAACCACCCACCACCGCGCCGACCGTGAAGCCGAGGCCGTTCGCGACACCGAGCGCGATAACCACGTGCTCGGAGTCGGTGACCACCGGAGCCAGGGCGGAGAAGACGATCTTGGCGGCGGTGATGCCGAGGATGATCCAAGTGGGAATCCACGCCTGCTCCCTGGCGTAGAACACGCGCAAGTGGATCAGCACCAGCGAGTACGGGATCAGTGCGAACGCCGACCAGCTGACCGCGAGACCGAGACGTTCGGCGTCCGATCCGAAGTTGCCGTAGCCATAGAGGGCTTGTCCGACCTGCGGACCGGCCAACGTCAGGAAGGTGACCACGGGTACCAGAGCGATCATGGTCAACCGGGTGGCCGCGGAGAGATCGTCGACCACCGCGGGCGTGTCGTCGGCGGCGGCGTTGCGGCTCAGCCGGGGCATGATCGCGGTCAGCACCGTGACACCGAGGACGCCGTACGGCAGTTGCAGCAGCAGCCACGCGTTGTTGTAGATCGCCGGGCCTGCCGCGTCGGCATGCGATGAGATCCGGGTGGCGAAGACGAAGCCCGCCTGGCTGATGAGCACGTACAGGATGATCGCCGCGCCCATGCCGCCGAACTGCTTGAGGCGATCATCGATGCCCCACAGCGGGCGCAGGTCGATGCCCGCCCTACGGATCGCCGGAAGGAGGCTGACGGCCTGCACCACAACGCCGACCGTGACGCCGACGCCGAGCACCAGCAGCTTCGGGTCGCTCATGCGGACCGGATCCAGCGTGATCTCCCCCGGCATCAGGACGTACAGCCCGAGGACGGTGAGCACCACCAGGTTGTTCAGTACCGGCGCCCAGGCGCCGGGCTTGAACATCTGCCGGGTGTTCAGTATCGCCGTGAGCAGCGCCGACATGCCGTAGAACAGGATCGCGGGCAGCAACAGGAAAGACAGCGCCGTGGTCAGCGCCGTGTTGACCTTGCCGTCGTCGGACAGGAAGACGTGTGTGGTCAGCACCGGCGCAGCGGCCGTCGCCAGCAGCGCGGCAGTGGCCAAGACCACGAACGCCGCGGTCACCAGGCGCCGGACGAACGCCTCTCCGCGATCGGGATCCTCCTGCTCCGCGCGCACCAGCGTGGGCACCACGATCGCGGTGAGCACCGCGCCGAGCACCAACTCCGCGATCATGTTCGGAATCTGGCTGGCGACGGTGAACGCGCTTGCGATGGCCGGGCCGAGCACGGTCAGCAGCAGCAGTTGCTTGCCGAACCCCGTGATCCTGCTGATCAGTGTCGCGAACGCGATCGATCCGGAGTCGCTGAGCAGCCGGGAATTCGCACTCTGCTTCGGCTCGTCGGCCTTCGGTGGCTCCGCGGTGCCGGTGGCGGCGGGCCACTCCCTGGTCCGTGGGCGATCCGGTTCCGCGGGTTCATGCCGTACCGGGGCGGCCGGCCGCTGACGCGGCGGTGGGAACTGCTGCGGCTGCGGCGGGGCGTAGCGCGGCGGCGGCACCCGATCGGATTCCGGCGTGATCGCAGGCATCGGCCCGGAACGGGGTGGGCGCGGCGCGGCCGGGATCGGACCGGACTGCGGAGGCCGTGGCACCGCGGGTATGGCGCCGGAACGAGGTGGACGCGGCGTGGTCGGGATCCCGCCGGACTGCGGGGAACGCGGTGCGGCCGGAATGGCGCCGGACTGCGGCCCACGTGGTCCGGGGGGCGGCGGCGTCTGCCGGACATTGCCAGGCGGGCCGGAGGGCGCAGGCACCTGGCGATTGGGTCCAGGCGGAACGGGGCGGGGCTGGCCAGGACCGGCCGCCGGTGGCGGAGCCGGATATTGGCGTTGGTTCGGTACGGGGCCGGGTCGCGGCGGTGGCGGCACCGGCGGCCTCGGTTGTCCGGCGGGCGGTGGCGGCGGCATGTGCTGACCAGGGCGCGGCTGCGGTGCGGCCGAAGGACGGCTGACCTGCGGCACTCTCGGCGCCTGGCCGTCGTTGTACGGACCGCCGTTCAAACCCTGGTGCTCGGCATCGGCTGGAGCGGGGCTCCGCTCCCACGGCGCGACCGGGGCTCGCCGCACCGGTGGCCCGTCGAGCCGGTCGCTTGGTCGAGGGCGATGAGCCGATATGTCATCGTCGCTCATCATGCCTCCTGTACCAGCCGGGATTCCGCACCCCCATCGGTGCGGTGAGCCGCGGCTCGCCGCAATGGTTCGCCGTGTTCAGCGAACATTCTGTCCGTGGTCCCCGTCCGGATCGGACCGGCTCGGCAACACTGTGATTGTCCTCCACCGTGCCACATGACACTGCGGTACCCCACATCGGCGCAGGTAGCAGCGGTTTACGTGGCCCCGTCGGAGCGGGATCCGTCACCGCGTCTCCTGGAGGTGCTCCTGCTCTTTTTCCTGCGCCCGCAGCACACGCGAGCGCGCGCGCCGGTACCGGTTGACCCGGCGCCTGGTACTCGGATCGAATCCCTCGTCGGCCGGATCGGGCTGCCCGCGGAACCGGCGCCACAAACGGCGACCGGCCAGCAGGAGCAGCAGGAGTGCGGCGCATCCCGTAATTATCGCCAAGGCCTTGCCGTAGGCGTTCGAACGCACCGAGACCTGCGTGGGATTGCCGAGCGCGACGCCCTCCGGCGTGGTGAGCGAGATCGGAATGACGAGGTTGCGGCTGTCGCTGACCTCCGTCGGGATCTGGAAGGACCTGGACCCGTTGGCCGGGAGTTGCTGCTCGCCGGGGTCGGTGATCTTCGTCTCGGCAGGCGCCTCGATCCGGAACCTGACCCGGATGGCCACCGGCAGATCGTTGCGCGCGACCAGCAACAAGGGGCTCTGCTCGGACGCGAGCGTGTACACACCGCCCGGCGGCAGCACGGTCACCGAGCGATAGAGCTTGTCCATCGTCCGGGTGTTCTGGTCCAGCCGCCGCTGGGCGAAGGTGTCCGGCGGTGCGGCATCGCCCGCGCGCCGATCCGAGAGGCTCAGTACGCGCAGCAGGTCGTCGCGCAGCGGCGTCAGGAAGTCGTGCGGCGTCGGCTCGGCCTCCGGCACGTCCACCAACGCGCGCATCATCTCGGTGATCCGGCGACTCTGCTCGCGTACCGGCGGCAGGAATCGGTCCGGCACCGCGTCCTGCGCCGCCTGCGGCAGATAGTCCAGCTCGTAGGGCCGCGGGTCCGGCGGCAGCGTCACCAGATCGTGGAACGGACGCGCGGTGGCGAGGTTGCCGCGCAGCAGCTGGTCGACTTGGCGCAGCAGTGCGGTCGCCTCGTCCCGGTTCGCACCCCATTGCTGCGGCGGAACGAGCAACAGCGAGCGCGACGGGTTCGCCTCCGGGTGCAGCGCCTTCCACGAAATCGCTCCGAGAGCGTCCTGCAAGCGCGCCGCTCGTGAGTCGTTGGTCACGTCGTAGCGGACCCGGGACGGGGTGAACGGCGGGGTCGGCGGGTTCGAACCCACCGCGGCGAGCGCGGTCGCGGACCAGATGTCGAACGTCACCGCGTGCAGCGCGGGGTCGGCGGCGGGCGCGGGTGCACTCGCGGTGGGCACCGTATTGCCCGTGACCTGCGGTGCGGGCGCCGGTGCTGTCGGCTGGCTCGCGGTGATGTCGGGCAGGCGTACCGCTTCCGGAATCGCCGGGTCGGCGGTGGAGACAACCTCGTTCCCACCGGATGCGGATCGGCCGCTCTCACTGCTCGACTGCGCCCAGTCCACGCTTCCCTGCGGAACGGCCGCCGTCGACGCGAGCACGGCGGTACCGAAACCGTGACTGCGCAACAGGGCCCCCGCGCCGTCATCGATGCTGCCGGAATCCGGCAGGCTGACCCCGCGCACCGACCGGGTCGACAGGATCGAGTCGATGATCTCGGCCGGTTCGTTGATCGCGCGCGCGGACAGTGCCGGATCGTTGACCGCGGCCAGCGCGGTGAGATCGACCTGCGCGAACGGCAGTGCCACGGTGCACATCGACCCCGCCATGGCGCGCAGCCGGTCCAGCCAGGTCTGGGCCTGTTCAGCGCCCGCACCCGCTCTGGTCGCGCCGTCGGGATCGGACGGACTGGCCAGCACGCGGTAACCCTTGGTCATCGCGCGCACCGTGAGCAGCAGGTCTGGGTCGATGGCGAGGCACACGGCCGAGGCCAGATCGGTGCTGCGGCCCGCGCTCGGGTTCAACGTCCCCTCCAGCGCGGCCAGCAGTTGATCGAGACGGCCGCCCTTGCCGAGTGAGGCGGCCAATTCGTCGTCGGTGAGCTCGACCTTGCCGTCCACGCTGCCCGGACGACCCCCGACCTGCCGCGGCCGGTCGGCCAGCGGCCACAGCAGCGTGGTCGCCACCGGAGCGTCGGTGGGCGCCGATACCGACGGGGCTCCATCGCTCACGGCGGGCGGCACGCCGAGCACCGGGAGCAGGAATCGCGCGTCGTCGAGCCTGGCCTGCGTGCCGTAAGCGGGTTCGCCGTTGACGTTCAGCAGCAGCGGGTAGACGCCCGGCTCCGTGATCCGCAGCGACGTGGCGCCGGTCTCGGAACGCAACGGGATGCTCAGCGTGAACTGTTTGCGCTGCCCCGGGTTCAGCCGCTGCGCGACATCTTCGAAGTCGCCGTTCACGTCGTAGTTGACCTCATCGAGGCGCAAAGTGGCGCGCAACCCGACCGGCGTGGTGATCGCCGCCGCCCGCTGGACACGGATGCTGACGTCGTCCACCACACGGTCGCCGATATTGGTGACCGTGCCCGCGACCGTGAGCACCGAATCGCTGCCCGCGGTCACTGTGGTCGGCGTCACCGAATCGAGGGACAGCTTCAGGAATTTGGGATTCGTCGAGGTTCCGGACCCGGTCGGTTGCGCTCCCGCCGCCGCGGAATCGAGCAGGGGCAGCGTCGTCACGGGGCCGAGGATGGTCAGGACCGCCACGAAGATCCGGAACAGTCCACGCGTCATCGCTTGCCGGTCTCCATCCGGTCGATCAGCTTGTTCGCCATCTCCGCCAGCCGCCGCTCATCGGCGTAGGCCAACCGAGAATCCAGTTCACTCAACGGAACCCAGGCGACCTGGGTCACTTCCACGTCGGCGTCGGACAGTTCGCCACCGACCGAACGCAGCAGATAATGATGCACCGTTTTGTGTACCCGCCGACCGTCGGTCACGAACCAGTAATCGATGCTGCCGAGTTCGGCGACCACGACACCGTTGATGCCGGTCTCCTCGGCGACCTCGCGGATCGCGGTCTGCTCGGCGGTCTCACCTTCTTCGATATGTCCTTTGGGCAGCGACCACAGTAACCGCCCGCGGCGATCGGTGCGTCCGATGAGGGCCGCGCTTCGTGCTTCCCGTGGACCGTCCAGGCCGTCGACGACCAGTCCACCTGCGGAAGTCTCCCGCACCGTGCGCATCCGCGGCTTCGCGGCGTTGGCGGCCGAACCGCGGCGCCGAGGCTGGCGGCGTCGACTGTTCGCGCGATCGGCCGGAGACACCTGGCAATCCTACTGTGTTGAATTTGCCACGACTTCGGCGCGGCGTGTTCGCGGCCCCTTTGGGGCTCGCGTTTGCGCGACCGCCGCTTGCTCCTTCGTCGCGTACGCGGCGGCCCTCACCCACCGATGGCTCCACATCCTGCACGCCATCACC